>JALCDX010000001.1 GCA_022641965.1 Lactobacillus sp.
CTGTTTGTCTTTGTCCTTCATGGGTAGGTCTGCCTTTCTTATGATTAATGACATTATACCCATCTTCTTTATACTTGCGAATCCAATTGAAAATCATGCCACTATTAGGCAAGGCTAAATCCAAAGATTCTCGTTGAGCAATTTCTTGGTTAAGTAAAACACGGTTAATAGCGTGCTGTTTAAACTCAACTGAATATGTAGTGTAAGAATGGTCTAAGATCTTGGTACCATAGCGATCTATTAGACGTACTAAATATCTTAGATGGGAACCACAAACGCTATATTGTTTTGCCAGTCGTTCAGTTGAATAGCCATAGTTTTTCCAATTGTTGTAAATATCAATTTTGTCTTGTTTAGATAATTTTGACATAATAAAAACCTCGAAATTCTTGTCCGAATTTCGGGGTTCATATCAGACAAGGAACGTTTTTTTATGCACCAGTTTGCAAATCATCTAAAAGCGCTTGCATCTCCAAATCATCTGGTACCAATTTCAAGTATTTTTGCAAGACTTCTAGTAGTGCTGTTTGCTGCCCAGTCGCCCGCAAAGACCTGATCAAGTCGCGCAGAAAAGCTGGTTGCTCTTTAAAGCTCGGATAAGCAAGCAGTAAATCAGCCTGGGCAGATTTTAAATCATCCTGATTAAATTCCGATTTGCCTAAGTTCCAATAAACTTGCGGTTCACGGCTGTCTTCAGGAATATGCTTGAGCAGGGCAATATTTTCTTCATCCTGCCCAGTTTGCAAGTAAAGGTTGCTAAGCTGCAATTTTAATTCTTGGTTGTCAGGAGCCATTTTTAGCCCTTTTTGCAGCAAGCGCTGGGCTTCAGCTTGTTCGCCTAATTCCAAGGCAGCCTTAGCGCCTAAGCTATATAGAGTTTCATCATATTCGTTATAAGTTAAACCAGTCCTAGCGGCTGCTAAAGCATTATCTGGGTCATGATCTGCTTCATAAGCCTCAGCTAGCAGCGGATAGGCATTAACATAATCAGGTGCTCGGCGCAGAACTTCATCCAAATAATGAACTGCGCCGCGATAGTCTTTCGCCTGCAGCAGAATCAGCCCTGCTTGGTATTGAGCATCAATACCAACGATGTTCTCTTTATGCTGCTTAAGCAAAGCTGCTGCTTGCTCATAGTCGCCTAATTTAGCCAGACAAGCAATTACGCGCTGAATCAAAGATACTTCTGCTACTCGTTTTTGTTTGCTTAAAAGTTGCTGATACAGGGGCAGCGCTGTTTGATAATCACCGCTGCTGTAAGCCAGCTCTGCCCAGCCAAAAATAATCGCCGGCTCTGCTGGGGAGAGTTGCCGCGCCTGCTCTAACTTGTTTTTAGCGGTCTCAATTAGCCCGCAGCTTTGATAATAATCAGCCTGGACTAATAAGCCTTGAAGGTAAGCAGGGCTGCTTGGCTTTAGATCATAGAGCAAATCCAGTCCTGCATCGTCTTGACCATCATCCAGCAGGATTTCAGCTAAATAAACCTTCACTTCATCATTGTCAGGATCAAGTTTCAGCAAATGCCGATAAGTTTTGGCAGCCAGGTCTGTTAAACCCAGATCGCTTAGGCTATTGGCCAATGCCTCCAAAGTAGCCTGATCATCGCTAGCAAAGGCCTTTTTTAGCAAAACATTGCTTTGAGAAAAATCATGCTGCTGCAAAGCAGCCAGCAGCTGCTGAGAATAAGTTTGTGCCATATGCTCCTCCTCAGCTTCCATTGTGGCACAAAAAAACGCCAGGTTAAAAGCCTAACGTCTTTTTACTGTTTGATTGAGTCAGCCCTATTTAACTGCATCTTTTAAAGCCTTACCTGGCTTGAATGCAGGAACTTGGCTAGCTGGAATTTGAATTTCAGCACCAGTTTGAGGGTTGCGGCCCTTGCGAGCTGCACGCTTTCTAACTTCAAAAGTACCAAAACCGATCAGTTGTACTTTTTCACCTTTAGCAAGGTTTTCTTGAATTGAGTTAAAAATAGCGTCAACAGCGCTAGCTGCTTGTTTCTTGGTCATTTGGGCCTTGTCAGCAACTTCGCTTACTAATTCAGCTTTGTTTGCCATTCTTCTACACCTCCTGAATTGAGCAGAACCTGCTCAAGACTGTTTGAAATAAGGAAGAATGATGACTACCTATCATTGTTTCCTGCAACAAAAAGTACCACAAAAACCGCGTGGCGGCAAGGTTTTTAGCCAAAAAAGATAGTTTGCGTGGCCTTGCATGTTACAAATCACTTTCGCTGACGAGCAATAATTTTAATTGGCGTGCCAGTAAAGTCAAAGTTTTGCCGCAATTGGTTAATCAAAAAGCGTTCATATGAAAAATGCATCAGGTCAGGATCATTAACAAAGACTACAAACGTTGGTGGGGCTACGCTGACTTGCGTCAAATAATAAACACGCAAGCGTTTGCCATGAATTAAGGGCGTTGGCACCAATTTAGTCGCATCCAGCAGCAAATCATTCAATTTGCTGGATTGCAAGCGCTGGCGCTGATTGTGATTGATCTGCTTGACAAGGGCTGGAATTTGCTGCAGCCGCTGTTTAGTTTTAGCAGAGACGAAAATAATCGGCGCGTAATCGAGGTACTGAAATTCTGTCCGGATTTCTGCTTCAAAATCATGCATCGTATGCGGGCCCTTTTTAGGCAAATCCCACTTGTTAACTGCAATCAGCAAACCTTTGCCTGCTTCATGAGCCAAACCAGCCACGTGTTTATCCTGCTCTCGAATGCCTGTGTCGGCATCAAGCACTAGCACGACTACGTCAGAACGATCAATTGCGCTTAAAGCCCGCAAAACAGAGTACTTTTCAGTTTTTTCATAGACTTTGCCCCGCCGCCGAATGCCAGCCGTGTCAATCAAGTTGAATTCAGTGCCATCTGCAGTTTTAAAACTAGTATCGATGGAATCTCGCGTCGTACCTGCCTGATTAGCCACAATCACGCGATTCTGGCCTAGCAAAGCATTGACAATCGAAGATTTGCCAACATTTGGCCGGCCAATTACAGAGAATGAGATACGTTTGTCATCGACTTGCTCATCAGTCTTTGGCAATTTAGCAACAACCGCATCCAGCAAATCGCCAAAACCCGTGCCATGCGCCCCAGACAGCGGATATGGGTCCCCTAGGCCCAGACTATAGAAGTCATAAATATCAGCCCGCTGCTTAGGGTTATCGGCCTTATTGACACCCAAAACAACAGGCTTATGAGCCCGGTACAAGAGCTGTGCAATTGCTTCATCAAGCTCAGTTACGCCGCTAGTTGCTTCTGCCAGCATAATAATGACATCTGCTTCATCAATGGCCACTTCTGCCTGCGCTTTGATTTCTTGCTCAATTTTCGCTTGCTCGAGGGTAATTCCCCCGGTATCGATCAGGTTGAATTTGTGACCGAGCCATTCGGCATGCGCATAAATCCGATCACGAGTAACACCGGGAGTATCTTCAACAATTGAACGCCGCTCATTAATTATGCGGTTGAAAATGGTCGATTTGCCGACATTAGGGCGGCCGACAATTGCTACAGTTCCTAAAGTCATGCAGTTTCCTCCTTCGATGAAAAAAGAGAGCTGAACTTAATCAGCTCCCTTTTTCTGCTTAGTTAAAAATTATTTGCGATCTTTTAATTGATCACCAATAATGTCGCCCAGAGCAAAGCCTTTATCGTTGTTGTTCATGTACTTGTTAGCAACGTTGTCACGGTTGTTGTGACGACGTGGACGCTTGTTTTCACGTTCACTATTTGGTTGTGCTTGTTTCATTGATAATGAAATCCGGTGTTCATTTGGATCAATGTTCAAAACGCGAACCTTAACAGTTTCGCCAACCTTCAAAACATCACTTGGCTTATCAACGTGCTTATTAGAAATTTCTGAAACGTGAACTAAGCCTTGAATGCCGTCAGCAACTTCAACAAAGGCACCAAATGAAGTCAAGGTTTTGATCTTGCCTTCGATAATGTCGCCTTCTGTTAAATCTTTAGTAGCTTCTTCAAATGGAGAAGGTAAAGTTTGCTTAATTGACAGCGAAATCCGACGACGGTCATTGTCAATGACAATAACCTTAACTTTAACCTTTTGACCAGTCTTCAGAACATCGCTTGGCTTGTCAACGTGCTTGTATGAAATTTCTGAAATGTGAACTAAACCGTCAACACCGCCAACATCAACAAAGGCACCAAAACCTGTCAAACGAGAAACAGTTCCTTCAATGATGTCGCCTTCAACCAATTGTGAAGCAACGTTTTCAAAGGCTTCAGTCCGTTCCTTTTCAATTAAGTCCTTCCGAGACAAGATCAGACGGTTCTTTTCTGGGTCGATTTCAGTGATCTTTAAGTTCATCTTCTTGCCAATGAATGGTTTCAAGTCAGAAACGTAACGATTTGAAATCAATGAAGCTGGTAAGAAACCACGTGTACCAACATTAACCAGCAAGCCACCACGAACAGCACCAACAACAGTACCTTCAACAGTGTTGCCTTCTTCAAAGTCTTTTTGCAACTTCTTGTAAGCTTCGCGCTCTGCCAAACGGGTAACTGAGAAGAAGAATTCACCATTCTCCTTGTCGCCACCAGCTCTTCTCAAAACTAAAGCCTTGAACTTGTCGCCTGGTTTTACTAAATCGTGCAAGTTAGCGTTACGGTCAGCAGTGAATTCACGCTTGGTGATTACACCTTCAACACCAGCATTTTCAACGCCAACGGCGATTTGACCGTCTTCAACGTCTAAGACTTCAACGTCAACGATGTTGCCAACCTCAACTCCCTGCATTTGTTTTAAAGCATCTAAAAATTGATTACTGTTTTCGGACATATATACCTCCCAATATCACTTCTCAATTTTATAGTAATTTGGATAAATTTTCTACTATTTAGTTGATATTTTTTGTTTTTTTGCAATCACTGCTAAAATTGCTGCGACAACCTGATCAATATCTAAGTCTGAAGTATCAATTTCAACGGCATCGTCAGCTTTGCGCAATGGTGAGACAGCTCGGTGGGAATCTTTGTAATCACGTAATTTTATATCTTGATAAATCTTGTCGTAATCTTCATTAATGCCCTTATCGGCATAGTCCAGTTCACGCCGTTTGGCACGAGCGGCAATTGAAGCGACTAAAAAGATTTTGACATCAGCATGTGGCAAAACAGTCGTGCCAATATCGCGGCCATCCATAATGACGTTTGTTGTTCCAGCCATTTCCCGCTGCAAGGCCACCATTTTTTTCCTGACGCCTGGCAAAGCTGAAACTTGCGAAACATTGGCAGTAATTTCAGGCGTTCTGATAGCTAAACTTGCATCTTGTCCTTCGACAAATACACGCTGCTGATCATGATCAGCTTGAAAGCGGATACTGCCTGGCGTGATTGCAGCCAAGATGCCAGCCTCATCACCATAATCCAAGCCGTGATTCTTAGCAATCAAGGTACAAGCCCGGTACATTGCGCCCGTATCAATATAAATAAACGACAATTTCTTCGCCACGATTTTAGCAACCGTGCTTTTGCCTGCTGAAGCAGGTCCATCAATAGCTACTTGCATCCAATAAAAAAGAGACTTGCGTCTCTTTCCTCCTTATTCAAATTTACGCTCTTTATTTTATTTCAATTTGAGAGTTTGTCCAGGCTGAATTGAATCCGCACTCGATAAATTATTCAGCTGTGTCAGTTTTTCAACTGTTAAGCCATATTGACTGGCAATATTCGACAAAGAATCGCCACTTTTAACCGTATAAGTCGATGGCATAGTTTTTTGACTGCTAGTCTGGCTTTGCGATTGAGCAGTATTAGCAGTTGATGTTTGCCCAGTAGTTGTATTCGTCTTAGCTGCAGAGCTGGTTGTCGTTTGCTTGGACTGAGTTTGCGTGGTTTTAGCTTTGGTCGTGGTTGAACTAGTTTTAGTCTTGGCCTTTTTATTAGCTGAACTGGTCTTGGCCGACTTCTTGCTGCTCTTCTTAACTACTTTTGGACTAGCCAAATCTTGCCGAGAGTTATGATTGACCTGCGAGCTGATTAGGGGCCCAATTGAGATAATTAAAATAGCGATGATGATTAAGCTGACCCATAAGCTGGTATGCTTGCCGCCTTTTTCATGCTTTTGGCTATCTGCGTGATGCCCGCGCAAATTCGGATCTTGCCGCCGGGACATTTGCGGGCGGCTGTAATGCTGTAAAGGCTGCTGCTCGTTTTTTTCACTCATCCTAAATTCCCTCCATTATACCCTTTTAGTTTAGCATAGCTGCTGTCCCTTTGCATTCTCAGATCAAAAAAATCGCTTGTCGAAAAGCGGCAAGCGACTGACTTTTTCATAATAATAGCTGTTGGTTTATCCGAAATTAAAAGTGACGAGCGACGTATTTTCGCAGCTGCGGAATTACGCTCTTCCACAAAGCAAACACGATCACGCCGTTAACTAAACCTTTGGCTAAGTTAAATGGCACGATGGCAGTAAAAATGTATGAAAGCATTCCGTGCGGCAACGTAAAGTTAGCAAATTTGACATACATCGGCGTCAAAATAAATGCGTTCATCACTGACATCACAATAGTCATGCTCAAAATGCCAACGATAATTCCTAAAATTTTGTAGCTGTTTTTATCAGGGTGCTTCTTGGACAGGTAATACATTGGCAGTGCAAAGGCAATGCTGGCCAAAAAGGCAGCAGTATCGCCGATTAAACTTAAAATATTAGCCCCTGAAATCAGATAATTGATCAGAGATTTGAAGAAAGCAACCATGGTCCCGCCCAGTGGTCCGAAAATAAAGGTCGACATGGCGACGATGACATCGGAAAAGTCCATTTTAAGGTACGGAATCACTGGAATCACTGGGAATTCAAATTTCATGATCAAAAAGGCAATTGCCGCAATCACGGCCCAAGCAACCCAATATCTTAACTTGATTTTTTCAGTTGAAGCTTCTTTTTGCATACTAAACTTACTCCCTCCTGCAATCAAAAAGGTCTGTTGCCTCAAGCAACAGACCTTCTAATTGTTTTCTTAAAGTAAGCTAGCAATTAGATGCCTGTTCTCTCCCATCTAGACTGTAACTATCGGTGCCTGCTAGGACTCCACTGTAAATACAGGTTGCGGACTGAAACCGCCGGTCGGGATTTTCACCCTGCCTTGAGAACAACATCTCTTTTATTCAACTGACAATTTTAAACTACTACAAATGCCGCAATTTGTCAACTTCTTGCGGGCTCAGCTCGCGGTATTGACCAGCAGACAAACCGTGCAAGTCTAAGAAAGCGTAACGTGGTCGTGATAGCTTTTGAACAGGACAGCCGACGGCTTGCAGCATTAATTTGACTTGGTGATAGTGCCCTTCGTGAATGGTCAACTGAACTATTTGCGAAGTACGATGGCCCTGCTTAGTTTTTAAAATTTTAACTTTAGCAGGACTGGCTTTGCGGCCCTTTAACTGAACGCCGGTCTTCAAGGCGTGAATCGCTTCACCAGTTAAAGCTCCCTCAATTTTAGCCACATAAACTTTAGGCACTTCGTTACGCGGGTGCATCAAATGATTAGCAAGTTCTCCGTCGTCAGTCATTAGGAGCAAACCAGAAGTATCATAATCCAGCCGCCCAACCGGATATAAACGATATGGCAGATCAGCAAAATAATCTGCCACCGTTTGCCGGCCGTGATTGTCAGAGACAGCTGAAATTATCCCGCGGGGCTTGTAAAACAGGTAGGTATGCAGTGCTTGCGCCTTAATTGGAACTCCATCCACCGCAACTTCCTGTTTAGGTTCAACTTTAGTACCTAATTTAGTTACTTTTTGTCCATCAACGCTGACGCGTCCAGCTAGAATCAATTGTTCTGCTTTGCGCCGCGAAGTAATGCCAGCCGCGGCGATAACTTTTTGCAATCTTTCAGCCATCTTAATCTCCCTTATTTGCTTGTGGTTCGTCATTATTTTGTTGGAACAAATCAATTGCTGCCGGCTGCTCAATTTCCTCAGTAAATTGCTCTTGCGCTGGCAAATCGGCTAGGCTGCCCAAACCAAAATATTGCAAAAAATAATCTGTGGTTTGATATAAGCGCGGGCTGCCTGCTACCGCTTTATGTCCCTTGCTAATCACTAAATTGCGCCAAATTAAAGTTTGCAGCGCCCCATGCGAGTTAACTCCGCGCAATTCGTCAATTTCAGCCCTAGTGATAGGCTGCTGGTAAGCCACAATCGCCAATACTTCTAGCGCAGCTTGACTCAATTTTGAACTAGCACCAGTTTGCAAAAATTTTTGGGCGATTTGACTCATGTCAGCCTTAGTCGTCAGTTTGTAGCGATCGCCAACTTGTAAAACTTGCAAGCCGCATGCTTGAGTTTGCAGCAACTGCTGCTGCAAATGTTCAGCCAGCTGCCGAGCAGCAGTTTGTTGAATGTTCAAAAATTCTGCAATGTCGGCCAAGCTAAGGCCATCGTCCCCTGCTAAATACAGCAGCGCTTCTAGTTCAGCACTTTTATTAATCATTGGTCCGTTTTGCCCGATTGCAGCAACAAATCATCTCCTTGCTGAACTACAGCAATCGCTTGTATTTTAAACAAATCTAAAACAGCTAAAAAAAGCCCCACCGCTTCATCGATCGAATTTAAATTCTGAGCCGCGCTGGCAAAAGAAATTTTGCCGCGCTTTAATAATAATTTGGTCATATACTGGCGCATTTCTTTGACTTTAAAATTATGCGGAGCAACTTGACTAGTCGCCGGTTGACGCAAACGCAGCCGTGCTACCACTTTGCTCATGGCCTGCAGCAATTCATCAGTCGTAATTTGACAAGGCTGCAGCAGCAAATGCGCTTGATCTGCTGGTTGGGTTGGTTCTTTAGCTGCCACAAATGGTGCTGATGCAGCTTTTTTGCCCAAGTAGCCAGCAATTTTTTGATACATTGAATACTCGACTAATTGATCGACTAAATCTTGTCTCGCATTTTCGCCAGGTTGATCTGCGTACTCATTGTGGGGCAAGAGCTGCTGCGATTTTATTTTAAGCAAGGTTGAAGCCATGACGAAGTAGTCGCCGGCAATTTGCAAATTCATACGTTCCATTGCTCGCAAATAGTGCATATATTGATCGGTCACTTGCGCAATTGGAATATCATAGATATCCAGTTGCTGCTGACGAATCAAATGCAGAAGCAGATCTAATGGGCCTTCGAAATTAGCCAGTTGCAGCTTTAGCACTTCAGGCATGAGATTGATCTGACTGCAAATATTTCAGCAAATAGGTATAGTCAGGTACGGCTGTGATGCTTTCTTGCGGGAAAGTATTTTGCAATTCTCTCATCAGGATTGCTTCATAATGCTGGTTGCGAATATCGGGAGCCAAGGCAATATAACGCACTACCACAAATTTCGCTTCATGCTGAATGCCAATGATCCCTAAATAATCGCTTTGCTGGCTTTTGCTAAACAAATAGATTTCAAACTGATTATCTGCATTGTTATAAAGCCGCATTTCTTGCCGCAAATTATCTAAATTTTTAAAGTAAGGCAAATAAGACAAAAAGCCCATGACCGTCTTTTCATAATCTTGCCGGTATTTAAATAGCATTAGTCCTCACCTTGCTTCAGCAAACTAATTGTACCATCCTCTTTATCTTCGCTGATTAAATGAGCTTTGAGCAGGTGGCCAATTGCCCGCTTAAATGCACCCTTGGAAATTCCAAAATGTTCTTTGATTTCCTCTGGGCTGCTGGCATCGGAAAAAGGCAGGGTTTTGGTAGCTTCACGCTGCAAACTGACCAACAGCATTTGTGCGTCATCATCAATCTCTTCATAGCTGCGCGGCAAGACGCTCAAATTCAAACGGCCGTATTGGCTAGTACCGATTACCCTAGCCGAAATTTGCTCGCCTAATCGCAGCGGCCGATACGATTGCGATGAATGGACAAATGCCAAGTAATAGTCATCAGTAATCACGAAAGCCCCAATTGGCCGGCTGCTGTACACTGTTCCGTGCAGGTTGCGGTTGTTTAAATTATCAGGAAAAGTTTGTGCCAACTGTTCAAAGATGTTTTCATCGGCTAGTTTGGCCCAAATCCGCTCTTTAAAATCCGTTTCAAGCCGGACCAAAACTTGGTCGCCCGGACGCGGCCAGCGATTAGCATCAGCTGGCAAATCATCCTCAGAAATAACTACATCTTTGTCTGGCAAGCCAATATCAACAAAAGCGCCTAAATCGCGTCTAGTCTGAGTAACTTTGCCCCAACCATATTCATCAGGACCAGCAACTGGCCAGAATTGCGTCATCACCCGCTTTTTTTGTTTATTTTCATAAATAAAGCCGGCTACGCGGCTGCCCAGCTGTGGGGCCTCTTCTTGCGTCACTTCAACTTTGGGCAAGGCATAGGTCTGACCTGCAATTTGCACAAAGTAAGCTTGCTCATTGATATCCGTCACTGTGCCAGTGGCAACTTTTCCAATCACGCTAGTTCCTCTCTTCTTTTGCTAGAAGCATTAACAATTTAGTATAGGTAGTCTGACCGTAAAAAGCAACTCAGCTTTCAGTTTTGAACTGCACCCGTCGCAAATTGGTCAAAATAAACTGTACTTGGCCTTGATCATAGCGATCGCTGCGTGTCTGAACTTGCAGCAAATAAAAACCATCCTGTTCCAAAACATTGCTAAAGCGTTCATACAATCGTGGAAAGACAACAACCTCTTGTCGGCTATGGCCGTCGTTAAATGAGGCAAAAGCCATAGTTTGACCGCGTTTGGTCCGGATCAATTTTATTTTAACCAGTTGTGCCGCCACAATCCCGCGCTCATTAACTGCAAAAGCGTTGAATTGGCGCGCCTGATAGCGCTTAGCAAATTTTTGAATGGCAATTAACGGCGTCAGAGTAGTCGCAAAGCCCATGACTTCTGTTTCCATAGCTGCTAGTTCTGCCCTGGTTGGCGGCTTGACAGCAACCGGTTTGGGCGCTAGCGCAGCCAGCAAAGATTGATTGCCACCCGACATGCTGACGCTTTCGACTAGCTGTTCAGTTTGAGCCAACAGCGATTGCCGATTGCTGTCAAAATTATCAAAACAGCCAGCTTTAATCAAGCGCTTAATTGCATCAGGATGCAAAAATTTAGAGGGAATTTTTTGCAAAAAATCAGTCAGGCTGGCATATGGCTGACCAGTGACGATGGCCTCAACCAGATCTCGGCGCAAGCCCTTAATAGCACTGAAGCCAACTAAAATTGCCTTTTTTTGCAGCAGATAGCCGGCCTGGCTGTGATTGATATCTGGATGAAAAACTTGCAAACCAGCTTCCTTAGCAGCTGTCAAATAAGCAGCGACTTTATCTTTATCACCACTATTAGCATTAAGCAAGGCAGTGTAGAAAGCCCCAGGATAATGAACTTTTAAATAAGCCAGCCAAAAAGCAATCTCACTGTATGCAACAGCATGTGAACGGTTAAAACCATAGTTGGCAAATTGTTCAATGTATTGGTAAACTTTCTCAGCCACTGCCTTTTGGTGCCCAAGCTTAACGGCCCCAGCAATAAAGCGGCCCCGCTGCTGGTCAATGACGTCCTGCTTTTTCTTCGACATGGCCCGCCGCAGCAAATCAGCCTGCCCTAATGAAAAGCCAGCCAAAACCTGTGCGGTCTGCATCACTTGTTCTTGGTAAACCAGAATGCCATAGGTAGGAGCCAAGATTTGCTGCAAGGATGGGTCAGGATAAGTGATCGCCTCTTTGCCATTCTTACGGGCAATGAAATGATCAATGTTTTGCATTGGACCTGGGCGATACAGAGCATTAACAGCGACAATATCTTCGAAATTATCCGGATGCAAGCGTTTAAGCACGCGCTTGATGCCGGTTGATTCAAATTGAAAAATAGCATCCGTTTGCCCAGCCTGAAATAGCTGCAAAGTTGCAGGATCATCGAGCGGGATTTTATTGGGGTCAGCTAGCCCGGCTAGGCGCAGCGCTGTTCCCAAAATGGTTAAATTGCGCAGCCCTAAAAAGTCGATTTTTAATAATCCCAACCGCTCCACGCTGTTTTTCGTTTGCTGAGTCACGGGAATGCCTAACGGCCCGGCTTGCAGGCCCACTAAACTTGCAATGGAATGATCAGAAATCACCAAGCCGGCAGCGTGAATTGAATAATGCCGCGGCAGACCTTCCAAGCCACAAGCCGTTTTAAACAGCAGTTGGTTCAGCGGTGTGGCTTGCACTTGAGTTTGCAGCTGCTTTGACTCCTGATAGCATTCAGTTAGCGTCAACGCCTGTTTTGAAAATGGCAGCGACCTGGTAAATTTTTGCGTTTCAACTTTTGTTAAGCAAAAGATGCGCGAACAATCACGTAACGCTTGCTTGGCAGCTAGCGTTCCAAAGGTCAAAATTTGCGCAGCGTGGTCCATGCCATATTTTTTGAACATATACTGGATTACTTCATCGCGGCGGTTATCAGGGATATCTAGGTCAATATCAGGCATTTGCTGACGGGCTGGATTTAAAAAGCGCTCAAACAGCAAATGGTATTTGAGCGGATCAACTTCTGTAATCCGCAAAGCATACGAAACCAAGGAGCCACAAGCTGATCCACGCCCAGGACCAGTGGTAATTTGCTGACGATGAGCAAAATTCATGACATCCCAAACAATCAAAAAATAATCGTCAAAACCCATTTGATGAATAATTTTGAGCTCATAGTCCAGGCGCTCTTGATAAGCAGTTTCAATTTTGCCAGCACGGCGCTCTTTAAGGCCTGCTTGCGCTAAATGCTGCAAGAATAGCTGGGAAGTCGGATATTCTTGCTGTTTAAAAACTGGCAGTTCTGGCCCAGCAAATGACAGCTTAACCTGACAAGCAGCAGCAATTTTTCCTGTTGAAGCTAGTGCAGAGTCCAAACCTAAATCTTGATACAGCACGCTTAAATCAGCGACTGGCCGTAGCCAGTGCGACCCATCATTTTGACTAAGACTTAAAGGATCTGTCAATTTCGTGCCATTTTTAATCGCCTGCAGACTTTTGCGCAAAAAATGATCGTTGGCATTTAGATAGCGGCAATCTTCAACAGCTGTCAGCGGAACTGCTTCTGCCTTGCCTAGCTCCTGGCAAAAGGCAGCATAGTCAGCTTGATCCTGACTAGCATAAACGCCTAAATAAAGCTGACAGCCAGTACCCAAAAGTGCTTTTAATTTTTGAACGAATTTTGCGCCCAGGTCGGGATTTTCAACAGACAGTCGGTGCAATTCTGATCGATCATTAGCTGGTACGATAATCACTAAATCTTGCAAATATTTTTTGAGCTCAGCAAATGGCAGCAATTTGCGATTTTCACCATTTTCCGTGAGCAAATTAATAGCTGATGACAGCCGCAGCAAGTTTTGGTAACCAGTCTGAGTGCGAGCAATTAACAAAAGATCATAATTGACCGCTTGATCGATAATGCCGCCAGTCCGGGCAGTCATGCCCATCAGTGGCTTTACGCCCGCCGCTTGGGCCGCTTGATAAAAATCAACCAAGCCATAAGTCACATTGACATCAGTTAAAGCAGCAGCTTCATAACCCCGCTGCTTGGCCATTTTAACTAAGTCGTTCACCCTGGTTGGACTAGCAAGCAAGGTATAGGCACTTAAATTTTGCAAGGCTGCGACTTTCATAAGACTCTCTCCTTTTCTTCAAGTTAAGTATAACAAAAGCAGCCGCGAGGATTGCAAAACTGGCACCTTTTTGCTAGAATGCCTGTGTGAAAGAAGGGATCGTATGCAAACAGTCCTCAGAGTTATCGTAACAATGTTCTGGGCCGTGATTTTTTGCTTAATCATTGGCTTCATTGCTGGCGCCTTAACCCAAATGAAGTTCAACCCAACGCAATGCGTGATCGTCGGAGCAATCTTTGGTTGCTTGTATGCTTTAATTATCCCGACTATTACCGCGCATAGCGTCAAGGACAAGAGCAAATATAGCAAGATCTAAGCTGGTAAAACTCAACTGCTTTTCAGTTGAGTTTTTTCTTTGCACAAAAATAACTCCGCCAGGCAACCTAGCGGAGTTATTTAGTTTTCTCTAAAAGAACTTATAGTTGTGACCAGTATCAACTTGAATATCTTTTTGTGATAAGAAAGTACCAAACATTTGAACATAGTCTTGGTCAGAAGTGCTTTCAATCTTGTCCATGCTGTAGCATGGATAGAAGCCGCCACCATTGGCCCGGTAGTTGTTAACTGCCAAACGATAAGTCTTATTTTCATCAATTGGCTTACCGTTCAGTTCCAGCTTGACTATGCGCTCACCCTCTGGCTTGGAAACATCAACTTCATAATGAATTGGGTAGAACAAGTCAAAGTTGAACAGCATGTTCTGCGGAGTTACATACTTATCTTTAAATTTAACTTGGCCGTTTTCATCTTTAGTTACATAAGTAGCAGCATGCTCCATTACTTCCCGCAATTCTTTGCCAGTCAATTTAACCACACACAGCTGGTTTGAGAATGGGTAGTTCAGCAAAACTTGCCGCATAGTAACATCTTGCGTAAAGCCATGGGCATCATCAGTCATAATCGCGGTAGCCGCTACATCGGCGTGTGAGAACCAGAGCTCCATTTGTTCGATCAAGTTGATAAATGGTGCACCAGTTAGCCGATCTTGCAATGGATGTTCAATTGGAGCAGCAGCTGACATATGAGCAATCGGCTTGTCCAGCCAAACTTGCGTTTCAGCATCTAATTGCTTAACTTCGCCAGCAACTGCTGGATCTGGCTCAGAGTCTTTAGTATCAACTAATTGGGCTGATGAATCTTTAATTTCATATTTGCCATCAGCGTTCTTTTCCAAATCCAAGACAACTTCGCCAATGCAGTCGCCACGATAACCTGGTTGCACAATTGGGGTGCCTTGTGCGACTAAAGCTGCCCGGTTGTGCTGGTGACCTGCCAAAATCACATCGATTTCAGGCAGTTCTGACAGCATCTTGTAGCCTTCATTTTCACCGTTATGCGGTTGAGTAGCTTTGCCAGTCTTCGGGTCGCTTTCAAAGCCGCCATGGTATAAAACCGCCAGGACATCAACTTTTGGCCGCAAGGCTTTGACTAGTGGTTTGATGCCATCAAAAGCTGGAATAAATTTCATGCCTTTAATGTGTTCTTGATTTTGCCAATGCGGAACATACTGGGTGCAAACGCCGACAATACCAACTTTGACGCCATTTTTTTCAATAATCGTGTATTGACGGCCAGCAAATGGCTCACCAGTTTGCTCATCTAAAACGTTGTCATTCAGCATCGGTGCTTTAGTATGGTCAATGTAGTAAGTCAAATAGTCACGACCATAATCAAAATCGTGATTGCCTAATACCCGTGCGTCATAGCCAACTTTATTAAAAGCTTCGGTATACTTGGCAATGCCTTTCTCGTAGTCTTGTTTGCTAGTATAGGTAGCTAGCGGTGCACCTTGCAGCAAGTCGCCGGCATCAGTTACAACTACGTTGTCAGCACCAAATTTGGCCTTCTCTTGGTGAATCAGCGTGCTGGCCCGACTTAAGCCAAAGGGAGCTGAATAATCACCCTGTTTTTGATAATCAGTTGGCAAAATATAGCCATGAATATCGCTTGTATGCAAAAATACCAGTTCCATAATTGTCCTCCTTAATATACAAACATTATAACTTGTTTGCCAATTTTAAGAAAGCGCTTTCCTAACAATTAACAAAAAAGAGCTAGGTCAACTGACCTGGCTCGATATTTTTAGCCTGCTAACAAATTAGTTGTTGCTTGCGTTGCTGTTTGCAGCCTTATTCATAACTTGTTGGCCCTTGTAGTAACCCTTTGGGGATACACGGTGGCTCAAACGGTATTCGCCAGTAGTTGCATCGTAGTGCATTGCTGGAACGCTTAACTTAATATGACCGCGACGTGAACGCTTACGTTGCTTTGAAGTCTTTCTTGCTGGAACTGCCATAATAAATATCTCCTCTTTAAATGTTAATTTCTAAGTTGATAATTAAACGTCTAAATACTCACGTTTTCTAATCATACTATTCTTAAAGCCACAAATCAACACTTATTCCTTGCGACCCATTAGCCATGAAACCAGTGCTCCCAGTAAAAACATGATAATTAAAACAATAATCAACGGCTGCTTAAAAGCAAAAAAGCCGAAATTAATGGTCACTGGCTTCACGTTTAAAATCGCAAAGATCACCAGCAGCAAGACGATCACAATCGCCGCAATTAATCTGCCTTGCTTGCGGGAGCTGCTTTTAGGTTGTTTTTTATCGTGGTCGGTCATTAATTTGCCTCCCTATTTGAGACTAGCAACTTTCAGTGATACGAAATCGCCTAAGCCTGGAAACAGGTTGTACAGTTTAGCAGCCAGCGCTAAGCTGATGGGCAGATTCAACTCACGCTTTTTGGTGCCAAAGAAATGAACTACTTCCCATGCTATATCGTCTGGGTCCAGCACAAAAGCTTCAACATTTTGCAAATATTTGCCACTAGCATCAGCAATGTTGAAGAAGTTGGTATAAACCGGACCAGGGTTGACCGTCATGACATGGACATTGAACGGCTTTAATTCTAAACGCAAAACATTGGAGAATTGAATCACGGCTGCTTTGCTGGCACTGTAAGCTGCACTCTTAACAGTAGGCACTTTGCCTGCAATGGAGCCAAAGTTGATGATTTGACCGTTCTTTTGATCAATCATCAGCCGTCCGACTAATCTAGTCAAATACATCAGGCCCAGGACGTTGACTTGGAACATATCGGTTACGGTTTGCATATCGCTATGGACAAATTCATCAAATTTTCCAAAGCCAGCTGCATTAACCAACACGTCTACCCGCTCTACTGCTTGTACCAGCCGTTGAAAAAGCGTGCTGATCGCTTCTGCTTTGCTTAAATCAGCTGGCAAAACAACTGCTTCGCCACCTAGATCTCTGACTTGACTAGCAGTCTTTTCTAATTCAACTTGCCGGCGGGCAATTAAAACAACTTTTGCTCCGCGGCGAGCACTTTCTAAAGCAATCGCTTTGCCCATTCCACTTGAAGCACCGGTAACGACGACAACTTGACCTTGCAGTGAATCACTCATGATGATCTCCTTTCAACGGAATTTCAAATGCATCTAAATCATAAACCAATTTTGTATGTGGGAAAATTTTTTTAGCTTCTTTTTCCAGTTGACGAGCTCCTTTGCCAGTATAGCGAGCCGAAACATGCGTCAAAAACAGCCGTCCAGCATTAACACGTTTAGCGCAAGCGGCAGCCTGCGTACAGGTGGAGTGGTAATATTGCCGAGCCAATTTTTCCTCGCCACTGGCAAAAGTGGATTCGTGCACGAGCACATCTGCATTTTGAGCTAAGCGGTCAATCGCTGGGGTAGTGCGGGTATCATAGATAATTGTCACGATACGGCCTGGCTGAGCCGGGCCGATAAAATCAGCGCCATGCAAAATAGTACCGTTGGCTAAAGCGATATCCTCGCCCGCCTTTAGTTTACCAAGCAGCGGTCCCTTGGGAACGCCTGCCTGCAAAGCTTTTTGCACTAGCAATTCACCTGGGCGCGACCGCTCTACTACTCGGTAGCCATAGCTGGGCACACGGTGATCAAGCTTGGCTGCATAAACAGTAAATTTGTCATTCGCAAAAACCGGGCCATCATGATTAATCACGACAAAATGAAGCGGATAAGACAAGTGGGCACGCGAAACTCGCAGCGCTGACCGCACAAACTGCTCTAGACCAGCTGGGCCGTAGATAGTTAGCGGAGTAGCTTCGCCTTGAAATGACCGTGATGAAAGCAGTCCTGGCAAGCCAAAAATATGATCGCCGTGATTATGGGAAATAAAAATTTTAGTAATTTTGCGCGGACGAATATTGGTTTGCAAAATCTGATGCTGCGTAGCTTCGCCAGCATCAAACAGCCAGACTTCATTTAACTCTTCCAGCAGCTTCAAGGCTAGCCCAGCTACATTACGTTTAGTTGAGGGCTGCCCAGCACCTGTTCCTAAAAATTGGATTTCCATACTTACTTCTCCTCACTTAGTTCATGCTGGACAACTTCTTTGGCTACAAAAGCTGCGTAGAATTTGGCTCCTTCTGGACGCAAGTGAGTTTGATCTTGATAGAACCAATCTGGGTGCGGATTGCTGAAATTAAACCAATCAATAATCGTTAAGTTGTGGTAGCGATGAGCGGCGTGGCTCAATTCATCATTGACCTGTCCTTGCCACGGCCGCGTCGGTACATGGGTATTCAGCCAAAAGACCTGCCGATGCGGTCCAGCGATATGCATGATTTCGTCCAAATCAGACATCATAAAGGCACCATTAGTACCTAAACCAATAATAATCGTCTTGCTTAAACTCTTTTGCTGCTTGTAACGCTTAAAAATTGGCACGGCCGCTGTAACGCTCCGCGAAACTGCAGCATCAATCAAAGCATTGGGCATAATTTTTTTAAGCTCTGCACTAGAGCCAGCCATCACTGAGTCGCCAACTGCTGTTACTGGCAATTTTTTAGCGACCTGCAGGTAAAGCTGACTAATGCCGTAACGCTCATAATCGCGGTTGACCGGTTTGCGTTTGGCCGCAGTTTTAGCGTCTTGGTAAAGACTGCTTTGATTGCTGTCTTGCTGCTCATTTTGCCGCTTTTTGATAACCGCCTGGTTGTCTTTAGCCTGCTGCTTGCGATTGCGAGAAATTGTTTTGGCTAATTGTGATTTATTAGGGTTAACGGCCTTAACATTTGGTGCTTTCGCTATAGCTATGCTGCCCCGAACCAGAACCAAAGCTGCTAAGGCAGTCAAACTATATTGCTGCCAGGTTCCGCGCTTAGCCAGCAATTTGCTGAAGAAAGCCTTGGTTTTGGCCCAAGTCAATTTTCCGAATGGTTTTTCAATCAATCGATAAGTTAGCTCAGAAATGACCAAAATCAAAGCAATTTCAATTAATTGATATAACAGCGGATGAGCTGCAACATTTTTAACTTTATCTTCAAAAAAGATCATGACTGGGAACTGATAAAGATAAATCCCATATGAGCGCGATCCGATCCAATTAAAGACCGGGTTAGTCAGCCATTTATTCCAATGGCTGCCAGGATCAGCAATGACAGCTACCAAAACTGTTGTAAACAGTGAGAACAGTAGCATCCCGCCGCGGTATGAAAAAGCGGATTGCGGATCCATAATATGACTGCAGCCCATGAAGAGCATGGCAAACAAGCTGACTCCGCCTGCAATATCCAGCAGCAGCGTGTCATGCTGGCTTAGGCGGCTAGTCAGCTTATTGGTTGGCCAAATAAAAGCTAAAGCTGCTCCTAATCCTAAAGAAAAGAAGCGCGTGTCAGTCCCGTAATAAATACGGCTAGTATCTTGACCTGGCTTGAACAAAACTGCCATTTCAATAGCTGATAACGCTGTGAGTTCTAAAATTACCCATACCTTGGTTTTAGTCCGGTGAACGAATTTAAACAGAAGCAAAATTATTAGCGGCCAAAGAATATAGAATTGAGCCTCAATGGACATGGTCCATAAATGCACGAATGGTGATTCGTTGGCAGCAAAGCGGGCAAAGTAAGATTGCCCATTAGCAATTTGCCAGAAATTGTAGACATTCAATAAATTGGTAAAAACAATTTGATTCAGTTTAGCCAATAAATTGCGTTGAAACAGAAGAATATAGGCACTTGCTAGCCATAAAACCGTAATCAGCTGCGGATAAAGTTTTTTTGCCCGCCGCAGGTAAAAATTCGGAGTATCATAAAAGCCCTGCTGTTCATAAGCTGCTCGCATGTGGTCCGTCACTAAATAACCTGACAAAACCAAAAAAATTGGCACGCCTAAATAGCCGCCAATAAACAATTTTGGGTTTAAATGATACAGAATAACTCCGATTACGGCTAAAGCTCGCAAACCAGAGTAGCCAGCGATAAATCTGTTTTTAACTCGTCCCATTTTCCTCGTTTGCTCTTTTTTATTGAATAAATTCAAACGAAAAGTCGCCAATATAAACATCATCGCCGTCGACTGCACCTTGCTCGCGTAAGGCTTCATCAACGCCTAAATTTTTCAATTGCCGCGCTAGCCGCATCACTCCATCTTGGTGATCAAGATTAGTCATTTGGACTAAGCGCTCAATCTTTTGACCATGTACTTCAAAGACGTGGTCAGCCAGCTTTTCAACTCGTAAGTCGTTTTCCGGCTGCTTAAAGACATATGTCTTTTCGGCCCGAACAGGCTTGGCAACGGGCTGCTCAGCTTCAACTTCAGCAATTGTATCAGCGGCAGCTTGCAGCAGCGGCTGAACGCCTTGATGAGTGACGCTGGAAATTGGATAGATCGAATGCCCTGGGCCTAAAGCCTTTTTAAAGTCAGCCAACTTGTCGTCAGCACCAGGAATATCCATTTGACTAGCCACAATAATTTCGCGTTTTTTAGTCAAATCTGTTTGATAATTGGCTAATTCATGTCTAATAGTTCGGTAATCTTCAATTGCTTCCCGGCCGTTATTGGGATCCATTGAAACGAGGTGCAAGATGACCTTGGTCCGTTCAACGTGACGCAAGAATTCAATTCCTAAGCCTACTCCTTGTGAAGCACCTTTAATGAGTCCAGGCAGGTCAGCCATTGAAAAATCGCGGCCATCAGGTAAAACAACCATTCCTAAATTAGGAGTCAAAGTTGTAAAAGCATAGGCGCCAATTTTTGGTTTGGCTTTAGTGACCACTGAAAGCAAAGTTGATTTGCCGACTGACGGGAAGCCGACCAAGCCAGCATCCGCCAAAACTTTGAGTTCTAAGCGCAAAACACGGTCTTCTCCTGGCTCGCCATTTTCAGCAATTTCGGGAGCCGTATTGGTCGAAGTTGCAAAGTGAATGTTGCCGCGGCCGC
Source organism: Lactobacillus sp. (assembly GCA_022641965.1). Lineage (GTDB taxonomy): Bacteria > Bacillota > Bacilli > Lactobacillales > Lactobacillaceae > Lactobacillus. The sequence goes on from JALCDX010000001.1 coordinate 20,835, forward strand.
CCCGGCCGCCTTTAGCAACAACTAGTTCTTGCCCAGCTTCAACCAAATCGCCTAATTCTTGGCTAGTTTGATCATCGTAAACGGTGGTCCCAACTGGCACTTTTAGGCGCAAGTCTTTGGCAGCTTTACCATATTGAGCTTTAATTCGCCCATTTTCACCATTTTCGCCCTTGAATTTGCGCCGAAAACGAAAGTCCATCAGCGTCCGTAAACCAGTATCGGCCACGAAAATAATTGAACCGCCGCGGCCGCCATCACCACCGGATGGCCCACCAAGCGGCACGTATTTTTCATGCCGAAAACTGACCATGCCATCGCCGCCTTTACCGGCTTGTACTTCAATTTTGGTTTGATCAACAAACAATGCTCTGACCCTCCTTTAGATTGACATAGACCTTAATATCATACCATATAGCTAACAATCACGTCAGACTAGCCAAGGATAATTTTACCGTTTGTGCTTGTGTTAATGTCAAACCAGCCTGCTGCAATTCTGGCACGCTAGCTTGTTGAATTTTCGTTAGCGAGCCAAATTGTCGCAAAAGCTTGTTGCGGCTAACCGGTCCAATACCCTTAATTGAATCTAAGCGGCTGGCTAAGGAATTTTTCGCATGCCGCCGCCGGTGAAAAGTAATGGCAAAGCGGTGCACTTCATCTTGAATTCTCGTCAGCAAATAAAAGCCTTGGGAACGCGGATCAAGTGGAATTAATTGTAATGGATCACCATAGATCAAATGATTAGTCCGGTGCTTATCGTCTTTGACCATGCCAGCCACCGGAATATGTAAATTAAGCTCATTAATTAGCACGTCTTCACAGGCATCCACTTGAATCTGCCCGCCGTCCATCAAAATCAAATCGGGCATCTGCTTGTGTTCGCGCAACAGTCGGCCGTAGCGCCGCCGAACTACTTCACGGGTGTTGCCAACTTCATCAGCCCCATTTTGATGTTCAACTTCGCCTTTCAACTTATATTTGCGGTACTCAGCTTTATCAGGCTCGCCATCTTTAAATACAACTAGCGCTGAAACTGGATCTGCTCCCTGAATATGCGAATGGTCAAAGCTTTCAATGTAATGACCATATGGCAGACCTAAAGCATCAAAAATTTCCTTCTGGGCACCTTTAGTTTTACGATTACCCAGCTCCAGCAAGCGAAACTTTTCGTCTAATTTCAACTTAGCATTGTCTTTGGCCATTTTCAGGAGCGATAATTTTTGCCCGCGCTGCGGAGTACGAACAGGCACACCCAGCACTTGCGACAAACTAGCAGCATCAACTTCTGCCGGAACTAAAACTTCTTTTGGCAAAACTCGATTACGCTGATTGTAAAATTGCACAATAAAGGACACAAACTCATCAATTGGTGCATCTGCATCAGTCAGCGGAAACAGGCGCGTCTCCCGCCGCAACAGTTTAGCCTGGCGCAGGAAGAAAATTTGGACAGACAACCAAGAATGGTCAACGTAATAATTGAAAATATCCCGCTGAGTGTGGTCATGTGAAATGATTTTTTGCTTTTCAACGGTTTCAACAATGTAATTCAGCTGGTCACGAATTTCAGCAGCACGTTCAAATTCCAAGTCGGCTGATGCTGCCTCCATTTGTTTAGTTAAATCGCGCTTGACACCAGCAATATCGCCATTCAAAAAAGCCTTGATTTTCTTAATTTGCTGATTATAGACCTCTTTGGGGACCGTCTTGAAGCAAGCGCCAAGACACTGCCCCATATTATAATACAAGCAAGGACGTCCCTCATGCCCGTGGCAGCGCCGCAAAGGATAGACTTTTTGAATAAACTTTAGGGTTGCTTGCGCAGCATAGACATTGGGATAAGGCCCAAAATAGTAGCCATGATCTTTATGAACGATCGAAGTCAACCGAGTTTCAGGATCGCGTTCATTGGTAATTTCGATATAAGGATAGCCAGTGCCCTGCTTCAGCTGGACATTATAGTATGGTTGATATTTTTTGATCAGGGTAATTTCCAGTAAAAACGCTTCTTTGTCAGAACTGACTGTAATAATGTCAAAGTCGCGAATATTGGCAACCAGCTCTGCCCGTCGACCATATTGACGACTTTTAAAATATGAGCGAACGCGGCTTTTTAAGTTTTTCGACTTGCCAACATAAATCACTTTGCCATTAATGTCTTTCATTAAGTAGCAGCCAGGCTTAGCTGGCAACAGTTTTAATTTATTTTCGACTAATTGCGTGGCCACGCTGCAACCTCCTTTTCCGATTTTAGTTTAGCATGAAAGCCGGCCGAAACCATTAAAATAGCCTAGTTTAAGTTGAAAACTAGGCTGGTTGGTTGCGTTTAAGAGAACACAATTCAAGATTCTAAACTTACTCAGTGATTATGGGACAATCTAATTCCTAATTCAGGGTGTTGTTCCGAATATAAGCTTTCGCTAGATGCAACACGACCGTATTTTTTATAGTTATTATAAATATCTAAGAAGAAGTCAGGCCCCTCTGATAAAAATTCATCTATATTCACATGCAAATAACTATTCACTGGTGATTCGATAAATTTTCTTTTGGCTTGTTTAAGCGTTATTCGTTCTTCTTTAGCAATTAATTTTGCTGTTTCTGTAGTCACATCGTCAATATAAGCTTGTGCTAAATTCATCAGAATTCACCTCTTATGCTAGAAAATTTAAGTGTTTTTAGCGCTAAATTCGATTTAAAAGCCCGCTGATCTGAAAAGCAATTAACTCGCAGCGCCTGAACAGCTTCATCAAATGAAAGCTGATTTTTCTGGTAACTCCTTAAAATCTCCCAAGAATATCGGCCATCGATCATCGGACCGATGACAAGGTCATAGTTGCTTGTTTCAAAACAACTATTACGATTATTTATTACGTATTCTAACCAATTCGGCGAAGGACTAGCAAATCTTTTAACTTTCAAATCATTAAAAAGAGAAAGATCAACCTCAAAGCAAGAAACTATGGGTAAAGCAGAATGTTGATTCAACCGTGCTCGATGCTTCGCCCATTTAAATGCCTGTTGAAAACTTTTAGTTAAATAAAAGGCTTTCCCAAAATCATGTCTTTGTCTGCATCGAGACAAATCCGGCATCATAACTGCCATATCACTGCCGTGGTAAAGTTTCATCATAAAACCATATTTCCTTTCTGCGTATCCCACATTAATTACGCAAAAAGAAAACAAAATGGGCGTGAAAACTGCAATTAACCCTTTTCTACCAAGCAAATTGGTGTAAGATTAAAGAAATATGATAAAAAGGGATGATTATGATGAATGTCTTCCGCAAAGAAAGCATTAAATCGTATTTAGGCAAGGACAGCCATTTAGCTAAAACTATGTCAGCTAAAGACCTGATGGCTTTAGGCATTGGCGCTGTTATCGGGACAGGCATTTTTATTCTGCCTGGCACAGTGGCAGCTAAAACTGCTGGACCCGGGGTAACTTTATCCTTTATCTTGGCCGCCTTAGTCTGCATGCTGTCCGCCATGTGCTACGCAGAATTTGCCAGCGATTTTCCAGTTGCCGGGTCTGCCTATTCTTATGGCAATTTGGTTTACGGCGAATTAATTGGCTGGGTTTTGGGCTGGAGCTTGGTGCTTGAATATATGTTAGCGGTCTCGGCCGTGTCTTCTGGCTGGTCAGCCTACTTCCAATCCTTCCTGCAGGCTTTTAAAGTCAAAATCCCAGCCGCCATCGCCGGACCTATGAACCTGAAAAATGGCGTCTATTTTGACCTGATTTCAATTCTGATAGTCATTTTGCTTCAACATGGGATGAAAACTTCGACCAAAGTCAACAACTGGGCAGTTGTTTTAAAAATTGCAATCATTTTGGCTTTCATTGTTATCGGCAGCTTCTTTATCAAACCTGCCAATTACCACCCGTTCATGCCCTATCACTTCTCTGGCGTGATCAAGGGAGCGGCAACGGTCTTCTTTGCTTTTTTAGGCTTTGACGCTGTTTCCAGTTCAGCTGCTGAAGTTAAAAAACCACAAAGAAATATGCCGATTGGCATTATTGGCACGCTGCTCGTTGCTGCTGTGCTCTATTTTGCCGTTTCATTAGTCCTGACTGGAATGGTCAACTATAAACATCTCGATGTCGCTAATCCCGTGGCTTACGCCTTGAATGTTGTTCACCAAGGCTGGGCAGCTGAACTGCTCTCGCTTGGAGCTTTGATTGGGATGGCAACGATGATGCTGACGATGATTTACTCATCTTCACGGCTGATTTACGCAATGGCGCGTGATGGCCTTTTGCCGCAAGGATTAGCCAAATTATCAAAACATCAAACTCCTAACCGAGCTTTATGGGCGGTAACAATTATTATCGCAATTGGCGGGGGCATTGCTTCTGTCGATCAATTAACCAGTCTGGTTAACTTCGGTACCTTGTTAGCCTTCACGCTGGTATCATTTGGGATCATTCCTCTGCGCAGGCGCCAGGATTTACCGCACACAGGCTTCCAAGTCCCTGGCTACCCAGTCGTACCAATTTTATCAGGATTGATTTGCATCGGGATGATGCTGCAGCTGAGTTCTTTGATGTGGATTATCGCTGGTATCTGGTTTGGCATCGGCCTCATCATTTACTTTGCTTACGGCTACTGGCATTCAAGATTGAATAAATAAAGAAAAAGAACTAGCTATAAATAACAAGTTTAATACCCGCGATCCATTTAAGATTGCGGGTATTTTTATATCCAATAATTTATTACTTAAATTATTTACTGTTTTAGCAAGAATCAGGTCTCAAAATTTTATTCAGTTGTTCCTATCCTTGGTGAATTTTTTGGCTCCTTGGTGAATTTTTTGGCCTAACTTCCAGGCTGCTTTAATATCACCAAAAGTTGTATTTTTGCCTTTTTCTTCCCAAACAAAGATGACTTCGCGAATACTGTCGCAAATTAGCGTCAGCCAACGGAAGACTGAGGCTGCCGCCAAATACAGCACAATCAGCAAGAACAAAGCTGTATTAGAAATCGCCGATAGTTGGAAGAAGTTTGGCAAGAAAATAATCGACAAAATAATGCAGAGGATTGATAGCAGCAGCACGGCTGCTCTGAACCGATTGAGCGGTGCCGAAATATGGTACAGCACCATCATCCCAACCAGGACCAGCAAAATTGTGGCCGTGGTGGCGACATCTTTTGAGCCAATTGCAATCACTTGGTCAGCTATCACCAACACGCTAACTGCTAGCATATCACTCACTCCGCCTGGAATTGAGCGTGCCAGAATGCTCGGAATAAATTTCCCGCGAATGCGCCGGTGATTGCTTTCAAGTGCTAGCAAGAACGATGGCATCCCGATCGTAAACGCAGAAATTAAAGTAATTTGTGATGGTCTTAATGGATAAGTTATCGTCAAAATCAGCGAAAAGACAGCCATCAATAATGAAAAGATGTTCTTCACCAAAAACAAACTAGCTGACCGCTCGATATTATTGACAACCCGCCGTCCCTCATCAACGACTTTCGGCATTCTGGCAAAGTTGGAATCCAGCAGGACTACTTGGGAGGCCTGCACGGCAGCACTGTTGCCCGAAGCCACAGCAATCGAGCAGTCAGCTTTTTTCATCGCCAAAATATCATTAACGCCGTCCCCAGTCATGGCAACTGTTCGCCCTTGATCTTGCAAGGCCTTCACGAAAGCCCGCTTTTGTTCAGGCTTAACCCGGCCAAAGACCGTGTACTTTTTAACAGCTGCTGGATAATCTTCAGGCTGCAAAGTTGAAGCATCAACATAATTTTCAGCATGGGCAATCTGCGCTTTTTGCGCAATGCGGGCGACAGTTTCAGGATTGTCGCCAGAAATCACTTTAATTTGCACTCCTTGCTTGGCAAAATAGGCAAAAGTCGCTGGTGCTTCTTTTCGAATCGGATTAGCTATTAAAACAAAGGTCACTGGCTCAACTGGCTGAGTTAGCGGCGTTTTTTCGTCGGCCAAAATCTGATTTGTTCGCCCCACTAACAAAACCCGCATTCCATCTTGCGCATAGCGATCAACTTGCGCTTGATACTGAGCAAATTGTTCACGCAGCAAAAATTCCGGTGCCCCCATCAGCAGGGTTTGCTGTCCAATCACGCAGCCAGAATATTTATTGACTGACGTAAAAGGGATTAGATGATCAGCGCGTTCAAAATCGCCCTCTCCCACAAATTTGGCAATCGCTTGACTAGTTTCATTGTCAGCTGGCAAATTGCGCTGCAGATTCGTGAGGACAGCTTTAGCTGTTGTTTCATCATACTGGCCAACCGGCACTAATTGTTCTACCGCCATTTTGTGCTCGGTAACCGTCCCAGTTTTATCAACGCATAAGACATCGACCCGAGCCAAAGTTTCAACGGATTTCATATCATGCAGCATGACTTGGTTTCTGGCCAACCGCATCGCTGCCAGCGCTAACGCAATCGTGGTCAGCAAGTACAGCCCTTCTGGAATCATGCCAATAATTGCCGCTTCCATCGAGGTAATGCTTTCTTTAAAACTAGCATGATTAATAAAGAAGCTTTGCCCAAATAAAGCTAAGCCTAGCGGAATAATGATGATGCCGACCCATTTGATTAATTTATTGATTGAGCGCACCATTTCTGATTGCTCGCCGCTGCCCATTGATTTAGCTTTTTGCGTCAATTTGGCAATGTACGAATCGGCCCCGACTTTAGTCAATTTGGCATAAACCTGCCCTGAAACAACGAAACTGCCAGACATAAGCTCATCGCTCGTGGTTTTCGAAATTTCATCGCTTTCGCCAGTCAGCAAAGATTCGTTCACGCGCACTTCACCGCTAATGATTTCTGCATCAGCTGGAATTTGTTCACCAGTTTTTAAGACGATAACATCGCCTAAAACTAGCTCATGCACTGGTACAGTCGTTAATTTACCGTCTCGTACAGCTTTAGCCTTGGTCGCATGTAGAACTTGCAGCTTGCCCAAAACTTTTTTAGCCCTGATTTCTTGCACAATGCCAATTACCGTATTGGCAATAATAACCGGCAAGAAACTAAGATCCCTAAATGAACCAACAATCACCAGCAAAATAGCCAGCACTAAGAAAATCAAGTTAAAATAAGTAAAAGTATTTTCTTTTATAATTTGCTTATTGGTTTTGAACTCGTTGTCGACTGCTTGATTGACCTGCCCTGCTTGCTGTCGAGCTTGCACTTCTGCTTGGCTTAGACCTGTAATTTGTTCCATGATGCCATCCTTTAACTTGCTTCAATGAATTCATTCTACTATATGTTGTTGCCGATTTGATAAGAAAGAATTCACCCAGTCGATTATTTTGTTCTATAATAAGCAAAGTATTTGATACAGGAGGCTGTTCATGGAATTTTCTGCCCTAGGCATGTTTATCTTTTTGCTGGCCGGCGGTGTTGTTGCAGGACTTTTATCCACGATTGCATCGGTTGCTTCCTTAGCTTCTTACCCAGTCCTCTTAATGGCAGGTGTCCCACCGGTTTTTGCCAACGTCACAAACGATGCATCCCTAATTTGGACTGGCATCAGCTCAACTGCCGCTTCGACAAAAGAACTCCGCGGACATTGGCGAGAAACAGGCTTCTTTGCAATTTTTACGGTCCTTGGTTCTATCCTCGGCTGCTTTTTGCTGCTGGCTTTTCCTGGAAAAGTCTTTGAAAAAGTCGTGCCTTTTTTCATTGCTTCTTCAGGCGTCTTAATTTTAATTTCTGGTCATCACCATCCCAAAGCCGGTGTTAAAACTAAGCCTTGGCAAAAAGCTCTGCAACTACTGCTGCTTTTAGGGATGGGGGCCTACTCCGGTTATTTTGGGGCAGCTGCTGGGGTAATTACGATCGTGCTGCTAACTTATTTGACCGACAACAGTTTTTTGGTGAACAACGCTATCAAAAACGTCATCGGCGGTTTAGCTAATTTAGTCGCCCTCTTGATTTTTATCTTCACTTCAACTATTTATTGGGACAAGGCAATTCCCTTAGCCATCGGCATGTTTATTGGCGGCTACATTGGCCCGCACCTATTGCGGCATATACCTGTGCCGTTAGTTCGCCGTTTAATCGCTTGCTTGGCCTTTGTGCAAGCTGGTTATTATTTCTATACAGCCTATTTCAAATAAATACCGCTAGCCTGAGTGGCTAACGGTATTTTTATACAAAAATTTTCAACTACAGCAGTTGAATGCCAGCTGCTTGACATTCTTTGACCATTTTATCAGGCCAAACACTGGCTTGAACTTCGCCGACGTGTGCTTTGCCTAATAAGAGCATGCACAGACGCGATTGACCGATCCCACCACCGATCGTATATGGCAATTCGCCGTTAAGCAGCATTTGGTGGAATGGCAGCTGTGCACGTTCTTCTTTATGTGCTAATTTTAGCTGCTTGCGCAGGCTTTCTGGGCTGACTCTGATACCCATGCTGGAAATTTCCAAAGCACAGTGCAGTGGTTCATACCAGAATAAAATGTCACCGTTTAAATCCCAGTCGTCATAGTCAGGAGCCCGCAAATCGTGCGGCTGACCACTTTTTAAAGCCTTGCCGATACCAATAATGAAGACTGCGCCGTCTTCTTGGCAAATCTTGTTTTCACGTTCTTTTGGATCCAAATCCGGCCAGCGGTCTTCCAACTCTTGGCTCGTCACAAAATGAATTTCATTTGGCAAATGGTGAACGGAACTTGGATAGCGGTACCAAACTTCGTCTTCCATATGTTTAATTACTTTGAAAATTTGCCGCACAGTGTTTTTTAAAGTCTCCAGGTTGCGTTCTTCTTTGGCAATAACCTTTTCCCAGTCCCACTGATCAACGTAAATAGAGTGTAAATTGTCGAGGCCTTCGTCCTTTCGAATTGCGTTCATGTTGGTGTACAGGCCTTCGTGCATCCCAAAGCCATACCGCTTTAAAGCCAGCCGCTTCCATTTAGCCAGAGAGTGAACGACTTCAATCGTTTGCCCTGGCTCGTCTTTCATTGTGAAAGAGACAGGTTTTTCCACGCCGTTCAAGTTATCGTTCAAGCCTGAAGATTGTTTAACGAACATGGGGGCTGACATCCGCTGCAACCGTATCCGCAAACCAAATTCACGTTGGAAAGTTTCACGAATATAGCGAATAGCTTCTTCAGTTTCACGAATTGATAATTTTGGATCATAGTTTTGTGGCACAATTAATTTCATCGTTATGTCCTCCTGATAAAAAAGCAGCCTCGCATCCCGATGAAGGGACGAAAGGCTGCTTGTTTCCGCGGTACCACCCTGCTTGTTCAATTGTTGAACCAACTTGGCAGGTTTAACGCACCCTAAACGGCTAAGTCTACTTTTATCCAAATTTTGAGTTAGCAGCAAGCAAGTGTTTTTCAACTAATGCCTGGCTGAGCTTGCACCAGCCCCAACTCGCTGAACAGGTTGATTAGTTTACTCGTCTTGTTTATGGCTTTTATTGTTTTTAATTTTAATTTAATTTTCAGAAAATGCAAGCAATTTTTGCTAAAATTTCAAAAATGCTTTTATAATAAAGACATGATTTAAAGGAGTGAAAACTATGGGCTTAACTTTTAAAAAGCAGGACGATTTAGAAAAAATGCTCGATAAATTCGCCATTATGCCAGAGGATCTGAAAACATCAGGCAAAGACAAAAATCAAAATGAGCAAAAGAAAAAAGCAGCTAAGAAATAGCTGCTGAGGAGCACCAGACAAGATGTCTGATGCTTATTTTTTTATTCTTGCCGTTGCTGTTTTATAAACTTCAGCATCGCTTCTTTTACCAAGTGCAACAATATCTATGATTTTAATAGTATTTTTACGAGCATCTTGCCCAAATACAATCCGTAAACCCATTTTTCTATTCTTCAGTTTTCGATAGCCTTCCAGCTTGCCATGCAGTGGACTACCGCAGTTTAATCCTCGCTGCTTAATTCGCTTAAGTCCCTTTTCAACAAAAATCAACTGCGAGCCATCTAAACTATCAATTTCTTTCTTTGCTTGCTCCCATATTCTTAATTGATATGGAAAATCATCTTTATTCCCAGCCATCATCATTCTCGAGACTAATATCATTCAAGCCGTTTTTCCCAAAAACTTCTTTTTCAGAATAAGTTTGATGAGGTTGGCCAAGTCGCTTAATAGCTTCTCTCTCAACTTGCAAATCTAGTAGTTGGTCTTCTAATTCATCGATTTTTTGAATCATTTTTTCATAATCCTGAGCCGTCATTAAAACAGCAGTGGGATGATCACGATTAAAAATATAAACGCCATTCTGAGCTTTTTCTGCTTGTTTAATAACCTTAGCAGGCGATACTTTCAAAGCTGTCATATTAGTAACTGGAACATTGAGCGCTTGCATTTGCTAGTCCTCCTATTGCCTTTCATTTTAACATAAAAGTATTAATAAAGTATGCTTTTTAGCACTTGTTAAAGTACATTTAAATATTTGTTTTGCATGCAAAAACGCAGCTGCAATCAGCTGCGTTAAGTCTTAATTTAATTCATCGGCTGGCAAACCATGTTCTTTACCAGAGATGCGATAGAAAATATAGGCAATCAAGCCAAAGATCACAGGTCCAATTGCGGTCCAAAAGGCAGTCATATAGTTGCCTTGCAAAATCGGCTCAATAATCGTAAATAAGATCCCGGCACAAATCACCAATTCCACGAAGATTACTAAAGCTGTAGTCCAGCGATAGTTGGTAAAAATCTTGAATTTGCGTGGCAAGTCTTTGCGCAAGAAAAATGGAAAAGCCCCAACAATGAAAATATAAGAAGCACTGGAGGAAACGTTAACCATATTTTGCAAAATCTGATAGAAACTCTTAGCCGCACTCCCACCAAATGAAACAAAGAAGATCATCAATGACACAAAAGTTGCCTGTGCCCACATTGCATTAGCTGGTACTTCATGTTCATTCAGCTTTGTCAATTTCTTCGGCCATAAACGTTCATCGCTGCCCAAAATAAAGGATTTAATTGGGGAATACAGCATAACGAAGAAAGCACCAATAATTCCCATCAAAGTTGCTAAAGCAATAAAACGAACGAAAATGCCGCCGATTGCATTAGCTGCACTATTGCTCAATCCCAAAGCTTGTCATAAAGCCGTGCCAAGCTGGTGAAAAATTACGTAAGTCATGTTCCCAATATTGACGCCATCTCGAGCAATATCACGATGATAATTGACAGTAAAACCAGCCATCAAAATTGTCAGGGCATATGAACAAATCGTAAATGCAGCTCCAATCAGCAAACCTCGCGGGAAATATTTTTCAGGATCCTTCATACTGTCCGTCACGCCTGAAACAGTTTCCATCCCGCCATAGGCAAAGATCGCATACACTACAAAGGAAATAACTGCAATCGGATCCTGGAAACTTGGATTTGGCGAATGGAAAAAGACCTTGGCTGAATTAATTGGTTATGCTAATTGGCCGTGGTTTAAAATCAGCACCCAAACTGAAACGACAATAAACAAGACATTTAATCAGATCAGGAAAACGCCGCCAATCGAACTCATGGCTTGAATGCCCTTCATTCCCCGCGAAGATAGGAACGTCGTCAGCAAAATAAAAGCAATCGCCAGCAGGCCAATGGTTTGCGTTGAGGACAGGCTGCCCAGATGCCAAGTTTGTGTTTGGTCTTCTCCAAACAGCAGTGATGATACCGAAATCCAAATTCTGGAAGCCATCGAAACCTGCCAAATAACCCAGTTAGCGAGCCAAATAAATGTCCCAATAAAGGCCCATTTTTCACCAATTGAGCCAGCTAGCCAAGTAAAAATACCTCCCTTAGCTTCTGGATAAGCCGAGCCATATTCCGCCATCATTAAGCTGGATGGGATCATAAAAACTAGGCCCGCAAAAATATACCAAATGACAGCTGCGTAAGACATCTGGGCATACGAAACTGACACGTTGCCGAAGCCGTAGACTGAAGTAATAATCATTAAAACCAAGCTGCCCATGGTGATGGTTTTAGCTTGTTTGTTGTTATCCAAATAATTCACACTCCCTATTTTACCGATTAATAATTCTACCTTACTTGGACAACTTTTGCGCGGCCTCTAATCTTTCATTCAGTTTGTTTTCATAAAAAAAGAACTGCTCGTATGAGCAGTTCTTGCTTTTCTAGTTTAACTTAACTGTGCTTCAATCCAGTTTAAGACTTCGGTTCGTCCAGTTCCCGTCACAGCCGAAAAAGTTTGTACTGTGACGTTGTCTTTGGACAGGTCTAGACTTTTGCCTAATTGTTGTTTTGCACGGTTAGCTGCGTTTTTCTTTAATTTATCAACTTTAGTTAAGACGACCAAAATTGGCAAATTTAAATATTGAGCGTATTCATACATCGCTTGGTCATCTTTAGTGGGCTCATGCCGAGCGTCGATCAGGATCATTAAGCCCTCTAAGTCAGCTCTAGTTTCCAAATAATCCTGAATCATGACGCCGAACTCAGCCCGCTGTTTTTTGGAAACCTTAGCGAAGCCATAACCAGGCACATCGACTAAATAAAAGTCATCATTAACCAAGTAAAAATTTAAAGTTTGCGTCTTGCCCGGCGAAGAAGAAGTTCTAGCTAGATTTTTACGGTTCAGCAAACGGTTAATCAAGCTCGATTTACCAACATTTGATCGTCCTGCTAAGGCAATTTCTGGCAACCCGTCCTTTGGATATTGTTCAGCTTTAACTGCACTGACAGCATAGTCACTGGACTTGATTTTCATTGCGCTGCCTCGCGTTTTTCTTCTACTTCAGTCCGTTCAATGCGGGGACTAGCATGTTTGGTAATAACATCCTTAGTGATTTCAACTTGCCGGATTGTCTTATCGCTTGGCGTCTTATACATGGTGTCCATCAAAGCGTTCTCCATAATCGACCGCAAGCCACGTGCGCCCATGTGACGGTTAATTGCAACGTCAGCCATGGCAGTCAACGCGCCACTAGTAAACTTCAAATCAACATCATCCAAACTAAGCAGCTTTTGATATTGCTTGACCAAAGCATTCTTCGGTTTAGTCAAAATCTGCACCAAGTGTGACCGATCTAATTTATCCAAGGTAGTGATGATTGGAATTCTGCCAATGAATTCAGGTATCATCCCGAACTTAACTAGGTCTTCGGTGGTCAGATAACGGTTCCAGTGGTCAAGATCATGTGATTGGGTTTCCATTTCTGCGCCAAAGCCGATGACGCGTTTGCCAAGGCGCTGCTTAACGATCGACTCAATGCCATCAAAGGCCCCACCAACAATAAACAGAATATTAGAAGTATCCATCCTGATCATCTGCTGCTGAGGGTGCTTGCGTCCACCCTGTGGCGGGACAGAAGCAATAGTACCCTCGAGAATTTTCAGCAGCGATTGCTGAACGCCTTCACCTGAGACATCACGGGTAATTGAAACATTTTCTGACTTTTTGGAAATTTTGTCGATTTCATCGATATAAATAATGCCATGCTGAGCCCGCTCTAGGTCATAATCTGCATTTTGCAGCAGCTTAAGCAAAATATTTTCGACATCCTCACCAACGTAGCCAGCTTCTGTCAAAGTGGTCGCATCAGCAATTGCAAACGGTACATTCAAAATTCGAGCTAAAGTCTGTGCCAAATAAGTCTTGCCTGAGCCAGTCGGACCAATCAAAGCAATATTGGATTTTTGCAGTTCAGTGTCTGGATCAGATTCGAGTTGCGAAATTCGTTTGTAATGGTTGTAAACAGCAACTGATAAAACTTTTTTGGCACGCTCTTGACCAATGACATATTGGTCAAGCTGCTGATTGATTTCCTCTGGCGTTGGCAAGTTGCTTAAATCTTGCACTGCCTCACTCGCCAGTTCATCATCAATCATTTCTTTAATACGGTCAATACAGTCATTGCAGATATAAAAACCATTTACAAAAGCCATCTTTTTGACTTCTGACTCAGTCCGATTGCAAGAAGTACACCGAATTACATCTTGATCAGCCAGTTTATTAAAAGGCATCTTTTATCCTCCCTTTATCCAATAAGGGTAGCCTAGCATAAATTTTTATGTGGGTAAAACAATTAGTCTGACACAAAAAAAGCGGCCAAAGCCGCTTTTTTGTCAGCATTAATTATTTGCTGCTCTTCTTGCTAGACTTTTTTTGCCTTGCTGTCGTTTGACTTCTTGGCATCTTTGTCTGTGCCATTAGCCTTTTCGTATTCAGCCTTGGAAACTTGTTTAGCATTGTCGGTTACCATATCCATGGCTTTGCGAACAGCAATATCATGTTCCAGCATGTCGTCAGTCAAAGTTTCGCGAACAGTTTTGACATCCATGTTGTATTCGCTAGCTAAGTCTTTGATTTCCTGTTCTTTTTCTTCTTTGGTAGCAGTCAGCTTTTCAGCCTTAACGATTGCTTCCAAAACTAAACTGGTTTTAACACGATCCTCAGCGCCAGCAGCAATTTGCTTACGCAAAGTTGCTTCATCAGTCTTAGTGATTTGGAAGTAAGTTTGTGGATCGATGCCCTGACGACGCAAGTTGCCCAAGTATTGATTTAATTGATTATCAACATCTTGTTGAATCATTGCATCAGGAATTTCATCAATCTTAGCGTTCTTGATCACACCATCCATAGCAGCTGCTTGAATAGCATCTTCGGCTTCGTCTTCTTTTCTAGCCTTAAGTTGATCCTTAATCTTATCTTTTAATTGATCAAGAGTATCAACACTCTCGTCAACGTCCTTAGCAAACTCATCATCTAATTTTGGCAGCTGTTTGGTCTTGATTTCATGCAAAGTAGTAGCAAAGTGAGCTTCTTTGCCTGCTAAGTCCTTAGCACCGTAGTCCTTTGGGAAGGTAACAACAACGTCAACCTTGTCACCAGCCTTATGACCAATTAATTGATCTTCAAAGCCTGGAATAAATGAGCCACTACCTAATTGCAGTGAGTGGTTCTTTGCTGAGCCGCCATCGAACTTCTTACCGTCGATAGTACCTTCAAAGTCGATTGTTACCGTGTCGCCTTTAGCTGCTTCACCCTTCTTTAAGACTAAAGTAGCATTAGCTTGACGACGACGTTCAATCTCGGCATCAACGTCTTTTGCGTAAACACGTGTATTTTGACGAGGGACTTCGATACCCTTGTATTTGCCTAATTTAACTTCTGGTTCAGTTGTTACAGTTGCTTTCATCGTCCAAGCTTGACCCTTATCCATTGAAACAGGAGAAACTTGTGGTTGACCAACAGCCTTAATCTTAGCTTCTTTTAAAGCAGCACTGTAAGCATTTGGCAAGACAAAGTTCAAAGCATCTTGATACAGAGCTTCTTCGCCGTAGAATTGATCAAAAATAGTTCTTGAAACATGGCCTTTACGAAAGCCTGGGACATTCAAGCTGCGCTTGATCCGCTTAAAGGCTTCATCTAAGCCGAGTTTAACTTCTTCCTTTGAAATATCAAATGTAAGTTCACCAGTTGTTTTACCGGTTTTTTCCCATTTTACAGACATTAATTAAATACCTCCGATGTCATTTTGGGCTTGCTAAATAGCACACTGTTCTATCTTACCGTAAAGATAGGAAAAAAACAAATTTAGCTATATAAAAAAAGACGTGCATGGCACGTCTTTTTTACGACTCAACTAAAGATTAGTCAAGGATGTCAGTAACCTGACCAGCACCAACGGTACGACCACCTTCACGAATAGTGAACTTGGTACCCTTTTCAATGGCAGCAGGCTTAATTAATTCAACAGTGAATTCAGTGTTGTCGCCTGGCATAACCATTTCAGTGCCTTCTGGCAGTTCAATTTCACCAGTAATATCAGTGGTGTGGAAGTAGAACTGTGGACGGTAGTCTGAGAAGAATGGAGTGTGACGACCACCTTCGTCCTTCTTCAGAACATAAACTTGACCCTTAAACTTCTTGTGGGTTTGAATTGAGCCCGGTGCAGCCAAAACTTGACCACGAACGACTTGGTCACGGTCAATGCCACGTAACAGAACACCAACGTTGTCGCCGGCTTCACCTAAGTCCAAAGTCTTGTGGAACATTTCCAAACCAGTTACAACTGACTTCAGAACGTTGTCTACCAGACCAACGATTTCAACTTCGTCACCGATCTTGATAGTACCACGGTCGATACGACCTGAAGCAACAGTACCACGACCAGTAATAGTGAAGACGTCTTCAACTGGCATTAAGAATGGCTTATCAGTATCACGTTCTGGAGTTGGAATGTATTCGTCAACAATGTTCATCAACTTCAAGATGACTTCTTGTTGTTCCTTGTCACCTTGTAAAGCTTGCAGAGCTGAACCACGAATAACTGGAATATCTTCACCAGGGTAATCGTATTCGCTCAGTAAGTCACGAACTTCCATTTCAACCAAGTCGATCAATTCTGGGTCGTCAACCAGGTCGCACTTGTTCAGGAAGACAACGATGTATTGAACACCAACCTGACGAGCTAACAGAATGTGTTCACGAGTCTGTGGCATAGGACCATCAGTTGCGGCAACAACCAAGATGGCACCATCCATTTGAGCAGCACCAGTGATCATGTTCTTGATGTAGTCGGCGTGGCCTGGAGCGTCCATGTGGGCGTAGTGACGATTTTCAGTTTCGTATTCAACGTGTGCAGTGTTGATAGTGATGCCACGTTCCTTTTCTTCTGGAGCAGCATCGATTTCTGAATAATCTTCCTTCTTAGCCAAACCTTTTTCAGCCAAAACAGTAGTGATGGCTGCAGTTAAAGTGGTTTTACCATGGTCAACGTGGCCAATAGTACCAATGTTTACGTGTGGCTTAGTTCTAACGTAATGTTCTTTTTCTGCCATTAAAATGACCCTCCTGTAAATTTGCAAGAAGTCCGTTGAGAAATAACGGATAATTCTCTGTCGAATATTGTACTACTTTCCAAACCAAAAGCCTAGCACTAAGCATGGCTTTTAGCTCTAGGAAAATATCCTTTTAAGATTATACCTGTTCCAGCGAAAATGTAAATGTCTTTTTAGCCTTGTTTTGGCAAATGCTGGTAAATTTTGTTCAGCAAGTCTTCATCAGCTCCGCCCTCATGCTTGGTCATATACCGATCCAAATTATCGGTAAATGAGCTAGGATTGCTTACATACTTACTCAACTTAGGATACATCGCAGCCAGCACTAAATTGGCTTCTCCCAACACGTTAGGCAGCTGACTTGGAGATGCATCGTAGGAACTAGCTAATTGCATGACAACTTTGCGATAAATTGGCTCATGTCCCATTAACGGGGTCTGGCTAGGATTGAATTCTTCTTGCTGGCCCAAAACAATCACCTTGATTGTCTGATCAGTCCCCATTTTTACCAAATCTTCGCAGAGTGCGATTCTGACCGTAAAGCCGGTGCTAGGATCAATCAAGCAGCTTTGTGCAAACTGAACAAAGTTTTCTTCACTCAGTGCGTACAATTGCTGGTAATCATGAGAATTAATATGAGTTTGCTGTTTAAAAGCACCCATGATCTTTTCTTGCTCTTCTTCACTAACTGGTTCAACTTGAACCGTTAATTTTTGACCTACCAAATGCTCTAACTGCAAGAATTCAATGCGATAATGCATTTTAGTCAATACTTGCAAGTACTTTTGAAAAACAGCTTGATTAGAAAATAAATCTTTTTCTTCTTTAATCAGCTTGTAAGCTTCTTCGGCTTGATCTAAGCGCAAATATGTATCGCATAAAGTCAAAGCAATGCTGCTATCATGCCCCATCCGCAAAGCTTCTTCTAGATAATCAGCACTTTGCTGCAAGTTATCTTTAGCTGCTGCTTGTTCTGCTAATTTGACTAAGTTCTCTTGACTAACATTTGCCATCTTCGCTTATTGCTCCTTTGTTTCTGCCTGTTGATTGCTATCTGCTGCTTGCTGCTCTTCTTTTTTTCTGCGAGCGCTTGACAGCAGCACGGTGCCGATTTTGATTGATTTCCATAACAACCGGCATTACTACTGGCCGGCGGCCGGTCTCTTTATACAGCATTCGTTCCAGATCGTGGCGAATATCGCTCTTAAGTTCTGTCCAATCAAATTTTTTGTGACTGAAGTTGTTTTTAATTGCTTCAACGACCGTTTCTTCAGCCTTATTCATAAGTGGCTTATTTTCTTTGATGTAGACAAAACCGCGAGTAGCCACCTTGGGCGGATAAATAATCTTTTTGCGGCGGTCAATAGTCACAACGGCGATAAAAATACCATCGTCTGATAGTACTTCTCGATCGCGCAAAACGATATTGCCAACATCGCCGACGCCTGAGCCATCGATCATGGTTGCTTCGCCTGGCACTGGATCGGTCCGGTAGAAGCGGCCTTTATCGTAGCCATAAGCTTCTCCATTAGCGGCTAAATAGATATCGCTTTTGTTCATCCCTGTTTCAACAGCCAAATGCTTAAGCACGTCCATTGACCGATATTCCCCTAAAACTGGGAAGAGGTATTTTGGCTTTAAAGTAGCAATCAAGAGCTGCAGATCTCGTCCAGTGGCATGGCCTGAAATATGCTTTTCTAGTCCTAATTGAACAACGCTGCCGCCAGCGCGATAAATCATGTCGCTAGTTTGAGCGACCATGGTTTCTACTGCATGCGAAGGGGTAGTTGCAATAAAGACTAAATCGCCAGGAACGATTTTGATGCTGCGGTGACGATTGTTAGCCATTCTTTGCAGTGATTGCAGCGGTTCGCCCATTCGCCCAGTTTCCAAAATCACGGTTTTAGCCGCTGGAATCTCTTTGAGTTCTTTTTCATGGACCAGCAAATCTTTAGGGACTTTCAAATAGCCAAGCTTGATCATGGTTTGCACGATTTTGTTAACGTCACGGCCAGTTAAGACAACCTTGCGTTCGGACCGTGCAGCCGCATTGATAATTTGCTGCATTCGGGTCACATTAGATACCTTAGCAGCTACAATAATTCTGCCTTCGTGACTTTGGAAGACATTATCAACGTAAGTCTCAATGTCTCGTTCAGACGCACTTGAATAAGCAGCTTCTGAGTTGGAGCTGTCACAAAGCAGCGCCAAAACCCCTTTTTGCGAAATTTCTGCTAGTCTAACCATATCTGTGCGGTAGCCAGGGCGAGAAGACGGGTCGAACTTAAAATGACCGGTGTAAACAATTTCACCAGCTGCGGTTGATAAATCCACGCCTAAACTATCAGGAATTGAGTGAGTCGTGCTGAAAAACGATAAGGTTGCATTATCAAAGTGCAAAACGCTATGAGCATCGATGACGTGGAAAAGGTGCTTTTTATAGCGCTTATTTTCTCTTTGCACGGTAATTTTTGCTAAGGCGATTGTTAGCTTTGAACCATAAATTGGCAAATCGTAATCGCGCAAAATATACGGCAAAGCGCCAATTGCATCAGCATGACCATGTGTTAAAAAGATTCCTTTGATCTGGTCAGCATAATCTTTGAAAAAGTCCAGGTCTGGAATAACGATATCGATACCCAGCAGCGAGGAATCCGGATACATTAAACCCGCATCAAACACAAAAATTTCATTGCCAACTTGGGCCGCAAACATGTTTTTACCTGTTTCACGCACTCCGCTGAGCATCATTAGTTTAATATTTTGAGTCATTTTGCAATAATTCTTCTTTCCGTAGTAAGTTTAAAATTTCATGTATGAGGATCAAATTGATCACAAGCGAAACAAACTAGAATAATTCTAGCATAGTTATCCCCTTTTCGGCAGAAAGAAAAGGACTGCCCAACAGGCAGCCCTTAAGTGTGTGAGTATTTAGCAATTCAATTAATAGATTAACGACGCAAACCTAAACGCTTGATTAGGTCACGGTAACGGTTAATATCCTTGTTTTTCAGGTATCTTAACAAGTTACGACGGTGACCGATCTTCTTCAGCAAGCCAACGTATGAGTGGTGGTCTTGCTTGTTAGCTTTTAAGTGAGCATTAAGGTTATTAATGTCTTCAGTTAAAACAGCAATTTGAACTTCTGCGGAACCAGTGTCGCCTTCGTGGCGAGCGTATTCCTTGATAATTTGGTCTTTCTTTTCTTTTGAAATAGCCATTTTTTCACCTTTCATCTAAAAATTGCCATTGACAACGTTGACCGCTGGTGGAGCGAGAAAACAGCGCCAATGGTTCACGACAACTTATATTACAAAAAATCCAAATTAAAAGCAAGCAAAAATCCGCTTGCACAGACCTGGTTGATTCAGTATACTAAAAAGGTATCAATTTATGCAATGGAGGTGAGTTCAATGCCACAAATCAAATCAGCTATCAAGCGGGTTAGAACTGCTGCTAAAAACAACGAGCGCAACTCAGCTGGCTTAAGTCAATTGAGAAGCGCTGAAAAGAAGTTCCGCGTAGCACAAGCAGCTGGTGAACAAAACGCCTCCGACTTGCACAAAGAAGCTATTCGCGCAATTGATAAAGCTGCTTCTAAGGGCTTTATCTCAAAGAACAAGGCTAGCCGTGACAAGAGCCATTTAGCTAAATTAGCTAAATAATCAATCATGAAGCAAAAAAGCAAGTGCAGTTGCACTTGCTTTTTTATTTTACCCTAAATTCCAAGCAGCCAGCTTTTGAGAAAGATTGGATCCTGATAAGTTCCATTTTTATAGTTAAAGTCCAGTTCAATTACTCCTTGCAGCAGGTGGCGTAATTTAGTTAAATTAGCACGCTCCCGCAAAGCTAACTTAACACGATATGGGTGAGCAGCGAGCTGTTTAGTGATTTCCATTTCGCTGCGCCCGCGCTGTGCCAAAGTTCGCACGCAAACCTGAAACTCTAGTTGACTGGCAAAGACAGCTAAAATAGCTGCTGGACTAACTCCTTCACGCAATTGATCTTCAAGCCGCATAACCCCTTGCTCAACCTGACCGTTTAAACTTTTTTCCAAGATAGCAAAAATATTTTGTGCTAAAGAGCGATCAATATTTTGCCTGACCAGGTTTTGAGTGATCTTTTGCCCGTCACAAATATACTTGAGCTTGCAGTAGTTATTCAAAGCCGTTGCCAAAACTTGATCACTTCGCTCTAGCAGTAGCTTCAGAGCGCCACTTTCAAACTGAACCCCTTCCTGCTGGCTTAATTTTTTAAAGAAATCTCCTAATTGATATGGCTTAATTGCCGTAGAAACCAACAAGCAATATTTTTTGAGCAGTTTAGTAATTTTTCGCCGTTGATCCAACCGGTCATAGCTGGCAACCATCACTAATGCATCGGTTAACTGCGGCAAATTAGCAAAAATTTGCTGCAGTCGTTTAACTTTAGCTTGATCTTTTTGCGGAATTTTGCTGGTTAAAAAATAAGGATTTTTAACCAAAATCAGTTTTTGAGGGCTGAACAAAGAATTTTCCATTAAGGCAGCAAGCAATTCGTCTAACCCGTCCTGTTCACAATCAACTTGAACCAAATCATCGTTTTTAAACTGTGGTTCATGGCAATAAGCGCTAGCGACGTAATCATTAAGCAAAGCTTCTGGGCCAGTAATCAGCACCGCCCTGCTAGGTTTTGCTTGCCCAAAAACTGATAAAATCGTCATGAAGTTGGCTCCTTTAACTGATAAGAAAATTTGTCCTGCTGAAAAGCACTGTATGTCCAGCTAATCATACCACATTCTGCTGTATTATCAGCTGACAGACCTAGCTGCTGCAAGGTTTTAATCGTTTCTGGGTGCGGGTGTCCATAACGATTATTAACCCCAGCAGAAATAAACACTCGGCGCGGATGCACCGTTTTTAAAAATTGGGGATCTGAAGCAGTTTTGCTGCCATGATGTCCTAGTTTAAGATAGTCAGCCGCTACTCCAGAATTAGCCAAGACACGCTCATGTGCTTGATCCAAATCTCCAGTAAAGAGCCAAGTCCTATGCGGAAATTTAGCCAGCAAACATAAAGAATCCTCATTGCTGCCGGGTCCAGGCTTTCGCGGCCACAAAACCTGCATTTGCAACTCTTTGCTTAACTGCAAATGATCACCGGCTAACAATGGATGAAGCTGTGTAGATGAATGCAAACCAACAAGTTTTCGCCTGAAAGCCGGATTTTTGTCCAACCCAGCGCCAAAATACATATGATCAACCGGTATTGCCTTAAGCAACTCTCGCAAATCACCGATATGATCAGCATCTTGATGAGACAAAAAGACTCCGTCCAGTTTAGCGATGCCTTGGGCTTTAAGATAAGGCAGAGTCGTCTGCAGCACTTGTGCAGAGCGCTTTTTACGCTTGCCAAAATTAAGACGTCCGCCAGTATCGATTAAATATGCTTTGCGCCGACCAGGGGTGGTGAGCAAAATGCTGTCACCTTGTCCAACGTCAATAAAAGTTACTTGTCCATTCACTGGAAAATGCAAATTTAAAAAGCAGAGCACATAAAGCAGCCAGGGCCATCGCCAGTATTTATGCTTAACTGGCAGCTGCCAAAGCAGCCAATACACTGTTAGCCCCGTTAACAAGGCCGTCTGCCACCAATTAATTTGTCCAAAGGCTAGCCAGCCCAGCTGCGTTTTGGCCAATTCGGCCAGCAAAGCCTCACTGCCAGCTAACAGCCACTCACACCAGGGCATTAAAAATGGCAGAAGCCCCAAAAAAGTTAGCGGCATTACCCAATAATTAAAATATGGCACGATCATTAGGTTAAACAGGCAAGTTAGAAAATTCAGGCCATAGAAATTGGCTAATAAAACTGGAGCGATGAGCAAATTAAGACAGATGCCCCGCTGCCACTTAGGCAGCTGCTCTACCAATTGCAATCCCCAAGTCAGCAAATATGATAGCTGCGCGCCAACATTCAAAAATAAGCGGGGCTGCAGCAGCAAATGCAAGCAAAGCGTTAGTCCCAACAAATCACAAGCCGGCAGCGTCCACCGCCGAAAACGGCTGATTTTTTTCAAGCCATAGCTAATACCTGCTCGAACAAAGCCGGGCTGCCAGCCGCTTAAAAAGATGCCTGCTGCTAACCAACAAACACAAACACCAGTAACTTCTTCTTCGGTAAAATGCAGGCGGTACCCTACTGCAGAAATAAGCAGGCAATACAAACTCACATGCAATCCGGATAAGCTTAACAGATGCACCACGCCTAACTGGCGATAATTATCCTTAACCGCCAGTTCATCATCAGCTTTAGCTAGCAATAATTCACTAGCAAAAAAGCGCAAGTAATTCGGCAGCTTTTGCAAATATTGCTGCAAATTAAATTTAAGTCGATGTGGCCAAGGATAATTTACTGCTAATATTTGCGCATTGCTTAATTTAACCTGCGTTTTAATATTTTGTCCTAAGCTATAACGCTGATAATCGAACTGGCCACGATTTCGCGGAGGAGCGATTGGCGATATTTCACCTTCCCACGTTGGCAGACAAACTGCTCCCTTTTTTAGCATTCGCTGCGTACGCTGATCCGCCTGACCATAAACACGCACTTTCACCCCGTTTTGATGGGCCAACCCGCGCATAAAGTTGTCTTCAACTGCAATTTCATCGGGATAAATCAACAGCGGCTGGTTCTGTTGCAGATCCCCGAGCTGATTAAATTGAAAACTGCCTAACACGAGCAAGCAGCTAATAATGAGCCAAGGATGCTTAAATTTCAGCCAAGCAAAAACAATCGCCACTAAACAAAGCAGGCAGCTAAAAAACCACTGCTGCCAGCTGCCAACTCTTAAAAAAGCAAATGAAACAAGTCCGCTGCTCAATCCAGACCAAAAAAGCAGCCCAGGTTTATAACGCCAATTGGTCTTTGAAACCGGCGAAAGTTTTCTCGCCAATGCCTGAAACTTCGGTGATTTCTTCAATTTTCTTAAAACCGCCCTTTTGCTCGCGATAGCTAATAATTTGCTCCGCTTTCTTTTCGCCGATACCAGTTAATTTTTGCAGCTCTTCTTTGCTAGCACTATTTAAATGCACCTTTCCAGTTTCTCCGCTGGTAGCAGAGCTGGCGTTGGCCGAGGAAGATTGATTGGAATTTACGACTGTGCTTGCGTTAGTGTCAGCTTCCTTCTCCCCTTGATAAGGAATGTAAATCTTATCTTGATCTCGTAAAACAACAGAGCGATTGATAGCTTTTAGTGCGGCTTTTTGATCTAAACCTCCTGCTGCTTCGATCAAATCGGACATTCTAGCCCCTTTTTTCAAAGTATAAACACCTTGATCCTTAACTGCTCCGGCTATATCGCAAGTTACGTATGGTCTAGTTTTTGTTTGATGAGACGTTTTTTTAGTTGTCCGCATTTGCGGCTGCTGCGTAATAACTGGTTCTCTCTTTGCTTGCCGAACAGAACGCTGATTGAACATCCAGCCAACCAGCAAAAACAAACCTAAGCCAGCAATCATTAACCAGCTGCGATGTTCCAGCACCCAATTTTTTCCTTTTTCAAAATTCATAGCAATTAATCCCTCCTAACTTTATATACGCAAAAAGCCTCAGCATTTAACTGAGGCTTTTGAAATTTATTGCTTTTATTCCCTACTTTTCTAAATAGGCAACTGCATCTTCAAATTTTGCCACTGGCACAATTTTCATCTTACTGTGAATTCGACGGGCAGTCCGCTTAGCTTCCGCATAGTTGGTGGCTTTTTTCTTCATGCCAGGCAATTTTTGAGTTGGGGCAAAGAAAATCTTAGCTCCTGCCCGATCAGCAGCAATTACCTTTTTATCAACGCCGCCGATAATGCCCACTTTTCCTTGAGCATCAATCGTACCTGTACCCGCAACTTTACGCCCGCGGGTCAAGTTTTTGCCGGTTAGCGATTGGTAAGCAGTCAGCGAAAACATTAATCCAGCTGAAGGGCCACCAATACTGCCCGCGTTGATTTTAATCTTAGGCGTAAATGTCACCTGGGTCCGATCGACTAATTCAACCCCTAAACCAGGCTTGCCTGTACTTTTTACCTTGCAGATCTTGCCAGTCGCTTGTTTTGTTTTACCGTGATGCCAATATGTAATCGAAACTTTATCTCCAATTTTTTGCTTGCGCAAATATGACATCATTGCTGGCGTCGATTTGAAGTGCTGACCATTGATTTTAATAATGGTATCGCCAACGCTCAATTTATGTTTAAAACTTGAGCCCGCCAGCAAATCCAGCACGTAAATGCCCAAGTATTTCATTTTTAGATGACGACCGGCCTTTTTAGCTGCATAATACAAAGCATTATTTTGACTAGTGGTCATGTAATAGTGCTGCAAAAGTTCATAGCTTTTAGTTGATTGCCCTGCTAACAGTTCTTGCTTGCTAACCCGGCTTTCATCCGAGCGTAAAAAGCTGAGACCATAATCAAGCAAACCTGCAGGGCGCTCTGCGACCGTGAGCATATAAAAATGAGAATCTGGCTTGCCTGCTTTGCTAGTCATCAATTCGCTGACCTTTTGAGCAGTTCCTGGCGATTCAATATAATAATTAGTTGGCCAAACAGAAATGATGATGACTGCTAGCACAATTAAGAGCCAAACTAACCAGCGTTTGCGTTTAACTGAATGTTTTTCTTTATTCAAGCTAATCAGCTCCTTGATAGCGGTAGAACCACAGCTGCGTCCGTCCTAATTGATGGTGCAAAACTAGCGAGAATCCATCTGGGGTTGTCAAATTGGTCCCCTGATCAGTTTCACCAACTACAATTGCGCTAGCTTTTAGCAGCTGCAAAGAATTAAGCAGTTCCAAGATTTGGCTGATTTGCTGCTTAGCATAAGGCGGGTCCAAAAAAACCAAATTGAATTGCTCTGAGCGAGCCTGTAGCAGTTTTAAGGCCTGCCGATCACGCAAATTAAGCACTGTAAAACGATCAGCTTCGTTAGTTAGTGCCACATTTTTTTTGATTATTCGACAAGCAGCGCGGCTTAAATCAACCAATACAGCTTGATCCATTCCTCGAGAAACTGCTTCAATGCCTAAAGCTCCACTGCCTGCATATAAATCAAGCACTTGACCACCTTGAAAAAATTGACCTAAAGAATTAAATAGCGACTCCTTGACTTTGTCGCTGGTCGGACGAGTTGCCTGACTATTTAACGTAGCTAGACGGCGTTTAGCATATTTGCCTGCAATAATTCTCAAACTCGCAAATCCTCGTTTTCTGCTCGTAAGCGCTCAGCTTCTTGGGCTAGCGACTGCATCATCTTTGTTTGATAATCAGCTTCAAAGTGCAAATCATCACGTTTGGACACAATTGCTTTCTTCACAAATGGCAAATGATTTACTTCTTGGCAAATGTGTTCAGCATCTGTTTGATTAACGTACATAATCAAGTAATGCTGGCGCGTTGAATAATACACAATGTCGCCGAACTTGCGCAGCCGCCGCTGATCGCCGCCACGATTTAGCCAAACAATTAAATCAATCCGTCTGGTTAGACCAGCCGCGGAAAATTGTTCATTAACTTTGCTCATCCTACCAGACCTTTCTCAAATACTAGCCGCCGCTCATTGGCAGCGATATTCAAAACCAGCGCAACGCCAGCCGTCAGCACAATCATAGACGAACCGCCATAGCTGATAAATGGCAACGTAACCCCTGTTATTGGCAGCAAACCTAAAACACCGCCGATGTTGAACAAAGCTTCCGTGAAAATCATGGTAGCTACGCCAAAACAAACTAAAGCGTCAAATTGGTCAACCGCGTGAACGCCAACTTCAGTAATCCGCCAAATCATGAAAAACAGCAAGCCGATTACGCCAATTGCTCCGACAGAGCCCATTTCCTCAGAAATGATCGATAAAATAAAGTCGGTATAAGGTTCAGGCAAATAGCCACGCTTTTGCATGCTGTTGCCAATCCCCAAACCAAAGAGCTTACCATTGTGAATTGCATAGTACGAATTAACCAGCTGGGCCCCGCCACTGCGCTCCAATTTAAATGGGTGTGCGAACGCCAGTAAGCGCCGAAATTGGTATGAACTTTGCAAAAATTTAGGGTTCCAGGCCAAAACAATGGCTACTAAGCCAAATACTAGCAAGGTTAAAATCAGCAGCCAAGGCAAAACAATGCGGCTTGGAATACCAGATACGGAATACATCACAACGACAATCATGAACAAAATGGCGGACCCGCCAAAGTCAGGTTCCAGAATAACCAGTAAAATTGTCACTGCGCAAATAATTGTGGGGCCTGACAGGTTCTGCCAAATCTGGCCCGGAACAAATTTGCCATCCCGTCGCGACAGGACAAAAGCCAGGTAGGTTACCAAAGAAAGCTTCGCTACTTCCAGCGGCTGAATATTAATAAAACCCAAGTTAATCCAGCCAACAGCCCCGTTAACGGCAGCAGCATTGCCGCGAAGCAGCTTGACAATGACCAAATACAGGAGCATTAAAGTCGTGAAAAGCAGAAAGAAGAAGGCAAAGCGGCGATTTTTGAAGACATCCAATTTCAGGGCAAAGATGGGAATCCCGAAAATTAAGACCGCGGCCACCACATAAATACCTTGTCTGATTGCATAAGTGGCAGGAGAAAAGCCATTAACTTGCAAAATATTTGAAGAGGCCGAATAAACCATAATGATGCCTAAGATCACCAGCACCAGGTATGGGATTAAAATACCGTAATCTAACAATTGAAGCTTTTTGCGCACTGTCTTCATCCATCCTATATGTTATTAAACGTTCTTATTATAGCACGTGCGCCAACAAAAAAAGCCCGCTCACCAAAGTGATTGGGCTTAAAATTCATTAATTTTCTGTCCGAGCGCGACGCTTGTCGGCTTTCTTTCGTTGAGAAGTGTTCAAAATCTTCTTCCGTAGCCGTAAGCTTTTTGGAGTAACTTCACAGTACTCGTCATCATTCAAAAATTCAATTGCTTCTTCCAAGGTTAACGTCTTTGGCGTCTTGATGGCAGCGGCATGATCTTTACCAGCAGCCCGCGTGTTGGTCAGGTTCTTGCCTTTAGTAACGTTAACGGCGATATCGCGTTCACGTGAAGACTCGCCCACGATCATGCCTTCATAGACTTCAACCCCAGCACCAATAAACAACTGACCACGCTGTTCAACTGATTGCAAAGAGTAAGTTGTTGATTGGCCTTGGTTGATCGAAACTAGCGCACCATTGCGACGACCAGCTGACCAGTTTTTGACAACTGGCTTGTATGAATCAAAAGTATGGTTCATGATACCATAGCCACCGGTTTGTGACATAAACTCATTGTTGTAGCCGATCAAACCACGTGTTGGCACCAAAAAGTCAATTCTCGTTTCCCCATTGCCGTTAGGCGTCATGTTCTGCATTTCGCCTTTGCGTTGGGACAGGGAATCAATGACTGAACCAACATATTCGTCTGGCACATCAACTTGCACGTTTTCAAATGGTTCGCACTGCTTGCCATCGATTTCTCGATAGATAACCTTTGGACGAGACAATTGCAGTTCAAAGCCTTCACGGCGCAATTCTTCAACCAAAATTGACAAGTGCAATTCACCACGGCCTGAAACGGTCCAAGCATTTAATTGGTCTGTTGGCTCAACTTTCAGTGAAACATCAGTCCGCGTTTGCCGTACTAAGCGATCTTCCAGCTTCTTCGGGGTAACTTTATCGCCTTCACGACCAGCAAATGGTGAATCATTAGCAACAAAGTCCATTTGCAAAGTTGGCGGATCAATATGCAGCGGCGGCAAAGCTTCTGGGTGCTCAGCGCTGGCAATAGTTTCGCCAACGAAAATGTCATTAATGCCAGAAATAGCAATGATATCTCCAGCCTTAGCTTCTTTAATTTCGTTGCGCTTCAAGCCAAAGTAACCGAACAGTTTCGTAACCCGAAAGTTTTGTTTGGAACCATCCAGCTTCATCACGGTAATGTTGTCGCCAACTTTTACTTGGCCACGGTAAATCCGGCCAACCCCAATTCGGCCAACATAGTCATCCCAGTCCAGCATGGTAATTTGGAATTGCAGCGGTTCATCTGAGTTATCAACTGGTGCAGGAATATTTTTGACAATGGTGTCAAAAATTGGCTTCATTGTGTGTTCTTGACTAGCCGGATCGTCATCGTAGCTGGAAGTACCATTCAAGGCACTAGCATAAACAACTGGGAAGTCCAGCTGCTCGTCATCGGCACCTAATTCGATGAATAATTCCAAAACTTCATCCAAAACTTCAGCTGGACGAGCACCAGGACGATCGATTTTGTTGATGACAACGATTGGCTTAACGCCTGCTTCCAAAGCTTTCTTTAAAACAAAGCGTGTCTGCGGCATCGTACCTTCATAAGCATCGACCAACAGCAATGCGCCATCAACCATATGCATGATCCGTTCAACTTCACCGCCGAAGTCGGCGTGGCCTGGGGTATCCAAGATATTAATCGTTGTATCGCCATATTTAACGGCCGTGTTCTTGGACAAAATAGTAATGCCCCGTTCACGCTCAATTGCATTTGAGTCCATGGCCCGATCTTGAATTTCCATGTGCTCTGGCAAAGTATCAGATTGTTCTAGCAATTGGTTAACTAACGTTGTCTTACCATGGTCGACGTGCGCGATAATGGCAATATTTCTAATATCCTCTCTTCTCTTTGGCAAGAAAGATTCCTCCCCATAGCTAAAAACTGTGACTTCGGTCACAGTCGTGTTTCTGCTGCCAATGAAGCCACTTAATTACATTCAAGGAATTTTAGCAAAAAAACCTGTGCAGGTCAATCATCATCCTACTTAAGTCATATGCTATGATAAATTGTGAATTTACCTAATTAAAAGGAGCAAAAAAATGATTTTAATGCATGATATTGTGCGGGACGGCGATCCTGTCCTCAGAAAAGTTGCTAAACCGCTCACTTTTCCTTTGTCTGAACATTACCAACAGCTAGCTAAAGATATGATGGAATATCTAGTCAATTCGCAAGACCCGCAAATTGCTAAAAAGCATCAATTACGCGCTGGCGTGGGCTTAGCCGCCCCGCAAGTTGGCGAAAGCGTGCAGATGGCTGCCTTGCTAGTTCCGGATGATAAAGGCAATATCATTTTCAAGGATGTTTATGTTAACCCAACGATCGAAGCCGAATCGGTTAGACAGGCTTGCCTTGAAGAAGGCGAAGGCTGCTTGAGCGTTGACAAGGTCATTGATGGTTTCGTGCCGCGGCCTGACAAGCTGACTATCCACTATTACACAGTTGATGGCCAAGAAAAAACCATCAAGTTAAAAGATTACCCAGCGATTGTTTCCTCTCACGAAATTGACCACTTGCAAGGACATTTATTCTACGATCGCATCAATGCAAGCGATCCTTTCGATTTGCCAGAAAATACAGTGGTTATTTCCTAAAAAAGCTAAAACTATTTATTTTTATCATAGCCGATCAACCGAGCGGCTTTTTATATTATCAACCAGCCTTGAATATGTTAAAATTTTGTTTAGCTTTAGAATAAATTTGTTTATTCTGTTTTGTTCGTTTTTATTCCGACAAAAATTAATTTTTAAAAAGGAGTTACAATTTATGATCTACAAAGTTTTGTACCAAGAAAACAAAATTGTTAACCCGCGTCGTGAAACCACGAAGACCTTATTTATGGAGGCTGACAACGTGGTCGAAGCACGGACCTTGGTTGAAGACAATACCCCCTACAACATCGAACTGATCCAAGAATTGACTGGCAATTCTTTGGAATATGAAAAGGAACACGCTGATTTCAAATTAACCGAGTTCCCAAAAGATAAGAAGTCCAATAGTGAAGATTAAAAATGATGAAGTTGCCATTTACGCCATCGGGGGGTTAGGCGAAATTGGCAAAAACATGTATTGCGTGCAGTTCCAGGATGAAATTATCATTATGGACTGCGGCATCAAATTCCCAGAAGATGGGATGATGGGGATCAACTACGTTATCTCTGATTACTCATACCTGATTAAAAATCGGTCAAAGATCAAAGCTTTAGTTGTTTCCCATGGTCATGAGGACCACATTGGCGGTATTCCTTTCCTGCTAGAAAAGATTCCAGAAATTCCAGTTTATGCGACGCCATTCGCCCTAGCTTTAATTAAAAGCAAGCTGGAAGAACATGGCATTTTAAACCGAACCGAGTTGCATGAAGAGCAGGAAGATACTGTTTTGCGCTTTAAAAAGCTATCAGTTTCTTTCTTCAGAACCACCCACTCAATTCCTGATACTTTAGGGATCGCGGTTCACACCCCGCTAGGTGCGGTTTTATTTACAGGTGACTTTAAATTTGACTTAACGCCAGTCATGAACCAGCCAGCACCCAACTTTAACCGCATGGCTAAGTTAGGCGATGAAGGCGTTTTGGCCTTGCTAGCTGACTCAACTAACGCTGAAGTCAGTAAATTTACCAAATCAGAACGGTTTGTAGCTAAATCTTTGCACAACATCATCAGCAATATTGATGGTCGAATTATTTTTGCAACGTTTGCTTCCAACTTGTACCGGGTGTCGACTGCTATTCAAGCAGCCATTGATACTGGCCGCAAAGTAGCTATTTTCGGCCGCTCAATGGAAAACGGCGTCCAAAACGGAATTGATTTAGGCTATTTGCACGTTCCTGATGATTTAATTGTTGATGCCAAGACTATCAACCATACACCACCAGAAAAAGCGATGATTCTTTGTACCGGGTCACAAGGCGAGCCTTTAGCTGCCCTTTCGCGCATTGCCAATGGCACTCACCGACAAATTAAGATTCAACCTGGCGATACGGTTATCTTTTCTTCTAACCCAATTCCTGGCAATACTATTTCTGTCAATAATTTAATCAATAAACTGGATGAAGCTGGTGCCAGCGTAGTTCACGGACGGATCAACAACGTCCATACATCTGGTCACGGCGGACAAGAAGAATTGCGGCTAATGGTGCGCTTATCAAAGCCGAAGTATATGATTCCTGTGCACGGCGAATACCGGATGCAAGTTATTCATACTCATTTGGCCCAAGAAGCAGGCGTACCTGCTAAGAATACTTTCGTCCTAGAAAACGGACAGGTTTTGGTTATTTCCGCTAATGGTGCCCGTATTGCTGGCCGCATCCCAGCCGGTGATGTGTTTGTCGATACTTCAGGTGCTGCCGATGTCGGCAATGTCGTTGTGCGCGACCGGCAAATTTTAGCTGATGATGGAGTAGTAGTCGTTGTCGCCACTGTTGATTACAAGCATAAGCGAGTATTAGCAGGACCAGACATTCTCAGCCGCGGATTTGTTTACATGCGTGAATCAGGCGATTTAATCAATCAAGCCCAAAAGCATGTCTACCACATCCTGCGCTACCAGATGTCTAAATACCAGCATCCGCGTGAAAGCTCTCTGCAACGAGCAATTATCGAAAATCTGCAAGATTTCTTGTACTCTCGCACAGAAAGACGGCCAATGATTTTAGTTATGATCATTGACAAAAACCAAAAAAAGTAAAATATTAACGAACAAATTTAAAAATCCTCCCTTTGCTAGGAGGATTTTTTAAGAGAAGCCTATGAGAGTACATTTATTAGTTAATTTGCTAGCTGGATCTGGCCGGGCTAGAAAAGCATTTGAAAAAACCGAACGGCTACTAGCGGCTAGCCAAATCCCCTATTCTGTCAAAATTTCCAATTATGCTGGCGAAATGGTATCAATGGCGCAAGTCACTAGTGACTTATTGATTGACCGGCCAGATGAGCACTTGGTTGTAATTGGTGGTGATGGTTCTTTAAACCAGGCCCTGAATGGCGTTAAATTATCAAAAAATCCCGATCAACCGATTTGCTATTTGCCATCCGGCACCGGTAATGATTTTGCTCGGGGAGCCAATCTCAGCACTGAACCGGCCAGAATAGTGGCTGCCCTGCAAACGCCGCGGGTACAGCCTACTGATTGCATCTATTACGAAAATTTAAAAACCGGCACCAGCGGTTATTTTGTCAATAATCTGGGCATTGGCTTTGATGCTTATGTAGTGCAAAAAAGCAATCACTCACCACTGAAAAAAGAATTAGGGCACCTGATTTATGGTGTCAACGTGCTGTCAGCTTTGAAACACCAGCATACCTTCCCAGTCAAGGTCATCGAAAATGGCCACAGTCATGAGTTTGATGACGCTTTTTTGCTCACAACGACCAATCACCCCTTCTTTGGCGGCGGCGTGAGGATTTTGCCGCAGACCAATCCCTTTAATCGTAAAATTGCCGTCATCGTGATTCAAAAACCTAAGGCTGGCATGTTTATGCGTGCTGCCGGGCATTTAGTGACAGATGGGCAGCATGTTAAATATCCATTCTTCCACTACTATTTTGCCGATGAAGTGCAAGTTGCCAATGGCAAACATGAATTCGGACAACTGGATGGCGAAGAATTAGGACAGCATGCTTTCGAGTTCAAATTCAAGATCAGCAAATTCAATTTGTTAGTTTAGTTTTTTATTAAGCCTAGCGTCAATTGACGCTAGGCTTTTGCTTTCGCGCCATAAATATCGAATAATAATTTTAAGACAATCCGATCTTTCTAAAGGAGCAAGCAATGACTGCTTATATTGAGGTCAAACACAATACCAAAATCTACCATTCTGGCAATGAAACTATCTATGCCAATCATGATGTTTCTTTTCAAGTTCAGCGCGGACAACTCGTCATCATTTTAGGCGAATCCGGAGCTGGCAAATCGACTTTGTTAAACATCCTGGGCGGAATGGACAACAATACTAGTGGTGATGTCATTATCGATGGAAAAAATATCGCTAAAATGAATAAACATCAGCTAACTGCCTATCGGCGGCTAGACATTGGCTTTGTATTTCAATTTTACAATTTAATTCCTAACTTAACTGCAAAAGAAAATGTTGAACTGGCAGCTGAAATTGTCCCTCATCCACTTCCTGCAACGGAAGCTTTAGCAAAAGTCGGACTTAGCCAGCGGTCAAATAATTTTCCTGCTCAATTATCCGGCGGCGAGCAGCAACGGGTAGCAATTGCGCGGGCAATTGCCAAACGTCCCAAATTGCTGCTTTGCGATGAACCTACAGGGGCTCTAGATTATCTAACAGGCAAAAGAATTCTCCAGCTTTTGCAAGACATGAGCAGACAAGAACAAGCAACCGTTATCATCGTTACGCATAATTCGGCTATTGCTCCAATTGCCGACCAAGTTATTCGCATGCATGATCGCTCTGTGCAAATGCAGCACACCAACTCGCAGCCAGCTAGCATTGCTGATTTAGAATGGTAGGTGACTAGCCTGCAGGCAAAAATGCTGTGGAAAGATGCTGGACAAGCAATTCTGCACTCTCTTGGCCGTTACCTAGCGATCATCGCTTTAATTGCTTTAGGCACCTTTTCCTATGTTGGCTTGAAAATGGCTGGGCCTGACATGAGGACAACCGGCCGTGATTTTTTTACTGCCCATCATATAGCTGATTTAACTGTGACTGCCAATATTGGATTGGATACACAAGACAAACAAAGCATTAGTAATTTTTACGGCATCAAAAGTGCGGAATACGGTTATTTTCAAGACACCACAGTCAAAGGCACAAACACCACGCTACGTATTTTTTCCGCGCCTAAACAACTATCCAGCTATGCAGTTATTAAAGGCCGCCTGCCCCGCAAGCAAAACGAAATTGCCCTATCCTATTTGCTAGCCAATAACTTTAAACTAAATCAGCAGATTCAGCTGCAGCAGGCTAGCTATTTAAAAAAACGAAATTTTAAAATTGTTGGTTTTGTTAAATCTAGCGAATACTTAGATAAAAAGCAGATTGGGCAAACTAAATTAGGCAATGGCCAATTAACCGGCATTGCAGTTGCTGACATCACCGCTTTCAACTCCCCTGTTCATCAAATTTGCCGGTTAACTTTTAAAAACACAAGTGGGCTAAGTCCTTTCAGCAAGAGCTATCGCAATCGTTCTTACCACAATCGGCAGCGATTGCAAAAAAAGCTTGACCGGCTTGCTAAAGCAAAAGCCATTAAACTGCAGCGGGCAATGCAACTGCAGAATTTAAACCGTCAGTTTGCTTATCCGCACTATACGGTTAGCAGCCGTGAAGACAACCTGGGCTACGCAACTTATCGAGCCGATTCTGAAAAAGTCGAAATTTTAGCTAGCGTGTTCCCAGTTTTTCTTTATGCAGTGGCTGCTCTAGTGTGTTTGTCAACCATGACTCGCTTCGTGGAAGAAGAACGCATCAAAATTGGCACCTTGAAGGCCCTGGGTTATAGCAATGCTGCTGTCGGCTTAAAATTCACCTTATACAGTACTAGTGCTGCCCTCTTGGGAGTACTGCTGGGAGCATGTCTTGGCTATACTTTTTTGCCAAGCATGATCATTAAGGCCTATTTGTCTAATTCGACGCTAGGTACTAATTTTGAATTAAATTTTGCTTGGCGGCCGCTTCTGATTTCACTGGCAGTTGCCCTGGGATCGACCACAATCGTAACTTGGCTGACGCTTTCGACTACTTTAAGACAGCGTCCAGCGGCTTTGCTGCTGCCTAAGCCGCCTAAAAATGGGGCACGTATTTTATTAGAGCGCATTACCCATCTATGGAAGCGCCTCTCTTTCTCAGCCAAAGTTACAGCTCGGAATGCTGTTCGCTACAAGAGCCGCATGCTCATGACCATTCTAGGCGTAGCAGGTTGTACCGGTCTGCTAGTCATGGGTTTTGGCATCCGCGATTCTTTACAGGGAATTGGTCAAATTCAATATAATCAAATTGAAAAAAATGATCTAATTGCTTTGCAGCAGCCGGCCGCCAGTCAATCGCAAACACATGCTCTCCAAAGCTTTTTAAAAGGTTCCGCCATTAAAAACAGCTTGCCTATTCACTATGAGCAGCTATCAAAACACCAGTCAAAAACTGGAGCTACTCAAGCTGTAACCATGATCGTCCCTCAAAAGCCACAAGATCTGCGGCAGTTTATTAATTTGCGGCAGCGATCCAATCATCAACAGTTAACTTTGCCAAAAAATGGAGCGGTTATTTGATCACGATGCAATCTCATCAGCAAATTGATAGCTGCAGCAGACAACTAATTAAACTAGCCGGAGTACAAACAATCATTGCCAATTCTGCGAACCGTCAATTTCTAAATTCATACACCAAGAGCATTGATTTGGTGATTGTTATCTTAATCTTAATAGCTGCTTTACTAGCTGTCGTTGTGATTTACAACTTAACAAATATTAATGTCGCCGAGCGTGTGCGAGAGTTATCTACGATCAAAGTACTCGGCTTTTACGACCGAGAAGTTACTTTATACATCTATCGCGAAACGATTGTGCTCTCTTTAATCGGCATCCTGGTAGGTTTCATTTTTGGATGGTGGCTGCATCAATTCATTATTCTGAATTTGCCACCTGATCAGGCTATGTTTGATCCCGGCATGCATCCGCTAAACTTTTTGCTATCAGCTGCAATCCCCGCCATCATTACTGGTCTGATGGCCATTTGGGTTCATCAGCATTTGAAGAAGATCAACATGCTCGATGCTTTAGCTTCATTAGATTAACGACAGTAAAAAAAAGAGGCTGTTATGCCTCTTCTTTTTGGTGGCTCAATTTTATACCATCCATTCCAATCATGGGATCGATTGTTCCAGCTTTAATTTTAGCTGGCGTTAAAACATAAGCTTCATCGTCAGCCGTCTCCTCTGCGGGCTCAGCCTGCAAAAGCCGCCGAATTTGAGCTACTAATCCAGTTTGTCTAGCATTGCCAGGCGTTTTAACTGCTAAAGCAAACGCTTGTGGATCCCCGACCAAGACCAAAATTTGCTCTGCTCGGGTAATGCCCGTGTACAACAAATTGCGGCGCAGCATGATGTAATTTTGCATGGTTAAAGCCAAAATCACCACTGGAAATTCTGATCCTTGCGCCTTATGAATCGTAATGGCATAAGCATGAGTTATGTCAAACAGATCATTTTTGCTTAAGCTAACCTGCCGACCATCAAAATCGACAGTCGCGGTTTCTTGCTTATTCTCGGGTTGCAAACCAATGATTTGGCCAATTTGGCCATTATAAATATCTTTTGTCGGATTATTTTGCAGCTGTAAAACCCTATCACCGATCCAAAAAGTTTCGTCATGAACTTCCACCGATTTAGCATCGGCTTTAACCGGATTCATAATCGCTCTTAACTCACGATTCAGTTTAATAATGCCACCTGGGCCGCGGTACATCGCTGTTAGTACTTGCAAATCACCTTTTTGAAACTTTTTGAGGGCAATTTTGATAATTTTACCAATCGCATCTTCGACTTGCTCAGGGCGCGCAGGAATGAACGAATAATTAGCCGTTTTTTGAAACATCGCAGCGGTTTCTTCGCCTCGATTAACCGCATGGGCTAAAGAAATAATGCTTGAATCATTCTCTTGTCGGTGAATTTTGGTTAACTTAGTTGTTGGAAATGCTCCGGTTCTAATGAGATCAGCAAAGACATTACCTGGTCCAACTGAAGGCAGCTGATCTTGGTCGCCAACAAAGACAATATGCTTGGTCCCAGCAATAGCTGACAGGAGCTGCTTGAATAAGAACATGTCAACCATCGACATTTCATCAACGATCAAGATTTCTCCATTTAATTCATTCAAGTCTTCCGCCGCTGTCTCGCCAATTCCTAAGCCCAGCAAACGGTGAATCGTTTGGGCATTTAAACCTGTGACTTCGCTCATCCGCTTAGCTGCCCTGCCAGTAGGTGCAGCCAGCAAAAATGGTGAATCTTCACTATACAAAACAGCACTAGGAATTTCAGCTAATTTACGCAAGCATTGCAAAATTCCATTAATGATCGTCGTCTTCCCGGTCCCCGGACCACCAGTAATAATAGAAATTGGGTGCGTCAAAGCATTAATGATTGCTTGCTGTTGAGTAGGATCATACTCAATTTGCTGGGCTGAGGTTAAATCAGCCAAGGCATTTTTAATTTGCTTAGAGCTATACTCGGCCTGATCAGCTCTAGCAGTCTGTAGACGCTGCAGCTGCCGAGCAATGTCTTGTTCGGTTTGAAAAGAGTTAGCTAAAAATATTAGTCGATCCTGGACAACTATTTGACCCTGTTCTTGCAAATGATTGATTGCAGCAGCTAGCTGTTCAAAGTCATCCATGTCCAGCAAGTCCGCTGCTGCTTGCAGCAATTCGCGATCTGCCAGACAAGTGTTGCCGTCTTCCAGTAAATTTTTGCGCAAAACCTGTTTAATTGCTCCACCGATCCTCCGCTGATCTGTCAGTCCGATTTGCAGATCTTGCCCAATTCGGTCAGCCGTTGCGAAGCCATAACCTGGAATTTTACCTACTGCTTCATATGGATCGGCTTTGATTTTAGTCAAAGCATCCCCATGATATTCATGATAAAACTGTTCACTAACCCGCTTGTTCAAACCTAACCGTGCTAATTTGAGCATCAGTTCCGAATAAGAGTCCATTTGCGACAAGCCCGTCAGCAAACTATCTTTTTGACGCCGTGTTAAGGACAAAGTCGCGATTTTGGCTGGATTTTCTTTCAAAATCGATAAAGCATCCAGGCCAAGTTCAGCAATGATTTTTTCAGCAGCCTTTTGCCCAATTCCAGGAAATTTTTTCCCGCTTAAATAAGACTTCAAACTGCCCTCTTCTCGTGGCAGCACTGCCTGGTAGCTGCTGGCTTTAAATTGCCAGCCGAATTTTTCATGCAGAACCAGTTGACCTTGAAACCGAAAAGTATCCCCAGCCTTAATTTCGGCAAAACTGCCAGTCACGCGAATAGAATCGCGATCGTATTTTGGCAGACTGCCAATAATTTTTACGTCAATAATTTTGAACTGATCAGAACTGCTTTCAAAGACTAGATCTACCACTTGTCCAGTTAATTCGGTCATGGCTGCTGCTCCTGCTTGCTCTTAACCGCCTGAATGATCGTCTGATATTGTTGCAGTGCCCGCTGGTAATACTTGGCATCAAGCTGTTTGCTATGCTGCCAAGCAGCCTCTGCTTGCACGCGATCAGCCGGAAGAAGTGCTACTCCTAGCAAGAACCATACTTTTGCCGTTCGCTGGGTCGGCGCAATCTTTGCAAAGCTGCTGCTGGCTTGTTTAGTGTCACCAAGATTTAACCACAAATCGCCAAGCAGTTCCCAAGTCCGGTCATCAGGCTGCTTAATCGTCAAGGCATAGGCTAAGCCCCGTTCTGGCTGACCCAATTTCAAAAATACCAGTGCTTTTTGATATAAAGCAGGATCAGTGTTAGGAAGCTCATCCAAAATTGCCAGTGCCTGTTTAAATTCTCCTTGCATATAGTAGCAAATCGCTAAATTGTACAAGAGTTCGCGGGGCTTTTTAACCAAATGCTGGGCTTGCTCTAGTAGCTGCTGTGCTTGCTGGGCACTGCCCTGCTCAAGCAAATAGGTTGACAACTGCAGATAATTATTGATTTCTTGCGGATGCGCATCAATTGCTTGCACCAGCAAATGAATTGCTTTGTCTGTTTGACCAGCCTGGTAGAGCTGATCGATTTTCCGATTAAGTGCCATTATAGTAAATCCGTGGCCGACAATTTGCGGCCCAAATAATCCGTCTTATTCCATACTACTTTCTGAAAGCTGCGGCCTTGATCAGTCGTTGATAAAATGGTCAGGCTGGTATTGCCTAACCCGCCATGTTTGCGCAGATCTGCCAATGGGTAGCCAAGCAGTCCTCCCATAATTGCGCACAGCGCCGCCCCATGACTGACCGCCAGCACTTTGTCGTCTTGATTAGGGAACTTGCTAGCAACTGACTGAGCAAAGCTTTTTCCGCGAGCAATGATGTGCGGGTAAGATTCACCGGATAGTTCTGTTGGATCATATTTATCAGGTGCATCCCAAAAGTTCTTAACCTGGACTGGATACTTTTCGGCGGCAGCCTTAAAGGTCATCCCCTCCAGTTTGCCTAAATTAAACTCACGCAATCGTTCATCCTTAATGACAGGCAATTGACTGCCCATTGCATCGCGAATACCGCAGGCAGTTTGGTAGGCACGTGTTAACGGACTAGCGTAAATTGCTGAAAATTTAGTGCCACGCAGATAGTTGCCAAGCTTCTTAATATCAGCTAAGCTTTGCGGCAATAGTGGCGAATCGCCATGACCGCCTTGAAAGCGTCCAGCTAGGTTCCACTCTGTCTTGCCATGACGCACAAAATAAATTTCCATGCCTTCTCCTTCTTTCTGCCACTAATCATAACAAAAAAACTAGTGCTTTCGCACTAGTTAAAACAATTGCTAAACCAATTGAAGCTCATGCTGTTTTTGATAAGCGCGGTCGATCGTGCCGCCGCCGAGACATTCCTCGCCTTTGTAAAGCACTAATGCTTGACCTGGCGTGACTGCTCGAGCAGGTTGATCAAAATCAATCGTAGCGGTGTTATCAGCAGCGTGATAATGCAAAGTAACGGCGACATCAGGCTGGCGATAGCGGAATTTGGCTGAGCAATGCAAATCAAAATAGGCTTGCGGCTGGCCTGTGAAAAATGACATCCCGCTTGCTACTAACTGATCCGCATACAGCAGTGGATTATCATAACCCTGATCAACAATCAACCGATTGCGCTCCAAGTCTTTGCCAACTACGAACCAAGGATCTGTTGATTTTTTCGTACTGCCTAAACCTAAGCCAGAACGCTGACCGATCGTGTAATACATCAGTCCCGCATGGTGACCCACTACTTGTCCAGCGGGAGTAACCATTTCACCGCCTTGTGCCGGTAAAAATTCGCTTAAGAATTTGCGGAAGTTACGCTCACCGATAAAGCAAATACCAGTTGAATCTTTTTTCTTAGCTGTCACCAAACCAGCTTCCTCAGCGATTCGCCGTACTTGGGGCTTGGTCAGGTCTGCCAAAGGAAAAATGACATGCTTGAGCTGCGATTGTGACAATTGACTCAAAAAATAAGTTTGATCCTTATTGCCATCTTTAGGACGAACCATATGCACTAAACCGTTAGCATCAGTCTTAGTTTTTGCGTAGTGTCCCATCGCAATATAGTCAGCATCAAGTTTCATGGCAAATTCCAAGAAAGATTTGAATTTGATTTCTTTATTGCACATGACATCAGGATTTGGTGTACGACCCTTTTTGTATTCGCCTAAAAAATATTCAAAGACCCGTTGCCAGTATTCCTTTTCAAAATTAATTGCATAGTAAGGAATGCCGATTTTTTCAGCTACCCGTTGTACGTCTTCATAATCTTCAGTAGCCGTACAAACACCGCTATCATCAGTATCGTCCCAGTTTTTCATAAAGACGCCGATTACATCATACCCTTGCTGCTTCAACAGCAAAGCGGAGACGCTAGAGTCAACGCCTCCACTCATACCTACTACAACGCGGATATTTTTCCTATCTGTCACAGTGCCTCAATCCTTTACCTCAGTCAGAATTTTTCGCTCGATTAAATCTTTTAGAATATAGTTCAGCAATTCCACAGTCGGTGCTAATTGCTTATTTTTGAAAATATTGACCTTTTGCAAACCATTACGATCAGTTACAACCATTGTCAATGTTTCCATATCTGCCCGCAGAGTGATCTTCAGCTTGGTCGGTGCATTATATGGTGAATCATTGTAGAGCTGATGCTCATACACATAATTGCCCCGCTGAGTTTGTTTAAAACCAGCATCAATCAACGCGTATTTTTTCAAATCCGCATTAACCATAAATTGCCGATTATCGCCGTTAATTTTCACTTTGTTAGCCATTTTCGAGCCTCACTAACTAATAATAAGTAAACAACTTGCCAAAAGCAACTATTTGCTCTGCAGTTCTGCTACCAATTTGCTTAAAGCCTGAGCAAAGGCTGCAACCTCTGCTTGCGTGGTAAAGCGGCCAAAACTAATCCGAATAGAATCGCCCAGCCGCGGCGAATCTGCTCCATACATCGCTGCTAGCACATGTGACGGGGTTAGCGAACCTGCAGTACAAGCAGACCCACCAGACACAGCAAAGCCGGCCAAATCTAACCGGGTTAATAGCACATAGGTACTGATGCCAGGAAAACTTAAGTTCAAGACATGATGGGAAACTGGCCCCGTTAAGCTGCCATTAACATCAAATTCAATCTGAGCTTTTTTTAATTGGGACAAAATTAATGTTTGGAATTTTTGATATTTAGCTTGCAGGGCTGTCTTATCAATTTCACCCAATTCACGCACAGCTTCTCCAAAGCCAGCAATAGCTGGCACATTTTCAGTACCTGCACGCCGCTTATGTTCCTGCTCGCCGCCCAGGACAAAGCTAGGCAGCGACAGGTTTGGATTTTCATACAAAAAGCCTAAAAACTTTGGACCATTAATTTTGTGAGCCGATGTCGATAGCAAATCAATCTGCATTGCTTGCACGTCCAAATCAATATTGCCTAGTCCTTGCACCGCATCAACATGAAAATACGCTTGCGTTGGCCGAACCAGTTTGCCAATCTCCGCTAGCGGCATAATGCTGCCGACTTCGTTATTGACTGCCATAATTGAAACCAAGATTGTTTCAGGCGTCAATGCTTTTTTTAATTGGTCCAGGGAAATGTGTCCGCTCTGATCAACATCAAGGTAGACAATATCAAAGCCCTCTTGAGCCAGCCGCTTGAGCGGATTGAGAATTGAAGGATGCTCAATCTTGGTCGTAATAATGCGCTTGCCTACTTGCTGACGACTGCGGGCAACTTCCATTAAGGCAGTATTGTTGCTTTCGCTGCCCCCACTGGTAAAAATAATGCCATCCGGATCTGCATTGATGCTATCAGCAATTAACTTGCGGGCACGTTCAACGGTTTGCCGCGCTTGGCGGCCAATCGCATGCGTACTAGAGGCATTGCCAAAATCGTGCTCCATTTCACCGGTCATGACTTTGACAACCCCAGCAGACATTGGCGTCGTGGCCGCATTATCCAAATAAATCTCTTGCATTCCTAATCAGCTTTGCTTTCTAAATAATCAACCACTAACTTAGCCGCTTTTTGACCAACTTCGGCAACAAATTGGTCAAAGTTGAAATTGGCATCTTGATCGCCATTATCAGAGATTGCCCGCAAGACCAGCAGCGGCGTTTTAAAGTGATAAGCCACTTGCGCAAAAGCAGCGCCTTCCATTTCTGCAGCCAGTGCTTGCGGAAAACCTGCTTTAATGACTTGTTTATCTGCCTCACTAGCTAAAAAGCTGTCGCCAGTTACGACTAAGCCGGTCTTATAGGCAATCTGCTTGGCCTTTAAGAAGTCCGCAAAATCATCATAAGCCGGTCCAGTTAAAGCAAATTGGGCCGGTTCATGTGGAATTTGACCTAATTGATAATCGCCAGCTGCTTGACAATGAACATCATAATAGGCAAAGGCTTTGACCAACAATAGATCTTTTAGTTTAATGCTTGCTTGCAAAGAACCAGCAGAGCCGGTGACGATCACTAGATCAATCGGCTGACAAGCCAAAAGACTGGCCAGATTCATGGCAGCTTGGACCTTTCCAATTCCCGATAAGCCCAGGAAAATTTCATTCTTGCCAATTTTAAAGACCCGATAGTTTGCTACTCCGTACGTAACAGTTTTTTCAACTGAAAAATGCCGCAAATAAAATTGTGCTTCAATTTCCATCGGGACGATAATGGCAATCTTCATGTCAACTTCTCCTACAATTTAAACAAAATAAACAGAACTAAGACCAGCAGCAGTAAAACAATTCCAATCGCTAGATCAAGCCTTTTTTTAAGCAGATCGCTACGCTCAGATCTATCCTGTTCATGCTGCTGGCGGGCATAATCCGCACGTGTTTGCGGTTGGTCTTCTGAGGCATCCTGTTTTCTACTCATGCTGCTTTCCTTGGAGCAGCATGTTGCTCCACATTGT
Organism: Lactobacillus sp.; assembly: GCA_022641965.1. Classification (GTDB taxonomy): domain Bacteria; phylum Bacillota; class Bacilli; order Lactobacillales; family Lactobacillaceae; genus Lactobacillus. Next base: position 64,498 of record JALCDX010000001.1, read on the forward strand.
AATTGCTAAAATCGTTTTTGCATCCACAATTTTGCCTTGCGAAAGCAGCTGCTGCAGCTCATCCAAACTGTACCAAGCCCGGGTTAAAAATTCATCATCATCGAGCGGGCGTTTGTTTTCAAGCTTAGTTAAGGTATCGCAGTAGAACAGGTACAGCTTTTCATCACAGAAGCCAGCCGATGAATAAAATTCTGTGACTTTTTCCCAGTAAGCCGCTGAATAGCCGCCCTCTTCATTGAGTTCACGTTTCATAGCTTCCAGTGGCGTAGCATCAGTTGGATCAATCAAGCCTGCTGGAATTTCAAGCGTGACTTGTTTGATCGGCTCGCGCCATTGTTTGACCAGCAGCATTTTTTTCTCATCGTTAACGGCAATAACGCCGCTAGCATTAGGATGGTGAACTACTTCTCTGGTTGCAGTTTCCTCATTTGGCAAAGAAACCGTTTCAACGTTTAAATCAATCAGTCTTCCTTGAAAAATCTGCTTGGTGGAGAGTGCTTTTTCTTCTAAGTTCATATAGTCCCTTTCTAATCCAAGTAGACATTGACGCATTGCAAGCCGCGTTTGCCTTGGGCTAATTGAAAACGAACCCGCTGACCGACTTGCAGCCGCTGCTGCTCTTCATCTTGAATAGCAGTTCGAAACACAAAATATTTTGCATGGGTCAAATCATCTTTGATAAAGCCGTAGCTTTTGTCTTGATCAAATTGATCAACTACACCGTGGCGCATTATTGTTCCAACCCTTCCGTCAAAGCAGCTGGATAATTAGCAGCCACAATGCCAGCGCACCGGCCACACAACATTGGGAAGCGATCGTCGCTGCCAATATCTGTCTTCAGCATACGGCAGCGAGGGCAAACTTCACCATTAGCATGCTCGACTTTCATCGCACCACTGGCAAATTTTTCTGCCTCTGCTGGTGCTGGCTCATTAGCAATCTGCAATTGTGAGACGATTAGAATTTGCCGCACATTAGCTGCTAATTGATCTAAAACGGTTTTTACTTCAGCGGTCGGATACAGCGTTAATTTAGCTTCAAAAGACTTGCCGATTAATTTTTGATCCCGTGCTTCTTCCAGCGCCTTGAGCACGTCACTGCGCAAATTCATAAAGACTGCCCAGTTAGCTTTCAATTCTTCAGCTTGCGGATAAGTCTCAACTTGCGGCATATCGGACAATTGTGCGTAGGCTTCAGGTTCATGCAAGTATGACCAAACTTCTTCCATGGTATGCGGCAAGATTGGTGTGAGCAATTTAGTCAGTTTAACTAAAGCCGCATAAATCACTGTTTGCATGGACCGACGGCTGCGTGAATTTGCAGCATCAATATACAGAACATCTTTAGCAAAGTCTAAATAGAAGGCTGATAAATCATTCGACAAGAAACTGAAGACTTGTTTATAAACAGAAGTAAAATCAAAGCGATCATAAGCAGCTTCACAAACAGCTACCAAATCATTGAGCTTAACCAGCATGTATTGATCAACGCTGCTTAAATCTGCAAAGGCCACACTATTAGCCTGCGGATCAAAATCACTGGTATTAGCCAGCATATACCGCATCGTATTACGGATTTTACGATAAGCTTCGGCAGCCTGCTGCAAAATTTTATGCGAAACAGCAACATCTGAGGTGGTATCAGCTGAAGCGACCCAAAGACGGACAATTTCAGCACCCATTTGCTTAATTACGTCATTTGGTGCAATGACATTGCCCAAAGACTTAGACATCTTGTGTCCTTTATCATCTAAAACAAAGCCTTGCGACAGAACCTGCTTATAAGGTGCTTTGCCAGTCGTAGCCACTGCGGTAATCAAACTTGAATTGAACCAGCCGCGATATTGATCGCTGCCTTCCAGATATAAGTCTGCTGGAAATTCTAGGCCGGCTCGCTTGCGCATGACGCCTGCCCAGGAAGTACCAGAATCGAACCAAACATCCAAAATGTCAGTTTCTTTCTTAAATTCACCGTGAGGAGAATGTTCAGAAGTAAAGCCAGCTGGCAGCAGCTCTTGCGCGGTGTGAGTGTACCAAGCATTGGTTCCCTCTTTTTCGACAATAGCTGCTACATGGTCGACAATTTCTTTATTAACAATGGCCGTTCCATCTTCAGCGTAGAAAATCGGCAGTGGCACGCCCCAAGCCCGCTGACGAGAAATTACCCAGTCGCCGCGGTCTTTGATCATATTGTAGAGGCGTGTTTTGCCCCAAGCAGGAATAAAACTGTCTTGCTCAATTTGCGCTAAAATTTGCTCACGAATTTTAGCAATAGAAGCAAACCACTGTGTGGTAGCCCGGTAAATAACTGGTTTCTTCGTCCGCCAATCATGTGGGTAAGAGTGAGTGAAAAAGCTTAATTTAAGCAGAGCACCAGCTTTTTTCAGCTTCTCACTGACAATCTTGTTGGCATCATCATAAAAGACCCCAACCAAGTCTGGATCAGGGATGTCTTTGGTAAATTTGCCTTGAGCATCCATTGGGCTAAAGACAGGCAAGCCATATCGTTGGGCAACGTTATAGTCGTCCTCACCAAAGCCAGAAGCCGTATGAACTAATTCGGTACCGTCATCATCGGTAACGTGCATCGCATTCATGACTAAACTATCTTGATCATAAAGCGGATGCTTGGCAACCATCCGGTCCATCTCGGAGCCTTTCAGATGTTTGACCGTATGATAGTTTTCCCAGCCTAGAGCTTCAGCAACCGCTGGCAAACGGTTAGTTCCAACAACATATTTTTTATCGCCTAATTGAACAACCGAATAATCAAATTTCGGGTTAACCGTGATCCCCTGATTAGAAGGAATTGTCCACGGCGTAGTAGTCCAAATAACGAAATAAGTGTCTTGTGGGTCCAATAAGCCTTTGCCATCTTTAACTGGGAAAGCAATGTAGATGGATGGTGATTTGACATCATGGTATTCAACTTCCGCTTCAGCCAAAGTGGATTCGCTGGACCATGACCAATAAACAGGCTTTTTGCCCTTATAGATCAAGCCTTTATCATACATTTCACCAAAAATACGCAGCTCTTCTGCTTCGAATTCTGGTTGCAGAGTAATATAAGGATGAGCCCAATCGCCCATGACTCCTAAGCGCTTAAAATCATTCCGCTGCTTATTGATCTGCTCAACTGCATACTGACGGCATAATTCCCGGTATTTAGCCCGGTCCATTGTTTTGCGGTCAACGCCTTGTTTAGCTAACTGTTGCTCAACTGGCAACCCGTGAGTATCCCAACCAGGTACATAAGGTGCGTAATAGCCATCCATATTTTTATAGCGCACAATGATATCTTTTGAAATTTTATTTAAGGCATGGCCCATATGAATGTTGCCATTGGCAAATGGCGGCCCATCATGCAGCATAAAGGTTTTCTTACCCTTATTTTTCTTTAAAACTTGCTGGTAAACTTGATCATCAGCCCATTGTTTTTGCCATTCTGGTTCACGCTGCGGCAAATTGCCCCGCATGCGGAATTTTGTTTTTCCTAAATTTAAAGTATCTTTGATTCTCATAGATTGCCTCTAGAAAACAAAAACAGCTCGTCCGATAGGACGAAGCTGTTTCGCGGTACCACCTAACTTGAATGAGCCTAAGCTCATTCCTCTTAGCAAGCTGCTTAACGAGCAGCAAACGTTTAAGTCTATGATGTCAGCCGATCAACCCATCGCGGCCTTGCTAATCTTCCACCAACATTAGCTCGCTGTTAGCCTTGGTTCTACTGACAACTTAAAATTAATCGTGATCTTTGTAATTATCTGGAAAGACAACCGTTGGTCCAACTTGAGGTTGCGGTTGTGTTTCTGGTTGCGGACCAGCAGTTTCATGGCTCGGACTATCCCCTGCCATAATTTGCGGCTGATCACCTTGGTTAGAGTTTACTTCAGGCTTTGGCTCATTGTCAACTGAAGAAGTTTGAATTTCATCAGTTGGAATCGGCTCACCACCATCAGCTGGATACAAGCGACTGCGGCCATAGTACTTATCAAGGTAATATTGCCATTCATCGTCATCCAGTTCTTTAACTTGCTGCTCCAGCAGATGCTTAGTTTGATTACGGAATTCTTCAACTTTATTCTTCAGCAATTCATAATCATTTTGCAAACTATCATGCTGTCTTTGCAGTTCAGCATTTTGCTTTTCAGCATCGGCTTTGCCTTTGGCCATTAAGGCATCCGCATTCTTTTTAGCTTCTGCCTTAACTTGCTTAGCCGTGCGCTGTGCTTCAATTAAAGAATCATTGAGTGAATCTTTGATTTTGGCGTATTTATCAACTTGTGCTTTTAATTCTTGATTGCTATTTTTTAAATCGACAACCTTGTCCAAGGCATCGCCATAAGCATCAACAATTCTGTCCAAAAATGCATCAACTTGTTCAGCATCATAGCCGCGCATTTTCTTATCGAATTGCTTATTATGGATGTCCATCGGCGTTAAAGTCATTGTATCAGTCCTTTGCTCCTCTACAGTTTTACTAACTTATTATAGCCAAAAATTGACGTTGGTGCTACTTAATCAGTGATGCGATGCCCATAAATAATATTCCAAGCGATAGCGGCCTTTACGCGTTGGCTGCGCAGAGAGCAATTTAATTCGGCCAAAATGTCGCCAGCTGATAATTTGTCCAGGTTCAACTGCTGTTTCTAAACGCTGGGGCAGCATAAAATCGACTTGCACCTCTCCAGCCGTGATAGCTGTTTGCACCTCTTTTCGACTTTGCTTGCCAATTTTTGCCAGTACTGCGTCTAAGCGCAAAGAATTGGCAACTGCAGAAGCTTCAAGGTGATCATCGCTTTGGTCAACCAGGTCTTGCCAGCTGACAAGCTGAACTTTAACACTAGCACGCCCTACCCGCTGAATCTGTTGGCAAAAGAAAGCCGCCAATTCCTTTTGGACAATTACTTGCCAACAGCCATTTCCATCTGTCACGATGTCGCCAAAAGTGTCTAGTTCAACGCCCAGATGCGTTAAAACACCCAGAATTTGACTGTGCGTCAGTTGGTTGAAACGCTGATTGTAGTCGAATTGCAGCAGCGCCAACCGAAAATCAATTGATCCTTGCGGATTAATAATTGCCCGCTGCTTTTCGCTATTTGCAAAACCGCCGCTGCTAATTAAAGGAACCTCATTACCAAGGACTGCTTTAAGCAAGGCTAACTCATGCGGGTTCAAAAAACCGGTTAAAATTTGCGTTTGCTGGTAAAGTGCTTCTTTATACCAGCCAATATATTTATCCAGATTCGGACTAGGGCCAAATCTACGAAGATACCATTCTTTATTTTGCATTTTTATCTCAAACAAAAAACGAGGTATTCTCCCTCGTTTTAATAGCCTAATAATTTGAATAAGGCTAGAAACAGCCAGCGTAAAGCATAATTTTGCACCAAATAAAGCAAAAGCAAAGCTAGCACTGGCGAAAAGTCTATTCCCCAAAAGGCTGGCAAATGGAAAATACGCAGATATGGTACTACTATTCTTCCTAACCATTCACCCAACTTAGAATCACGTAAAGCTGGCACCCAGGAAAATAAACAGTAAATGACAATGACTAGACTATATAGATAAATTAGCCAACTTAACAATCGGTAAAGCGCTAATAAAAAAGTCGTCATTAATCAAGGTTATCTTTCTTTTCAACTAATTCAGAAACTTTGCCATCAGTTTCAAATTTTGGTGGCGTAGCTAAGAAAATCTTATCGCCAACTCGTTGGATTTCGCCACTTAAGGCATAAACAGTCCCGGTAATAAAGTCAACAATCCGGCGGGCTGAGGCATCATCCATGCGGCTGAAATTAATAATAATTGCCTTATTGTTCAGCAAATTTTGCGCTACTTCTTTTGCATCAGAATAAACGCGTGGTTCATAAATCACAATTTTGCTGGTTGGCGTTAAGCCTGATTGGATCGATACCACATTGTGCCCCCGATGATTGCTTTCTTGTCCATTATCTACTGCTGGAACTGAAGTTCCATCTTCTAATTCGGTCTGATCTGCTTCGTCATCTTCAGAGATACCGAAAAATCTCCCTAATTTATCTAATGCCATATTATTACCTCCTGCCTAACGCTTATTTGCGATGCTTGAAGAACGGCACGTCCTCGTCATCATCGTCGCTAGCGCTAGTTTCAATTTGTGAAATTCCTGCTTTATCATTGTCTAATGAATCATAGGAAGTTTGTGCTTGTTTTGGTTGTGCAGTGTTGCGGCGGCTAGGATGCTTATCGCCAAGGTCCCAAACGCTGGTTGGATCAACCATTGTTTCAGTCTTTGGCTTATCAGCTGCCGATGCTTGCTCTGCAGGCGCGGCTTTTGAAGCGGCTGGCCGATCAGCTGCTGGTGCAGCCTGGCTTGAAGTGTTCATTGGAGCCGGTTTGGGCTGTTGTTGCACATGCACTTGTTGGCCCCGGCCAGGCAGCTTTTTAGAAGCCTCCTCTTCAGCTTTTGAATCAATGCCAGTAGCAATGACTGTGACTACCACTTCGTCGCCTAAGTTAGGATTAATTGAGGTACCAAAGATAATGTTCACGCCATCACCAGCTGCCTTGCTGACAATTTCAGAAGCATCCTGTGCTTCGAACAGAGTCAGGTCTGGACCACCAGTAATGTTCAAAAGAACTTGTTTAGCGCCGTCAATTGAAACTTCTAGTAAAGGTGAAGAAATAGCAGCCTTGGTTGCTTCAACCGTCCGGTTTTCACCATTAGCACGACCAATGCCCATTAAAGCTGAGCCTTGGTTCTGCATTACAGTTTTAACATCGGCAAAGTCCAAGTTGACATAGTCGGTTGAGGTGATCAAATCCGAAATGCCTTGGACACCCTGCCGCAAAACATTGTCTGCTTCTTTAAAGGCATCCATCATTGGTGTCTTCTTATCGACCATCTCCAGCAAACGATTGTTGGCGATAATCACAAGCGTATCAACGTATTGTTTTAATTTTGCAATTCCTTCTGCCGCATTTTTAGAACGCTTTGGTCCTTCAAAAGTGAATGGGCGGGTGACAACTCCCACCGTCAAAGCGCCGCTTTCACGAGCAATTTTGGCAATCACTGGTGCTGCACCAGTACCAGTTCCGCCGCCCATGCCGGCAGTAATAAAAATCATATCTGCACCTTTAAGTGCATCTTCAATGGTTTGCTGACTCTCTTCAGCAGCCTTTTGGCCAACTTCAGGATGAGAACCAGCGCCCAAGCCACGTGTCAATTTTGGCCCAAGCTGAATTTTGTTTTCGGCTTTGCTGGAATTCAAAGCTTGCACATCAGTGTTAGCTGCAATAAACGAGACGCCTTGAACGCCATCGTCAATCATTCTGTTAACTGCATTGCCGCCAGCTCCGCCGACACCGATTACTTTGATCACAGCATTTTTGTTGTCGTCTGAATCAAATGTAAAATCCATTAATGTCACCCTAACTTAATCAAAGAACTTCTTAAAGAAATCTCTGATTCCCTTTTTATGCTGATCAGCTTGATGCTGAACACGGTGAGCTGTTTCCTCAGGGGAAGCCACCTCTTGTTTATTATAATCTTCTTCGCTATCGATTTCATCATCCCGGCTGTGCCTTTTGAAAAATTTAAGGTTGCTGCCAGAATCAGCTGGCGTCGATGTTTCTGCCGTGCCATAGATAACGCTATTGACCAAGTAATCAATATCAGCCAATTCATAAGCATAAGAAACAACGCCATAGGCTGCGGCAAACATGGCATTGTGCAGACCCATTTGATCAGGCTGATAAATGCGGACTTTGACACCGTAATCATTGTTGATTAAGTCTGCAATTCCCTGCAAGTTGCTGGCTCCGCCAGTTACAACGATCCCACCTGGAACTTGGAAGCTATTATTTTTGGATAGCCCTTTGCCAATCCGACTGAAAATCTGTTGCAAACGAGCATTAATAATCTCGCTTAAATAATGTTCATCAATTAATTGCGGTTCAGATTCACCAACAACGCTGATTGGGAACTTATCGTCTTCGGAAGTCAAAGATGGTTCGGCAAAACCAAAGTCCAGCTTGACTTGCTCAGCATCTTTCTTAGAAGTATTTAAGGCTACAGAAATATCATGAGTAATATTTTCGCCGCCTTCTGCATCAACCCGGGCATAAGTAATCTTATTATCTCGAATAACGGTTGCTGTTGAAGTGCCACCGCCAAGATCTAAAATAATAGCGCCAAAAGTTGCTTCGGCCTCTTGTAAAGCTACCCGAGCAATGGCCAATGGGGCCGGCACAAAGAAGTTGTTTTGATAACCTGCTCGTTCAATCGCCTTACGGATATTATGCAAATCATTAGCCGGAACAGTCAGCAAAATTCCGCTGACTTGCAAAGAATGAGCCAGCATATTGCGCGGATCGTGGACGTCAGTTTTACCATCGATCAGAAACCGGTTTGGCAGAAAGGCAATCGCAGCCTTGCCCTCTTGCAAGCTGTCATTGATGGCTTTTGCCAACACTTTTTTAACATCTTGATCGCTGATTTCTCGACCTTGATCAGAAATATTAATCTGTGCACTAGCTGTTTGCAGCTGCAGCAAACCAACAGGAATGCCAGTTACCACGCGATAAATTTTTGAATTGGTCTTTTGAGCCAGGTTTTTCAGCGTACGGCTAATGCTAGCTGCTGTTTGATCAATATCGACAATTTTGCCGTGCCGCATGCCATTGGTAGGCTCACTAACTGCTCCAATGACTTGCATGCCTTGCGTGCCAGTATCGGCTACGACTGCTTTAATTCTGGTAGTGCCAATATCCAGCCCGACCAGCAAATTTGAGTTATCCAAAATTGTGCCTCCACCTTTTTATTTCCATTAAAATCATACCATACTGGACTTATTGCGAGATCCCGTACTTTATTTTTTCCGACTGTGTCAATTGCCGGCTATAAGCGCCAATTTCAAAATCAATGACTGATTCGCCTTTCAGCGTTGGTTTGATTTGGTCGTAATATTTCATCTTGTCTTTAATAGTGCGAATATTGCCAATAACCACGTTCTTGTCTTTCATCACAAAAATGATTTGCGTTGGGCGCTCAGTCTCACCGCTCATTATCTTAATCCGGCTTTGAATACTAGTTGGCAAAGAAAAAAATACGTCCAAATCCTCTTTTAAGGAAGTCTTTTTATTATAGCCAACAAAAATCGGCTTGCCTTTTTCAATCATGCTTAATGGCAAAGCCTGCAGTCCAACCTTGCCATTAGACATGATCATATGGCAGCTATTGCCTGTACGGACGTAGCCGATCACCTTTTTTTGCTTCAGAATCAGGTTAATTCGGTTGCCGTCATAAAAATTAATACGCGTTGCTGCCAATTCTGGAAAATGTTTCACCAAACGCTGGTTGATTTGCTGACGGTGGAACATGACGCTGACAACTTTATCTTTGGCTGTTAAACCACTAGCTTTGACTACTTGCTCCCGTGGCAACTGCGTGGCGCCTTTGACGCGCACGCTGCAGATACTAGCCTTGGGAGAAATGTAATAGCCACTAGCCAGCAGCAAGCATAACGATATGAAAATCAAAATTCCCAACCGACCCAGCAGCGATTTGCGTCTTTCATGATTCAGCTGCTTCAAAGAGGCTGAAACCTTAGGCTGGCTCTTTTTAGCAGGCTTGTCCTTAAAATTCAGCCAGCCCGAAAGCTCGGCTTGCGGGTCTTTTCTGGTCATTTTCTTTTTTGCCATTGTCATATCACCTCTTTGCCAAATTTTTAGCCCAACATTACTTGACTTGCCTTACTTTTGCTTGCAAATATCCAGCATTACTTTAATAACCCGATCTGAAGAATTAGGTACTCCTAAGCTTTTAGAAGCAGCACTCATCGTTTGGGCATAGCTCTTATCAAGCAAAATGTGGTCAATTGAGCCAACAAAATTGTTTGGATGCAAATCATTTTCTGGAATTACCAAGGCCGCACCAGCTTTTTCCAAGTCCAACGCATTCTTCATCTGGTGGTTGTGAGTTACGTTAGGACTTGGAATCAAAATTGCTGGACAGCCTAAAGCGGTAAATTCTGAAATGCTGGTAGCGCCAGAACGAGCCACAACACAAGTCATTTCTGGCAATAATCCTGGCATATTATCAATATAAGGAACAATCTTCATATTCGTTGGTTCTGGTCGGCCATGCAAGTATTCTTTGACTCGGCCATAATACAACTGGCCTGTTGCCCAGATAATTTGGTAAGGCTTTTCAGCCAAAATCTGCAGTGATTTTTCCATGATTTCATTCAGGGCCAAGGCTCCTCGCGAGCCACCGAAAACCAAAACTGTCGGTAAATTATTGTCTAGTCCCCATTTTTGATTTAAATCGATTTTTTTGGCATTTAGGCCGAGAATTTGTTGTGAACGCGGATTGCCAGTTTTAACCAATTTTTTCTTTTCAGAAAATTCATTAGCCGCATTATCAAATGAATAGCAAATTTTATCTACGTAGTGACCTAAAAACTTATTGGCTAAACCAACCACCGAATTTGATTCATGGATCATGGTCGGAATATGCAATTTAGCCGCTTCATAAACAATTGCTCCGCTAACATAGCCACCAGTTCCGACTACAACATCAGGCTTGAATTCTTTCAGCAAAGCCCGAGCCTGTTTGGTCGCTTGCAAAAATAATTCAATGGTTTTGAAGTTTCGCAAAGGATGGCGCCGATTAAAGCCAACAATTTCAAGTGTTTTAAATGGCACTCCAGCTGCTGGCACAATTTTAGATTCCAGTCCACGCTTGGTGCCAACAAACAAAATATCATCAAGAGTGCATAAATTGCGTTCTTGCAAACGTTCAATCAGGGCCATAATTGGGTAAATGTGGCCGCCCGTGCCGCCACCAGTGAATATTACACGCATTTTATTTCCAATAATCCTTTACATAATCGACAAAGTAATGTCCGCGCTGCTCAAATGTTTTGAATTGATCCCAAGAAGCGCAAGCCGGCGAAAACAACAGCACATCTCCTGGTTTAGTTTCCTTAAAAGCAGCTGGTACCGCTTCTTTAAGATGGTCAACAATCACAATCCGTTTAACGCCAGCCTTTCGAGCAGCCTCTGCCAGCAAATAACGAGTTTCGCCATACAGCACGATTGCTTTGACGTGCTTTTTAAATAAGTCAATCAAGGCATCAAACACAAAACCGCGATCCAAGCCGCCTGCAATTAAAACTTCTGGCTGTTTAAAAGCACCGATCGCTACAGTTGCTGCTTCAATATTTGTTGACTTGGAATCATTGTAAACCTTAATGCCATTATATTCACCGATGTACTGGAGACGATGCTCAGCGCCAGTGAAAGTGCTTAAGACGGCATACAAATCATCTTTGCCTGCTCCGAGCAAGGTGGAAATTGCGGAAGCAACCAAACAATTTTGCAAATTATGCAAGCCTGGCAGCTTAATATCTTTAATTGGCATCAGCTGCTCAGTTTGGCTGCATAAGTAATCATCCGTCAAGTAAAAATCAGCTTGGTTTGAAAATTCGCTGAATGTTTTTATTTTGGCAGGTGAGGCTGCTTGCTCTTTAGCCAAAATATCTTTTTGATCAAAGTTTGCTAAGAAATAATCGCTAGCTTGCTGGGTCCGCGTTACATTCAATTTAGCATTAACGTAATTAGCAAAAGTTTTGTGATAGTCCAAGTGCACGCGGTCATAAATGTCGACAATGGCAGCCACTTTTGGATCAATATCCGTGACGCCTAGTAATTGAAAGCTGGAAATTTCAACAACTAGCAAATCAGCTTTAGCTGCTTTCGGAGCTACCTCGGAGATTGGCACGCCGATATTGCCAACTGCATAAGCGTGATGCCCGCTTTTTTGCAAATAGTGATCCATAATGCGCTGAGTTAGCATCACTGTCGTGGTTTTCCCATTAGAGCCAGTCACGCAAACGTATGGTGCTTCACTAACGGCTAGTGCGATCTCCGGCTCGGTAATCACCGGGATTTGCTTGTCGATGGCCGCTTTAACCATCGGATTTTCATAAACAATGCCTGGATTTTTGACTAGGTAATCAAATTTTTCTTGATCAAACAATTCAACTGGGTGATGTCCGCCAATCACGCGCACTCCAAGCTTTGCTAGTTCTTGCGCATGGGGATTGCTGCTTAAATCAGCTTTATCATTAACAGTCACCTTGGCGCCTAATTTAAGCAGCAGCTTGCTGACAGCAAACCCACTTTTGCCAAGGCCTAAAACCAGCATATTTTTGCCCTGATACTTTGTAATATGTTTCATTGAAAATTAGCCCCAAATCCATAAATAAATAATTGCGCCGACCAAGCCTGTTAGCCAAAAGACAATATCCACTTTCCATTCTGACCAGCCAAGCATTTCAAAGTGGTGGTGAATCGGTGTCATCTTAAAGATGCGCTTGCCAGTAGTCTGGAAAGAAATAACCTGCAAAATAACACTTAAAGTTTCGCAAACGAAAACAATGCCGACAAGCAGCAGCGACCATGGCCGCTGCAGCATAATACTAAGTGCTGCCAGACCGCCGCCTAAAGCGAGCGAACCTGCGTCGCCCATGAAGATTTTAGCGGGTTTATGATTAAAAATAAAGAAGCCTAGCAGACCGCCAATAACGGCCATTGCGAAAGCAAGCGCAACTTGATTGCCTGTCTGCCATGCTAAATAAGCATAAGTACCATAAGCGATAATCGACAAACCAGTAGCTAATCCGTCTAAGCCATCGGACAGGTTGACAGCATTTGAGTAACCAACCAGCCAAAAAACGACAAAACAAATAAAGAAAACTAAGTTCGTTACTCGGCCAAAGAATGGGACGAAAATACCGTAATCAAAATGATCGCTTAGCGCCAAAGCAATAATAATGGCAGCGATAATGATCTGCCCCAGCAGCTTTTGCCAAGCGCGCAAGCCCAAGTTGCGTTTGTAAAACAATTTCAGACCATCGTCTAAGAAGCCGATAATTGCATAGCCTAGCAAAGCAGCTAACAAAATCCATAAAGTTTTGTTGATCTTCCCTTGCCAAGCTAAAACCCAGATCGAAGAAATGACAGTCGCTAAAATGAACACAACCCCGCCCATGGTTGGCGTGCCTGATTTTTTAGCATGCCATTTGGGCCCTTCTTCTCTGATCTGCTGTCCTTCATGCTTCATTCTCATCCAGCCGATGAAAAGAGGCAAACAGATAACTGTAATCGCAAATGAACTAATTAATGGGATTAAGGAAAATTCCAATGGTTACTCCTCCAGTTCAACCTTTAATTGTGACCCGCTGGTAATAGTTGCACCAGCCTTGATGCTCTGCTTTTTGACAGAACCTGTACCAGTAAATTGTACTTGCAAGCCAGTCAGCTTGCTTAGCGCTGTAACTTCTGCTTTGGTCCAGCCTATGATATTAGGCATTTTTAGTTTGCCGCCAGTATTTAGCAGCAGTTTGCTGCCAGCCGTTGTTTTTTGACCTGAGGAAAGCGATTGATTAGTAATCGTCTTGCCAGTGCCTAAAACTACTGGGGTCAAACTAGCCGCACTGGCTGCTGCTTCAGCTTCGCTGACCTTTTTGCCAGCTACACTCGGCACGGTTGTTGTCGATGCACTAGTGCTGCTATTGTGTTTAGAGGCCGTCAAAATAATCCGGCTCATCATTGGCTTAAAAATTGAAGCCAAGATCGTTTCAGCAGCAGCGGTCATTTTTTGCGGTTGCTTCATAGTAATGTAAATGCAGTAGCGCTGGTTATTTAGCGGTGTGACGCCGACAACTGAGAAAATATAATTATTATTCCCCGTCATGTAGCCGCCGCCTTTAGGATTGGCAATTTGCGCGGTCCCGGTCTTAACGCCGATGCTTTGACCAGGCATATTGTAAGCACTACCGGTTCCATATTCTGGATTAAGAACATTTTTCATATTTTGCAAAATGACCTTGGTTGTGGCAGCTGAATAAACTGGCTTTCCAACTTTTTCAGTTTTGTACTTGCGCACCGTTTTGCCATTTGGACTGACGATTTTATTGACAAATTGCGGCTTAACCATTTGGCCATTATTGCCCAAACTGCTAAACGCCTGCATCATTTGCATGGTTGTCACGTTAACGCCCTGTCCAAAAGAAGTCACCGCTTGGTCAGTGCTGGTCTTGAATGACAAAATTCCAGGTACTTCTCCCGGCAGAGTCACACCGGTATTTTTGCCAATATGAAAGGCATCCAGATATTGCCGCCAAACTTTAGCGCCCATCTTTTGCTCCAAGGTTGCCATCCCAACGTTGCTAGACCGCGGAAATGCTTGCGAGAACGGAATCACGCCCCAACCGGAGTTGTTCCAGTCGTGGATTGTTGACCCGCCGATTGTAATTGAACCGGACCGGTAAGTGGCATTTGGATTGTAATTGCCGCTTTGAATCGCTGCAGCTAAAGACAAGACTTTGAAAACAGAACCTGGTTCATATGAATCTTGCACCAACATATCACGCCAAGATCCGCTTAGTCCCTTTTTTGTCTGCGGATTAAAGGTTGGCCGCTGCGACGCTGCCAAAACTTTACCAGTCTTGATATCTTCAACAACGGCGGTCAAACTGACTGGTTTATATTTTGTCTGTACCTGCGACATTAGCTGCTCCAAATAGCTTTGCATTTGAAAATCTAATGTCAAATACAGGCTGTCGCCATTCACAGGCTGCTTGCCATTAGTTTTGCCATTAGGCAGCTGTTCGTTTTCACCGTCAACAAATGATTCACGGTAGCCATCTTTGCCTGACAGCTGTTTGTTGAAGTACTGCTCTAGCCCCATTGTGCCAACCAGCGTACTGTTTTGTGTCTTATGGTTGGTACGAGATTGAGCGAGGCCAACAACATGGGAAGCAAAATTGCCATTAGGATAGAGCCGCGACGGAGTTTCAATGAATTTAATCCCTGATAAGTGGAACGATTCAATCTTGTGCCGCTGCCTAATAGTTAAGCCGCTACCGCCCGAACCAAATTCAACCTGGTAGCTTTTCTTCTTGGGATTCAAATATTTTAATATCCGTTCCTTGCTTAGCGGAAGAACTTCAGCTAATTTCTCAGCAGTTTTTTCTTTATTGACTACATACTGCGGCTTATTGTGATAGTCAATCGCTGAGTGGTCTAGGACGGCATACACAGTATAAACATGGGAATCTTCTGCAATTGCAATCCCATTGCGGTCGTAGATCGTCCCGCGCGTAGCTTTGAGAGTTTGATTTTTGCGGTACAACTGATTTGTTCGTTCAGTCAAATTCTCGCCAGCAACGGTTTTCGAAATGCTGATGTATAAAAATCTTCCTGCAAAAACAAGAAAAACCAAAGCCAAGACTATTTGGAGAATTCTCCCCACCGTAAAGCGGTAGCCGTGGGCTTTGGATTTATTTTTCCTTAAATTATTAAGCTGTTTCATTAGCGAATATTCCTAATGTTGCTTTCAATCAACGTCAAGCCCTGCTGTTTTGCAACTTTATTCAGATTAGAGCTTGAACTCAACTCACCGATTTCTTGTTTTAAATCGGCATTGCTATTTTGCTTGCTGGTAACTATCTTTTCTTCGTTAGCCAGCTTTTCTTGCGCGCTGGTAGCTGACGTACTGGTCGCAACCAGCATGGCCATGAGGCAAAAAGTAATTAGCGTTCCAGCTATTACCAAGAACTTCTCCATCTTGGTCCAGGCGACTTTGCCCGGATTTAAGATGATCGTCGTTTGTTTAGCCTTGGCCTGATCTGGTTGTTCATATCCTAGGTTTCTTGCTGAACTATCTGCCATGCTTTTCCTCATACCTTTTCTGCAACTCTCAGCTTGGCACTGTGTGAGCGGTAGTTTCTCGTTAATTCTGACTCTTGAGCTATGATTGGCTTGTGAGTCACTAACCGCAGTGTTGGCTTCATCTCAGCCGGAATAGCTGGCATCCCTCTTGGAAGCTGAATTTCAGAATTTGCTTTAAACAATTTCTTGACGATTTTGTCCTCATTAGATTCAAAACTAATGACGCAAATTCTTCCGCCTGGTCGCAGCAAGCTAATTGCCTCAGTCAGCGAGCGTTCAAGTACGCCCAATTCATCATTGACTGCTACCCGAATGGCCTGGAAGCTTTTTTTAGCCGGATGTCCCCCGTGTCTGCGAGCAGCTGCGGGAATTGCATCTTTAATGCAAGCTACTAAGTCAAACGTAGTCACAATCGGTTTTTCTTGCCGAGTGAGCACAATCTTGCGTGCGATCTGACGGGCAAATTTTTCACCACCATATTGGTAGAGAATACGAGCCAAGTCACTCTGTGACCAAGTATTGACGATTTGATAAGCGTCTAAAGCCTGAGCTTGATTCATTCTCATATCAAGCCGGCTATTAAAGCGATAAGAGAATCCTCGTTCAGCCTGATCAAATTGTGGTGACGAAACTCCCAAGTCATAGTAAATGCCATCAATTCCGCTCGTGAAGCCTAGCTGAACCAGATCTTCTTGCAAATTGGAAAAGTTGTCATGCACCAACCAAAGTCGCGGTTGACTAGCTGCTTGCAGCTGATCCGCGAAATTTGTCTTGGCCGCCGAAATGGCATATTCGTCTTGATCAAAGCCAATGACGTTTCCTTGCGCTAACTTGCTCAACAGATAATGCGCGTGGCCGCCTCCACCAAAGGTAGCGTCAACATAAATGCCGCCATCTCGAGCTTTTAAATTATCTATCGTTTCGTTCAAAAGCACACTTGTATGCTTGAATTCCATGGTTAAAACTCCATGTCATCCAAATCTTCAGCGATGTCATCGTAGTTTTCATTGGCTTCGGCCTCATAAGATTCCCATCGCTGCTGCGACCAAATCTCAATTCGGTTGTAAACGCCAACAATTACACACTCTTTTTCGAGTTCGGCATGCTTTTTTAATGTCGTGGTCAAATTGACACGTCCCTGCTTGTCGAATTCGCTTTCCATCGCTCCAGAGTAAAACAGACGCGTAAACTTACGCGCTGATCTCTTGGTGAGTGGAAGGTTCGCTAAACGAGCTTCAATTTTATCCCATTCTGCTTCAGAATAGCCAAAAATACAGCCTTCCATCCCACGAGTGAATACCATTTTAGTGCCAACCTGGTCACGAAATTTAGCCGGAATAATTAACCGGCCTTTTGCGTCCAAGTTGTGATGATATTCGCCCATGAACATGGTCTAGCCCCCTTCCAATAATTAATTTACCACACTTACCCACTTTCCACCACATTATGTCCAAAAGTTTCAAAACTTATCACACAATAAAAAAGCCGACTAGCAAAAGTCAGCTTTCCGTAAAATTTAATAACGAAATTAATAAACTTATTTTAAATAAAAACGATAATCAGCAAGCCTAAGAACCAGAGAACAGAGCACAGCGACAGGTAATCAGACAATTGCAGCAAGGTTTTGCCTAAAGAAATATTCTTATTGTGAATTGCCAAACTCAAACTAACAATAATCACTAAAATAAAAAAGCAGAAGAAGCCATATGGCAGAAAAGATGGCAGCTGGCGGCTGTGCGTCAATAACTGACAAGCCGGCAAAAAGAACAAAGGCAAGATAATAGTGGCATTAAATTGAGCTCTAGGAAAAATTTTTGCCAGCAGCCAAGTGAAAAATAAGCCAATTAATGGCAATAAAATTATATTTAACATCTGCGTCCTCGACTTTCTGTGTTAATTCTACTTTTTAACTCTAATCAGCTCAACAAGAATTGTATTTTTCTTGATTAGTAGTTTAAAATGAAAGGGTATTTGAAGGAGGTTGGATTATGGCCCATAAAAAGAAGAAGTCATCATTTCAAAAATTAACGATTGTCATGGCGGTCATAATGGCCGTTATTACGTTAGCAGGCGTCCTTCTGCCCGTTTTAATTCATAATTAAAAAACTGCCTGACGGCAGTTTTTTTGTGCGCTCATTTATTCTATTAATACAAATCAGCTTGACTTGGCAAAAATGGAAAGTTTTGTGCCAATTTGCGCCAAGCCCAAAAAGTCAAAACAGTCCAAACGATGCCGCTTAAAAGGCTAGACCCAAGTCCTTGCCAGAAAGCAGATCGGCCAGTATCACTCAAATTAAACATTGCTAAGACTAAGAAAAGATAGAGATACTGAAGCAAATACATCAGTACGACAACAATCATTTTCGGCAGAGCTAATTCTGGTACATAGCGAGCAATTTTCTGGGCTAAAAATGTCAAAGCCGGAAATGCCACTAAACAAACACCGACAAAACCCAGATAAAACCAGTCGCAAATAAGGCCCAGCAAACCCGCCAGCCACAGCAGATTGTAGTTGTCTTCATCGTACAAAGCCAAGGTAACCAAACCAATCAGAGTTAAGCCAAAGCTAACTCGCCCCCACATTACAGGGTGCAAAAACATAGCCAAACTACCTGACAGAATGGCAACGACTAGCAAAATGATAGCAGCCAACCAGCGTTTAACTTCCGTCATCCTAGTCAGCTTCCTTTCGTTGCACTACCGTTACTACTGACGGACTAGTCAACTCACCAGCGGGCTTGATCGTAATCACGTCGGACAAGCCATAGCTGTCCTTGGTCGTTTTAGAAACTTTGCCGATCAGCAGCCCTTGCGGTGAATTGCCACCCATCCCGCTAGTATAAACTTTCGTGCCAGTCTTCAGCTTATGACCATTGTTGACTTGCGTGAAGCTCAATTGACCATTAGTAGCTGAAATGACCCCATGCACCATCTTGACTGAAGAGCTTTTAGCCTGCACGGCAAAACGATTAGCCTGCTTATCGCTAGTTGTTAAAAGCTCAACTTTAGCAGTTGTTTGATCAACTTCAATGATCCGGCCGATAACGCCGCCGCCAGACATAACCGCCATATTTTTGCGCACGCCAGAACTAGAGCCACGATCAATAATCAAAATATCTGACCAAGTTTCTGGTGAACGGCTGATAACAGAGCCATTGATTAAGTGGTAATCAGTCAAAGAGCTTTTCAGCTTCAGGGCTTTTTTCAACTGAGCATTTTCTGATTCTAAGCTGGCATTGCGGGCTTTGGTCTGCGCCAAACTGTCGACTTGCTTTTTCAAATGGTCGTTTTCCGATTCAGCCTGCATGATATCGTGAACGCTGTTAGCGCCTCCACTAATCAAAGCCAACGGCCAGTTTAACAAGTGCGACCCAATCGCCATTGTTTCGTTGCCAACCTTTTGAACAAATAAAGGACCTGACCGGCGTTGGCGAGCATGAACTGAAACAGTCAACAAACTTAAAATCAGCACGACAATCACAAAAATAGTGATAATTTTTTTATTTTGAAAAAATTTTTTCATGCAATCAATCCAGAAATACAAAAACCGGCTTTCGCCGGTTCTTTTTAATGACGTTTACGCATAACTTCAATGTTCTTTAGCGAATCGCCGGTACCGATCGCTACACAGTCAAGCGGGTCTTGTGCAATAAAGACTGGAACTTTAGTAGCGTCTGAAATGATCTCTGGCAAGTTCTTTAGCAAAGCACCGCCGCCAGTTAGCACAATTCCGTGATCGATCACGTCAGCAGCAATTTCAGGGGATGTTTCTTCCAGGGTATCTTTGATAGCAACAATGATATCTTGAACAACTTCTTGAATTGCCTTGGCAACATCAACGGCAGAAATGTCAATTGACTTTGGCAGACCAGTTACTAAATCGCGACCTCGAATATTCATTGCTTCAATTTCTTTAGCCTTCTCAACTGAAGCCGAACCAATTTGAATCTTAATATCTTCTGCGGTCCGTTCACCAATCAGCAAGTTGTAATTTTGGTGAATATAACTGGCAATTGCACTATTGAAGCGGTCACCAGCGCTGCGAGTTGAGCGTGACGAAACAATGCCGCCTAAAGAAATAGTAGCTACATCGGTCGTCCCGCCACCGATATCAACAACCATTGACCCGGTTGGGTCCATAACCGGCAGCCCTGCGCCAATAGCGGCTGCAAATGGTTCTTCAATTACATAAGCTTCACGGGCCCCTGCCACGCGAGAAGCATCAATTACAGCTCTTTTTTCGACTTCAGTTACGCCTGATGGGACTGAAATCATAGCAGCTGGTTTTGAGTTGCCTGCAGTTTTTTCAATAAAATACTTCAGCATAGCAGCAGTCGTATCATAATCAGCAATGACGCCATCTTTCATTGGGCGAATAGCCACAATTGAACCAGGCGTACGGCCGATCATTTCTTTGGCTTCCGAACCAACAGCAATTACTTCATTGGTCTTTGTATTTTTGGCCACTACAGAAGGCTCACGCAAAACAATGCCTTTGCCTTCCATGTAGACCAGTGTATTGGCGGTACCGAGATCGATACCTATATTTTTACTACCGAATCCAAACACGAAAATTTCTCCTTCAGTTCGCTCTTAATCTTGAATTATTATATAGCAACCTTCCAAGCTTTGCCAACTGTCAGACTAGAATTAATCAAGACTTAATAAGATAGCCTTGTTCGCGAAAACTTAAATAAGATTGTTCGGCCACAATAAAATGGTCCCAAAATTTGATTCCCATTTCTCCGCTCAGAGCGAGCAACTTTTGCGAAAAGCGCAAATCCTGCTGGGATGGACTCAAATGTCCACTTGGATGATTATGAGCAACAATCATGCCCGTACAGTTGTAAACAACGGCCCAGCGAAAAACGTCACGCGGATGCGCTAAAGCCTTATCAGCCGTTCCTAGGGAAATTGCTCTTTGCCCTAGCAGTTGATTTTTAGCATCGAGATACAAAACCAGCAGCTGTTCTTGCAACAAGCTGCCTAATTGATCACACAAGTAAAGACCAACTTGCCCGCTAGAAGAAAATTCTTCTAGACTGTGCAATTTAACCTGCTTGCAGCGAACAATCAGCAGCTGCCACAGCCAAGCTAAGTTGTCAGCCGAATCCTGCTGGCTCAAAAACGATTGGACGGCTTGCAAATCAGTTAATCCTAGTCTCAGCAACTTAGTTCTCAAATCTGCCCAATTTGAGTAGCCGGCCGCTTGCAAATTTTGCAGCAGGCAATCCACTAAAGACCAGTCATTGCTCAGATCATAATGGTGTTGAAATTCTTTCATATTGTTTCCCTCCACCATTAATTACGCAAAAGCAGGCCTTATTTAGCTAATTTTAAAAATTTTTCAAAATTAGGAACAATCAAACTAGCTCGCTCAAAATCAGCCGGCACTGGTTTCTTCAAGTCAGGGATCATCACAGCCTCAATGCCAGCACGCCAAGCTGCCTCTATTCCATTGCTAGAATCTTCAAAGATCAGCAATTCATCTTTAGGCAGATTGATTTCCGCGGCTGCGCGCAAATAAATATCTGGAGCTGGTTTAGGCTGCACATTTTCTTTTTCCAAATCCACATCGCTTAAACAAAAATCAAAATATTGTCTAATTCCAGTTACCCATAAATTGTGATCAATCACTTTTTTATAATTGCTGGAAGCAATGCCCATCCGCAGGCCAAGTTTTTGGAAATAATCAAGGGCCGCTTGAACGCCAGGCTGCAATTTGAGCTTTCCTGCATCAGTCCACTGCCACATCAATTCATCAGTTCGCTTAACGAAAAATTGCTGGGCCGCTTCAGATTTAAAATAGTGGTGAAAAAATTGTTTAGTATAGGCAACAGAAGCACCATTAAGCCGCAAATATGTATCCTTTGGCAAAGCTAAATGCTCTTCAGCAGCAGCCTGAATATTAGCTTGCCAATATAAACGCTCGGAATTAACGAGCAAGCCATCCATATCAAAAATCAATCCTCGATAGTTGCCAGTTAAGCCATCAACATGCATGCGTCACACCCGCTTTCTATCTTTTAAAACAGCTCCAACTAAATAAAAGGAGCCTGTAATCAAAATAATGTCATCAGCTTGGGCCGATCTCTTGGCAGCAGCTAGCGCTTGTCGATAATCCTCATAATACGGATAGCGTGCTTGGGCCCAAGCAGGAAAATCAGCTAATTTGGCAGCCCGCGGATAATTAATCCGCGTTAAAAAAATCCGCTCAGCTGGTTTAAACAAACGCAAAACCTGCTCCAAATCTTTGTCTTTCATCATCCCTAAAACAACTAACAAACGCCTATAAGCACGGCCCCTAACAGTCGCTAGCAAGCTGGTCATTGCTTGAGCATTGTGAGCTCCGTCAGCAATGACTAACGGATGATGAGCCAAGATTTGAAAACGTCCCGGTACGGTGGTTTGCTGCAAGGCCTGTCTTTGCTGAGCAGAAGACAATTGCAAAGGCAATTGCTGAAAGGCTGCTAGCGCGCAAGCTGCATCAATTTGCTCAACTAAAGGTACTTTCAAACAGCTAATTGGTGAAAAATCATGCCCCAGCTGGCAAACAACCGCTTTTTCTGCTCGTGCTTTAGCCAATAAAATCGGTAAAACTTCTGCAGGCACATTGCCGAGAACGACTGGTTTGCCCGGTTTGATAATGCCGCTTTTTTCGCGAGCAATATCAGCCAAAGTCGGCCCGATAATTTGTTCATGGTCCATTCCTACGGTCGTAATAATGCTGACTTGGGGTGTAAAAACATTGGTTTTATCATGTTCACCGCCGATGCCTACCTCAATCACCGCATAATCACAATGTTCATGCCAAAAAGTCCAAAAAGCCATGCACGTTTCCAATTCAAAAGTTGTTAATTCAAATGGCAACTGATCAACAGTCTGTTTGACTGCCTGAAAGGACGCCAGCAAAAGTTCATCACTGATCATCTGGCCATTAATTTGGATTCGCTCATTAAAGTCAATTACGTAAGGGGAAACAAACAGGCCGGTCTTTTGACCAGCCTGTCTGAGCAAAGCACTCAAATAATAGCAAGTTGATCCCTTGCCATTAGTCCCTGTCACATGAATGGCAGGCGTCTTATCTTGCGGATTGCCTAAAGCGCCTAATGCAGTTTTTATGAATGATAAATCATTGCGAGGATGCATGCGTGGCAATTGATACAAGTAAGCAATTGCTTCATTTTTATTCATTATTTGCTAGCCTGCAGTTCTTTGATTCTTGCTTGCACGCCTGCCAGTTGACTTTCATAATCAGCTTTTTTGGCTTTTTCTTTATCAACGACAGCTGCTGGCGCATGAGCGATAAAGCCTTGGTTGGACAATTTCTTGTCTGAGCGAGCGACTTCGCTTTGCAACCGGGCCTCTTCTTTTTGCATGCGTTTCAGTTCATCATCCACATTGACAAGTTCCGTCAAAGGCACGAAGATTTGTGCACCCGGAATAACTGCCGTCTTAGACAATTTAGGAGCTTCAATTTTAGCAGCAATTGTTAAGTTCTTTGGATGCAAGAAGTTTTCAACGTAGCTAGCATTATTGTCTAAAATTTGCTTATCAGCCAAATCACCCAATTGGATCATGATATCAATCGATGATGACATTGGTGCGTTGACTTCCATGCGAATATTTCTAACGGCTTTGATGATTTCGATTAAGAAAGCCATTTTCTGATCAGCAGCCGCATTTTCAAATTCAGGATGAGTCGTTGGATAATCAGCAACCATGATTGACTTGCCTGCATGCGGCATTGACAGCCATAGTTTTTCAGTTACAAATGGCATAATTGGATGCAGCAGCCGCAAGATCTGGTCTAAAATCCAGACTAAATAAGTTTGCTTGCGAGCCTTAAGCGCTTGATCGTCGCCATTTAAAGCAACCTTAGCGATCTCAATATACCAGTCGCAGAAATCATTCCAAATAAAGTTGTAAAGCTCACGCCCTGCTTCACCAAATTTGTATTCATCAAATAGGCGGACTACTTCACCAACTGTATGATTCAAGCGGTCAAAAATCCACTTATCAGCTAAATCAAACTGGCCAGCATCTGGCAAACTTGCTGGTTTAGCATCTTGCGGCAAGTTCATAATTACAAATCGTGCCGCATTCCAAATTTTATTAATAAAGTTCCAAGCTGCGCTTAACTTAGTTGGATCATAGCGGGTATCTTGGCCAGGAGCAGTCCCGTTCAGCAAAAACCAACGCAGAGCATCGGCACCATACTTATCGACCACATACATCGGGTCGACGCCATTGCCTAAGGACTTGCTCATCTTACGGCCTTGTGGATCCCGCATTAAACCATGCAAAACAACGTCTTTAAACGGACGCTCGTCAGTAAAGTGCAGGCTTTGGAAAATCATCCGGGAAACCCAGAAGAAAATGATGTCATAGCCAGTTACTAAGGCATTGGTTGGGAAATAGCGCTTAAAATCAGCTGCATCTGTATCCGGCCAGCCTAAGGTTGAAAATGGCCATAAAGCGCTAGAGAACCAGGTATCAAGCACGTCTGGGTCTTGACGCCAGTTCTCAATATCTTTTGGCGCTTCTTCGCCTACATAAACTTCACCGCTTTGCTTGTTGTACCAAGCTGGAATGCGGTGACCCCACCAGAGCTGACGAGAAATAACCCAGTCATGCACGTTTTCCATCCAGTGATCTAAAGTTTTTTCAAAACGAGGTGGGACAAAGTTGACCTTGCCAGCCGTTTTTTGGTTGGCTAACACTTTCTCAGCTAATGGCTTCATCTTAACAAACCATTGCGTAGACAAACGCGGCTCTACTTGCACGCCTGATCGCTCGGAGTGGCCAACTGAGTGCACAATTGGCTTAACATCAACCAAGTAGCCAGCAGCTTTTAAGTCTTTAACCAGCGCTTTTCGGCAGTCAAAGCGGTCCATGCCTTCATACTTGCCAGCATTTGCGTTCATTGTGCCATCATCGTTCATAACGTTGATTCGTTCCAAGTTGTGACGATTGCCAACAGCAAAGTCATTCGGATCGTGAGCCGGCGTGATTTTTACCAAACCAGTTCCAAATTCTGGATCAACATGCTGGTCTTCAATAATTGGAATATGGCGGCCAACGAGCGGCAAAATTAATTCTTTGCCCACCAGATCTTTATATCTTGAATCACCAGGAGCAACGGCTACCGCAGTATCACCAAACATGGTTTCAGGACGGGTAGTCGCAATTTCAACTGAACCAGGTCCATCAGCAAATGGATAATTAATATGGTAAAAGGCGCCATGATCATCTTTGTGAATAACTTCAATGTCAGATAAAGCCGTCTCAAGCTTCGGATCCCAGTTGATAATATACTGCCCGCGATAAATCAGGCCCTCGTTGTACAATTGAACGAAGACTTTGCGCACGGCTTTTGACAAGCCCTTGTCTAAGGTAAAGCGTTCGCGGGAATAATCAAGCGACAAGCCCATTTTGGCCCATTGTCCCTTGATAATGTTGGCATATTCATCTTTCCAGTCCCAAACTTGCTTTAAGAATTTCTCTCGACCTAATTGGTGGCGATCAATTCCTTGCTCGCGCAGACGAGCTTCGACTTTAGCCTGAGTAGCAATCCCAGCATGATCCATCCCAGGCAAATATAAAGTATCATAGCCCTGCATCCGCTTAAAACGAATCAAAGTGTCTTGAATAGCAGTATCCCAGGCATGACCCAAGTGCAGTTTGCCAGTAACATTTGGGGGCGGGATGACGATCGAATAAGGATGGGCTTTTTTATCACCAGATGGCTTGAATAAATCTTGGTCTAGCCATGTTTGGTAACGACCTTTTTCAACCTCATTAGGGTTGTATTTAGGTGCTAAATCTGTCATTAAAATTCCTCCAATAAAAAAGTCCTAGACATCTTTGTCTAGGACGATTTATCAACCGCGGTACCACCTATGGTTAAACGCATTAAGCATGCGTTTCTCTTAAAAGTGATAACGGCACTGACCGGATTAACCTACTTTTTATTTTTCAATTAATCAGCAATCAAGCTACAAGCTACCTTCAAAGGTCTTTCAGCATCTTGACCATTCTCTGTATTAGGAAGGTGCAACTCTTGATTATTGCTATGTGCAAGATTATAGCATGAAACTCGTTGGGAAAAAAGCTGCAGCTGTTGTCTTACTGGATAGCAGTTTCAAAGCCCAGCTTAGTAATTAGAATTTTACAATCATCAAAAAATTGGTTTAGAGCAAATCCTTATCTGCCTGTGCTTGATCATCCAGGAATTTTTGATTTGGACGTATTGGCGTAATCTGAATGCCATCAATCGCGCGCTGCAGCAAGCCTTCAACATCTAGTTCTGCTTCAAGCTCACGCGCAATTTCAAGTTTAGGCTTAGTTTTTGGACGAGGTGGGGCAAAAATCGTGCAGCAATCTTCAAATGGTTTGATAGATAAATCAAAAGTGCCAATTTTTTCCGCTAAACTGATGATTTCCGTTTTATCCATTGTTGCCACTGGACGAATGACCGGTGTGGCAGTGACATCGTTAATGGCTGCCATTGACTGCAAAGTTTGCGAAGCAACCTGTCCAACTGACTCGCCATTGAAAATAGCCAGGCCGCCGCGCATGGCCCTAATTCTATCTGCCAATTGCAGCATCATGCGCCGCTGAATCGTCATTAAGTAGCCTTCTGGCAGCTTTTCTTTAATCGTTTCTTGAATTTCAGCAAATGGCACGGCAATAAAGTTAATTTTGCCAGCGTATTGAGCCAAAATCCCAGTCAGTTCTTGCGCTTTCGCTAAAGCTTTAGCCGTTGTATAAGGCGGGCTGAAAAAGTGAACCATTTCTATTTCAACGCCGCGCTTCATTGCTAGGTATGAAGCAACTGGAGAATCAATCCCGCCCGACAGCATCATCATGGCTTTGCCGGCGGTGCCGACTGGCATCCCGCCTGCGCCTTTGATTAATTCGCTGGACAAATAAACTGCATCTTGACGTACTTCAATCCGCAGCACTAAATCAGGATGCTTCATTTCAGCTTTAAGACCAGCCAAATGGTCAAACAAATAGTCGCCCACCAGTTTATTCAGCTGGTTAGTATCATATTCAAACTTATGATCACTGCGCTTAGTGTTGACCTTAAATGTTTGGCCTGGCTGCCAAGTTGACTGCATTAGTTCCAAACTGGTTTGCTCAATTGCAGCTAGCGTTTTAGGAATTCTCACGCTGGGAGAATAAGTTTGGATCCCAAAAACCAGCCGCAAGCGCTGGTCAATCTCCTTAAATGGTGCGCCATTCAAAACGATATGCAAGCGATCATGCTTGGGATGAATCTTGACTTGCGGATATTCTTGCAACACTTTTTGCACATTGCCAGCAAGCCGGCCAATGAAGTCGCGTCGGTTTTTTCCTTTCGTAGATAATTCGCCATAGCGAACCATAATTTCAGTATATTGCATTAATTTTCCTGTCCTAAATGATTTACTTTCGCAAAATGCCGATAAATTTTGTCAAAAACACTGATAAACTGATCAGCTTCTTCTAGAGTATTGTGCTCATCAAAACTCAGTCGGATCGCGCTCGTTGCCAGATCATCATCAACGTGCATAGCATGCAGCGTACCAGATTCTTCGCCGCTTCTAGATGAGCACGCACTGGTGGTCGAAGCAAAAATGTCTTGTGCTTCTAAAGTATGCACCAAAGTTTCCCCACGAATGCCAGCTAAACTAAAACACAAAATATGCGGTGCAAAGTCATGAGCAACCGGTGAGAAGATCGTAACCCCAGGCTTGTCCTGCAAATATTCAACAATCCGCTGCTTAATAGCCTGCTGCTTAGCGGCTTTGGCTGGCTCATCTGTCAAATAGAGCCGCATAGCTTTTGCCATTGCTGCAATCGCTGGCAGGTTCTCAGTGCCTGAGCGCAAGCCTTTTTCTTGTCCGCCGCCATCGTGGAGTGGCCGCAAACTGCGCCCTGCTTTTTTATACAGCAAGCCAATTCCCCGCGGAGCGTGGAATTTATGTGCTGAAAAGCTCATCAGATCGACTCGTGGACAATAAACTTGATTCCAAATGCCCTTACCTAGAGCCTGCACATTATCAACATGGAAGTGCACCCCAGGATAATTATCCAAAATTTCACCAATTTCGGGGATCGGCTGAATTGCTCCGATTTCATTATTAACGCCCATAATCGAAACTAAAATAGTGTCAGAATCAAGGGCATGTTTTAAATCAGCTGGGTTAACCTGTCCGCGTTTGTCGACCGGCAAAACCGTAATTCGGTAGCCTAAATCCTCTAAAGATCTAACCGCATTGCCAACAGCAGCATGTTCAACGCTGCTAGTGATAATGTGTCGGCCGAATTCGCGCTTAGCTAACGCCGTGCCTTTAATTGCCCAGTTATCTGATTCAGTTCCGCCAGAGGTAAAGAAAAGCTCATATGGTTTAACGCCCAAAAGGTCCGCACACTGTTTTCGTGCTGCTTCTAACAGCTGATGAGCCCGATCGCCTAAACGATGCAAACTAGATGGGTTGCCCCAGATGCTTTTGACTACTTCTTCATAAGTGGTCAACGCCGCTGGCGACATTTTAGTCGTGGCGCTGTTATCAAAATAAATCATGCAAAACTTCCTCTAAAAAACGGCCCCTGAAACAGGTGCCGTTAAAAAATACGTTTTTAGTATAGCTTATCCTTGCTCTGAGTTCAAAGATTTTCGCTCATCGTAATAGCTTTTTTCAATTCGATTATATGAGCCAGGCTCAACATGTTCTAAGGCGGTTGCAATAGCATCCAAAGCATCTTTATAATTAAACTCATTTTGATAGAGCTTCATGGCTTTGGCACGTGCCTTCTTAATTTCGCCGTAATTCAAGTATTTATTGGAATATTGCATTGCCCGCTCAACCAAATCAGCCGAGCTAATAATACTATCAGCTTCACGGTGGAGGCGGTCAACATCTTCTTGGATTTGAATCAATTCTTGCGAGATTTTTTCCATATTAATGCGGACCTGGCTTAATTCTTCATCAGTTTTGCCGATTTCATTAACAACCAAGGTGTACATCTGTACAAAGCTTTCCGGCTTGCCGGGCAGCTGCCGGCGTTGTACCCGCCGATACAGCAGCGACACGTCTTGTTTAAAACGGTCGATTGAATCATGGGCAATCTTTTCAGCATCAAATAATCCATCAACGTCTTGTGACAAAGTCTTTTCACGGTTCTCAATTTCGCCCAGATCTTGCGTGATCTTCATCCAATTGCTCTTAATTTCAGAATAGACACCTGTACCATCGGCCATCGCTTGTACATCTTTAGTGTAAGCATCATTAGCCTGGTTGACCCGTTCGGCTAACTGTCTGGCTTCATCTAGTTCTCCATGCGTTAATTCATAACTTTCGTCAATATGCTTCAGTTTATCAATCAGTTGTTTAGAAGCTGAAGCCAAACTAGTCAAAATTTGAATCAGCTTATCCCGATTTTGTTTAACAAATGGACGAGCATGATATTCTTTAGCCAAAATATCATATAAAGAGTTGATCTTGTCAGCAATAGCCTGATTTTTAGTGGCTAAACCCTGTTCGTCCATTTTAGTCAGCAGCTCTTTGCTAGCATCGACTTCAGAGTGCAGCTGTTTGATTTCTTTAGGAAAATCAACTTCTTTAATGCAATACTTTTCGCCTACCATTTGCTTATAAGCTGAAGAAAGTTCATCCAGCTGCGCAGGAAAAACCTGTTGCAATTCATGCCAGCCATCTTTTAATTGCGGTAGTTTAGATTGCAAAGTTGCCAAATTTTCGCTGATTCGGCTTAAAACCCGTTTGGCTTCAACATGGTCGCCCTGGTTAGACAAATTCTTCGCGCCGGCAAAATCTTTTTCCATGGTTGATAGCTGTTCTTCGATCTTGGGCATAGCAGTCCCGTAATCAAAAGATTTAGCCAGCACCTCTTTGCGCAGCTCATGGTAAGTTTTAAGCAAAGAATCATATTGAATTTGGTTGTCACGATTAGACTCAAGCAGCTGTTTAAAAACGGCTTTAGCATCTGACAAGTCTTCTCTAGCCTGATCAACGGCTGTTGTCGCAGCCTTTATCTCACGGTTGCCAGCAAATAATTTGTATTTATTAACCAATTCGGCCGCACTAGTTAGCTGCTTTTTAAAAGCCGTTCTTTTCGTTGACGACAATTCTTGATAAGTTTTGCGCCACTTGACAAAAGTATCTAAACTTTCTCCAGCCAGTTCCATTTTTTCTAAACGGCTAATCGCATCAGCGGCAGCAATGTCCTGCAGCCCATCAACATGCTTGTCAAGCTCGCCTAACAAGTGGATCAGATGCTTTTGCGTTAGCCACACAGCGGCAACTGCAACAATGATCAAATAAAAGATGCCGATAACCAGCATCGATGGAAATGAAGACATTTTTTCCTCCCGCTTTTCTCACTGTCACCATTATAACAAAGATAGTTTGCCCCGTAACTTAAGCCTTGCTTTTTTCTAGGCGGGAACGTACAATATTCTTCGTGTAAAATATTTGCAGCAATAAGTGACAAGAACGTCAACATTTCAAGACGTCAAGTGAACAAGTAGCCAGTGCTGCACTGAGTGAAACCTGCAACTTGAGATGCACGAATGTTGAACTTATGCCTCATATTTTACTCCAAAAATACTTATATTTTATGGAGGATTTTTTTTATGTCAAGATATACTGGTCCAAATTGGAAACGTTCAAGACGTTTAGGCATTTCTTTATCAGGTACTGGTAAAGAATTAGCACGCCGTAACTACACACCTGGCGATCATGGTCCAAACCATCGCGGTCGTTTATCCGAATACGGTCAACAATTGCACGAAAAGCAAAAGCTGCGCTGGATGTTTGGCTTGAACGAACGTCAATTTAGAAACTTGTTCTTGCGTGCCGGCAAGATTCGTGAAGGCCAACACGGCGTTAACTTCATGAGATTGCTTGAATCACGTTTAGACAGCATTGTTTACCGTTTAGGCTTTGCTACTACTAGAGAACAAGCTCGGCAATTGGTCAACCACGGCCACATTACCGTTGACGGCAAGCGCGTTGACATTCCTTCATACGAAGTTAAAGTTGGTCAAACTATTGGCCTGAAGGAAAAGTCAAAGAACCTGCAACAAGTCAAAGACGCTTTGGATGCTGTAGTTTCACGTCCCCCATTTGTTTCATTTGATGACAACAAGTTAACTGGTACTTTAGTTCGTTTGCCAGAACGCGACGAAATGGAACCAGAAATCGACGAATCATTAGTCGTTGAATGGTACAACAAGCTGCTGTAATTTTTCAGTCAGCTGGAAAAAGTCCTTCCCTTGCGGTAAGGCTTTTTATTTTAACCAGACAAAGTTGCTGGGAAAGGAGCCCTAGCTATGGCCGAAGACTTGAACAAACGATTAGAAATGAAAGCTCAGGGCATCACGCCCCAAACTCGCCCTGACGAACGCAGGCGATACTTAGGATCTTTGCGCGAACGCGTTTACGTCCGCCTAACCGTGGCAGAAACTCAAGACAAAGCCACTGGCAATTTATTTTTGCAGCACTTTGCTGATTTTAAAGACTATGAAGTGCTCATCAACGGTCGTATGCCGCAAAGCCAATTGGTTGATCAAGTGATTGCCAAATGCGGACAAACCAATACTTCTTTTCGTTTGATTAACGATCAAACAGCTCAGACGGATCCAGCTTCTACTGGTATTTTAGTGGTGGCTAAAACTGCCCTCAACCGCCCTCGCATCGAAATTAAGCAAGTTTACGCGCCTGAGGCTCCTAAAGAAGAGTTAAGCAGTTCAGCTAAGCCAAGTCTGTGGCAGCGAATCTTTCACAAAAACGGCTAGTCGCGCAAGCCTACTCCTGTCTCAATGAAAGCGATCCCAAAAAGTTTGACATTGCGGCGGAATTTGTTACTATATAGTTGATTCGAGTTGATCGTTATCAATAATTGTAATGTTGACCGATCAAACCATACGACGTTAGAGTTTGTAAGTAACTACTGAATCGGAAGACTCTTCGTGAGGATCCATATTCACTGCGATACAGGCTCATTATTTGAACACTGCGGGTTCAACAACGTCATTATTCATATCAACTCGAATTATTCTGAATTTTCAGAGCGACTGCTTAGCAGTCGCTTTTTTCTTGAATTGAGGTCATTTATGCTCATCAAAATTCTGATGGCTGTTTTCA
This sequence comes from Lactobacillus sp., assembly GCA_022641965.1. Lineage (GTDB taxonomy): Bacteria > Bacillota > Bacilli > Lactobacillales > Lactobacillaceae > Lactobacillus. The sequence continues at coordinate 96,377 of JALCDX010000001.1, forward strand.
TTGCCCTTTTGCTCCTAACGGCCTTTTTCTTATTAGGACACCAGCAGGCCATGCTGGAAGCGTTAGGACAAGAAACAAGCCCACACAAACTTGCTGTTGTTAAATACTCCGCTTATGCTCTTTTAGCAGTTAGCTTGCTCGGCATCATTATTGTCCTTGCCTGTCCGCCGCTTTGGAATGTGTTAACGCTAGTCATTGCTTGTCTGATTATTTTAGTCTTCAGTCAATTAATTATGTCAAAGTAGCCTCAAATTGGTAAAATATAAGTGAAGAGGTGAACAACATGTTATCACAATACAAACACATTCTGGTTTCTGTCGATGGCTCCAAAGAAGCCGATCGTGCCTTCAGCAAAGCCGTAGCCGTAGCTGCCCGCAACCAAGCCACGCTAGATATTTTGCATGTCATTGATACGCGTGCTTTTCAAAACGTTTCAAGTTTTGACTCAGCCATGGTCGAACAAATTTCAGGCGATGCCAAAACCAAGATGGAGGATTATGCCGATCGTGCTCGTAAGGCTGGCATTAACGAAGTTCATTATGCAATTGAATTTGGTTCGCCAAAGAGCATTATCAGTCATGATTATCCAAGCAAACATCAAACTGATTTAATTATTCTAGGAGCAACCGGTCTAAATGCAGTTGAACGGATGCTAATCGGTAGCGTTACCGAATATGTTACTCGCACAGCCGATTGTGACGTCATGGTAATTAGAACGCCATTATCTTAATTAAAAAGTTAAACATTGGGGCTAGTTGTCCTAATGTTTTTTTGTACCCTAAAATAAGGAAATCCTAACATGAAAATTGTTTTAGCACCTGATTCATTTAAAGAAAGTTTAACAGCAGCTCAAGTTTGCCAAGCAATGGCACAAGGAATTAGGCAAGTATCTCAGCAGGTAGAGATAAAATCCATTCCAATGGCAGATGGCGGCGATGGAACAATGGATGCGTTAGTTGCGGCAACTGCTGGACAAGTTATTTCCGTCCCTGTCACTGACCCATTAGGAAATACAGTTGCAGCCAACTTTGGTATGCTGCCTGATCAGCAAACAGCTGTGATTGAAATGGCACAGGCTAGCGGATTAGACTACGTCGCCTTTGATCAGCGAACTCCGGAAAGTATTCTGCGAGCCACAACTTACGGAACGGGAGAACTAATCGAAGCAGCCCTAGATCATGGCGCTAAAAAATTGATTATTGGTTTGGGCGGCAGCGCAACCAATGATGGCGGCGCAGGCTTAGCACAAGCCTTAGGAGTTATCTTCTTTGATGAGCAGGGACAGGCCCTAAAAAATAAACTTGGAGGCGGAGATTTAGCGGCCATTGCCAGCTTAAGTATTAAAAAACTTGATCCTCGCTTAGCCAAGACCGAAATACTATTGGCTAGCGATGTAACTTCTCCCCTCGTCGGCCCAACGGGCGCAAGTTTTATGTTTGGTAGACAAAAAGGTGCCGATAAAATTACCCAACAAGTACTTGATGATAATTTGCGCCACTACGCAAAAGTTATTGAAACAGCTTTAGGCAAACAAGTTTCTTCCCTGCCCGGCAGCGGAGCAGCTGGCGGATTGGGAGCTGGTTTATTGGCTTTTACGCAAGCCGAACTAGTCCCTGGTTTTACTGTTATCGCAGAAGAAGTTCACTTGGCTGAATACATCAAGCAAGCCGATTTAGTCTTAACTGGTGAGGGCGGCACGGATGGACAAACCAAATTTGGCAAAACCCCATTTGGGGTAGCACAACTGGCCAAGAAAGCAAATGTACCAGTTATTTCTTTAGCCGGAAATTTGGGAGCTGGCTATCAAGATTTGTATTCCGCCGGTTTTACTGCCTTCTTTTCAATCTTGCCAGGTCCAAGATCATTAACACAGGCCCTGCAGGCTGCTAGCGATAATGTCGCGCAAACAACGGCCAACATTATGAGGCTTTGGCTAGCAAAATAGATTTTTAACGCAAAAACAGGGTAGCAAGTAGATTAGTCTTGCTACCCTGTTTTTTATCAGTTTTAATTGTTTAAAAGTCGCCAGCTGTACTGAAAATATAATCCTTGTGGTGATATTTCATGGAAAGGATCAACCCGATTCCAATCATGTTTCCTAACAAAGCAGAACCACCCTGCGAAACAAAAGGCAAAGGAATACCAGTTAATGGCAATAAATCAATGCTCATCCCAATATTTTCAAACACGTGGAATAAGATCATCATGATAATTCCAGTTGAAATGTAGGAATAAAAATTATTCTTGGTTTCAAAAGTAATCTTAACCATTTGGAAAATAAGGCAAGTGTAAATCAAAATCAGAAAAACGCTGCCAATAAAGCCAAATGATTCAGCGATAACTGAGAAGACCATGTCAGAGGTTCTAACTGGCACATAAACTGAAATATGACCAAAGCCTTTGCCAAATAGCTGACCTGAGCCAACCGCCTTCATGCTTTGCCAAAGCTGATATGCTCCCTGGGAAGTATCCCCAGATGGATCCAGCCAAGAATTAATTCGTTCAAACTGATACGCCCGGAAGAAATTGCCTAGCAAAGCTTGCCCCCAGGAAGTAGTAACCAGCATAATTGCGATTACCCCTAGCGCAATTACAACGCCATAAACGGGGATAATTATTTTCCAGGAGATACCAGAAACTAGAACCATCCCAGCAACAATCGCAATGAATACCAACAAGGTACCAAAGTCGTTCTGCATCCGCAATAAAACGGCAACTGGCGCCAGCCAAAGAATGATTTTGCCCAGCAGCAGCCAGTCATTGCGAAAACTATGGCCGTATTTATCGTTATGATCGCGAATTACTCGCGCCAGCATAAGTACAAAGGCCGGCTTCATAATTTCGGATGGCTGAAAGCTAATTGGACCTAAACTGAACCAGCTTTTAGCACCGGTTTTGTCAAACATTGTACGGCTATAAAGAAAGAGCACGGCAACCAGGAAAATAATGCCCACTGCGTACGCATAGGGGGCAATTTTAAATAGCTGTTCGGCATCAAATTGCATAACAACAATGACAATCCCAATTGTAATCACGTACCAAGCCGCTTGCACAATTACTAACCGAGTTGGATTGCCCAAATTGCTGTCATCGCGAGCAGCGACCCAGATGCAATACAGGCTGATTATAGCCAACAGCAAAACTGAGCCGACCACGCCCCAAGCGATTCGGTCGACCCAATTGGTTTTATTTTCTGCCTGTGGCATTTATTTCACCAGCCCCTTTACTTTTCATGCAAAGCAAAGTAAGACAACAGGTCATTGATCGCACTCTCCAAAGATTTTGAATAAAGCGTATGCTTATCTTTTGAAGTCGTCACGCGAAAACGCGTAGTCATATTTTCGATGACGCCAATTGTCTGCTTGCCGGGAATGACGACTTCCCAGGCTGGATGTGACAGCCCTTTGCGTTCATTTACTTCAACTTCAATATTGTTTAATCTTTTTGACATAAATAACTCCTATTTTTTGGCCCCTGGGTGAAAGGCAGCAGCAATAATTTCATCTTCATACCTTTCTGGATGCGGGTTCCGGCGCAAAGTAAAGTTGTCAGGCACGGGATCAACCCCGCCTTTAACCAAGGGATTGCACCGGATAATTCGCGCTAGACCCATAATCAGTCCACCTAAACACCCATGCTTTTCAATTGCTGACACCATATAGGCCGAACAAGTTGGATAATAGCGGCAAGTAGGTGGGAATAGCGGTGAAATAAACTTTTGATAGCCATGAACCAAAAATATTAAAACTTTTTTCATCAGCTAATAAATTGAAATAAATGCAGCCAGCTGCTTGGAAAGAAAATTGCGAATGGATTACCGCTCGCAATCCCGCAACCAATAAACGCGCCGATCACAATCATCAAAATCAGCCAGCCACACAAGCGAAAGAATTTCTGAATTTTAGCTTTAACAATTGCTTGATTAAACAATTTCATAATTAATGCTTCTTATGGGCGGCAATGTTTTTGAGCAACACACCAGTGCCTAAAGCAACAGCTTCTAGCGGCTGATCTGCGGTCAAAACTGGAACTTGCAGGTAATATTGAATCAATTTATCAATATTCTTAAGCAATGCTCCCCCACCGGTCAGCATAATTCCGCGGTCAACAATATCGGCCGACAATTCTGGCGGAGTTTGCTCCAGCACTTGCTTAGTAGCAGCAATGATTGACATCAAGCCATCGTGCAAAGCTGATTGAATTTGCGGAGCTGTGACAGTCGTTTGTTTTGGCAAGCCATCAACTAAATCACGTCCACGAACGGTAATGGTTTCATCTTCTTTGGCATCGAAAGCAAAACCAATTTGCATTTTAATCTGTTCAGCCGTTCTTTGCCCAATCAGCAAATTGCTATTGTTCTTCAAAAAGTTGATAACAGCTTGGTTCATTTCGTCACCAGCCCATCGCAAAGAGCGGGACGTAACGATTTCGCCCATTGATAAGACCGCAATATCAGTTGTACCGCCACCGATATCAATAACCATGTTGCCTTGTGGTTTAAAGATATCCAATCCGGCACCGACAGCAGCAACTTTCGGCTCAAAGTCTAAGTAAACATTGCCACCGCCAGATTTTTCAGCAGCCTGTATAATGGCTTTCTGCTCAATCGAAGTCACGCCAGTTGGCGCGCAAATCAAGATATTTGGTTTAGACAAAAAGCCTTTGACATTCAGCTTATTAATAAAATAGCTCAGCATAGCTTCAGTAATGTCAAAGTCGGCGATGACGCCATTTTTCAGGGGGCGGATTACTCGAATGTTTCCAGGAGTACGCCCCACCATTTTGTAGGCTTCTGTTCCTACGGCAACAACTTTGTTGTTGGTAGTATCAACCGCAACGACTGAGGGCTCGTTCAAGACAATGCCTTTGCCTGAAAGATTAATCAATACGTTAGCAGTTCCTAAATCTATTCCTATATCTCTTGCCAATCTTGGAACCTCCATCTTTTTATCAGATGAAATTATACCATAAAAATGTCTACAATTTATTTGGTCAGTCTAGTCTTTAAAAAGATATAACAAAGCTTGTGATTGATCAACCAGCATCAGTAAAAATTGACCAACTAAAAAGCCTAAGGCAATTGCCAAAAACAAAGCTAGCACTTGTGCTTCAAAAACATGCCCCTTGCGCACGTATTTTTCAACATGCACGGCCATAACTGCTTTGAAAGACAAACCGCAAGTTAGCAAATATGTAACCAGACTAACAACAGCGTGGATTCCTAAATTTTTCATTGCATCTTTCCTAATAAAAAACGACAGCCTTGGCAGGCTGCCGTAAAATAATAAGCTCAAAATCGGCTTATTGATTGCGATCATTATACACGTTGATTCGGTTCATTGCACGCCGCAGAGCAATTTGAGCCCGAGCATAAGTCACTTGATCATGCTTTTGCTGAGCTTCAGTCAGCAGACGCTGAGCACGCTCACGTGCTGATTGGGCACGCTTAACGTCAATGTTGCGTTCACGTTCAGCTGAATCAGCAATAATTGTTGCATGATTATTCAAGAATTCTATATAACCACCATTAACGGCCAATAAATCAATTCGGTCATTCATGGCATGTTTGCGTTTGACTTTAACCTCACCAATGGACAAAGGGGTGATTAAAGGCGCGTGGTTGTATAGAAAGCCCCGCTGACCGTCAATTGCTTCAATTTGCAAATAGGCACTATTGTGATCATAAACAATGCCAGTCGGCGTGATCACTGTTACCTTAAAAAGCTTTTCCTTCTCTGCCATGGCGCATCACCTTAATTAGCCTTGCTCAGCAGTGCTTTTGCTTCAGGATCCGCTGGAGTAGCGCCCATCTTTTGAGCTGCTTTCAGAACATCTTCGATTGGTCCAACGCCTCTAAAAGCACCTTCTGGCAAGTCATCAAGTTGGCCATCCAGGATCATCTTGAAGCCTTTAATCGTATCTTTAACTGGCACGTAAGAACCCGGAACACCAGTGAATTTTTCAGCCACAAAGAAATTCTGTGACAAGAAATACTGAATCTTACGAGCCCGCTCAACGATCTTCTTTTCTTCATCGGATAATTCATCCATACCCAAAACTGAAATAATATCTTGCAGTTCATGGTAACGTTGCAATACGTGCTGCACGCGGGTAGCTACTTCATAGTGTTCTTCACCAACAATTTCTGGGTCTAGTGCACTAGAAGAAGATTCCAATGGGTCAACAGCTGGATAAATACCTTGTTCAACCAAGCTACGTTCCAAGTTGGTCGTCGCGTCCAAGTGAGCAAAAGTCGTTGCTGGTGCTGGGTCAGTATAGTCATCGGCAGGAACATAAACGGCCTGAATGGAGGTAACAGAACCCTTCTTGGTTGAAGTAATTCTTTCCTGCAATTGGCCCATTTCGGTTGCCAGAGTTGGTTGATAACCTACGGCACTAGGCATCCGTCCCAGCAAGGCCGAAACTTCCGAACCAGCCTGAGTAAACCGGAAGATGTTGTCGATAAAGAGCAATACGTCTTGACCCTCAACATCGCGGAAGTACTCGGCTAAAGTCAACCCAGTCAAGGCAACCCGCATTCTGGCACCAGGCGGTTCATTCATCTGACCAAAGACCATGGCGGTTTTAGAAAGAACGCCTGAAGCTTTCATTTCAAAGTACAGGTCGTTACCTTCACGAGTTCTTTCACCAACACCAGTGAAAACAGAAATACCACCGTGTTCTTGGGCAATGTTGTGAATTAATTCCTGAATCAGCACGGTTTTACCAACACCGGCACCGCCGAACAGACCAACTTTACCACCACGAACGTATGGCGCCAGCAAGTCGATGACTTTAATGCCAGTTTCCAAAATTTCAGTGCTAGTACTTAAGTCATCATATTTAGGAGCCGGCTTGTGAATGCTGTCCCGTTGGTCGTCTGGTCCAAAATCAGGACCGCCATCAATTGGTTCGCCTAAAACGTTAAATACACGACCTAAAGTCTTATCGCCAACTGGAACTGAAATTGGTGCTCCAGTATCTTCGACCTTCATGCCGCGCCGCAAACCATTGGTAGACTCCATAGCGATTGTTCTCAGCACGCCATCGCCTAATTCTAGCGAAACTTCCAAGACAACAGTTTGCTTGTCAGAAACTTTAACTTTTAATTCGTTATAAATATCAGGCAAGTCTTTGTCAATTGGAAAGGCAACATCGACAACGGGACCGATAACTTGGACAATTTCTCCTTCGCTCAAAACATCTACCTCCTTTTCTTTTAATTCAAAGCATTTGCACCACCGATAATTTCAGTAATTTCGGTAGTGATTTGTGCTTGTCTTGCACGGTTAAGCTGCGTCGTTAAATCACTGACAATGTCTCCAGCATTATCTGAGGCAGATGACATGGCTGTCATGGAGCTGGCATGCTCAGCAGTCTTTGCATCCAAAATCATCCCATAGATCATTGTCCGAGCAAACTGCGGCAGCAATTTTTTCAAAACCGTATCCAAATCAGGCTTGATCATAAACTCTAATTGAGCACGATCAGCACGTTCTTCATTGTTGTCAATGCTCAAATCGGCAATCGGCAGCATCTTTTCAATTTGGAATTTAGATGACAAAGTATTGACAAAGTGCGTGTGGCAAACATACAACTCATCAATTACGCCATCCAAATACATTTTGACGATTGTTGAAACAATTGGCCGAATTTCATTAAATGTTGGGACATCAGAAATGCCGCTATATTCATAAACGACGTTTAAATTGCGTTTTTTAAAAAATTGCGCTGGTACGCTGCCAACAGCCAAGACCTTGATGTTTTGCTTTTGATTTTGCTCAAACACTTGCATCATATTTTTGATGATCGTGCTGTTGTAGGAACCAACTAAGCCTCGATCACCGCCAATAACCAGGTAGCCGACATTCTTAACCTCTTTGCGGGGCTGAATCAGATCGGCAACAATTCCCAAATTAAAGACATCAGCGTAATCCAAGTTAGCTAAGTTTTCTTGGTTAAAACTGATATTTTCTTTACGCAAGTGACGAATAATTCGATCGCTCATTAAGTGCGACAAAGTTTGCCGCATAGTTTGGTCAAACAACACGAAACCTTGATCAAGGTTTTGCGTCTTGCTTAATTTGGCAGCTGAAACCATTTGCATGGCCTTAGTAATTTGGCCAGTCTGGTTAACTGAGGCAATTTTTCTTTTCAAATCAAGTAAAGATGCAGGCATATAGCTACCTCCTATTTATTACTTGTTGAAAAGCCGTCAGTGAAGTCCTTCAAAGCCTGGTTCAATTTCTTTTCGTCAGGCAAATCGCCAGTTTGACGAATGTGGGACAACAAATCGTCGTAATTGCTGCTGAAGTAAGCATCCAATTCATCTTCATAGCGTTGAATATCAGCAACTGGAATTGAATCCAAATAGCCATGAGTCAATGCATACAAAATCAGAACTTGCTTATCAACAGACAACGGCTTGTGCAGCGGCTGTTTTAACACTTCCACTGTCCGGCGTCCACGGTTCAGACGAGCTTGAGTTGCCTGGTCCAAGTCACTGCCGAATTGGGCGAAACTCTTCAGTTCGTTATATGAAGCCAGGTCTACCCGCAAAGTACCGGCAACTTTCTTCATCGCCTTAATCTGCGCATCACCACCAACACGAGAAACAGAAGCACCCGCATCAATGGCTGGTCGAGTCCCAGCGAAGAACAAATCGCTTTCCAAGAAGATCTGCCCATCAGTAATTGAAATTACGTTGGTTGGAATATATGCAGAGATATCACCGGCCTGAGTTTCAATAAATGGCAAAGCCGTCATTGAACCTCCACCCAGCTTGTCGCTCAGTTTGGCACTACGTTCAAGCAGACGAGAGTGCAGATAGAAAACATCACCTGGGTATGCTTCACGACCAGGCGGACGACGAAGCATCAAAGAAATTTCACGGTAAGCAACCGCTTGTTTGGATAGATCATCGAACACTACCAACACATCTTTGCCATTGTACATAAATTCCTCGCCCATAGCTGTACCAGCATACGGTGCAATATACAGCATTGGAGCGGCTTCACTAGGACCAGCTGTTACGACAATCGTATAGTCCATCGCGCCAAAGCGCTTTAAAGTGCGAACTTGTCGTCTAACAGTTGATTCTTTTTGACCAATCGCAACGTAAATACAAATTACGTCTTGGCCTTTTTGATTAATAATCGTATCGATTGCCAGTGAAGTCTTACCGGTTTTACGGTCACCGATAATCAACTCACGCTGACCACGACCAATTGGTACCAAGGCGTCAATCGCCTTAATCCCAGTTTGTAACGGGTTTTTAACAGATTGTCGATCCATTACGCCTGGAGCCTGAGCTTCAATTGGGCGTGTCTTATCAGTCTTAATCTCGCCTAAACCATCGACAGGTTGACCCAATGGGTTAACAACCCGACCGATTAAAGCATCGCCGACTGGAACTTCCATGATCCGGCCAGTTCTCTTAACTTGGTCACCTTCACGAATATCGTCAAACCGGCCTAAGATGATGATACCAACATCATTGCTTTCCAGGTTTTGAGCGATTCCATAAGAACCGTTGGCAAATTGAACCAATTCATTCGACAAAACGTTGTTAAGCCCGTGAGCCCGAGCAATACCATCACCAACATAGGTTACGGTCCCAACTTCATCAATATTCAATTTGTCATCATAGTGCTCAAGTTGTTTCTTGATTAAAGAGCTGATTTCTTCCGATTTAATGCTCAATGGATTCACCTCTTTTATTATTTTGCAGTCAATTGCGTTCG
>JALCDX010000002.1 GCA_022641965.1 Lactobacillus sp.
TATATTAGCTATTATAATTTTGAAAGAATTCGTCATACATTAAAAGGCAAGACACCAATGGAATATTGGCAGCTTGCCTTAGAGAAATATCTTTAAATTAATGTCCAACTTTGGGGGTTAACTTCACCTTTTTATTATCTTTACAGTATCAGCTTATTTTTTATCGTCCTTTTGATCCTTCAATTCATTTGGCTTATCTTGTCCCAAATGCCAAACATGCACTTCTGGTTCTTGCCGGCGCATAACATTGATCACTTTTTGGAAGAAATGCAGCAATGGTTTAAACCGTTCGCCCAATAGTCCGATCGATTCTACGAACAGTTCCAATGCAAACAGCAAACTAATAATTAGCGGCCAAATGCCCCAACTTGGGGACAAAAGAAACAGCATTGCTACGAAAGAGAAAATCAGCGATAAGCCGTACATTGCCACTACTGTTTGCCGGTGAGTCAAGCCCATTTGCATCAATTGGTGATGCAAGTGGTGCTTGTCAGCTTGTGAAATCGGATGATGATTCAGTTTCCGACGAATCATGGCATAAACAGTATCAGTAATTGGCACGCCTAAGATAATAATTGGCACCAGCAAAGAAATAAACGTGACGTTCTTTAAGCCTTTCAGTGACAGCACTGAAATCATAAATCCGATGAAGAGTGCGCCTGTATCGCCCAAAAAAATTTTTGCTGGGTGGAAATTAAAAGGCAAAAATCCTAATAAGCAAGCGGCTAAAACAAAGCAAGCTATCGGCACGTACAATTGCGTAGTATGCAAGAAGAAATAGCCCACTGTACCCATCGTGACTAATGAGATCATGGAGACGCCATCGGCTAATCCATCTAGACCATCAATCAAGTTGATAGCATTAGTTAAAGCCAAGATCCAAAAAATCGTTATTGGGCAAGACCACCAGCCTAAATAAATTTTGCCAATGAAAGGCAGAGTTAATTCATTCATCCGGATGCCAGCTAAGAAATAAACGACTAGTGCCGCGATAAAAATCCCTAGCATTTTTTGTTTCGGCTTTAATTCCAAAATATCATCAATCATCCCAGTCAGAACAATGACACTTTCGGCTAGCAATAAGCTGAACAATTCATGAGTTGGGAATTGCGGTCGGAGCAAGATAAAGCAGCCAATATTGTAAGTCACAAAAATACCCAAACCGCCAATTGTCGGCATAGGCTTTTTATTGACCCGGCGCGCATTTGGATCATCAACCGCGCCCAAAACAAAAGCCAAGCGGCGAATAAATGGGGTAATCACCGCTTGAATAATCACAAGCAAAAATAAACAAACAATAATTTTAAACATAGCTGGTTTCCTTTATCTTCAGTCAATTCATTATACAAAGGACCGGCAATTCTGACAAATCAACCTACAAAAAAAGCCAGCCACCTGGCTAGCTTTTATTTAGCAATGGCAACTGCCCGCTTTTCGCGGATGACGGTTACTTTAATGTTGCCTGGGTAATCCATTTCCGCTTCTATTTGATTTTTAATATCACGTGCCAAAATAACCATTCTGTCATCAGAAATCTTGCTTGGCTCAACCATCACGCGGATTTCACGTCCGGCTTGAATAGCATAAGCCTGCTTTACGCCGCGATAGCTGTTGGCAATGCTCTCCAACTGCTGCAAACGCTTAACGTAGTTTTCCAACGATTCAGATCTGGCTCCTGGTCGGGCAGAAGATAATGCATCCGCTGCCACTACCAATTCAGCAATAAATGATAACGGAGCCACATCACCATGGTGCGAGGCAATCGTATTCACAACCACCTCTGGCTCATGATATTTAGTTGCTAGCTCAACGCCAATTTCCACGTGTGAGCCATCCAACTCGTGATCAATTGCTTTGCCAATATCGTGTAATAATCCCGCGCGTACCGCCATTTTTTCGTCCAGGCCAAGCTCTGCAGCCATAGCGCCTGATAAGCGACCTACTTCAATCGAGTGCTGAAGCACGTTTTGTCCATATGAAGTTCGATATTTTAGCCGGCCCAAAATTTTAACTAATTCTGGGTGCATCTTGTGGATGCCTAAATCCATCAAGGCACCTTCACCTGCTTCATAAATATCGTCATTAACTTCTTTTCGGGCTTTTTCGACCATTTCTTCAATCCGGGCAGGATGGATTCGTCCGTCTTTGATCAAACGTGTTAGCGCACGTTTTGCCACTTCACGTCTAATCGGATCAAATCCGCTTAAAACCACCACTTCCGGAGTATCATCAATAACCAAGTCAATCCCGGTTAAAGCTTCAAATGAACGAATATTTCGCCCTTCTCGGCCAATGATTCTGCCTTTCATGTCGTCATTTGGCAAATTGACGACGGAAACAGTAGTTTCAGCAACTGTATCAGCAGCACTGCTTTGCAATGCTTCAATGATAATCTTCCTTGCATAGTGATCAGCTTTAGCTTTAACTTTTTCGTCGCTGTCCCTGATCAATTCTGCTCGTTCCTTAACCAGCTGTTCAGACAAGTCATCCAGGATAATTTTCTTTGCTTGTGCTTCTGTCAAATTTGAAACTGTCAGCAAAGCTTGCTGTCGTTTAGCAACTAATTCCTTAGCCTGTGCCAAATTATCGGTTAATTCCTGATCTTTAGCTTTGGCTGTTTTAACCTGCTGGTCAAGTTCACGCTGTTGTTGCGTGATTTGCTCGTTTTGATGGTCTAAATCATCTGCTCGGCGTTGAAGACGGCTTTGCCGCAAATCCAGCTCATCTTGACGCTGTTTCAGCTTGGTTTCAGCTTTTTCTCGCATTTGACCAATCTGTTCTTGCGCTTGGATCAGCTTTTCTTTCTTTGCGTTTTCAGCCTCTTTTTTGACGGCCTCAGCAACATTTTTTTGTGCCGCCACTTCAGCTTTGATCGCCTCTACTTGCGAGTGAGCATTGGCTAAAATATGTTCTGCATCATGACTGGCATTGGCAGCATCTTTTTCCCACCGATGCTTGCGCAGAAAATAGCCTAAGCCCGCTCCAAGCAGGACCGAAACAACAGCGACAGCAACGGAAATTGCATAAATTTCATTCATAATTACTATCGCCTTTTTACTTTGTTTGAGTTGTTACACGCCAAATAAAATCTTAATGATATCCAAGCAGGATGTCAATTTATAAAAAAATTGGATTTGCGAATCACAAATCCAATTTAATCTCAAGATTTTGTTGTTTTACTGGGCGTGGCCGTTTTTTCAGCTTCTGGTTCAGCTTTTTGATCGGTCGAATCAGCTTCTCCTGCTAAGCGGGCTTTAATCTTTTCTGGATTCTCACGGTCAGCAATAGATTCTTTATCAATGCCATAGGCTTTGCGCACTTTAACCAATAATTCTTGGAACATGTCTGGATGGTCAGCCAGGTAAGCCTTAACATTTTCACGCCCTTGACCAATGCGTTCGCCGTCATATGAATACCATGAGCCAGCTTTTTTAACGATGTCTTTGTCTGCCGCCATGTCTAGTAATTCGCCAGTTTGTGAGATACCTTTGCCGTACATAATGTCGACTTCAGCGACTTTAAAAGGCGGAGCAACTTTATTTTTAACAACTTTGATCTTGGCACGGTTGCCGATAACGTTGCCACCTTGTTTAATCTGCTCAGCCCGACGAACTTCAAGTCTAATTGTTGAGTAAAACTTCAAGGCACGGCCGCCAGGCGTTGTTTCTGGGTTGCCAAACATAACCCCAACTTTTTCACGGATCTGGTTAATAAAAATCGCGATCGTTTTGGTCTTAGAAATGGTGCCTGAAAGCTTCCGCAAGGCTTGGCTCATCAGACGGGCTTGCAAACCGACATGCGAGTCACCCATTTCCCCTTCAATTTCTGCACGAGGAACTAAAGCAGCAACCGAATCAACCACGACTAAGTCAATAGCTCCACTGGAAATCAGTGTATCCGCAATCTGCAAGCCTTCTTCACCAGTATTAGGCTGTGACAAGATAAGCGAATCAATGTCAACGCCTAAATTTTCAGCGTAGGCAGGATCCAGTGCGTTTTCGGCGTCGATGTAAGCAGCGGTGCCGCCTTGCTTTTGCACTTCAGCCACCGCGTGCAGAGCAACGGTCGTCTTACCAGACGATTCTGGACCATAAATTTCAACAATTCGTCCACGCGGATAGCCACCAACCCCAAGAGCAGCATCAAGTGCTAGTGAGCCGGAAGGGACAGTTGAAACTTGCGTATCAGCCTTGTCGCCCATCCGCATAACAGCACCTTTGCCGAAGTTTTTTTCAATTTTTTTCAAGGCAGCTTCCAGTGCTGCCTGCTTCTGATCTTTAGCCAAGTTCTTCCTCCTTAACTAGTTCTGCTTTATTATACTTGCTTTATTTCAAAAAAGCTAGCAAAAAGCGAACGCACGTTCAAATAAACAACTCTCTATACTTTATATACGCAAAAAAGCTCCGACATAACGTCGGAGCTTAATTTTATTTTTTTTACTTAAAGCCGCCCTTGAAAACATCTTTGCTTTGGTTGAAGTAGTCCCAGCCAGAATACAACGTAAAGAACAAGCAAACGTACAATAAAATTTCGCCAATTGGAATGTGAATTGCCGCAAAGAAAACATCATTCAGAAGCAGGAAAATAATAGCTAGCATCTGCGTAGTGGTTTTGATTTTGCCTGGCATCTTTGCAGCCAGCACTTGCCCATTATTTTCTACCAGCATTAGCCGTAAACCAGTTACTGCCAGTTCACGGCAGACGATGATAGCCACTACCCAAGCAGGTGCCATTTTTAATTCTACTAAGAAAACCATCGCGGTCATGACCAGCATCTTGTCTGCCAACGGGTCAGCAAATTTACCAAAGGTGGTTACTTGGTGATGAGCCCGAGCAATGTGCCCATCGAACCAGTCAGTTGCCGAAGCCACGGCAAATACAATCATTGCCCAAATCTGAAACCAAGGAATAGTTGTGCCACCAAAAGTCACGCTGCCAGCTGGCCAGCGAAAGACAATCAACAGCATAAAAACTGGAATCAAAACAATCCGAAACAGGGTTAACTTATTTGGCGTATTCATTATCTGCTACTTTGGCCTCCGCTTGTTTGATTATTGCTGGTAGTTCCTTGACCAGTGGTAGTTTGGCCAGTACCAGCAGTTGTTGTTTGGTTTGAAGACTGGTAATTTCCGCCAGTAGTCGTTTGATTGCTGTTTGTGGTCGAATTATTGGTTGAATTTTGAGTTGTTTGCTGTGTAGTTTGATTAGACTGATTTTGCTGACTGCTCGTTGTATTGGAACTAGTATTGGTATCAGCGGTTGTATCGCTGCCAGTGCTACTTGAAGTTGTGCTGTCAGTGGCCTCAGCAGTCGAACCAATTAACAAAGTAATCCGCAAGCTGCCGCTCGTCCGCGTAAATGGAACGCGCTTGCCAGCGATTTTAATGGTAGCTGAATTAGCATTGCCAAAGTTAACAACAACTTGCTTAGTGCCATGAGGAATTGTCATGCTGTGCTTATCGCCAGCTGCCAAACTGTTTGACCAGGTTTTGCTAGACCCAGCCGTTACCTGTGCCCAGGTACTGTCATTAGTTGAAACAGTCAGTTTGCGGTTGGATTTTAGTCCAGTAACCCGATAAACGCCAGCACTGACCTTTTCGATTTTAACTGATGATGTTTTCTTAACTGTCGTCGTCTTTTTCTTCTTTTTCGGAGCAGTTTGAGAAACAGTCACATTATTTGACTTGTTTTCTGCTTCTTGTTGAGATCCCCCAAAGAAGTGTGAGAAGACCAAATAAATCAGCATGATGACAACAACTGCACCAATAATGCCTAAAGCTTTTGGCAAATAGGCTTGCCACATGCCCTTTTTATTTTGGGTAGTTTGCTTAACCTTCTCAGTTTGATTATCAATCGAATCTTCGACATACTCATCAGGCTTAGCTTCTGGGACCTCTTGCTTATAGCTTTCGAGCAGCTTTTTGCCATCAAGGCCAACTACGTTTGCATATTGTCTGATAAAAGCCCGCACATAGAAATCGCCCGGCAATTTGTCATAATCATTTTCTTCAATCGCTGTTAAATAACGGCTTTGAATTTTCGTGATTTTTTCAACGTCAGAGATTGACATGCCTTTAGCTTTTCGTGCTTCGCTTAATTTCTCTCCAATGTCTGCCATATAAACCTCTACCTTAAAAACTTAATTTGAGTATATCATAATTATCACAAAGCTTGCCTAGTTTTTAGGCAGTTGTGCCGCATAAAAACTGCTGTTAGCTTGAATCTTTTTTGCAAAAGCCACGTATTTAGCATAACTAAAATTCTGCAGCGTTTGCAAACTTTGATAATAGCTAGCGCCTTGCAAGGCACTTTCGCCCAATTCTGTTGCCAGCCAAGGCAAATCGTCTAGACCGCGCAGGCTTTGAGCCAAGCTCTGCTTTTTAAGCAGGGCAAACAAGTCTGTTGGCAAGCGCTGACTGATCCACCCTGTTTGAACGGCCTCAATGGCCGCTGATGGGTGCTGGGAAACACCAAAGATACTAACAAATGTTCCTTCTCTAGTGCAAGTCACGCTTAAATCCAGCGGCAAATTAATAATTCCTTGCTGCTGCATACGAGTGAACCATGGGCTTAAAATGCCTAACTGCGATTCTACCATTAATTCAAGCAGCAATTGAGCCAGAACGGGATTTGCTAAAAAAATCTTAAGATCTGGCAGCTTAATTCCGCAAGCAAATCTGTTCAAGCTGCTGCCTGCTTGCGAACTCCACTTTTCCATTGCAACGGATGTGGCAAAATTTGCAGCAGTCGATGAATGGAGCAGTTGCTTTTGCCAAGGCTGCAGCAAAGTAAACAAGTGCTTTGCCTCAGAGCGTGAAAAATCGCCGCTGATTAGCAGCTGCATCTTGCTGGCCTGATAATTCGTCTGATAAGCAGCTTGCAAACTAGCAGCGGTAGTTTTAGACACAGCGGCCCTGGTGCCTGCAATATCCGCTGCCAGCAGTGCATGCGGAAACATCTGACCTAACAAATCACGTTCCAGCTGCCAGCCAGGATCATCTTGATAAGAAGCAAGCTCTTGCAGAATAATCGGCCGTTCTTTGGCGATTGCTTGTTCCGTGAATTCTGGCTGGCTCACTAATTGCAAAAGCAGTTTTAATACAGCTGAAAATTCATCTAAACAAGTAGCATAGAACATCGTTTCATTATAGGAAGTAAACGCGTTGACGTAAGCTCCCAAGGCTTCAAACTGCAAAGACAGGTCCCCTTGCTTTTTTGCAAATAAAACATGTTCTAAAAAATGGGCTTGTCCTGGCAAAGGCTGGGGATCAGCGCTGCCAAAATCGACCAAGATGCCAGCAAATTTTTGATTAAATCCGGGGCGACAGATTACTTGCGCCTGCAGCCCTGTTTGGTAAGAGTGTTGATAAATCGTTGGCTTTTTCATTGCAAACAGTAGCTTTCTTTTAACTCTAATTTGCTAGCAAAATCTAAAAATTCAGCTGGACTCAGCTGAGCAATTGTACGTACAAACACACGGCTAGTCAATTCGCAGTTGAACATTTTCCCAATCACAGTCCGATCAAAAATTGCTCCAGCCTGATCATTGCTAATTAAAAAGCGCCGGATCAAAGTTTGTTTGGTCTTTTCAAAGACGTCTGGCTTAACTAAGCCAGCTTGCAAATCTGCAATTGCAGTCTTAATTGCTGTTTTGGCTGCCTCACGCTTGTCTTTCGCCAAAGAAGCGGAAATAACCAGCAAGCTTAAAGCCGGATAGTTGCTGCCGTCGATTGCATAAGCAGCGCCTAAGCGTTCACGAACAGCTTGAAAAAGGATCGACGACTCATCTCCAGCTAAATAAGCTGCTAAAAATTCTCCCAGCATTTCTCGGCTCAGATAAGGCAAAGCATCATCATAAACATAGCCTAAAACCAGCTGTGCTTGATCAAATTTATCAGATTCAAGTACGGCTTTAGCTGGTGGATCAGCTGGCACTGCATTAACAGCTTGCACTGGCTGGCCAAAATCAAGCTGGTTAAACTGTTGGCCAATTTCGGCTGCGGCAGGCAAATCTGTCCCCTGTCCAATAAACATAGCTGGTGATTTTAACATTTCTTCGTACAAGTCCTGCACATCAGTCAGCTGCAGAGAATCAATTGTCTTAATCGCACCAAAAACGCTATAAATCAAATCTGGCTGATCAGCGAACAAATGCGCAAAAAAGCGCTGAGCTGCTAAATTGCTCGGCGAGTCATAAAAATCATGCCAAGCATCTTGCAGCTGCAATTTAGCCAGCTGAAAATTAATTGGCGTGAGCAGAGGCTGCTGGACTAGTTCTGCCAGGGCAGCCACTATCTGGTTTGAGTCATAATCGGGGTTAAGAACCAGCCTCGGCTCAACATAATTAATGGTATAAGACACTAGCAGCGTTTGCCCCATTACTTGGGTATACGCTGAAAAGTGAGCATCATACAAACTAGCCAAATATTTAGTTTGCAAATACATGCTTGGATAAGTTTGGCTGGCATTATTCTGCATAAAATTCAGCAAACTGGCTTTAGCAAGGTTAGCTTGTGTCAGCGGCATGCAAAAAAAGCAGCCAAGGTTGCCAGTCGAAAACTTTTTTTCTGGCAGCAAAAAGATTTGCTCACTCATTCTTGTTTATCATCCTTTTTTGGTGGCAGAACTTTCCGTGGCTTAGAGCCTTCGGATGGACCAACAACGCCATTAGCTTCCATTTGATCGACAATTCGGGCGGCACGATTGTATCCGATCCTGAAGCGTCGCTGCAGCATGGATACGCTAGCTGACTTTTGCTTGCGAACCAAGTCGACTGCATCGTTATAATATTCATCCAAGTCATCTGCTTCGCTAGCTAGTCCATTATCGTGATCGCTTTTAGCAGATGGCATCATGTCATCGCTATAAACAGCCTGTTGTTGCTGTTTGACAAAATTAGCAACCCGCTCAACTTCGTCCACAGAAATGTAAGCTCCCTGAATCCGTTCGGGCTTAGCAGCCCCAATTGGCAGAAACAGCATGTCTCCGCGACCAATTAGTTTTTCAGCTCCTACTTGGTCCAAAATAGTACGAGAGTCTATGCCGCTGGAAACTGCAAAGGAAATTCTCGATGGAACATTGGCCTTAATCAAGCCAGTAATAACATCAACGCTAGGACGCTGTGTTGCTAAGACCATATGAATTCCGGCTGCACGAGCCATTTGCGCCAAACGAACAATAGCGTCTTCAACTTCATGGCCGGCAACCATCATCAGATCGCTCAGCTCATCAACGATAACGACGATATAAGGCAGCGGCTGCATGACAGGCTTAGTCTTATCACGGTTATTGTCAGCAACCCGCTGATTGAATTCAGCCATATTACGCGTTCCGCTAGCCGCGAACAGCTTATAACGCCGTTCCATTTCTTTAACTGTCTTATGCAGAGCATTAGCAGCCAGTCGTGCATTAGTCACAACTGGAATCAGCAAGTGCGGGACATCGTTATAGGTCGAGAGTTCAACCATTTTCGGATCAATTAAAACCAACTTGACCTGATCAGGTTTTGCTTTCATCAAAATACTAGTAATAAAGGTATTGATCGCAACCGATTTGCCCGAGCCAGTAGAACCAGCAATCAACAGGTGCGGCATTTTGCGCAGATCAGCTGAGACAGTCCTGCCCGCCACGTCTTTTCCTAGCGGAATAGCCAATGGGTTCTTTCTAGCCCGTTTTGATTGGTGTTCCATGACATCCCTAAAATTGACTGAGGAAGTATTTTTATTGGGTACCTCAATGCCAATCAAAGGCTTGCCTGGAATCGGAGCTTCAATTCTGATATCTTTAGCGGCTAAAGCCAAGGCTAAATCATCAGCCAGATTGACTACGCGGCTGACTTTAACCCCAACGGCTGGCTGCACTTCATACCTAGTTACTGTCGGACCAAGCACGGCGATTTTAACTTTAACTTTGACGCCGAAACTGGCCAAAGTTTGCTCCAGTTTATTAGTGTTAGTTTTGATTAATAAACGGTCTTCGCTTTGATCAACATGCTTGATTGGGTTAAGCAGCGAGACAGGCGGCAATTGATAATTGCTACTAGTGGTTGGCTCATCCACTGGCAACTCATCATGATGCTCTACCGTGCCTAAATCCTGCATAACCGTTTGATCATCAGCTTGATCTCCATGGGAAAGATGATGAGATTCTGTTTGGACAACTGGTTCATCTGCAGCTGGTTCAGGAGCAACTATCTCTGGTTCAGCAGCGTCATTTTCAACAGGTGCAGATGAGTACTGAGTTTTATCCTCTTGATCCTCTTCATTGCTTTTGGCCTTAAAATCGCTAAGATCAGGAAATGGTTCCTCATCATGCTGAAGCGGATCCTGCAATTTTTGCCGATTATGAGCCTTACGCTTTTCCACCAGGTCCTGATACTGCTTTTGCAAGGCATGGCCAGCCTTTTGATTAGTTGCAACCAAACCTTGGCCAGCTTTTTGCACGCCAGTTAAGACGCTAGTGAATTTAATGTCAAACAACATTAACAAGCCTGTCAGCATCCCCAGCCAACCCAGAATAACAGTGCCTAGGCTGCTAACAAGCGGGAAAAAGCAGCTGTAGAGCAAGCCCCCAATGAGGCCTCCACCTAATTGATGTGCCTGCTGACCGCGCGCAAATTCGCCACTAATTGCTTGCATAAAGGCATTAATAAAGCCATGATTGATCATTAAATGAGTAAAGTAGCGCTGACTCAGACATAGTAAAAAGCCCGAGGCTAATAAAACCAGGCCGCTATTGCGTCGCCAGCCCCAGTGAGGCGGTTGATTGTAAATCAGCATTACTAAACCCAGCAAACCCAGCATAATAGCAAAGAGAAGGTAGCCATCGCCAACGAAAAAGCGCAAGGCATTGCCTAATTGCCGACCTAGCAGGCCCAATTTTGTGCCCGCCAGCAGAGCCCAAACTAGCAAGATCAGACCAGTAACTGCCCAGGCATAGGACCGCTGCTTGCGCCGGCGTTTGCGTCTTTTTTTCTTTTTTGCCATTAGACTCCTCCTCCCTATTTTGACAGCCACCTACTACTGATTGTCAGCCGGTTTCATGCCAAACTCCAAATTAAGCGGCTGATCGAGCGTGACCTGCGTCACTTCATAAATAATAGTGCCCAAAGTTTCCATTAGCGGCTGTGACATTAGTTGATATTCCTCATCAGACAAGTCGTCGCCATTGCCATAATAATCTTGCAGCAAAATCACTTGACTGATCACACCAGCAAAACTTAAATCGCCTGGTTTAGGGGCTAAATCATAATCCAAGCTGATTTTGACATAAGTGCCATCTTTAGCAGCTTCTTTTTTACCATCAGGGCCAACGTGATAAACCGGCTCTAATTTAAAATCTAATTTTTGATGAGGATTGTACTCATCTTGATTGTCATAGTGAAAAGATTCAACAATCACACGTTCCATTTTTTTGATTTCCATAACTCGACCTCAATCCTTTAGCTTGTCAACTGGGTAGTGGTGACTAGTTTCCATGCCAGGAAAACCTTGCTGACGCAAAGCTTCGAAAAGGACCATTACGACAGAATTTGCCAGGTTAAAGGCTCTAATTTTATTCGACATAGGAATGCGGATATTCTGCTGATAATGCTCACGCATAAACGTTTCGGGCAAACCAGTAGTTTCTTTGCCAAATAAGAAAAAGTAATTTTTATTAGGATCAGTATAAGTCTGATCATAAACTGACTTTGACGAAAACTTCGAAATCAAATACAGCTCGTCAGCTGGCCCTAACGTTTTCATAAAAGCATCAAGGCTTTCATGCCGATGCAAATCAACATTTTTCCAATAATCCAAGCCAGCTCGCTTCATATGCTTATCATCCAAGCTAAAGCCCATCGGTTCAATCAAATCCAAAACAGTGTTAGTGCCAGCACATGTCCGGGCAATATTGCCCGTGTTAGCTGGCATTAACGGTTCATATAATACGACGTGATTAGTCATCTGTTTCTGACTTCCTTTCAGTTGTAGTCACAATTGTATCCTGATAAAAACTGGAAACGCGCTGATAATAAGAGAAGACGCGTTGTACGATAATTTTAATAACTGCATAAACTGGGATGGCAAAAATTACTCCCCATAAACCACCGACAGCACTGGCCCCGATTAACACTAAAATGGTCGTGACTGGGTGCATGTTCAGCTTATTTCCCATTACTAGCGGACTAATGACACGGCTTTCAATTGTTTGTTCGATTGCAAAAACAATCAGCACTTTTACCAGCATAATTGGCGAGTTCATAATTGCCAACACTAAAGATGGAATCAAAGCGATAAAAGTCCCAAAGTAAGGGATCAGGTTGCACAGCCCAGCAATAATCGCCAGCAAAATTGCATAGCTCTGCCCGACAAGACTGTAGCCTACGCCAAACATCACTGCTACCCAAAAAGCAACGATCAGCTGTCCCCGAACGTATTGAGCAATGGCTTGGTTAATATCGCTAAGCAATTTTGCAAACGAAGCTTGAAAACGTGCTGGGGCAAATTTAGCTACCGCAGGTTTCAACTGGTGCCCATCTTTGAGCATAAAGAATAAGACAAATGGAGCTGTCAGCAACGTCATAAAAGTCATCGTCACCACGTTCACAGCCGAGTTGATGCTTGACACTGCGCTGCCCATATTATTAACGCTAAAGCCTTTACGCAATTGTTTGATAGCCTTGTTGAAATCTTTATGCAGATACTGCAGGCGCGGATCATGGGCAACATGCTGAATCGCGGCTTGCGCATCGCGCCAATAGCGCGGCCAATTTTTAATCAGCGACTGCAGCTGACGCTGTACAATCGGCACGATCCAATTCAGAAGCCACACCAAAAGCAAAACGATCAAAATAAATAATACCGTAATCGTAACTGTCCGCGGCACGTGCCACTTTCTTTGCAAAAAATCGACGACTGGATTCATTAAGTAATATTGCAGCGTCGCCAGCAAAATTGGCGGAAAGATTGCGTTGATGAAAGCCCAAAATGGATTGAGCACAAATGAAATTTTGTTAAAGATAAAAATGACTAAGAAGAACAACAGCAAATTGATCATTGTGATCGTAAAACGGTTGTTCAGCAGCCAATCGCGCCAAATTTCTTTTGGCGTTTGTTGATTCATACCAAATCAGCTCCAATCTTATGTGTTAAATTCTAGCACATCAAGCCCCATTCCCACACTACTAGCGAAAGAGTAGAATAATAGGCAGCAAAGGAGACAACGAGGATGAATAAGATTCTATTCGGTGGTTATACCGACCAAACTGGCACCGGCATCTATGAAGCTGATTTTTCAGCTGAAACAGGTTTAAGCAAGCCTCGCTCATTAATTCAAGTCGGCGCACCAACTTACTTGCAGCAAGCCGGAAATTTGTTATTTGCAATTAAACGATTGCCTCAGCAAGGAGGCGTGGCGTGCTTCTCTATTTTTGATGGGCAGCTTTTATCAGAACAATTGCACCCTGGTGCTTCCCCTGCCTATTTGCAAGTCAATGAAAAGCATCATCAGCTTTTAGCCGCTAATTATCATACTGGCCGCCTGTCAGTTTATAACTACAATTCAGCTGGCAAATTGCAATTGCAAGCTGAAACGATTCGAACAGGGCATAGCATTAGGCCGGAACAACATTCTGCGCATCCGCACTTCTTCTCGACTACTCCTTTTAACAATTTAGTCTGCTGCGATTTAGGCACCGACTCATTGGCATTCTATGATCTGCGCGGCCAGCAGCTAATCCCCACAAACAGTATCCAACTGCCAGCTGGGAGCGGACCACGCCATTTGGTATTTGACCAAATTCATCAGCGCATCTACATTGCTTGTGAATTAGCCAGCTGCGTGCAAGCAGTTAATTACAATAGTCTAGGAACTAAACTTGCGCTGGGTCAGCGTTATGCTACTATTGCCGACTCCTTTAAAGGGCAAAATGGTGCTGCTGCTATTCGCATCTCGAGCGATTGCCGCTTTGTCTACGTCTCTAATCGCGGTGAAGACAGCTTAGTGGTATTCAAAGTCGTCGAAAATGGCTTGCAGCTGATTCAAAGAATTAGCACCTTTGGCAGTTTCCCACGGGATTTCAATTGGGATGAAAACCAAAGCTACTTAATTGCCGCCAATCAAAAATCAAATAATGCCACTGTGTACCATCGAAACGCTAAAACTGGTTTGCTGACTCGTTTACAAATGAACATCCCTGTCCCCCAACCAACCTGCGTTCTATTTGAAAGGGGCTAATTTATTACGAATAAACGAAAAATTATCCGCGTTTCTCTCATTGCAGCTGCTTGTTTGATTAGCCTGCTGCTCTTATATCGGCTTTATTTAGATTACTATCCTGAACTGAATCTGCTGCTGCATTTTAATCATAAAAACGAGCAGCTGCTGCTAGCCAAAATTCGCAACCACGGTTGGCGAGATTTGCTGATGCTCTTCTTAGTCAGCATGCTAGCCACCGCCATCCCTGGCCTGTCCAACAGTATTTTTTGCGTTTTAAATGGACTTTTGTATGGACCGTGGCTTGGTTTCGTTATTAATTGGCTAGCCGCAGTCAGTGGACAATTGCTGCTGCTGCGATTGTTAAACTTAGTGACGCGCCGGCAGCAGACTCAGAAATCAAAAGTCTTTCAAAGATTAACTGATTCAGCTGCAGCTTCCAATCCATATTTTAGTTTAACGCTTGCCTATGCTATTCCAGTGTGACCGCGGCTTACGCTTCAATCAACCTGCTGCCTGCTTGGAAAAAGCGCGTGCTACCGATTGTTTGCGGAACTTTGCCAGCCAGTTTTTTATATGCTTTTGGTGGGGACGCCTTGCTTCACTTAGATTGGAAACGGCTGCTGATTGTGATCATTTGTATTGCTATCTTAATTGGCCTGGATTTGCTCCTTATGTGGGGCAAACGCAAACATGCTAGTCGTGCTTGAGCTGCTGCCACAACTGCTGCATATCGGCTGGATCCTCAATAGTTTTCAGCTGTTCTTCTTGGGCAAAAGGATCAAAAAAGCGTAGTTGATAAGCATTTAAAGCTTGCCTAGCAAAACAATCCGGCACTCCATAGAGCTGATCACCAAATAACGGGTGTCCAATTGCTTGCATATGCACTCGGATTTGATGCGTACGGCCAGTCAACAGCTGCAAAGACAGATAACTAGCTCCTGGCACCTGCCTCAGCACTCGATAAAGCGTGATAGCCCGTTGGCCTTGCGGATCGATGGCTCGTTTGACAGTTTGACCAACTTGTCCAATTCTCAGCTCAACTTTTCCAGTTTGCTCTTTAAAATTGCCATGCACAATCGCATGGTAATTTTTTTGCAACTGATTCGGCGATTCTTGGCTAAAACGGCTTTGCGCAATACTGTTTTTGCCAACCAATACCAAGCCGCTTGTGCACCGGTCTAACCGAGTTACTACATGCGGTCTGGTATCCAAACCTTGAGCTTGAAAATAAGCCAGCAAATAATTAACTAGGGAATGCTGATCTTCATAACGCGAGGGAATTGTCAACAACCCAGCTGGTTTATTGACTAATAAATAATTAGCCGTTTCCGCGACAATTTCCACAGGGCCCTTAACCGGTCGCAAGTATGGGTTAGGTTTTTCTTGCCCTGGGATAAAGATTACTTCATCACCTGTTCGCAAGTGAAAGCTCAACAAACGGCGGCGATGATTGACTAAAATCCAGCCGCCATGATAGCGTGCTGCTTTCAAAGCTCGTCTGGAAAAACCATGTTTCAGCAAAAAATGACCCAACTGATGTGGATCATTTGCAGCTACTGTTCGTTTAAAAAAACTAATCATGCATCTTGTCCTAAGAAAGAATCGCGCACTCGATTCCAAAAATGCGTGTATTTGAAGCGATCAAAGTGAATCATGTGCTTGGAAATCGAAAAGTCCAATTCATTAATTTGGCGATGGCGTACCCGGTGACCATCAACGACCAGCAAAAGATCAGGCCGGGATTTAGGTTTTAGAGTGATCCATTGATCAGGCGGGATAACAATCGGAGCAGACAGGGTTCTAAATAGCCGATTGTTTAGCGAGGCAATTTCCGTCATTTGCAACGCCTTCAAAGTCGGATGAATGACAGCTCCTCCTAGCGATTTGCTATAGGCGGTTGAGCCCGTCGGTGTCGATACGCACAAGCCATCCCCGCGGAAATTTTCAAAAAACTGCCCTTTAATATCGACTTCTGCTTCTAGTGTCTTATAGCCGCCCTTGATGGAAGCTTCATTCAAGGCAGTATACTCACGAATGCGCCCATCTTCTTTGACACGCACATCCAGCAATGGATAGCTAACGGTTTCTGGTTCTCGCTGTTTCAGAGCTTTGACCAAGTCAGTCAATTCAAAATCTCGCCAATCGGTATAAAAGCCCAAATGCCCAGTATGAACGCCGATAAAGCGGACATCATCAATCAAAGGCAAATAACGGTGAAAAGCACTGAGCAGCGTTCCATCTCCACCAATACTGATTACTACGTTTGGCTGAGTTTCGTTAAGCTTAATGCCGCTAGCGAGCAGCTCGTGTTCCAGGTGGCGGGCAACGGTCAAAGTTTGGGGTTGATGATTGTAAACTAAAGCGACTCTCATTTAACTTTCCTTGCCTTTTGATTCCGAAAATATTTTTTGAGCAGCTTGCACTTCGTCTTTGATCGACGACATTTCTTCATCTAGCTGGTAAGCAGCTTCAGCCGTTGACTTCAGCCGCTTCGAAACATCGTCAGGATATTTTCCTTGATATTTGTAATTTAGCGAATGTTCAACAGTTGCCCAAAAGTTCATGGCTAAGGTGCGAATCTGTATCTCTGCAATCAAATCTTTTTTCCCAGTTGGCAAAAAGACTGGATAAGAAATGACCATGTGATATGACCGATAGCCAGATGGCTTGGCATTTTGCACATAATCGCGCTCCTCAATAACCTCCATGTCTGAGCGCTGATGAATCAAATCCACAACCGCGTAAATATCGTCCACGAATTGGCAAATGATTCTGATGCCAGCAATGTCCTGCATATCAGTTTCAATGACCGATTCGTCGATATAACGCCGCCGCATTTTTTCTTTGATTGATTCAACCGTTTTTACCCGGCCAGTCACAAATTCGATCGGAGAGTGCTCATTATTAGTCAAAAAACTCTGCCGCAACGCTCTAAATTTGACTTTTAATTCATCTACAGCTTCATGATATGGGCTTAAAAACTTCTCCCAATCTTCCATCTAATCACCTGTTTCTTGCTCTTGCTTGTTCAAAGCAGCTTGGACTACTGGTGGTACAAGCGTTGATAAATCGCCGCCATAGCTGGCTATTTCACGAACCAGCGTAGATGAAAGCTGTTGAAACGGACCTTGACTTGGCAGTAAAATCGTTTCAATATCTTTCGCCAATTCTCGGTTAACCGCCGCAATCGACTGCTCGAACGAAAAATCAGTTTCATTGCGCACGCCGCGGACAATGACTCCCGCGCCTAGTCTTCGTGCAACTTGCACCGTTAGTTCCCGTTTGCGCGGGCAAATTGCTCTAACATTAGCCAATGATGCAACTGCTGCTGTTACCAGCCGTAAGCGTTCTTGCTGGCTGAACAAATTATGCTTGCCTTTGTTATTGGCTACAACAACGATTACTTCGTCAAAAATAGCCGCTGCTCGTTTGATTAACGCTAAATGACCATTAGTAATGGGATCAAATGATCCTGGAAAAATTGCTTTCATGGTCCTTTCCCTGCTCAATGCTTTCAATCACAGTTTTTAATCCTAATTCATTATAATAAAGTCAGTGTCAGAAAGGAAAAGAACATGTCTGAAAATCAGGAAATTGAAGCTAAGTATTTGCTAACGTCAGAATTGTATCAGCAATTGCTGCACGCTTTCCCTAGCAAGCAATCGTTTAGCCAAGCGAATTATTACTACGATACGCCTGATTTCAACCTGCGCGCCCATTTCTGTGGTTTGCGTATTCGCACTTTTAAAGATCACGCTGAAGAAACGATGAAAGTGCCCGATCCCGCTAAACTGCAAAACAAGTTTCACGAAGTTATGGAAATCAACGATAAACTTGCTTTGCAGACCGCCAAAGATTTGGTTAAAGAGCATAAACTGTTGCTGACTGGACAAGTGGGTGCTTATCTTAAGCATCATTTTGCAGACTCTATTGCTGGGCTGCAGCAGTTTTCCTGGAGCAAAACTCAGCGCTGTCTAGTCAATGGACCAAGCAATTGCGAATTAACGCTGGATGAAACTCAATACCCAGATGGCTGGGTTGACTTTGAATTGGAAATTGAAAACCATAATCCGCAAACAATTCAGCGAGTCAGTGAATTATTACAGCAGCAATTCAATTTTCATCCGGGTCAGAACGAATGCAATCAAAATAAAGTTGATCGTGCTACTCAGCATCGCCTGAGCATTTAATTTGTCCGATGGCTTTTCAATCTGCTAAAGTGACAAAGCAGGAGGGGCTCATGTTTGAAGTTTTCTTTTTTGTAAATCCACTCGGAACCTTGTGTTATCACAATGAACAAACCGTTATCTCAGTTCTGAACGAGCAGCAGCTCAGTGCTAGCTATCATTTAGTACCAGTTGTTTCCATGGCTAATATTCAAACGGACTTGCGCCGGCGCGGCTGCAGCAGCTGTCTTCAGCAATTCAATCAAACTGCTGCAGCAATGAAACAAGCCCAAACTGATTTCTATGCTCTGAAAATGCTAGTCGGTAACAAAAAGGCCCGTCGATTTATTTTTAATTTGCAAGCTAAATTGTCTCAGCAAGCGACTTTTTCACAAATGCTGGTCGACCAGCTTCTGCACCAGCTAGGCATTAATCCTGCCCTGCTGGCTAACCAATTTTGCCAACAGACTGTTGAGAAAGCTATTCAGCATGATCAGCAGCTCACTGAACAATTTGGTATTCAAACAACTCCGACAACAGTTATTTATAATTATGAAAAAAATCAAACAGGCCATATTTTCGAAGGCGCAATTAGTCGGGCTGATTTAGACAAGGTGCTCACCGTCAACCATTCTAGCTCAATTCATCTCCTATAAATCTAGGAGCGAAAAGTTATAATCAGCTCCTGGTACTTGCCAGCAGAGCAAGGCAGCTGCAGGTACATTCGTTAGCAATTGATGCTGTTCATACAAACGTTGACCAATCGCCAAGCCCAACTTTGTTTTTTGCTGCAGCTGTTTCTGCAAGTAAACTCTCTCTGCTTCAGCCGATTGCTGATAAACTTGCAAATGTGGGTGAAAATTCCATAAAGCTTGCAAGCCCAATTCATCAAGAGCAAAATCGCGGCTTTGCCGATACAAACAGTGCCGCCAAGCGGTTTGCTGAAGATTGTAATGCAAATGCAGCTGATGGCGGGCTACATCAATTTCTAAATAGTACCAGTGCCATCGGCAGTTAAAACGCAGGTAAATGACCTGCGTCTTTTTTATTTTTGCCCTCAAAAAATGCCTTCGTCCCACTAGCCAAACATCAGTAATTCTTTCGTCCTGATAACAGCCATGCCGTTTAGCAAACTCGGCCGCGCTCAAGGGTGCGCACTGAATTTCAAAAGCTAAGTTGGGACTGGCCAAAACATCTGCCCTTATTTGACCATCAGCCAAAGGGACTTCTAGGCGTGCCTGCCAGCCAGCAGCAGTTAAGGCTGCCTTTAATTCACACTTGCCTAACAAATGTTCCTGCTTTTCTCCGCCACTGCCAGTAAAATTCAAATGCTGAAAATACGGAGTTTTGTCTTGGGCAATTACCAAAATTACTCTGCGCCGGCACTGCGGACAGCGATATTTGGCCCTAGTCGCCCGGACAATTTGAGCTTCTGTACTGGCTAGTACCAGCTGTTCATGATGCAAAGCTGCGTACATATCTTTTTCCTCCCTAAATTTATATACGCAAAAAAGAGCAAGTTTTAACTTGCTCTTTTGTTTAATTTCAACAATTATTGACCGTTAGGAGAAATAAGAACGCAAACTTGCAAGCGCATCTTGCGGAAGCAAGCATTTGGCACTATTTTTGATTGTCGAAAATTCTTGGTTGGTCATTCCCTCTCCAAATTCATTGGCAATGGCCCAGGCATCTTGTGGCTGCATTTCAGCATAATTGTCATCAAGAAAAGCTAATTCCATGTAATAGCACCCGCCCTGTTTGTACAAGCTAGCAGCTAGATCACTGACTTGCAAGCTTTCAGCCAAGGCCGCAGCCGCATCAATGCTTTTCAGCTTGTAAACACGGCGATTGTCTTTGACAATCGTTGGCACTTGCGGCTGAGCAACAGGAGCTGGGCCAGCAGGCTGCATAAAACTGCCCGCTGCGCCGTTTACTTTAGAAATCAACAGCTCAAGGCCATTGCCATTAGGCATAACTTGGAAAGTTACCGCATCAGTGCCAGCAAAAAGATGATCCTTATCTACTTCTTCCAGAATTGAGTAGAAAAATTTCTGAATGTCAGATTTATTGCCCAAGAGATCCAACATCGTGATGCCGCGCTTTTTTAGCTCAGCAGCATCCATGCGGACCCGCAAGGTATTTTGATTGATGCGATCAACTTGCAACATTTTAACACCACCTGTCTGTTGCTTATATTGTAGCTTATTCAGCAGACAAAATAAAAGCGTGAGCTTCAAAGCTCGCGCTTTTTATTCAACCATTGCTTGTGCCCGGCGCAGTTCTAAGCGGCGAACTGACCTTGGCAAGAAACGTCTAATTTCATCTTCATTGTAGCCAACCTGCAGACGTCGATCATCTAGAATAATTGGTCGTCTTAGCAGACTTGGATTTTTACTGATTAAGTCCAGCAATTGATCAATTGACAGGTCATCGATATTGACGTGCAAATTCTTAAAAGCCCGTGAGCGCGTGGAAATAATATCCTCAGTTCCATTTTCGGTCAAGCTTAAAACTTGCAGGATTTCATCTTTGGTTAAAGGCTGTGCAAACATATTGCGTTCGTGATAAGCCAGCTCGTGCTTGTCCAGCCAAGCTTTAGCTTTTCTGCAGGAAGTGCAGCTCGGAGAAGAATATAAGGTGATCATGTTGTCTGCCTCCTTTAAAACGTGCTGTTCTTTTGCTTCCACATTATAATAGCACAATTACTTTACTTTTGTAAGTGCTTTTCGTAAGCAATTATTTTTCTTTGTCTGATAATAAGTTAACAAGCAAAAATGAAGATAATGTGAAGAATTGCTAAAAATTATCAAGCCTCGTAGCTTTTTTGAAAATCGATGACCATTTTTTTAACTTCAGCAGCAGTTGCAGCTTGCTCACGCACCTGTGAGACCAATTTGGCAGCCTCTGTCTGTGAGCAATGGCGCAATTGATCACGAACCGCCAAGATGCTGGTACTATTCATTGAGAATTCGTCTAAGCCTGCGCCGGCAAGCAGCGGCAGCATAATCGGATCGCAAGCAGCTTCACCGCACATGCCGCACCAAATACCGGCTTGGTGAGCTGCTTCAATGGTCCGCCAAATCAAATACAAAACCGCCGGATCATAAGGCTGACTAAGCTGGGCCAATTCCCGGTTGGTTCTGTCAGCAGCCAGCGTGTATTGTACTAAATCATTGCTGCCAATTGAAAAGAAATCAACTTCTTTGGCAAAAGCTGAAGCCATAATGGCGGCTGCTGGAACTTCGATCATCATGCCAACTTGCAAATCCTCGCTAACTTTCACCCCAGCTTGCAGGAGCTTAGTCTTTTCTTCTTGCAAAATTCGCTTAGCGGCCCGAAGCTCAGGCAAACTGGCAATAAGAGGGAACATAATGCCCAAACGTCCATAAACTGAAGCCCGTAGCAATGCTCGCAGCTGTGTCCGAAAGACGTCTTCATTGGCCAGCGATAGGCGAATTGCCCGCACGCCCAAGAATGGATTGTCTTCCTGCGGTAATTGCCAATAAGGCAAGCGCTTATCCCCGCCAATGTCCAGCGTACGAATGATAACTTGCCGGTCAGGCATGGCCTCTAGTACTTGCCGATAAGCTGCTACTTGCTCAGCTTCAGTTGGAAAAGTCTCCCCGTGCATGTACAAAAATTCTGTCCGAAAAAGGCCAACTGCCTCTGCCCCATTTTCAGCAGCTGCTTCCACATCGGCTGGCAGCCCCAAATTAGCGGCAACTAGCACATGATGACCATCAGCAGTTCGGCTAGCGTCATGCCGCAAAGCTGCCTCTGCTTGCAAGCGCTGCTGCCAAGCGTCGCGGGCATTTTTTGCAGCAGATAATTGCTGCTGGTTTGGTGACAAGATAATTTCACCTCTGCTGCCATCAATAACAAGCTGCTGACCAGCAGAAATATCGGTCGTAGCTTTGCCCGTGCCAACGACTGCCGGAATACCCAGCGTCCGCGCCATAATCGCTGAATGAGACGTTTTTCCGCCTTCGTCCGTGATGAAACCCTTGACAAATTTAGGATCAACATGAGCGGTCATGCTAGGAGTTAAATCAGCGGCCACCAAAATCACTGGCGAAGAAATTGTCTGCAAATCTGGCAGTGGCTGGTGCAACAAGTGGGCGAGCAAGCGTTTCGACACATCGCGCACATCAGCCATCCGCTCCTGCATGTAGGCATTTCCAGCCAGACCGCTTAATAGTTTGACAAATTTTTGCTCAATTTGGGCCAAAGCTGCTTCAGCATTGATCTGCTGATCCTGAATGATTTCTTCAATCGCCCCTACGAATTCAGGATCTTGCAGGATCATCAAATGTGCAGTAAAAACATCCGCTGCGTCCTGCCCCATTTTAGTCTTGGCTGTTTCAACCAAGGCTTCAACTTCCTGCCGAGCAATTGCTACTGCATCTTCAAATCGCGCTATTTCAGCCGACTGGTCGGTAATTTGCCGACGCTCATATGACAAATCTGGTTCTAAAAAAAGAAAAGCTGGAGCGACGGCAACTCCCGCGCTCGCAGCTATTCCAGTGATGACATTAGTCATGAATTATGCTAAACCTTCTTTTTTCATGGTCTCAGTAATTGTTTTCATGGCTTCTACTGCGTCTTCACCATCAGCACTAATTGTCACGTCTGAACCTTGGGCAACGCCTAAAGACATCACGCCCATAATTGACTTCAAATTGACGGACTTGCCGTTGCATTCTAAGCTGATGTCTGAATTAAATCTCGAAGCTGCTTGTACTAGCAGTGTGGCTGGACGGGCATGAATGCCTGTTGGAGCCGTAATATGAAAATCACGCTTTTCCATGATCTTTCTCCTTTTTCTTCCGCTTTACTTTTTCTTTGTAAACCTTAGTCTATGCAATTTCTACACTATCATTTTTTGTAGTTCAAAACAATAAACTAATTATTAGAATTTTCTTTTAAATGGTAAACGATTTCACCCCCGCGCAGCGCGGTTCCGCGAATATCTTGCCGCTTGCCGAATTCGCGCAGAGCAGCTTGAAAAGCAAACGCGTTTTTTGGTGAAACTCGGTACTCTTTTAATTCACCCGTACTTAGCTGCTGCAATATTTTTGTAAAATCCATTTGACCACTTCTTTCCTAAAATCAGTTGCTTTCATTATAACTTATTTTTCACTAATTTTTTGTAAGTCTTAGCACTTGACTATTATGAGTGCTAACAATACAATAAAGCCATAATGATTCAGAAAGAGGGCAATCAAGAATTATGGAACTTTGTCAAAATTGCCATCAACGGCCAGCAGCCATTCATTTGTTTGCAAAGATTAATGGTCAAAGCCGTGAAATTAGCTTATGTCAACATTGCTACCAAGAATTAAGACAAGAACAAGGAAATATTAATAATATGTATAACAATTCTTTCTTTGGAGATTTTAACGACCTGTTCAGTGCCCTTAATGGACAAGAAGGTCAAGCTAGTCAAAATCAAGGTCCACAAGTTCAGCGCGGTGGCGGAAATGGAAACCGACAAGGTGGAAATTCCATTTTAAGCCAATATGGCACTGATTTAACAGACCTGGCTAAAAAGGGCAAGATCGACCCAGTTATCGGCCGTGATAATGAAATCGCCCGCGTAATTGAAATTTTAAACCGGCGGACTAAAAACAACCCAGTTTTAATTGGCGAAGCCGGTGTCGGCAAGACCGCGGTAGTTGAAGGCTTAGCTCAAGAAATCGTCGATGGGTCCGTTCCAGCAAAACTGCAAGGCAAGCGGATTATTTCTTTGAACATGGTTTCGCTGGTGCAAGGAACTGGCATCCGTGGACAATTTGAACAGCGCATGCAGCAATTAATCAAAGAGTTGCAAAATCATCAAGAAATCATTTTATTCATTGATGAAATTCACCAAATCGTTGGTGCTGGCAATGCGGAAGGCGGCATGGATGCCGGCAATATCATCAAACCAGCTTTAGCTCGTGGTGACTTGCAGCTGATCGGCGCGACGACTATCAAAGAATACCGTGAAATTGAAAAAGATTCAGCATTGGCACGTCGGTTCCAGCCAGTTGAAGTTAAAGAGCCTTCAATCGAAGAAACCATTAAGATTTTGCAAGGCATCAAACCGCGCTATGAAGCCTACCACCACGTTCACTACACTGATGATGCGATTAATGCCGCTGTTAAGCTGAGCACTCGCTATATTCAAGACCGCTTCTTGCCCGACAAGGCGATTGACTTGCTGGACGAAGCTGGTTCACGCATGAATCTGACGATTCCATTCGTTGACAAAGATAAAATCAAGGAACGGATTAAGGCAGCTGAAGACCTGAAGCAATCTGCTTTAAAGAGCGAAGATTACGAAAAAGCAGCCTACTACCGCGACCAAATTGAGAAATACGACAAATTAAAAGATCAGAAAGTTGATCCTGACAAGACGCCAACGATTACCGATAAGATTATGGATAAAATCGTTGAAGAAAAGACCGGCATCCCGGTTGGCGACTTGCAAAAGCAAGAGGAAACTCAATTAAAGGATTTAGCTGCTGATCTGAAGAAAAACGTTGTCGGTCAAGACAAAGCCGTTGAAAAAGTCGCCCGTGCCATTCGGCGCAACCGCGTTGGCTTCAACAAGAGTGGCCGTCCAATCGGTTCTTTCCTCTTCGTTGGACCAACTGGCGTTGGTAAAACAGAATTAGCTAAACAGCTAGCTAAGCAAATGTTTGGTTCAGAAAATGCCATGATTCGTTTTGACATGTCTGAATACATGGAACAATATTCTGTTTCTAAGTTGATCGGCTCAGCTCCTGGCTATGTTGGCTACGAAGAAGCTGGTCAGTTGACTGAACGCGTTCGTCATAATCCATACAGTTTGATTTTATTTGACGAAATTGAAAAAGCTCACCCCGATGTACTCAATTTGCTGCTGCAAATCCTGGACGACGGCCGGTTGACTGACTCGCAAGGCCGCACCGTTTCATTTAAGGATACGATTATCATCATGACTTCTAATGCTGGTCAAAGCATTAAAACTGCCAGCGTTGGTTTTGCAGCTGAGAATGATGAGGACAACAATGCCTTCCGCAATGCCTTGGGTGAATACTTCAAGCCAGAATTTTTGAACCGGTTGGATGACATTATCGAATTTAGTCCACTGACTAAAGATGATTTGCTGCAAATCGTTAACTTAATGCTGGCTAAAACTAATGCCATGGTCAAAGACCAAGGCTTGCAAATCGATGTTACTCCAGCTGCCAAGAGCAAACTGGTTGAAGAAGGCTACAATCCGAAGATGGGGGCTCGTCCCTTGCGCCGGACCATTCAAGAAGAAATCGAAGACAAAGTCGCTGATTTCAAGCTTGACCATCCAGATGCCAAGCATTTGCTGGCAGACGTGCAGGCTGGACAAATTGCTATTAGCGAAGCAACAGAAACGGAACAAGCATAATGAACTACTTAGTCGACGTAAGTCAAGAACATCCAGAATTAGGCACTGAAGTTTACAAAATTGGCAATACTTTTATCGTGGTTACTCGCGATGCTGGTCAAGTAATAGCAGATTTATCCAATCGCCATCACCGCATTCGGAGTGAAGAAATTGATCTCACGTTAACCCAATTATTCAATGACTTTGACAATTATGTCATTAAAATGAATAAAGACCGCCAGCATGTTATTATCAGCAACAAATAATTAGCTTGCCACAACATAAAAAGGCCGCTTGCTTTGAATAGCAAGCGGTCTTTTAGTATGCCCTTTTTAACGAGCAATAATGACAATACCAGCAATAATCAACAGGACTGCGACTATTTTTAATGGCGTAATTTTTTCTTTAAAAGTGAAGTAAGAAATAATTACTGTCCAAACGTACGTCAAAGATGTCATTGGAAAGGCAATTGAATATGGCAAGAATTTGTACAGATAGATATTAGCAATTGAACTAATTAAATAGAGCAAGACACCGCCAATGAGCCACCAATTGGTTAGCATTTTAACAATGGTCAGCTTTTCAATCTTATTCATGCCTTGCTTCAAGGTTAAGGCACCAATACTCCCAGTCAAGGTCGTAAACATCAGGATCACAAAAATCATCATTCCGTTAGCCATTGTTGCGACCTCCTTCGTAACCAAGCAAAGCCGAACCAGCAATAATCAAAACTGTTCAGATCACCTTGCCGATTGTAATCGACTCCTGCAAAAATAGTGCGCCAAAGACAATCGATAAGGCAAAGCCTAAACTCATCATCGGGTGCAGAATTGAAACTTCGCCATAGCGAAAGGCCACGCTCATAATGACCATGCCTAAGCCGGCCAAAACAAAGCCTAGAATATACAAGCCCCAGGCTAGCCCGCTGTTTTTGGTGTCAGCACCAAACTTCCAAACCAGTTGACTCAGGCTGCTCATCGTCGCAGCAATTACAATTAGCAAAATCGCTAATTTCATATTGTTTTTTTCACTTGCCATCTTACTTCTCGCTTTCTAAATTATTGCCAATAAATTGTTCAACGACTGTAAAGTAACGCTGCTCATCATAAATCCAGGATGACAAGTGCGGGGCTTTTTGAATCAATAAACCCATTTTACGGCCTTGCGTGGCTTCCATATTTTTGTAAATCGCGGTATGCGGAACAAATTTGTCAGCCGTACCATGAATGAACAAAGCAGGTAAATGATTCTTCTGCAGCTGATTGATGCTCGAAGCTGTTTTTAAATCGAAGCCCATCTTCTTGCGGCAAAAACTATTAGCAAAATATAGAATCGGGCCAGTTGGCAAATGCAAAGCAGATTTCAACAGATAGCGGCATTCGTTATAAACCGATGAATACCCACAATCAGCAATCAGCATTTTGACTTGTTTGGGCAATGGATCCCCGCTGGCCACCATTACTGAAGCTGCTCCCATTGACCCGCCGAACAGAATAATTTGCGCAGCTGCGTCAAGTTTGACTATTTCATTAATCCAGGCTTTGACGTCTTCTTTTTCCAGCCAGCCCATGCCAATATGATTGCCTGTGCTTTTACCATGCGCCCGCAAATCCGGAACTACCACGTTATAGCCAGCTTTGGCAAATTTCATGGCCGGATATGACATATCCCGCTTTCCAGTTGAGCGATATCCGTGCACGCACAATACCCAACGATGATCGCCTGCTGGGTTTTTAAACTCACGCGCAACCAAAGTTTCGCCATCTAATTTTAACTGCAGGTCGCCAGCAGCATGTTCATCCCAAAATTTATGCGATTCTTCATTCTACCGATCTTCAGTTTCAGTATAGATATTTTTTGGCCTATTATAATTATCGGGATTCAGCATTTGGTGACCATGATCGTGATACCAAGATGAATCTCTGACCAAAAAAGCATTAATAAAGAAGTGCCCCGCGTACGCGCAAGCGCTTACAAAAGCCAGTAAAATAATAGCCGCGATCACGGCTACAATCCAAATCCACTTCAAACCTATCTATCCTCAAATTTCTAGCTACAGCCGAGACGTTAATTTGACATCAGGATATTTATCCTTAAACCACCGTTCGGCAAAGGCATTTTCGAATAAGAACAAAGGCTCGCCGGCTTGATCCCTGACCAGCAAGTTGCGCGAACTGGCCATTTTTGGATCTAATTGAGCTGGGTCAATCCAGCGCGCTACCCTGCTGCCTAAGCTCTGCATCTCAACTTCCGAATTATATTCATTTTTCATTCTATATGAGAACACTTCGAACTGCAACTGGCCGACGGCTCCCAAGATATAGTCATTGGTTTGATAATTACGATAAAGCTGAATTGCTCCTTCTTGGACCAATTGCGTCATTCCTTTATGGAATGATTTTTGCTTCATGACGTTTTTAGCGCTGACCTGCATGAACAATTCCGGAGTAAATTGCGGCAGTGGCGGGTAGACGATCTCATCTTTGCCAGCATAAATGCTGTCACCAATTTGAAAATTGCCAGTATCATACAGTCCAACGATATCGCCAGCAACAGCATCAGACACCTGCACTCGCTTGCTGGACATAAATTCGGTAGCATTATTCAGCCGCACGATTTGACCAGTTCTGGCCAAGTGCACATCTAGGCCTTTGTTGAATTCTCCGCTGCCAATTCTGACAAAAGCAATCCGGTCGCGGTGACGCGGGTTCATGTTAGCTTGAATTTTAAACACAAAACCAGAAAACTCAGGATTTTCCGGCGACAATTCTTGATCGCCATTAACAAGGTGGCTTCTCGGAGCCGGTGCCATGTTGACAAAGCTATTCAAAAAAGTTTCAACGCCAAAATTGGTCAATGCTGAACCGAAGAAAACTGGGGTTTGTTTGCCAGCTAGAACTTTTTGCAAATCAAATTGGTTGCCAGCTTCTTTAACTAATTCAATATCTTCAAGCGTTTTTTGATAAAGCAGATCCTGACTTAAAGGTTCAGAAGCCGGCAACTGACCATCAGCG
The DNA here is from genome assembly GCA_022641965.1 of Lactobacillus sp. GTDB lineage: Bacteria > Bacillota > Bacilli > Lactobacillales > Lactobacillaceae > Lactobacillus. The sequence goes on from JALCDX010000002.1 coordinate 28,767, forward strand.
TCCAAATCTATAAAACGATCTTGTTCATTTTTATGATAAAGTTCAACCCGATTGTTGCGCAGATCATAAAGACCCTTCAGGCTTTGGCCCATGCCAATCGGCCAATTCATCGCGACGCCTTCGATGCCGAGCACATCCTCCAATTCGGCAATCAAGTCAAGCGGATCGCGGCCATCACGGTCTAATTTGTTCATAAAAGTGAAAATAGGAATCCCGCGCTGGCTAACGACCTTGAACAATTTAATTGTTTGCGGTTCAATGCCGCGGGCTGAATCAATGACCATTACAGCCGAGTCAACAGCCATTAGGGTACGATAGGTGTCTTCAGAGAAGTCCTGGTGGCCTGGAGTATCCAAAATATTGACCCGTTTGCCTTGATACTCAAACTGCATGACAGAACTGGTGACAGAAATGCCACGCTTTTTTTCAATGTCCATCCAGTCACTGGTCGCGTATTTACCGGTTTTTCTAGCCTTCACCGTCCCGGCATTGCGAATAATGCCGCCAAACAGCAGCATTTGTTCAGTAATCGTTGTTTTACCAGCGTCGGGGTGCGAAATAATCGCAAAAGTTCTGCGCCGATTGACTGCTTCTGTTAAATCTTTGGTCATTAATGTTCTGCTACTTCCTTCTTTTGTTTTGCTTGTTTTTCGGTATATTTTACATCCAACAAACGCGAGCCGCGCATGCGCTGCGTAGTAAAGAAAGCATGCTCGCCAACAGGAACACGCAGTTTCTCACCTTTAGCCGGAATCATGCCTAATTTGGTAATAACGTAGCCAGCGACGGTATCGACATCATCTTCTTGCAAATGCTGGTGAAATTGTTCATTAAAATCAACTAATGGCATCCGGCCAGCTACTAAATACTGACCATTGCCCAGGACTTTAAACTGCGCTTCAGCATGATCCGCTTCATCTTCAATTTGCCCAACGATTTCTTCCACCAAGTCTTCAATCGTTGCTAGGCCAACAACGCCGCCATATTCATCAAGCAAGATTGCCAGCTGCATTTGCGTGTTTTGCATTTCATCAAGCAGCTCAGCCAGCGTGATAGTTTCGGGCACAAATAGCGGCTCGAACATGACATCGTCATAGGTTAAATTATCAAAACCCAAGCGACGCGCTTCACGCAAAACCGTCCGAATATGAATCACGCCAATAATATGGTCTTTATCGCCGCTATAAACTGGGATGCGTGAAAAAGGCTGACGCAAAATATCATCAAGCGAATCGGTCAAAGGCTTGCCTGCATCCACCATATAAGCATCTGGGCGAGCGACCATGACTTCCCGCGCCATGCGCTTTTGAAAATCAACGATGCTGGTCAGCATTGAATATTCATGCTGGTCAATTGCCCGGTTATGCCATAACCGTAAAAAATCGCGCTTTAACTGGTCATCTGCCTTCACAGGCGTTACAGGCTTAAAACGCCGCTTTAAACGAGAAAACATGCCGCCGGCGGCGGGTTCGTCTTTCATACTTATCTCCTTAATCGATTTTTAAATACAATAATTATAGCATAGCCATGTCAATGCTTTATGCTAAAATTAGGGGAAAGGATTGAGGCAAATCAATTATGAAACGCAATCATCATTACTTTGCAGTATTTATTTTTCTGCTGCTCATCCCATATTTATGCAGCTTGACAATTATCGGCTTAGGCTATAACGCTCTAGTCAATCATTCTGCCAGTCCTTGGCGCAGCTTGATTGGGGCTTTCGTGGGAGCCATGCTGATGATGGCTATTAAGGCTACGATTCAGCGCCCTTTGGACCTAATCGCTATCAACATACAGGACAGTTTGTTTAAACAGATTATTCGTTTCTTCAGCATCCGCAGAAGACCAGTCTACCAAGCTGCCAATTTTGCGCTGGATTTTTGTCTGTGCTTGTTAGCCACCTGGCTGGTCCGCTCTGTGCTGCCGCTCACAGCGATTGTCAACACTGCCACGGGCTGGGTGCTGCTAGTCATGTTCATCTCAACTTGCTTGGGTGCTTTCGTTGAGTACGACAACTTATCCATTGATCGTTAATTGACAATTACTAATTATTTGGCCTCCAGATATACGCTGGTGGTCATTTTTTTATGCTGCAAATCGATGGTCCGCAAGATATACGGCGTTTCAGAATCTCCTAAATTCGAATAGATTTTAAAGCCTGCATCAGCTGTTTTTTGTAAAAAGCCCATCAAAACCGGCCCCAGCGGCAGTGAAAAGCTGCCAAGACCACCAGCAGTGGTCTCTTGGGCACAAATAGCAGCTGGCAAGTCGTATGCCAGCAAGCCGGCAGGCCGATCAATTTTTTGTTTTGTCACTACTCCATACCAGTAAGTAAAATTATCCGGGCCGAAAACAACCAAGTTAGCTCGCTGCTGCGGGTTAATTTGTGCAAACAAGGCCTGCAGCTGCTTATCTTGTTCACAGGCTTGATTGACAGCTTGGAAAGACTGCGAAGGACCCATTTGATGATTGGTAAAGACGCGACCGACAAAATGCAAGCTTGGTAATTCTACCTGTTCAATACTCAAAATTAATACTCCTCTAATTCTGCTAGTGAAATAATCTCTCCATCTAGGAAGGCATTGCTCTCTGCATTGGAAAAACCACGTCTGCGTAAGAACTGATACATCTTTTGACGACGGACAGGTTCAGCAAAGCGTCGAAAACGTTTATAGGCAGCTATCCCCTGCTTTTTCAAAGCTTCAGTCTGACTATCATTGTCGACAGGCGGCTGCCAATTCTCCATCGCCTGCACTAGCAAATCGCCGTTAAAGCCATGGCTTAACAGTCTCGTCTTGGCTTTCAGTTCAAGCTGCTGCTGGGAAACCCTGCCTGCTTGCCCAGCTAAAGGACGCAAGATTCTTTGGCTGACGAGTAGCCATTTATCTGACTCAACCGCTTGCAAAGCCGTTTCAATCACATCCTCGGCTAGTCCCTTTTGGCGCAGCTGCTGTTTGACTTGTCCAGGGCCTTTATTGCCAATTTGCAAAGCATCTGCAATAAACAAACGAGCATATTTGGCATCATCCAAGTATCCTAAGTCGGTTAACGCAGCAATGGCACCAGCAATGCTAGTTTGATCTAATCCATGCTTGCGCAAATAAGCGCTGACTTCATAGACTGAACGCGGCTGACAGCTGAGGTATTTAGCAGCTAAATCGCTAGCCCGGCTGCGCCCATCAAATTGTTTTATTTTTTCAATTTCTTGATCCGTCAGTGTTTTTCCTGGCAGCAGCACAAACTCTGCTACCGTTTGTTCAGATGCCGAAAAAGCGTAACGGTCATCCAAAAAAATATTATAGCGGTCAGCACGCTTCTGCGCGCTGACCTTAGTAATCGTTGCCAAGTGAAAGCTCCTTTCTGCATCTAATTTATTATACGCAAAAACTGGTGAAATTTGTGTTCACTAATAATTCCCGCTATCATAAATTCAGATTTAGCAACACATAAAGGAGTCTTATCGTGCAACAGCAAAATTCTCGGCCTGTCATCATCAGCATCAAGCGTTTGGGCATTAATGGCGAAGGCATCGGCTACTATCGTAAGAAAATAATTTTTGTCCCTGGCGCCTTGTCTGGTGAGGTGGCTGTCGTTAAAATAATCAACCGCCAAAGAAATTATTTAGAAGGCCGGTTAATTCGTCTAAAGGAAACCAGTCCCGACCGTGTCCGCTTGCCAAAAGGCGCTAATCCGCGAACCGGTGGACTAGAACTAGCCCACCTGGCTTATCCTGCCCAATTAGCTTTTAAAACGGCATTAATTAAGGAAAGCTTGGCTAAATATCATCCACGGGCTTATCGGCAAATCAAAGTTCAACCGACGATTCCCGCCGACCAGCCTTGGCATTACCGTCAAAAAGCACAATACCAAGCTGAAATCATTCATGGCAAATTAGCGCTTGGTTTATATGCAACTGGCAGCCGCAATTTGGTTGACTTGCCGCAAATGCCTACACAAGGGAAAGAATCGCAGCAGCTCGAACGTCGGATTCGCGAGCTTTTGCTCAAACATCATATCTCAATTGCCAGTCGGCGCGCTGCTAACAAAGCAGGTGTCAAAACCGTGGTGGTTAGAGCCTCTGCGACAACTCATGAAGCCCAAGTGACTCTGATTACGATCGGCCAAGACATTACTGGCCTAGATCATTTAGTCAAAGACATCAGTCATTTGCCGAACGTCACTGGCGTTTTCCAAAACATCACCCAATGGACCAACCCACAAGTTTGGGGCAATAAAACTCGTAAACTGTGGGGACAAGATTTTATCACTGAAAAAATTCATGATTGCAGCTTCCAGCTTTCCCCACAGGCCTTTTTCCAGCTTAATCCAGCACAGACCGTCAAATTGTACGATGCAGCCTTGCAAATGCTTGGCTTGCAGCCTACCCAAACTTTAATCGATGCTTACAGCGGGATCGGCACGCTCGGAATTCTGGCTGCCAGCAGCGTCAGTCAGGTGATCGGTATTGAGACAATTCCAGCTGCCGTCCAGGATGCGCAGCGCAATTGCCGCTTGAATCATGCCCGCAACGCTGAATATTACCAAGGCGCAGTTGAAAAAGTTTTGCCAGCCTTGCAGGCAGAGGGGTTAAAATTCGATGCTTTAATCGTCGATCCGCCGCGGACTGGACTTGCTAAAAGCATGATTAAAACTATTTTGGCAGCCAAGCCGCGTACCTTTGTCTACATTTCTTGCAATCCCTCAACCTTAGCGCAAGATTTGGTTTTATTAAGTGAAAAATATCAAGTCAGAGTAATCAAATCAATCGACATGTTTCCACAAACTCCACGCTGCGAGGCGGTCGCTAAATTGATTCTGCGTTAAAACAGCAATAAAAAAGCAGGCTGCTGGCTTAACTGCCATTTGCAAACCTGCTGCTGGACCAATGAGAGAGGAAGAGCTTGCCTGCTTGATGATCACAAACAAGGAGAATCTATTGCTTCACTAACAATTTTGGAGATAAAAGTTTATGTTAATTTCTTCCTCTCTAAGTTTATTATATCTTCACCTGTAAGCGCTTGCAAATCAAAGCTTTACCCGTCGCAAAGATAATGCTCCCCCTTGTCCTGCGGCAATTCCTGCCCCTGCATTCAGCTGCACTAAATCATTCGTTAATTCTGCCGCAGCCGACAGCAGCAAATTATCCTGCAAATAGCCTAAAGCTAATAGACCGCCGCTAGGATTGAGCTGAGCTGAACTGATCTGATGCTCTTCTTGCACGAGCAAATTTTGACCAGCGGTTGGCCAAGCTAGTTCGATCGCTTCTTGCTCGCGCAAATCAGCCTGCAACTTTGTTAAATCGTCGGCCCACTTATTGATTCTGGCTAGTGGATTAAGCTGGCGAATGCGGTCTAAGATGGCTTCATTAACCAAAACCGCCACCACCGCACCACCTGCCGGCGGCTCAGCGTTGCCCAGCGTAATCGTTCCGTGCGGAGCAATAGGCTGAAAAGTAGCCAAAACCTGGTAGCCAATGTTGGCAGCTATAGTCGTATCCATTTGTTCGCCCACTACTTCTTGCTTGAACCAGCCATTGCTCCAGCCAGCGTAAGCTTGAGATTCGGCAGCCAAAGCAAATTCATCTTGATTGGCGCGCGAGACCGAGGCCTGTACTAATGCTTGTTCGATTGTGCCCAAAGCATCAGCATTTAAGCTGCGCGGCTGACTATTTTGCTCCCATAAAACCACTTGCGAATCAGTTTGCAGGTGCCGCACAGCTGCGGTGAAAGATTCAGTACGGTAGTCTACTTGTTTAGCAGACAAGCCAGCAGCTTGTAAAGCAGCTCTTTCAACTTGTTCCAAACTGCCAGCTGCATGCGTTGAGTACGAACTGCGTTTAACTGCGGCAATAAATAAATAAGTCATGGTCCTCCTCACTTTACATAAAGCTGACAAAAAGCCAGCACTCGCTGTTCATATAAGGCCTCATTTTGACTTAAGGCTTGAATATGCTCTGCTTCTGGCACCAGCCATAGCTGCTTAGCGCCATGATCAGCATGATAATTTGCACGGCTCATGCTAGCTGGCACGAATGTGTCAGCTAGGCCATGAATAAACAAAATTGGCAGCTTGTTTTTGCGCAAAGCCGGGCGGGCATCTGTTTGATTAAGCGAAAAACCGTCCTGCCGCACGCTAGCTTGATTTGCTGCCGAGATAATAAAATTCTGAGCATAGATAGGCAAGTTTAAAGTTTTTGCAGCCTGATACTTTAATTCGGCTGCAAAACTGGTATAGGCGCTGTCAGCAACGATGGCTTTGACTTGTGGCAGTTTTAAGGACGTTGCTTGCAAAGCAGTTGCTGCTCTCATGCTGACGCCTAAAACGACCGTTTGATTGTTCGAACCTGCTCGCCGGGCAACGAGTTTGGCCCAAGCCTGCAGATCACGTTTTTCCTGATAGCCGAAGCTAACTTGGCCGCCGCTTTTGCCTTGTCCGCTGCTATCGACCAGCAGCACGTTGTAGCCCGCCTGTGCAAAGAAATAAGCGTATTGATACATCGCTGACTGCCGCTGACCGTAGCCGGGCAGCAAAATAACTGTTTTATGCTGATTAGTCTGAATCCACTTGGCTTGCAAGTGACAATGCTTTCGCTCCAAATGCCAAGTTTGCTTGGACACTTGCAAATACCAGCGGCCAGGGCGAGTATTTTGGGTAGGAATTGGTGCTTGCGCCGTCGTCCATGCTTGTCCTTGCTTGCTGGTTAGCGCGGTCACAAGTTCATTGCCAGTAAAACGGTAGCCTGTCCACAGCAAAATTCCTGCCATCACTAAAATGGTTGCTAAAACAATTAGCAAGCCTTTTCCAATTTTTTTCATGCTTAACCTAGAGTATTAATAAAATGCAACTAACTGATTTGCTGCAATTATGTGCAGACTTGCAGCCTGCTTACAAATTATTATCACCCAACCACCTGCCAATTACCAAAATTAAGTTAGGCAGGCAAAAGTGTCTGCTGCTGACGCAAACAGGCAAGCCCTTGACTGTCGGCAAGCTTTTGCAGCTGCTGACACCTAGTCAAAAGCTAGAAATAGAAGTTTTCATTCAAGTTAAAAACAAACAGCAAACTTTTTACGGCTTGCAAGTTAGTCTGTCTGAGCAAGCAGTTATTTTACGATAAAGCAAAAAATCACTTCTTTTTAGAAGTGATTTTTATTCTTATTTAGACAGCTTTTTGCCCAAATCGATGATGTATTGGCGCAGTGCATCTTTGGTTTCAGGGTGCTGCAGGCCATATTCAATTGAAGTTTCCAGGTAGCCTTCTTTGTTGCCCACATCATGACGTTCGCCGTTAAAGACATGAGCAAAGACGCGCTGCGTTTTGTTCATCGTGTCGATGGCGTCAGTCAGTTGAATTTCACCGCCAGCACCTGGTTTTTGCTTAGCTAAAATATCAAAAATCTCAGGAGTCAGCAAGTAGCGGCCAATAATGGCCAAATCGCTTGGAGCTTCAGCAACTGGTGGCTTTTCTACAAAGGCTTTGACATTAAACAAGCCCGGTTCAATTTCTGTAGCCGGATCGATCACGCCGTACTTAGAAACATCCTTATGCGGCACTTTCTTGACGGCAATGGTTGAAGCATGGGTGTGCTCATAGCGGTCAATCAATTGCTTAGTTAGTGGGACCTTATCGGTCATTAAGTCATCACCAAGCATCACAACAAATGGCTCATTGCCAACAAAAGATGAGGCCCGGTAAATAGCATCCCCCAAGCCTTTTGGATAAGGCTGCCGAGTGTAATACAAGTTTACGCCAAGCTGGGTAATTGATTGAGTCAAATGAAGCAGACTGCTTTTGTGCTTTTCTTCCAAGTTAGCTTCCAATTCTGGGTTGGAGTCAAAATGGTCTTCAATCGCCCGCTTGCTCTTGCCAGTTACAATCAGAATATCTTCAATGCCTGAAGCCTTAGCTTCTTCAACAATAAATTGAATTGTCGGCTTATCAACAATTGGCAGCATTTCTTTAGGCATGGCCTTGGTCGCTGGCAAAAAGCGCGTTCCTAGGCCAGCAGCTGGAATGACAGCTTTTCTGACTTTCATTTTTTCACACTTTCATTTTTTCTAGTTCGCAAATAATCTGATAAAGCTGAAACGCTATATTTAACGCGGCCGAATCGCATTTCTTGCAAAACAGCATTGCAACTGGTCCCGAACAGCAAAATAATAGCACATAAATTCAGCCAAAGCATAAAAATAATCAAGGTGCCAACGATACCGTAGTTCTCCCAGGTTAAATTAAAATTATTCAAATAAAAAGAGAACAGCGCTGACAGCAGCAGCCAGCCTGCTACGGTGGTAATCGTTCCTGGCAACAAAACGCGGCGCCTGCTATTAATATTCGGCAACGCCCAATTAAGATACCAAGCCGTTAAAAACAAAACCGCGATAACTACTGGCCAACGGTAGCGCCGCAGCCAATAATAGCCCTTCAATGAAAAATGAAAAATCGGGGCCAAAAAACGAACAGCTTGGTCGCCAAAACCAAACATGATAATGACAATCATAAAGATCATGATCAGCAAGGCTGACGTAATCACCGTTAATGCCCGCGTCCACAAAAAATTAGCCAATGGCAAGCGCAATTCAACTTTGTGAACCCCGTAAAGACGATTCATTCCAATTCTGATCGCATTGATCAAGCAAGAAAATGACCAAATATAAGCAACCAGCCCAATTGACATGTAACCGGTTGATTGCGTTTTCAGCAAAGTGTCAACGATCGGCATGACATAGTTCGAAACTTCTTGCGGAAAAATAAATGATAAATAATCGGCAATCGGTTGGGTGTCAATTTTTAAAAGCGGCAGGATGTTGCCAATAACCATAATCAAAGGAAACAAACCAAACAAAACGTAGTAAGCAATAATTACCGAGCTTTGCAGGATCTCTCCCTGGCCTAAGACGAGTGACAGCCGCTTAATAAAACGCCGCACCTGGTGACGCACTTTTTTCATTACTCAGTTTGCTCGTCAAAATGTGGAATATATTGTTCTAATCCGTCATAAGGCTCTTGCATGGTCAAAATCTTTGGGCCTTCTTCAGTAATGGCCAACGTGTGCTCAAATTGCGCCGCTTTTGATCCATCTGGAGTGGCATAGTAAACCCAGTCATCGTTAGGATCGCTGACTACATGTTCGTCAATTCGCCAGTTGCCACCAGCTTCAACCATTGGTTCAACCGTGATTGTCATCCCTGGGCGCAAACGCAGGCCGTGACCAGCCTTGCCCCAATTAGGCACGTCTGGATCTTCGTGAATTGATGGCTGAATGCCGTGACCAATTAATTCACGCACATCGCCGTAGTTGTTCTCTACCTCTAGGAAATGCTGAATAGCATGGCCAATGTCGCCAATACGGTTGCCAGCTTTTGCCTGGGCGATGCCAAGATACATAGCTTTTTTAGTAGCCTCGATTAGCTTTTGATCTTCCGCAGAAATTTTACCAACAGGGTAAGTCGTGCATGAATCAGATTCATATCCGTTTAAGTTAACCGTGACATCAACGCTGACAATGTCGCCTTCATTTAAAATTTTGTTCTTGCGCGGAATCGCATGCGCAATTTCGTCATTGACAGAAATGCAAGTGCCGTATTTGTAGCCTTCAAAGCCTTGCTCAGACAGACGGCCGCCACGGCTTTTGACAAATTTCTGACAGAATTTTTCAATTTCCCAAGTAGAAATGCCTGGTTTAATAACTGGCCGCAGCCCTTCAAACATTTGCGCGAGCAAGTGTCCTGAGGCTTGCATGCCTTGCAATTCTCGCAAAGATTTAATCGTAATCAAAATATATCTCCTTTACACAATCTTAATCTTACAACTTTTCACCTGAACAAAAGTATCTTTTTAGCAATTTTGCTATAATAAATATACTAAACTGCAAATGATAGGAGCAATCAAAATGAAAGTGCAGATTGTTTACGCTAGCATGACCGGCAATGATGAAGACATGGCCGAGATTTTCAGTGATGATTTGACAGATGCTGGCTTTGAAGTTGAAAGCACTGATGTCAGCTTTGCTGATGCGACTGCTTATCAAACTGCCGATCTCTGCGTTTTCGTCACTTACACTTATGGCGAAGGCGTGATGACCGACGAAGTAGCTGATTTTTACGAGCAGCTAAAAGGGCTCGATTTAACTGGCAAAAAATTCTTTGTCATGGGGTCCGGCGACAAATCTTATAAAGACCATTACTGCGAAACCGTTGATGATATGGAAGCAGCTTTTAAAGCAGTTGGAGCTCAAGAAATTGCGTCTCCGATCAAGATTGAGAATGCCGTCAGCGACGAAGACATGGATCTAATCGATCAAACTGCAGAGAAGATTGCTGATCAATTAAATGGGTAAACAGAGACGCCGTCAACAGGCGATTGACCGTGCCCAGCTGCGCAGCTTAGGCAAAAAGCTGGTCGCTCAGCATCGCAGTTTTTATTCATATGTGGTAGGTGGCTTTTTAGCCGCACTAGTTAACACGGCTGCTTTCGTCATCCTGCACGATTGGGTCCACTCCGCGATTGTGATCGACAACACAGTGGCTTTTATCATTTCCAACATCTTTTCCTTCTTCGTGAATAAAAAATTTGTGTTCAAGGAAAATTTGGATCAACGCCACGGAATCGTCTATCAATTGGGAGTATTTATGCTTTACCGGCTGCTCAGCCTGATTCCCGATAACTTTATCATGGTCGTCGGCATGTCTTGGCTGCATTGGCCGAGTGTAATTGTCAAAATTATTGACCAATGTTTGGTGGGGATCTTTAATCATTTGACAACTAAATCGGTCTTCCAAAAACACAATCATCCACACCGAATTGACTCCGGTCGCCGTAAAAAATAACCGTTAAGCAAAAATTATGCTTAGCGGTATTTTTATGCTGTTGTCAGTGCTTTTTATTCAAAATCTTGCGGACGTTTGCCTTGTTTAAACCAATATGCAATTGCATCCATAATTCGGTCAGAAGCATGCCCATCTCCATATGGATTCTTGGCATCGGCCATTTGTTGATAAGCAGCTTTATCTTCCAGCAGCCGCAGCATTTCAGTTCTGACCTTGTCAACTTCAGTGCCAACGACTTTTAAAGTGCCAGCCTTAACGCCTTCTGGCCGCTCAGTTGCATCCCGCAGAACCAGGACTGGTTTGCCTAAAGAAGGTGCTTCTTCTTGCACGCCGCCTGAATCAGTCATAATAAAGTATGAGCGCTTAGCTAAATTATGGAAGTCAACGACATCCAGCGGTTTAATCAAGTGAATCCTCGGGGCGCCGCCTAAAACTTCTTTAGCAGCTGCTTGCACGCGTGGCGACAAGTGCACTGGGTAAATAATCTCCACATCATCATGGCTGTCAACAACTTGCTTCATCACCTTGAATACGCGCCGCATTGGCTCGCCTTGATTTTCACGGCGGTGCATCGTCACCAGGATAATCTTATGTCCCGGCTTAATTTCATCTAGCACCGCATGGTGATAGTCTTTTTGCACTGTTTCATGCAAAGCATCAATTGCCGTATTGCCAGTAATAAAGATGTGTTCAGCCGGGTGATCTTCATTGAGCAGATTCTGCTTGCTCAATTGGGTTGGAGCAAAGTACAAATCGCTCAGGACATCAGTCAACTGGCGGTTCATTTCCTCTGGGAATGGTGAATATTTATTCCAAGTTCTCAGTCCAGCTTCAACGTGACCTAAAGTTGTTTGCTCATAAAAAGTAGCTAACCCAGCCGCAAAGGAAGTAGTCGTATCGCCATGAACCAATACAATATCTGGCCGCTCTTTTTGGATAACGCGTTCTAAATCTACCATCACTTTAGTGGTGATTTCTGCCAAAGTCTGATTTTTGTGCATAATGTTAAAATCATACTCTGGCTTGATTTTAAAAATATCCAGCACTTGATCCAGCATCTCACGGTGCTGTGCCGACACAACCGTAACTTCTTCAAAACGCGGATCTGCTTGCAGCTTCAGCACCAGTGGTGCCATTTTAATTGCTTCTGGTCGAGTGCCAAACACGGCCATGACTTTTATTGGCATAGTTGCTTCTCCCTTTTGTTAATAGAATATGACCCCGGTGAGATTCGAACCCACGACCTACTGTTTAGGAGACAGTCGCTCTATCCAGCTGAGCTACGAAGTCAAACTAGGTTTACTTTACCATAATTAGCAAGCCCTCGCCTAGCTTAAAAATGCAGGCTGCTTGTGTCTGCTTGCCGCGCATCTGCCAGCTTATCAGCTGCGATCACGAATGGCAGCCAAATCACAAAAGCAACGGCCATATTAATCAAAGTTAAAATAATTGCCCGCCAATCGTAATTTGTAGCTAAAAAAGAATTAAGAATTGGCGGCATGACACCGGGCACGACAATTTGCACGGGGTTAACCCAGCCGCAACGAGTAGCCCAGTAAGCAATTGTCACGTTCACTATCGGGGCAAAAATAAACGGAATGACATAAACCGTGCTCAAAATAATCGGCAGGCCAAACATAATTGGTTCATTAATATTGAAAATGCTCGGTGCCAAGGCTATTTTTGCCAAGCTGCGAAAATCGCTGCGCTTGGAGAGACATAAAATCGCAATGACTAAGACCAAAATCCCGCCAGCCCCGCCGAACCAAACAAAAACGTCAAACGAGTTGCGCGTCCAGGCATAAGGAACCGTCTGGCCATTTTTAGCGGCCATAACATTAATATTTTCAGGCGTGAGCCAAATTGATTCAATGACTGGCGCAAGCACGCTACTGCCATTTAAGCCAAAGAACCATAGCACTTGCACTAAGAAAGTAATCAATAGCACTGCGCCAAAACCTTGGCCTAGTTTGACCAGCGGGCCTTGGATTGTTTTAAGCAGCCAATCGCCAAAATAAGTGCCGGTAATCGTCTGGAATAAGTAGTTCACTAAGCCAATGCCGCTAACAGCCAGCAAAGCTCCCGGCAAACTAGCAAATGCATTGTACTCGGCCGCTGGCAGCTGCGAGCGAAAGCGAATTTGCAACTGACCTTTCCATGCCAAAATAAAAATCAAGGTGCCTAGCCCGCCAAATAAAATCGCGGTAAACAAACCAGTCGTAGACAATTGACTAATATTGAACACGTGCTTAACGGTAACAGTCTTGCCATTCAGCTTGACTTTGGCTAAGTTGGCAATGCTCATGGCAAACGAAGCCACTGCTACTGTTGCTGCTGGCAAAGCCGGAACATGGTAAGTTTTTGCCAATTGGTAGCCCCAAGCCATCGCAAAAAACAAAGCAAATAATTCGAATGTCCCTTGCCAGACGATATTGGCAATCGAAACAAGGGGCGACATAGCGAAGACAAAAGCATGCCAATGCAGCTGCGTGCCAGCGGCTCGAACCAGACTGATAATTAAAGCGGCAAGTGAACCAGCAATGTTAATCGGCAGCGTTGAAACAAATGCATCTCGCAAGGCTGTCAGCCAGCCAATTCTGCCAATTTGGCCTGCCCACGGCAGCACATAACGCTGCAGCCAGCGTACAAAACGTTCCATTTATTTTTCCTTTCGCCATTTGCGGGGATGATAGCCTTTATTGCGCTGACTTCGCTGGCGATGCTTTTTATGATGGCTAGGTTTGGGAGCAGAGATTGGTTGCGTCTGAGGCTGCTTGGTAGTCAGGCCGCGTTTGCCAAAATACACCCGCTCCAGCGTTATTTCTTCTCCCAGCAGCTGCCGCAAGACGCGTAAATCATGATCATCGCCTAAAGTAACTACAAAGCCGGTTTTGCCCATTCGACCTGTCCGACCAGCCCGGTGCAGATAATCTGCTTGATTAGCCGGCAAATCAAAATTAACGACATCAGTCACGCCAGGGATGTCTAGCCCGCGAGCAGCTAAATCTGTAGCCAGCAGCAGCTTAACTTCACCTTTGATAAAGCGGCGGCGAGCTTGCTGTCGGGCTTGGCTGCTCATCTTCGTCCCTAGGACTGCAAAGCGCATTTTAGTATGTCCCAAAATACCGGCAAAATGCTCTAAGCGGCGATTGTTGTTAAAGAAAACAATACCTTTAAAATTTTTTGACCGCGTTAGGCGCTGCAAAAAATCAAGTTTATGGGCATTATCGACTTGCAAAAATTCGTGATGCAATTTTAGCTGCTGGTCAGGACGCACGTCAATTTGCAAAAACTTGCGGCTAAAGACAGTTTCGCAACGCGTTACTGGCGTGGAAATCGTTGCCCCAAAAAGCAATATTTGACAAAGAACTGGCAGCTGCCGGCTAAGGCCTTGAAATAGACTTAAATTCTGAAATTCAAGCACATCGTCTGGCTCATCAATCACCAAACTCCTAAAATTAGCAGGTTGAAGCTTGCCAGCCGACAAAATGTCAAAAAAGCGGCCAGGAGTGGCAATCAAAATTGCCGGCCGCCGCTGACGCAATTTTTCCAACTGCCGCTGCCGGTTGCCGCTACCAATCAAGCCCAACATTTTCAAGCCTAAAGCAGCTGCATAAGGAGCTAAAATGCTGCTGACTTGCACTGCCAGTTCAGCCGTCGGTTCAAAAATTACTGCTTGGCCGCCAATTTTTTTGATCCGCTCTAGGACGGGCAAACTATAAGCCAGCGTTTTGCCAGTGCCGGTTTTAGCCAAGGCGAGCAAATTTTCCCCATCTTTAATCGGCTGATAAGTCCGCTGCTGAATTAGCGTTGGCTGCTTCAATCCCTGCTCCTGCAGCTGCTTTAAAATTACTTCATCGTACATTCTGTCACCTAATTCAAACTATTTTCGTATAAGCGGGCAAAGCTGCCGCTGCTGCCCAAGTAAGCAAACATGGTGGTTTTCCCTTGCAGCTGATCAACATTTTTAACCCGGCCATTCACGGTATAACGCCAAAACGCATAGCCTTGCTGACTGCTGCGGTTGGTGGTTAGCAGCCGCTGCGTGCCTTTAGCCAAATACTTAGCTGGGCAAGCATCACTGACCAAGACCGCTTGTCCTTGTTTTTGCAAGCAGGCCGCGAAATGAGACATTGCCCGTAAAAATTTTGACGAACGATCGCTGACCGCTGGCACAATCATCACCGGCAATTCGCCAGCTTCTTTGCCAATTTTTTTATTAAAAAAAACCAACTGCTGGCTAACGGTTGACTCATTGCTAAAGTAAACCACTGTTCCAAATGGCATGGCGATACCCTGCAGCTGATCACGGTACAAATCATAATTGTCATCAAAGTATGAGCGTCCCTGAGTGCCGCGCAAGTAAACAAAGTCGACGCCCTGCTTTTTCAGCAGCTGCAGATCAACCATGCCTTGATCTTGATT
Organism: Lactobacillus sp.; assembly: GCA_022641965.1. GTDB lineage: Bacteria > Bacillota > Bacilli > Lactobacillales > Lactobacillaceae > Lactobacillus. Next base: position 44,022 of record JALCDX010000002.1, read on the forward strand.
CAGTTCGACCCCAATCGTACTCATATTGCTGTCAGCCGGCAAAGTTGTCCTCGTCCGCAATTGATGCCACGCAAACAAAAGCAAGCCCGCCGCGATTAGCAGGCAAATCAGCAAAGCAGGCAAAGTCGCCCGATGATGGTATCTCGCCATAGGCTACACCTCTGCCAATATTCTAGCAAAAATAAACCGTAGACTAAACTTTTCTTTTTTTGTATAATGAAGTTTGTTACTTTTAAGGGAGTCAACACTTTGAAGAGACAAATTACTTTTTCACAGGCCTTGGCCACAGTGGTTGGAACCGTGATTGGCGGGGGCGTGTTTTTTAAAATTAGCTCGATTACGGCTGAAGCTGGCCATCCATCACTAAGCCTGTTTGTTTGGCTGCTGGCCGGGATTCTGTCAATCGCGTCTGGTTTGACAGTTTCAGAAATCGCGGCCGCTCTGCCTGTAACAGGCGGAACCATCAAATATATTTCCTATACATATGGTCGCGTTTGGGGCTTTTTATTCGGCTGGGCACAGATGCTGATTTACTATCCGGCTAATATTGGAGCACTGAGCGTGGTGTTTGCTCAGCAGTTCGTAGCTCTTTTTGGATGGAGCACTAATAAAGTGACAGCTGTCGCCATTTTTCTAGCCTGCTTTATCGTTTTCAGCAACTTTTTGGGAACTAAGTTCGCTAGCAGGCTGCAAGCGATCGTCACGGTTTTAAAATTCATCCCCCTGCTGCTAATTGTCATCTGGGGATTGTTTAACACGCATAAGATCGGCGTACCAGTTCTGCCTTTGCAGGCTGGCCCACATAAAAGCTTCTGGCAGGCTTTATCTAGTTCGCTATTATCCGCCCTGTTTGCTTACGATGGCTGGATTTCAGTCACTAATATTGCCGGTGAAGTCAAGACGCCTGAGAAAAATCTGTCGCGCGCCATCATTGCCGGTCTGACAATCATTACGGTCATCTATATTTTAGTGAACTACACTTTTATGACTGTTTTGCCATTCAAAGAGATCATGGGCAATCAAAACACGGCCTTTTATGCCTCAATGAAGCTATTCGGCAGAATCGGCGGCAAATTAGTCACGATTGGAATTTTGATTTCCGTTTACGGCGCCATTAACGGTTTTACCCTGGCTGGCATTAGAGTGCCTTATATTCTGGCTAAAGCTGGTGATCTGCCGTTTTCAAGCCATATTGGGCAGACCAACGTTAATACCGGTGTCCCAACAATTTCTGCTCTGATTATTTTAGGCAACTCGCTAGTTATGATTTTGCTAGGCACTTTTGATCTTTTGACTGACATGCTGGTTTTCGTCATGTGGGTTTTTACCACCCTGGTTTCCATCGCGGTAATCGTCCTGCGGCTGCGCGAGCCGAAATTGGATCGCCCTTATATCGTGCCTTGGTATCCAATCATACCGGTCATTTCGATTGGCGGCGGTTTATTCATTGTGATTGCAACTTTAATCAATCAGCCAGTTTTGTCTTTAATTGGCATCGGTTTGACCATGTTAGGATTGCCAGTGTACTACATCATGCAAAAACGCAAGCAATAAAAAAAGAGGTTAATGCCTCTTTTTTTGTTCAATTCAGTCTGCTATTCTTCATCTTTATGAGCGTCGATCACAGATTGCTTAAGCACGCCAACATAAGGAATATTGCGGTAAGCGTTCAAGTAATCTAAGCCAAAGCCAACAACAAACTCATTTTGAACGTGAGCCCCGTAGTAATCAACCGTTACGTCATCAACGCGCCGCGCGGTCTTATTCAGCATAGCGCAGCATTTAACGCTTTTGGCCCCTCGCTGGTGCAATAAATCCTCCATGAATTTCAGCGTTTGGCCAGTATCAACGATATCTTCCACAATCAGCACATCACGATCTTTAACATCGCAAGTGATGTCGGTCACCAATTTTACCTTGCCACTTGAAGAAAAACCATTGCCATAGCTAGAGACATCTAAGAAGTCCAGCTGCATCTTCACATCGATTTTTGGAGTTAAAGCTGTTAAAAAGTAAATTGCACCTTTGAGGGCACCAATAACAACTGGGAATTTGCCAGCATAATCCTTAGTTAATTGTTTGCCTAAGCGATCCGTCATTTCTTCAATGTCAGCCTCGCTAAACAATTTATGATCAATAATGCCTTCGATATTCTCTCCTGTTGCCATTTTCTTGCCCTTTCTGATAAAAATAAGTAGATTAACCTGTATTATACCATTTTTGACCAGCAAAAAAACGCTTAGTCAAACTAAGCGTCTGCTTTAACGGCTTCCGTCTTGGCAGCCGGCTGCTTCTTGGCTGGCTTAACGATAAACCAGCGCATGAAGCCTTGTTCAATCGTAATTAACTTAAAGTCAAATCCTTCCAGATTGACTGTCTGATCTTTTTGAAGATCTGGATAATGCTCCATCATATAACCGCCAATCGTAATGATATCGCTATCTTGAAAGGCTAGCAGCTTATGGTGGAAGTAACGCTCAAAGTCATACAGAGTGGTTTTGCCAGAAACGTGAACTTGTCCGTCCTGATCTTTAATAATGTATTCATCCGAAACGTCATCGATCTCGTCTTTAATCGAACCGAACAGTTCTTCATAAATATCCTTATCAGTTACAATGCCGCTAGTGCCCCCGTACTCGTCTACGACTAGGACAATCGGAGTATGCTTTTTGATCATCAAGTGAAGGATATCCTGAATTGGCATGGATTCAGGAACGGTAATGATCGCCCGAATAATACGCGTAACTGGCAGCTGGCCATTTTCTTCATTTTGCTGGATCACATCGTAGGCGTAGACATAGCCCACTACATCATCTTTATCATTGTCGCGGACAACTGGAAACCGTGAAAAGCCCTCGCGCAAGTACATCGACAGAGCCGTTGCTACCGTATCAGTCGCATCCAGTACGGTTAGCCGTGTCCGGTCAGTCATGATGTCTTTAGCAACTTTATCGTTCAGTTCAAATGCCCGCTCCATATAAGTCAAATCTTCTTTATCAAGCGAGCCGCCATGAACCGCATTTCTGGATAATTTAATAATTTCAGATTGCGAATAAATCTGATTTTCTTCATCCGCCGACTGGAAGCCTAATAGCTTTAGCAAACCATTCGAACTGCTGTTTAAGAGCCAAACAAACGGATAAACCAAAGTATGGAACCACTGCAGCGGCGTAATAATCAGCATGAGCATTTTAACCGGCATGTCAATCGCAATGTTTTTAGGCACGATTTCAGTGACAACAACTTCTAAATAGGTCAATAAAATCAAGCCCAGCACGGCACTAACCGATTTAACCAGGGACGGATTCATTGGGGTCAAGTGGAACAGCTTTTCCAGCAAAGCCGCAAAAGTATCAGCTGCAAACCAGCCTAAGATCGCCCCAACTAAAGTCGTTCCCACTTGCGTAGTCGACAAGTATTCATTTAAATTGTGGACCATGTGCAAGCCGCGCTTGATTTTACGCTGATTGCCCTGGCCATTCGCCAGCATGTCTTCTAGTTGGCTGGGGCGCGTTTGCACCAGCGCGAATTCCGCTGCCACAAAAAACGCCGCAAAAATAAAGATAATTAATGTTGCAATCAAGTTGCCAATTATCTGATTAGTTGCCAAATTAATTCGCCTTTCACTTCAATAATTCAAGTCTATTCTACTATATTTATTTTTAAAGCGATAAGGTTTCAGACTACAAAAAAGCAAGCACTGAAGTGCTTGCTTAGTTATTTTAAATGTCAGTCGCTGCTTAATTTAAGCCGCTCCACTTCCAACTCGTAACTTCTGGCAAGTCCTTGCCGTTGTCGCGAATATAGTCGTGGTGTTTAGCTAAAATGCTGTCTAATTTGCTAATGAAGTCAGCATGCTTGTCTGCCATGCCTGGAATGCTGTTGATAGCATCCTTAGCCAGGTTGAAGCGGTCAACGTGATTCAAAACCCGCATGTCAAATGGAGTAGTGATATCGCCATTTTCTTCATAGCCATGAACGTGAACATTGTAGTGTTTGCGCTCAAACCAAATCGATTGCATCATGTCTTTAAAGCCATGCCATGCAAAGATTACCGGTACATCGCTTGGGAACAGACGGTTGAATTCTTCTTCAGAAATAGCTGCTGAATTCTTGGCCGGAGTCATCAGCTTCATAACGTCAATGACGTTGATATAGCGCATCTTCAAAGCTGGGAATTCCTTGTGCAGCAAATCAATCGCTGCCAAAGTTTCAATGGTTGGCTCAGTGGCAGTTGAAGCAAAGATAACGTCTGGCTTAGCGCCGTGATCATTAGAAGCCCAGTCAATGTAGCCCAAGCCGTGTTCAACCAGTTTGGCTGCTTCAGCCTTGCTGAACCATTGCGGACGAGGCTGCTTAGAAGTTACCAGCAAGTTAATGCATTCACGTTCTTGGAAAGCCTTGTTTGAAACTGCTAACAAAGAGTTTGTGTCAGCTGGCAGATACTCATGAACTAAGTCGGCCCGGCCCTTTTCAAACATGTGGGTCAAGATGCCTGGGTCTTGGTGAGTATAGCCGTTATGGTCTTGCTGGAAGACAGTTGAAGTTGAAACAAAGTTGAGTGATGGGTAGTCATGACGCCAATATTGTTCCTTAGCCTTGCGCAGCCACTTCATGTGCTGAGTCAGCATTGAATCAACTATGCGGCCAAAGGCTTCGTAAGTTGCAAAGAAGCCGTGGCGGCCAGTCAAGACGTAGCCTTCAAGCCAGCCTTCATCTTGGTGCTCGGACAACTGTGAGTCAATAATCCGGCCTGATGGAGCCAAGTTTTCGTCATTTGGTTCATGAATTGGCTCTTCCCATTGACGCTTTTGGTCACACAACAATTGGAACAAACGGTTAGATTTCGATTCATCTGGGCCAAAACCGCGGAAAGTCGTTGGGTTGAGTTCGGCAATCTTATCCAAGTACTTAGCCCATTCAGCCATGTCCTGCTTTTCAACTGATCCAGGCTTGTCAAAGTCGACCCCATAATCACGCCAGTCAGGCATGTTCAACCGCTTAGGGTTAATGCCGCCATTAGTAACTGGGTTCATCGCCATCCGGGCATCGCCCTTGACAGCTGCTTCTTCAACAATGGCTTTTGGCGAACCGTCTTCATTAAACAATTCTTCAGGCTTGTATGATTTCAGCCAGTTAACCAGCAGGTCTTTGTGGCTCATATCGCCTTGAGAAACAGGAATTGGAATCTGGTGGGCCCGGAAGGAGTTTTCAATCGGCTTGCCATCCAAGTTTTCTTTTGGACCAGTCCAGCCCTTTGGGCATTGGAAGATGATTAATGGCCAGTGCGGCAAAGTTGCATCGTTGTTTTCACGAGCATGCTTTTGAATGGCCTTAATTTCTTCAATAACTTCGTCCATCACTTTGGCCATCTCTTGGTGAACAGTCATTGGATCTTTTTCACCATCGAAGCGGCCGCCTTTGAAGACAGATACAAAGTGTGGATCCCAGCCCATGCCGCGGAAGTAATCAGTTAATTCTTTGTCGCTCATGCGGGCCACGATTGTTGGGTTGGAAATCTTGAACCCGTTGATTTGCAAGATTGGCAAGACTGCCCCATCCTTAACCGGGTTAATAAATTTGTTAGAGAACCAAGATGCAGCCAGTGGGCCGGTTTCAGCCTCGCCATCACCGATTTCTACTGCAGCGATGACATCAGGATTATCTAAAATTGCGCCAGTGCCATGAGACAATGAGTAGCCTAACTCGCCGCCTTCATGCAAAGAGCCTGGAGTTTCAGGCGCAGCATGCGAAGCTGTACCGCCTGGAAAACTAAATTGTTTGAACAATTTAGCCATACCCTTTTCATCTTGTGTAATTTCTGGATAGCGCTCAGTATATGACCCATCCAAGTAGGAATTGGAAACCATAACTTGGCCGCCGTGACCTGAACCTTCGATGTAGAACATATTTAAGCCATATTTTTTAATGACCCGGTTCAAGTGAACGTAGATAAAGTTTTGCGGAGCAATCGTACCCCAGTGACCAATTGGTTTTGGCTTAACGTCGCTTGCTTGCAAATCATGCTTCAGCAAAGGATTGTGCATTAAGAACAGTTGACCGACTGACAAGTAGTTGGCTGCCCGCCAGTAGGCATTCATGCTTTGTAAGTATTGTTTTGAATCATAATCAACTGACATTTAAAACACCTCGTAAAATAATCCGATTTGTTTACACTTTTTATACTACCAGATTTTTTATAAAATACAACCTTTTTAGTAATTGATACGGTCCAATTATTTATGTCTCTTTTTGCTGGCAATCATGCTAAAATAAATACAACTAAAAGGAGGGACAAGCATGCTTTCACTGCTTTTGCTGGCAGCCTTTATTTGGCTGTTTTTAAAGCTAGGCTTTAGCGTTTTGACCGTCATCGGCTGGGTCATTGCAATTGTCTTGATCTGGGCATTTGTAGCTTACCTGGTCTTGCCAATTTTAGCGATTGCCTTAATTGGCGGCAGTACTTACTGGCTGGTCCGCAGATTTATTTAAAAATTTTGACAGCAAAAAAGGGCATCGTAAGATCTCCTTTTTATCTTGCCTTGCTTAGTGCAAATCCACAAAAGTGTTGTATTTCATATAACGATAGTGCACGCGCATGTTGGACACCTCAAACGGCGTTCCGTCATCCAAGAAGAAAATACCGCTCATTACTCCTACTGGCTCTGTTGGTTTAAGCTGCAGCATCCGCTGGTCATCAGCAGTTGATGGAGTCACGGTGATCGTCAAATACGAACGCGTGACCGATTTCCCCCAAGCATCCTGCAAATAATTAAAGAGTGACCCTTGCAAGACTTGCGGCTTTAATTCTGGCAGAATTTTAATCGGAATAAAACCTGTTTCCAGCAAAAATGGTTTGCCGTCCAGCAAACGCAAGCGCTTAATTTGGTAAACAAAGCTGCCTTCGTCTAAAAACAAGTCTTGGCGCAAATCATCATCAGGAGTGATGACCTGGTAATCGAGCAATTTAATGCTTTGCCTTTTACCCGGGACGTGAAAACTGTCAGTAATGCCAAGATTTGAGCCTTCATATTTGAACAAAGACTGGTTTTTCAAATATAAGGGATTGATAAAGGTGCCGCTGCCCCTTTTTTTGAAAATAATGCCTTGCTCTGCCAATAGCGACAGCGCCTTTTTCAATGATGAACGGGAAACTTGGTACTGCTGAGCTAAAGTTCGCTCATCTGGCAGCTTCATGCTTGGATAGGCATTGGCCTTGATCTTGGCTTTTACATCGTGCATCACTTGGCGATAAACTAAGTCTGTCATGAAAACACTCGCTTCAATTAATGCTTGCGATCTTCAATCGTGCCGTCGCTGTGAGCAATCAGCACTTCATCGCAAATATTGAGGAACAAGCCATGTTCAACGACACCTACCAGATGATCTAAGTAATCGGCCAAGCCAGCAGGAACTGGGATTGGATCAACGTGCAAATCCAAAATATAATTGCCGTAGTGCGTAACAAAGCGCTTGCCGTCGCTTGTCAGTCTGAATTCAGGCTTCAAGCCTTGGGCCGCCAATCTGCGTTTCACTTGTTCGCAGGAAATTGGCAGGACCTCAACTGGCAGCGGAAATCCGCCCAATTGATGCACCAGTTTTGATTCATCGACGATCCAAATGCATTTTTTCGAGTTGACAGCCACATTTTTTTCTAAAGTTAGCGCCCCGCCGCCGCCTTTAATGCCATCAAAGTTGTCAGCTACCCGGTCAGCTCCATCAACGACTAAGTCAGCTTGATCGATCTCGGCTAATTCGCTCACTTGAAAGCCGTTAGCTTCTAATTGCCGCTGGCTGCGGCTGGAAGTTGTCACAATTGCTTTCAGATTGAGCGGATTTTCTTGGTTGCGTTTAGTCAGCTCATCAATAAAAAACTTAACCGTTGAACCAGTTCCGACGCCTAAAATGCTGCCAGGTTCGACCATCGCTGCTGCTTGCCGCGCAGCTTCTTGCTTTAATTTATCTTGTTCAGCTTTTTGCATAATTAATCGCATCCTTTTAAAACATTGAATGGGTCCAGTTAACCTTACAGGTCTATTATAGCCATAAACTGGTCCCATGAGGGAAAATGACAAAAAAATCAGCCCAGAAATTCTGAGCTGATTTTTTAGGTTGAGGCAATCTCTGCTTAAAAGACATTAGCTAAGCGCGTTTGCAAGTACTTAGCCAGCCGTGACAAGCAGAAGCAAAGAATGAAGTACATCACGGCAATGATTGCGTACATCGGAATAATATAGTTTGGATCTTGACTATAAATAATCTGAGCGTGGTACAGCAATTCCGGCAGCACGATGATTGTGGCCAGTGACGTATCCTTAACTAAGGAAACAAACTGTGACAGTAAAGCTGGAATCATCATCGTCAGGGCTTGCGGCAAAATGATGTGGAACAAGGCTTGCGTGTAAGTCATCCCATTCGACCGGGCACCTTCCATCTGCCCTTTAGGAACAGCGGCAATCCCTGCCCGAACAATTTCTGCTAGCATTGCTGCTTCAAAGACCACCATAGCAGTAATGGCGGCAATCATTGGGTTAACCCGAATTCCCATGGCTGGCAACCCAAAGTAAGTAAAGAAGATGATCAGCAGCAGGGGCAGGTTTCTGATGACGTCAACAATCACGCCTACGATTTTTGACAAATATTTGATTCGGACATAGCGAATTGTCCCTAAAATCAAACCAATAATAAAACTGAGCAGGATTGAAATAACTGAGACTTCAATCGTGACCCACAGACCTTGGAGCAAGAAGCGCAGGTTCGTGGCTGAATAAGCATTAATCCAATTTTGCATTTGCTAATCCTCCTTAAGCCAGCTTCTTTTCCAAATACTGCATGTAGTAGCTAAGCGGCAAAGTTAAAATCAAGTAGAAGATGCCGACAATAATATAGGTTGGAATCGTCTGAAAAGTATTAGACGCGATTACGTCGCCTTGGTACATCAGATCCATGCCGGCTACAAAGGCCAGAACTGATGAGTTCTTGATCAAGTTGATGAACTGGTTGCCAAGTGGCGGAATTGTAATTTTCAGCGCCTGAGGCAGAATAACATTTTTCATTGCCTGCCAGTAAGACAAGCCATTGGCCAAGCAGCCTTCCATTTGACCAGTCCCGACAGATTGCAAACCTGAGCGAACAGTTTCAGCGATAAAAGCTGAAGTGTACAGAGTCAAGCCAATAGTACCAGCAGTAAATCCGTTCATTGCCGGCAAAACTTTTGGCAACACCAGATAGAAGAACATGGTTACAACCAGCAGCGGGATGTTCCGAAAGATTTCAACATACACCTTCGCTACGCCCCGCCAAAACTTATTCGGGTTGGTTTCCAGAATTGCAAAGCCTGAGCCCAGGATAAAACTAAAGACAAGGGCAATAATACTCGACAAGATTGTGTGCCAAAAGCCAGTTAAAAAGTCTTGCCAATTTTGCGTAAATAATTGCCACATTATTTTTCCACTTCCTTGTAATTGAATCCTGGTACGTTAGCGAACCATTTCTTCAGCAGACGGTCATAGGTACCGTTTACTTTCAGCTTAGCAAAGGCTTTGTTAATGGCATTCTTCATTTGCGTCTGGCCCTTGTCAACAGCAATCCCATAAGGCTCAGTCGTAAAACTGCCGCCAACCACGTGGTATTTCGGGTTGTTGGCAGCGATACCAGCTAAAATACCATTATCAGTACTCATGGCTACGCCCTGACCTGATTGCAAAGCTGAAAAGCATTGGCCATAGTCATCATATTCAAGCAGTTTGGCTTTTGGAGCAACTTTTTGAATATTGGCAATCGCGGTCGTCCCTTTAACTGCCAAAACTTTGGTCCCCGGTTTATTCAAATCTTTAATTGAGCGCAGCTTGCTGGTTTTTGGAACCAGCAGCGACTGACCAGCACCAAAGTAAGGCTTAGAGAAGTCAACTACTTTTGCCCGGTCTGGCGTAATCGTACAAGTTGCCAGTAATACATCAATGTTGCCGTTTTTCAAAACTGGGATCTTGGTTTTGGCACTGACCTGGAATAATTCGTATTTGCCGCTTGGCCCTAAAATTTCTTTTGTTAAGGCCCGGGCCAAATCAATTTCAAACCCTTGCAAAGACCCAGTTTTAGGATCAACCAAACCAAACAGCGGCGTATCATTCCGGACACCCCAAATGATCGTATTGGTTTTCTTAACATGCTGGTAAACATTTGATTTATTGACGGCCTTGTTGCCGCAGCCAGCCAAGCCAACTGCTACTAGCAAAAGGGATAAAATTATCCCAACTTTCTTGAAGAAGCTCTTCATGATTTTGCGTCCTCTCTGCTAGTGCGAAATAACCTTGCTCAAGAACTGACGAGCCCGCTTGGTTTGTGGGTGATCGAAGAAGGACTTTGGATCAGAATCTTCCAAGATTTCGCCATCAGCCAAGAAGACAACTCTGGTTCCCACTTCACGAGCAAAGCCCATTTCGTGAGTTACAACAACCATCGTAATACCTTCCTGAGCAACCAGTTTCATAACGTCCAAAACATCTTGAATCATTTCTGGGTCCAAGGCTGAAGTTGGTTCATCAAACAGGATTACTTTTGGCTTCATTGCTAAAGAACGAGCAATCGCAATTCGCTGCTGCTGACCACCAGACAGCTGGTGCGGATAGCTGTTGGCTTTTTCTACCAAATTAACTTCTTCCAGCAATCTCATTGCTTCTTTATGGTTTTCTTCTTCTGGCCGGTGCAAAACAATCCGTGGGGCCAGCATGATGTTTTCTAAGACCGTTTTATTGGCATACAAATTAAAGTGCTGGAACACCATGCCGACATCCCGCCGCAACTCGTTGAAATTAGTAGATTTGTCGGTCATGTCTTTACCATCAACGATTAAGCTGCCATCGTTGATTCTTTCTAGGCCGTTAATAGTCCGGATTAAAGTACTTTTACCAGAACCTGATGGACCTACAATTACAACCACTTCGCCGCCGTTGACGCGAAAGTTAATGTCTTTTAATACATGAAAGCCGCCGTAAAACTTGTCGACGTGCTTAAAATCAATGATTGCCATCTGGCGCACCTCTCTTTTTTTCTTTACGCCAATCATTGTAAACCTTTTCACATGCTTTGTACATGTCTGCACAAAAGTTTTTTATCTGGCGCGTTTTACGGTAAAATAGGACGGATAAAGAAAAAGGCAGCAAAGGAGCACATAATGAATAAGAAAAAACAGCCGATCATTATTGGCATTGCTGGGGGTTCTGGCTCTGGCAAAACTACCATTGCTCACGAAATTTACAAAAACATGCCTGAGGATCGCGTGCTGATTATGACGCAAGATTCATATTACAAAGATCATCCAGACATGACCAAAGAAGAGCGGGACAAAATCAACTTTGACCACCCTGACGCTTTTGATATGAAGCTGCTGGTCGAGCAGCTCAAGCAGCTGCTGCAGCGGCAGGCAATCGAAATGCCAATCTATGATTTTCCTACCCACTTGCGCAGCGAGAAAACGATTCATGTCAAACCAGCTGACATTATCATCTTAGAGGGAATTTTGGTGTTATCGGATCCGGCACTGCGTGATTTAATGAGCATAAAAGTGTATGTCGACACTGATGATGACATTCGCTTAATTCGACGGGAAGTTCGGGATATGCGCGAACGCGGCTACTCGCTGGACTATATCATTGATCAATACTTAACGACCGTTAAACCAATGTATAATCAATTTGTTGAACCTTCTAAACGCTACGCTGACATCATCGTGCCGGAAGGCGGAGAAAACAACGTTGCGATTGATATGCTGTCCACCAAGATTCGTTCAGTCTTGCGTGAAAATGACTAGCACACCGGAGACAGAAAGGACACTTATGGAAGCTAACAAGCAAAAAAAGAAGAAACCTTTAGTGATTGGCATTGCCGGTGGATCAGGCTCTGGCAAAACCACCATTGCCCGTGAAATTCGCAAAAAATTGCCTGACGACCGAATTTTGGCTGTCACGCAAGATGCTTACTATAAAGACAATGCTGGCATCCCCATGGAAGAGCGGCGCAAAATCAACTATGATCATCCTGACGCATATGATATGCCGCTAATGATTAAGCAGCTGCACCAACTGCTTAATTGGCAGGCTGTTGACATACCTGTTTATGATTTTACGAAATTGACGCGCAGCCCTGAAACAATTCATGTTGAACCGGCTGGCATCATTCTGCTGGAAGGCATTCTGGTCCTCACTGACAAGCGCTTGCGAGACATGATGGATATTAAAGTCTTTGTCGACAATGACGATGATATTCGCTTTATTCGCCGGCTTAAGCGTGACACTGAAAAGCGGGCCCGTTCACAAGAACAAGTCATCAACCAATATCTGAAGACCGTTAAGCCGATGTACAACCAGTTTGTGGAGCCTTCTAAACGCTACGCTGATATTATCGTGCCAGAAGGCGGTCACAATCATGTGGCAATCCATATGCTAGCCAACCAAATCAGATCGATTTTGCGCAACGAAGACCAGTTTTAGTGCGTGAAGTTTTTAGCAATACAAAAAGGATGCGCTTTTGCGCATCCTTTTTTTGTGATCTAAATAATTAGTTAAGCAAAAAATCCAATAATTTGAACATGATCGTTCGATTTTCGGCTGGTACCCCGTATTGCAAGATTTGTTCTGCTGATTGGTGCAAAGCGTTATTTTTTTCAGCATATTGGCCATCATTGACGACCATTTCCCGCAAGTTATCTAGTTATGGCTCAAAATGGAACTGCAGTCCAATAATCTTGTCGCCAAGCAGAAAGCCTTGATTTTTCAACAATTTGCTGGAAAATAGCAAATCAGCTCCTGCTGGCAGGTCAAACATTTGCTGATGCCAATGCAAAACAGTGGTCTCAGCTGGCAAATCAGGTATCCGCTGGCTTTGTAAATAAACCGGCGCCCAGCCGACTTCCTTATACGGGGCATCCTTCACTGTTGCACCATTAGCCATAGCAATTTGCTGTGCTCCAAAACAAGCACCAAAAATTGGCTTATTCGCTGCTTGCAATTCTTTGATCAAAACTCGTTCTTGCTTTATCCAGGGTTCATTATCATTGGGGCTCATGGGGCCGCCTAGCAGAACCAGCAGGTCTGTTTCGGACGCTGACGGCAAATAGCCAAACGTGGATGGATGATAAACGTATAGCTCAAATTTATGCAAGTGCGCCCATGACCGAATGGCACCCGGCCCTTCATTAGGCGTATGCTGCAAGACATTAATTCTCATTTCTTTTTTCCTCTTTGCACAGGCAAAATCATTGCTAAGATGGTCACCACAATCGCAGCAATAATCATCCAAGATAGTGGCCAAGACCAGCTAAAGAATTTAGTCATGCCTTGCCATCCGTAGCGGGCATCAAGGACGCCAATCGTGATGACAATAATCATCCACCAAGCCAGGGCAATATTTTTCATTGCTTGTTTTAATTTGCTCATTTAAAGATCCTTACAGTTGTGAAAAGCTGGCTAGTTTTTCGGAAGTTAAATCGCGGATGATGGCCGTCGCCAAATCCACTGATGCTTGGAAATCTTGGTAAGCTGAAAAGCAGTATGGCGAATGTTCATAGCGCACCGGAATGCCAATGACAATCGTCGGTGCACCTTGTTCGTAGTAAATTGCTGCCCCATCTTGGCCGCCACCAGTTCTGACTGAGCGAGTATATGGAATATGTTGCTTATCTGCCAGATCGCAAGCATATTGCTGGAAACGCGGATTTGGCAAAAAAGTCGTATCCATATCACGCAGCATCGGCCCACGTTTAAGGCCGGTTTGCGACAGCCAGGCTGGCGTAAAGGTATCATCGGCTGGACAAGACTCCAGCACGAGGCAAACATCAGGTTTGACTTTACGGGCAGTGACATAAGCACCGCGCAAGCCTACTTCCTCTTGTGAAGACAAAGCTGCGACGACGTTGAAATTAGTTGTTTCACCAGCCAGATTTTCCAAAACAGCCGCCATGGCAGCTGCGCCAAAGCGATCGTCGAAATCTTTGCCAAAAAAGACGCCATTTTTATCATTATATTCACAGGTCACATCAACGAAAATTGGGCAACCAGTATCAATTTGGAAATCGTTAATGGTTTCTTCCCGGCTGGTAGAACCAACGTCAATCGACATCTCGGCAACATCAGGCACATGATCACGTTCGGCCACGGTCATAAAATGTGGCGGTTTGGTTGCCACTACGCCAGGAATGTATTCGCCAACCTTATTGCGAATTTTGACTTTTAAAGCTGGGATATTGTACTTCACCCAACCGCCGAGGGGAACAAATTTGATCAATCCATTTGGACGAATTGCCTGGGTAATAAAACCAACTGAATCCGAGTGAGCATCCAGCTGAATAACTGGCTGGCCAGGCTGATTTTCCTTTTTAGCAGCATAAGCATTCAACATGCCATCAATTGTAACATTAGCAAAAGGCGCAACCTGGTTTTTGAACAGCTTGACGAATTCTTCTTCAAAGCCAGAGGTTGAATTTGCATCGCAAAAGCGTTTAATCATAGCAATTGCAGCTTGTTTGTCCATAAAAATTCCTCACTTCTTCTGCTTTCTTAATAGAATTTTTCCTAATCATGTTTTATCATGAAAAGTTGATTAAATTCAATCCTTGACAGACAGAAGGTCAACATATGAAAGCAAAAGAAACCTGGAGAAAAAACTTAATCGCCTTGTCCATCAGCGTCTTCATCGCGGGCATCGCTTTTTCTGAAGTCATGCCCTTCTTGTCGCTGTATATCGATACGCTTGGCCATTTCACTCACCGCGAGCTGAATCTGTGGTCGGGGCTGGTCTTTTCAGGAATTTATTTTGTTTCAGCGGTTGTGTCGCCTTGGTGGGGCAAATTAGCCGATAAAAAGGGCCGCAAACCCATGATTTTGCGGGCTTCATTAGGGATGGCCATTATTTTGGCAGCCATGGGGCTCGTCACCAACGTTTGGCAGCTGTTCTTCTTGCGAATGGCTCAAGGTGCAGTTTCAGGCTTTGTTTCCAATTCAAACGCCTTGATTGCCACGGAAGTTCCTAAAAACAAAAGCGGACAAGCACTGGGAACCATGTCTTCAGCCTTTACGGCTGGAAACCTGCTCGGACCTTTTGTGGGCGGTGCACTGGCCTCCATCTTTTCATATCGCTTTACTTTCTTCGTCACCGGCGGTTTGCTTCTTATTTGCTTCTTATTATCCGTGTTCTTCGTGCACGAACGTGACTTCAAACCTGTCACTTCGAAAAAACTGGATAAAACCAGCGGCGTGATTCACGCTTTGCGCAGCCCGCAGCTAATTTTCGGCTTACTGATCACCACGATGATTATCCAAGCAGCCAACAACTCTATTAATCCGATTATTTCATTATTCGTGCGCCAATTGATGCATAATCATGGCAATGTCGTCTTTGTTTCTGGCGTAGTTGCGGCTTTGCCAGGGATTGCCACTTTCCTGGCGGCTTCACGTTTTGGCGCTTGGGGCGATCAAATCGGAACTCATAAAATCATCCTCTATGGCTTCTATGGTGCGACCATCCTCTTTTTCCTGACTTCTTTTGTACAAAATGTTTGGGAACTAGGAATCTTGCGTTTCTTAATCGGCTTTACCGATGCTTGCCTGTTTCCGCAAGTGCAAACCATGCTTACAAAAATACGCCTAGTCAGTTGATTGGCCGAATTTTTTCTTGGAATCAATCGGCGATGTATATCGGTAATATTATCGGGCCACTGCTCGGATCGGCAATTTCCGGGTTTACGTCTTATAATGTCGTCTTCCTTGTTACAGCTGCCATAGTGGTTCTTAATTGGCTCTTGTTCAGAGTTAATGTGGTTAAAAATCTTGGCAACTAAAAAAGCGCTCCTCGGAGCGCTTTTTTATGCTGTTTGCCGTTTGGCATGGTGGAACCAAGCAACTCTTGTATCAAAAATAGTAATCAGATCGTTAGCCAAATACAAAATATAAGTGACTAACAAAACCCAGTTGGCATCGCCTTGGGCAGCAGTGATCGCCCATAAAGTAATAGAAAAAATTGCTTGCGCGAACCAGAAGAAATAAGTATCATAAAAACGCAAAGTGGTCAGCATCGCACCTGTGATGCCGATCGTAGCTGCGATACTGTCAACCCATGGACGAGGGCTGATGAACCAGTGTGTATCTGAATAATACGTGAAAGCCAGGACCACTGCAAAGAACAGGGCCGTTAACAGCCAGTTGCGAAGACCGCGACCTTCTTCAGTCAAAAAACGAACTTTCTTGTCGACGTCCTTAGCCCAGCTAGGCATTAGCAAAACTGGCAAGTCCAACAAAATGATATAAATTGACTGCAATAAAACATCGTTATAATTGTGAGCATTGATAGCTACGACAATGTAAATTGCAGCTGAAACAATGCGCAGGACCCCATTTAAAGGCTTGGCATTAGTAATACTAAGCGTGCAGGTAAAGCCGATCATCCCAGCAAGCATCGTTAAAATGGACATTGCCGTAATTTTGCCCGCGATCGTCATGCCGAGAATAATTCCTAAGCCTAGCAGCAACAAGCGATAAGAGCTGGGCGTCCAGCCTTGCATCTGCTCAACATACCAACTAGGTTTAAAAATATCGTACCAAGCAATTGTTGTTTTCTGCGTCGTCGTGGTTTGCAAACATATTCCCTCTTTCCAAAAAATGATGACGGTTATTAAGCTAATCAAAATTTGGAAAGATTGTCAAAGATATGCAGCTCAAATATCGTATAGATAGCGGCTGGTATTTTAGTTTGAACAGGCGCTTAAAAAATTTTAGCTTTTTTCCACTTGTAACGGTTATAACGGTGTATTTTAGCGCAGCGATTTAACCATCAGCACATGCTGAATACCGCCTTCGTCAAATGGATCTCCGTTAGTTTCATAGCCAAGTTTTTCATAAAACGGCTTAGCACTTAATTGGGCATGGCATTGCAAGCGGTCCACTCCGCGCATACGCAAATAAGCATGCACTGCTCGCATCAGTCTAGTTCCTAAACCTGTCCCGCGCTGCTCTTTTGCCACCACAACTCGACCTAGCAGCCAACGGCCTTCTGTTTGAAAAATACGACAAGTAGCAACTGCATCAGTCGCATGGGCATTGAGTTTAAAAACTTGCACTGCCAGCAAAATCATCATCGTCAAGTTCAGGCAAAGTAATCCCTTGCTCAGTCACGAAAACTTCGCTGCGTAAGCGTTCTATGCAAAACAGTTCCCGTCCAGTCATCGCATCGACTTTTTTAAAATCAAATCCCGCAAGTTTCATTATTTCGCTTCCTCATAATAGCAATCCTAGTCCAGCGGCTAACAGCCCAAACAAATAAGTCAATAGCAAATAGACTAGTGTTAACCGTAACGTTTTTCATCTAACAAACCGATCATTTCCGTATTAAAAGTTGAAAAAGTAGTATATCCGCCTAAAACGCCAACACCCCAGAACGTCATTAGCGCAGCATCACCGCTAGCATGAGCAGTTAACAGTCCCAATAAAAAGGCGCCGCTAACATTGATCAGCAGCGTTCCGCCTGGCCAATCAACTGGCAGCTTTTTCCAAACCAGCGTAATCAGATAGCGAATAAGTGCGCCTAATGAGGCACCTAAACCAGCATTAATCACGTTGCTCTCTCCTTTTTGCCAATTTTTTGGCACTAATAAAGCCCAACCATGCCATTAGCAAGCCGCCCAGCATGCTAGTGACGCCATAAGTCAGAGCTGCCCAGTAATTTGCTTGGGCCAGCTTAATGATCCCGACAGCTAGTGAAGAAAAAGTTGTCAGTGCTCCAATTAAACCAGTTCCCAGCCCTACATTTAGCCACTCAGCCAGTAAATCGCGGGCAAAAACATAATAAGTTAAAAACGCCAGCAAAAAACAGCCACTCAGATTGGCAGTTAAAATACCAGCAGTTGACCAGTGCACACTTAGCAGCTGTCGCAAACAGCCGCCTAGAAAAGCAAAAACCGCGACACTGATCAGATTGCGTAATCTCATTGTTTCTCTCCTTTGCTAGTTAAGCGTAACAGTGAATTATAGCAAAACTGCTCGTATAAAAACAATTATCCATACAAAAAAAGCTGCCTTTAAACAGACAGCTTCTTAGTTAGTTGCAAAATTTTATTAGTAACCGCGGTTATAACGATAAATCAGCTGCATTGGATCGATCCAGGTCCCGTTATCAGAATTCCAATATTTTTCAGCTGCATTAACTTCGCTCTGGGTCACGCCAATATGAACGTGCGTGACATGCGTAGTCGGGATAAAGGTCAAAATAACCTGACCTGGCTTCACAACATCGCCAACTTTAACATGGATAGCAGCCTGGGCTTCATCTTCATAGAAAGCAAATTCTTGATAAACGGTGTTATAGCCATCTGGCGACTTGATGCAAATGTAGTAGCCTAAGTCATTTTGGGTCGTGCCTTCATGACCAATAAAGTAAACCGTTCCGCCATGAATGGCCCGAATATCTTCGTTGCCGCCGTGGTCAGGGATAATATCGATCCCATCATGCCAATTGCGGTCTGCATGACTGCCAAAGCTCGAAGTCAAATTGCCGCTTTCATAGAAGCCCGCAATTGGGTAAGTCCAGGCAGAAGAATAGCCAGTTTTAGGAACTAATCCTAAAGTGAATTTAGCCGGCAGCCATTGCTGGCTGGAGCCAATTCGGTACATGACCTGATCATTGATCATGGCCTTTTCGAAGGCTTTCCAGATCGTATTGTTCTTAACATATTGGTTGACAAAATCGCCGCTTTCGTTCACCAGCCGAACTTGTCCTGGTCCTTGGTAGTTAACTTGCACTACGCCAGAGACCTTTTGCCGCTGGCTAATTGCTTGGTGAACAGTCGGTGTTTGGTCACTGTTTGTCTGACCAGTTTGGTTGCTAGTTTGATTATTTTGATTTGCTTGGCTGTTGTTAGTTTGGCCATTGTTTTGGCTAGTTTGATTGCCGCTTGTTTGATTAGCTTGCTGGCTCGATTGATCAGCAGCACTATTGTCCAAAGGTGCAGCTGACAAATTAGTGTACGCCGCCGGAATCCATTGCTGATCGCTGCCTAACCGGTACATCGTCCGATCTTTGATGGTACCCTTAGCAAAAGTCTTCCATCTTGTGCCGCCAGCCAAATATTGATTTTGATAAACTCCCTGGCTGTCCAGCAAACGAACTTTGCCTGGACCCTGATAAGTGACGGTTGCGATTTCTTGATCTGCTTGCACATTAGTTGCAGCTTCAACGTGATTGGTTTGGGCCAATGAGACAGCTGCTAAAACGCCTGCGGAAATCATTCCTGCTGTTATTAACGAACGTTTCACAAAAAAGCTCCTTTGCATTCATTTTTCTTCTTCAATTACGACTTTATCTTAACATATCAACCCCGCAAAAAAACTGCCCTTTTGGGCAGTTTTAAGGCAGGAGCAACGACTAATCGATTTTTATTTCTCAGTAACAGTCTTGTGTTGAACTTTGTTTTTCTTTGGGTTGTAAACAGCCAAATGCTTCTTGCGAGCCTTTGACTTAGCACTAGCCGATTTGTCGTAAGTGCCGCCGTATAAAGAAGCTTCCCAACTGCCGTACATTGGGCATGGCAAGATAATGTACTTGCTACCCCATTGGTTGGCATTTTGCATTACATCGTTGTAACGGTCCTTCATACTGGTTGATTTTGGATCGTTAAAGTCGGTCAAATTGTCGCCAAAGAACATAATAACGTTGCTTTTGGCTTCAATCGCCTTACGCCGTTCTTCCTTGGTCTTGTCGCTCTTTTTCTTCAGCAAAACATGTTGGTTATCTGCTTGTGGCAAGCCTTCGCGTTTCAAGTTCTTCTTGGTTGCTGCCAGTTGATCAGACGAGCGGTCGCTGACGTAGTAGATTTGAACGCCTTTTGAGTTGGCATAGTTCAAAAATGATTTAGCACCAGGAACTGGTTTAGCCTTAGCATATTTAACCCACTTGTTCCAGCAAGACGGAAAGGTCTTGTTGTGCAGTGCGTTGTAAGCTTGGTACGGTGAATTGTCTAAGACAGTTTCATCAATGTCCAAGATAATTGCCCGCGGCTTAGCAGATTGCTGCTGCAAGCTTTGGTCCAAATTGCGCCGAGCAAGGTTGTAACCTTGCAAATACAGGGCTTTAGCTTCAGCTGAAGTTTGATACCAAGCAACTGACATAACATTCTGTTCGCCAAGATTGCTGCTGGCTTGAGCTTGGTTTTGGGCCAAACTAATACCGCCAATTAGCAGCAAAACAGAAGCAGCAATCTTTGCAAACAGCTTCGATAAGCGTTTCATAATTCATTCTCCCATACGTAGACAAGTTGCCTCTGCAACCCAAGTGTAACAAATCACAAAATTCTCCGTCAATTTAATTTCAAAAATATAATCTACTTCTCATCTTGGTTATTTTTTAGTGATTGTTTGACATCAAACTATTTTTTACTTAAAGTAGTTCACAAAACTGAAAGGAGCTTCCTATGAACGAAAGCATTCCCGACTTAGGCCTGTTGGTCAGAAAAACTACGATTCGCATGAACCGGCTGGTCGACAAGTTCTGCGCGCAATACCGGCTCAGCACTGCTCAATTTAACGTCATCAATTATATCGGCAGCCAGCCGAACGCGACTTGTCCGCAAAGCAATTTAGAAACGGCGCTAGGAATCAAGCGTTCTGCTACTGCGATTATGGTGCAGCGCCTGGAGCGCAAAGGGCTGCTGCGCCGCATCATTGTGCCTTCAGACCGGCGGAAGCGCTTAATCAAACTGTCTCCGGCCGCTTTGGAACTCCTGCCTGCTTTTAAACACTTTATCAACAGCCGGCAACAAGAGCTGCTTGATAATTTTTCCGAAAATGAGCTGCAAACATTTGTTAAGATTTTAAATTTTATGGGGAACAGGATTAATGAAGGAAACAAGTAAAATTCCAGGCAAAGTTATCGCCGCGATCATTGCGACTGGCATTCTGTCTTTATGCGGGGTGTTAGTGGAAACATCAATGAACATTGCTTTCCCAACGCTCATGCGGGAATTCTCAGTTTCAACCTCCACTGTCCAATGGATGACTTCTATCTATCTGCTAATTGTGGCCATTATCGTACCCCTCTCGGCCGTTTTAAAAGCACGCTTTAATACCAAGTCCTTGTTTCTGACCGCAAATTTGCTGTTTATTGCCGGGCTGCTGATTGATGCGTTTGCCATCGGATTTCCGATGCTGCTCATCGGCCGGGCCGTCCAGGGCTGCGGAACGGGCATTGCCCTGCCATTAATGTTCAATATCATCATGGAACAGGTGCCGCAAGACAAACTGGGCATGATGATGGGCTTTGGCAATTTGATTACTGGCATTGCGCCGGCTATCGGCCCGACTTTAGGCGGAATTATTGTGTCATCGCTTGGCTGGCGGTGGATTTTCTATTTGCTCTTGCCGCTGCTGCTAATTTCGCTAGCATTAGGCAGCTGTGGCATTCAGCAAAAATCACGGCTGCGCAAAGTTAAATTTGATTTGCTGTCTTGCTTGCTGATTGCTCTTACCTTCACTGGCTTAGTCACCGGCTTTGCCAACTTGTCAGCTGCTGGTCTATTCAGCTTGGCATCAGGCGGAATGATCTTGCTGGGCTTGCTAGCCTTGGCGCTTTTTTCTTGGCGTTCGCTGGCCATCGAGCAACCAATTTTGCAGCTAAAGCTCTTTGGCAATTATCATTTTGCCGGTCAGGTGTTAATGTTTTTCTGCATCCAGCTCTGCTCATTAGGCTTTGCCTTTCTGCTGACCAACTATATTCAACTGACTAATGGCAATTCAGCCTTAATCGCTGGCTTAGTAGTTATGCCGGCCGGCATTTTAGGGGCTGTATTTTCGCCAATGGGCGGCCGTCTGCTTGATGCATTAGGACCGCGGCGACCGATCTTAACTGGCACAGCTATTATTTTCCTCTCAATTTTGACCTTTTATCTGCTGGGATTGCATCTAGCCAACTGGGTCATTACTGTTGTGTACTCGTTCTATATGATGGGAATGGGATCTTGCATGGGGTCGATCATGACCTCAGCTCTTGGCAGCCTGCCTGCCCATGATGCACCACAGGGAAATGCCATCCTAAACACTTTGCAGCAATTTGCTGGATCAATGGGAACATCGCTGGCCGCCATGATTGTGGCTAGCGCCCAGCGCGAGACAGGCGCGCGCAGTTTAACCACGGCTGTTGGCACTCACCATGCATTCCTGTTTTTGCTAGTTGTTGCCATCGTCATCAATGTCGCAGGTTGGCTCTGCATTCCTAAGCAGCTTGTTACGAATCAAAAATAAGCATTTAAATAGCTCAGTTTGCATTAACAGCAAACTGAGCTTATTTTTTGTTTCTGGTTTTTCAGTAATCGTAATTATCGTAATTACGATTACTGTAATTTGGATTATTATTCAGTCATTAAAAACAAGTTTTCTTAAAACCATAATTGCGATTCCTAAGATTATTGCCAATCCAGCAGATAAGTAATATTTTCTTTCTTTATGAGTCATTTTTATTTCAATACAATGCAACTTTCAGTTGGATTGTATTTACCCTCCTTTTACAAGATATTATAATCTAAATCAAATCCTAGAGTTACTATAAAATATATGCGTAATGCTTAATTGGGTTAATGAAACAGTTTAGTTAATTAAACTCAGGATATTTTAAAACTCCATTGCGATTAAAAACAGGCAAAGTATAACCAACAAAAAAGTCATCGACGCACAAAGTTTGATAAACTCAAAGTAACAGCAAACTGACACAACAGTCCAAGAAAATATTAGAAAAAGAGTTGCGAGGTATTTATCAATGATGGATTTGCCAGAAAGTATAGCAGGAGTAATTGATTTTTCTGGGGAAGAGCTTAAGCTTAAGCCAGGGGCAACGCCTGAACAGCAGAAAGCATTTAAGAAATTCATCAAGCAATACAAAGAAGAGGGCGGATGCTTTAAAATAGAAATTTAGTTAATTAAAAAGTAAATCACTGGATTAAGAGAAACGTTGATATACCAACGCTTCTTTTTTGTTTGTCTTTTTCCGTGCGTTGCAGACACTAAAGAACGACCTGAGTTAGCCTCCCACGGCTTTAAATGTGCGTTTAAAAGAAAGAACATTATTATGCCACCAAAAGATAATGAAACTGAAGTACAAGCAGCAGAAGCAGATAAGCAAGAATCCTAAAACGACTCTGTTAAAGACACCGCCACCAACACTGGAACACCTGCAGGCAATGATGATGACGAAAGCTCAGAGAGCAAAATTGATGGTCAAAAGCTGGCTGAAAAATTATAGGCTTAGGATCACCTCCACATACGTGGAGAACACCAAAAACATAAGCAACCGTATTATCGTCATCTAGGATCACCTCCACATACGTGGAGAACACCTTTACCAAAAATTCTGCGGTAAAGATGAGTCAGGATCACCTCCACATACGTGGAGAACACTTTTCGGTGCAAAATCAACGCAAATTGTACCGAGGATCACCTCCACATACGTGGAGAACACCGGTCCGCAAGGTGTGTGCTAAGTATGATTTCGGGATCACCTCCACATACGTGGAGAACACCTAATGATACTCACAAGAACTACACCAAGGGTAGGATCACCTCCACATACGTGGAGAACACTTCATAGCTTAGTCCTCGATAAATTGATTTTGAGGATCACCTCCACATACGTGGAGAACACAAGAAATATTCTCTGCACAGCCGTTATGGCATAGGATCACCTCCACATACGTGGAGAACACACTAGGGGTGTTACGTCTGCTTTACTAGGTGCAGGATCACCTCCACATACGTGGAGAACACTAATCGGATTGAGAAAGTCTTTAATGTGTCATAGGATCACCTCCACATACGTGGAGAACACCGACTTGTAAAAACTATCGTGATCATGCTGATAGGATCACCTCCACATACGTGGAGAACACTCTGTCGTATCAACAGTACCGTCCGACTTAAAAGGATCACCTCCACATACGTGGAGAACACAACTTTGGCTCACGCTGACCAAGCTCGTATTTGGGATCACCTCCACATACGTGGAGAACACAGCAAGCCTTAGATATTAAGCGAGGCATGATTAGGATCACCTCCACATACGTGGAGAACACTTGCTTACACTGCTAAGACGATCAACCAACTTAGGATCACCTCCACATACGTGGAGAACACTCTTCGGTTATGACCGTTACGGCAGCTATCAGGGGATCACCTCCACATACGTGGAGAACACACTAAAAGATCCCAGTCACAGAGCCATTTTCAAGATCCCTAAACCTAATTTTTATTTAGTTTCAAAGCCAATTCTAACGTAGCCCTAGCATCTGATAAAGCATTATGTGGATTTTCATTAACGATGTCATACTTTTGCAGCACGGTTGCTAACCGATAATTATCCAAAAATTGATCTTGCCGCTTGACTTGTTTTAACAAATCAAGCGTTTTATTTTCCAAAGATGCAAAACCATGTGCTTCTAAAGCCAAATTCAAAAATTGCAAATCGAATTGAACATTGTAACCAACAATTGTTGATTTACTTAAAAATTGCGTTAAATCTATCAAAACTTGTTTAATATCTTGTCCTTGATCATTTATCTTTTTTCGATCAATACCTGTCAATCTAGTAATCTTTTCAGGTATTGCAACTTGGCTTTTTATTAATCTATAAAATTCAATCTGTTTACCAGCTGTATTTTTTACTGCTCCTATTGAGAGGATTTCATCATTTTCAACATCCAGACCGGTAGTTTCGACGTCAACTGCAACTATCGTCTGATAAATCGATCTTGTTTTTATAGATGATAAACCACTAAATTTTTTAGCCTGATGGTATTTATAAGCTTTGCTAAACCCATGCTTATAATTAGAATCCATCGAATTCAAGTGTTTAATCAAGGGGATTCCATCAAAATCTTCGATGCTGACAGCTGGATCAGTAGATCGAAACATATATCCTATTTCGTTATTGGTATTGTAAGCCATCGTAGCTCGACCACTACCAATGTTTTCAACTACTCGATCCCATAATAAATCTCTAATTTTAGCATTAGGATTGCCAACGTAAACGCCAGTTTGAATTTCCTGGCACCATTTAGTCAAATCGCCTCGTAGCGACATTGGTACTTTAGTTAGAGTCAAGACAATCATTGTAAATCACTACTCTCATGATATTGAACGCCAAAACGCTGCATCCCTAATTTGTCATCCCATAAATGCATAACTTCTGTGCCAATATCATCAGCGTCTTCCAGCAAAAGATACTTCAAGTCAGCAACCATTCGTTCTAACAATTTCCCACTTTTAAATGCATCCCTCATAGCCAAACGAGTCTGGCGCGCAACATCTTGTTCGCCAAATTCTTTAACGACTTGAAAAGCAATAGGGATAGAATAGTCCGCTTTGTATAAATCAGCAAAATCGTAAACAAAGGACAAATCATGACCAGTATGAACAAATCCTAATCCTGGTGAAGCGCCCAGAGCCGCAATAACGCTATAACTAAGTCCATATAAAGCTTGGTGCCCAGCGGTCAATGCTTTGTTAATTGGTGTACCAGCATCAAAATCATCAACTTTATACTCACGATGATCCCAGGCGACGCCAGTTTTCAATGACTGTTCTCGATAAACTCTTCGGACGCGTGCACCCTCTTTTCCGCGAAGCTGCTGCATTGTTAATTTGGACACGTCTTCGCCTTTAAAGCGCATTTGGTACATTTTTCTGGCTATCGCCACACGTGACCTGTCATTAGAAACTAATTTAGCCTGCCGCTCCAACAACTTAGTACTATGATTCAGTGCCCGCCCGTGAGCATATTGACGAACACCATGTTCACCAACCCAAACAACTTCCATACCGCAGTCACCAATCAGTTCCATGGCACGGTGAGACACATCAACCCCTGGGCCTAAAAACAAAACGCTAATGATAGCAGCAGGTATAAAAACAGTCCCAGTTTCATCAATTACTTGAATAGCACTATCTTGTCGGTTGATTTTAGCATGTTCCAGATAAAGAAAGCTGATACGATCGTCTAATCGAGTTAATTCACTTAAATCTGGCTTTTTTGCTCCTGCTTGTTTACTCATTTTTTGATGCCGCCACGGGAATCACAGTCATTAGTCCCATGCCGTAGGCTTTTTCACGGCCTATTCCATGAGTCAATGCAAATTTAAATTTTTCCAAATCTGATATTTTTAGCAGTCCTTCATATGAAACCTGGCATAAACGGATTTTATGATGTTTATGATAAAGTACGGGCCATGATCTGTTAACTAGCCGGATATCGTAACCAGCAGAAGAGGTGGATTTTACAATATTGAATCCCAAATCCTTTTGCCGATCTAATAGCCATTGTTGCTGTTTAGCAATCGATACATGCGGGTAAACTTTGCCTTGTTTGGAACCAGGCTGTGTAACTTTGTGAGTAGGGTTTGCTGTTAATCGGAAGCGTAACATTTCATCATTAGTTAAATTATTTAAAAAATTATCATATGATTTAACAATGGCAGTTCCATTTACTCCATAAGTTTTAAGCTTATTAAGGTCAGGCTTTTCTTGACTTAAAACCAGTAAATATTGCTTACCGGCTAATGTATCAATTCTCCACAAATGACGATTTCGTTGAGAGTTAGAAATTTCTTCTGGAAAGCTTTGTTCAACCCAATTATGATACGCACCCAAATGAGAAAGATCCTTAATTTTTTGTCGATTATTGGTATCAATTTCTACTCTTGACAGATACATAAAATCCCCCTTTCTAAATAAAACTCATAATGTCATGATCCGTATTTATTGGCGAATACATCGTATTCTTTAATTTGACACTAGTTTGACAAACTGCACGGTAATGGAAAAATCTATGCCTTGGGTCAAATGAACCCACTTGGTCTTTTTTTAAAGTGCTAGGATAATCCGGCAATAAGCTTGCATCACTAATAATTTGTGCAGTAAAGCCAGGTTGATGGTACTTTTTTTGGTACCAAGTTGAAGCTTGCCAAGACAAGTCTTTCAGAACAGATAATGGATCATTATCAAATATTCTGATCTTAAGCAAACCTGCTGGTGCATTGGATCGCCGTCCTAAAGAAAGCTGAAAATAAGGGTGCTTTAATGCATATTCAATTTTCCCAATTAATCTTTCATCTTCTGACCCAATTGCAACAATAAAAACGGCATCTTGTAAGTAATCACGGTAGGTTAATTTTCTTTTTTTCTTTTTGGAATTTTGCGCATATTCAACCATATGAAAGTCTGTTAATACTTTCCCAGGTTGATCAATTCGCACTGCCATTAGCAAGTCATTTAATTTTATAATCCGTGGATCATCACGCTTAAATCCAAAAGCAGCAGCAATCATCCCAATAATTGCGCTTTTTGACGGATAATCATCTGTTGTGCGCCGATTAAAGGTTGCCTCATTGCCATAAGACTGCAGTGGTGCAGTTAATCTAATCGTCAGACTCTTCATTTTGAGGCTCCTCCTGTTGCAACAGTGCCGAAACCTGAGCTAATAAATCAGATAAATCATTTGCTTGATCAGATATCTCTGTAGAATCTGCAGTCAAAACAATAGTTTTAATTGGTGATTCTACAAACTTTTTAGTTGCCGCGAATTCTTTTTCTAACTTGTCAATAGATGATTGAACATAACCGATTCTAGATGTGACTGGATTTTCGAATGCAGAAACGAGATTGACAGGCGTATCTTTTCTCAGAGAAATCATGACATATTGAGGCAGTGTTTTATTGGCAAAAGAATTCTCTTTACCAGTTGGCATACTTAAAACGAAGTCTTTAATGAATAATTCTGAACCCCTAATTGCTAATTCTGAGCCCATATTCTTTGCTAGTTCATTAAAGTTGATATTGGCATAACGATATAATGTAGCAGAATCATACTCCAAGGTACCAATCATGGCAGAACCTGCTTGATCTTCATCACGCTCATCATCGATCGCCGTAAAATAATCGAACTCCGGAACTATTTCATGCGTAGAGATGGCATGTGCAACTTGACAGGCAGCGTCAACATTTAATTCAGGATTATCAGCCACCATCCGGCCAAATAAGGCTAAATCTAAAGAATTATTGTCCATTAAGATCGATTTAACGTCTTTATAGTCAAGTTTATTATCAGTTCCATGATCAAGAACATACTGTGCTATTTTTTTCAATTGGCCTTGACTTAACAGTAGTAAGGCTCCAGTTAAATATTGACCACTTTTTTTATCTTTTTTGACTTTTATTTTAGCAGCATCAAAAGCAGCAATTGCCTTATCTAAAGCAGCATCATCGTCCAAGCTTCCGTCTAGTTGCTGTAATTGTTTTGCTAATAAATGCGCACCCTTTTTAGTCCTTGAACTTTGCAGCCAATCTGCATCTTTTGTTTCATCTTTAAAGGCTTGGCGTACTGCTCTTTTCCAACTTTGAGAAGAGACTCTAGCCCGTGTTACCCCTCCGTAAATTGCGGTCTTAGGTGCTCCCGTATCATCGCGGTTGATGTTTGACGATGGAACAGTTTGCAAGATGTTAATATCAATAAATAAATTATTAGTCATTATTATTCTCCTTTATGTTTTTTAGAGTTGGTTAACCCAAAATATTGCTTTCCCCAAAGCAAACAAATTGAGCGAGCATTTTCAAAACTACATTGATACTTATAAAAATCACTAGCTAGTTGAGCAAAATCAATTTCCATATTCGGCAAATTACTGTGCAAGATTTGCATTAAATGATAAATTCCATTAACTGCAACATCATAATTGGTGCTTGCTAGCACAGCTTGAATTCTATGATCTAAAGCATCCCGAATTTGTTCGTTTTTACGAAGCTTTGCCAAAGAGCCGAAAAAGGTTAGTCCTGGCTGTTCCTTTGAAAATGAAGAACGATAGGCAGTATCTGTATTACTGCCTTGACGATAAATGGCATAAAGTTTTAACACTGAAAACACAGCCTTTTCAGCACAGGTGGGGACACCCGTTTTGCTTAAATCATCTGTCTCTATATTTTCAAAGATTAGTGGCCAAACGATGGTTGCTTTACGGTCCGTAATCGAATTGCAGCCCCTTAGGTTGGCCAGCATTGCTTTGCTGCCAGAATCATTGTTATCTAGTCTAACTAACATAGAGGCTACGCTTCTTGCAATACTCTGATTCATTAAATTCCCCTCTATCCATTTTTTAAAGTTTTCAAAACAGTGCGCCAATACAAATTGTAAAAAGTAAATATGTTTGTGATTCCTTTGCCATCCTCAGAGATCCCAACAATATCTTGGGTTGAAGCCCTAGCAAGCAATTCTTGAGACGTGGACCAGGCTATTTGTCTAACCACTTTTTTCCACTCATTGATTTTTACGTCACGCTCATCATCATTAGTCAGATCTGATAACCAATGCAAAAATGGATAATTTATGTTTGCATAAAAATTCTGTACAATCCTAGTCGCAAATTCCCCAGGATCGCTTAAGTTTCTTAAATTCCCAATATTAGTTGCAAACTGCCAATAAGCATTTCCTATCTTCTGGGTCATTTCTATAGTTTGCTCAATTCTAGCTGGCCAATACAATTTGCGATCAGTCTCTTCATCAAACAAAACTCCGGCTGAAATAGTCATTTGATCGAAATTTTCTGCAGCTGGCGATTGTGAAGTGGCGTTACCATCACTGATTAGGCTCTCTGTAGAAAGACTGATTAGATAATCATTTGGAATAATTCCTTGGTTTTTTAACATTTGTAACCATGAAACTATGCCAGGTTGATGATTGTCCGATCCAGATATCTGAACATATTGTCCAAAATTACGCCACATTGCTTTGCCTAAAGAACCTAACCACTGAGTTGCAGGACGATAGGAATTAGATTTTTTATCTTCTTTCCATGTTGTCATCGGTTCAATAAAGGCGCCTGTTGTTTCTATTTTTGGTAAGCCAGCTGAAAAAATAATTGGCTCATCCTTAACCCATTCAATATGAATTATTCTTGACCAGGTGGTATATAGATCGGCAACATTATTTGGTACTCGTGCTTTTATTCTTTGAGTCAAATAATCTTGAATAGTATCCAATTCCCAAAATGGCTTTTGCACTTGATACTCATCGTCAAAATTTAAATCCAGATTAAGTAATAGCTGCCGATATAAGTTCGATCCATTCGCAAAAACTGGATCTAACCCATACAGCCATCCTGCCGAGACTGAAAATTTATCTTTACACTCAACCTTCGTTTTATCTGTTACACCAGTAAAATTATGATACGTAATTATCCATCGAACAATTTCCGCTAAATCGGTTTTTTCCTTGTACAAATCCGACTTAGGAGTGAATACTGCAATACTATTTCCGCTTTCCGAAATTGTTCGATTGATTTGCTTTAGAGCAACCGTTCCTGTTTTTTTCTTTAAATCAATAGCTTTATTAGCCGGCACTAAGTCGTTATATACTTGTTCACTAACTTGATAAAATGGATTTTTTCCAAAAAAATCAAAACGATTTTTGTATTTTTGCAAATAGTTGGTGATTATATCTGAAAAATTGTTGCTATTCCAGAGTTCAGACCAAGTTTCTAACAAATCATCTTCATCAAAATCATCCTGATCAACCGATTTAACCTGGAAGTTTTCATTCAATTCTAACCAATCATATTGTTCTCCATCAGCATTGACACGTGAATACACTGTTGTCAAAATAGCTAGTAAAAATCGTAAAATTGACAAATCTTGAGCTTTCATTTCACCGGCTAATTGTCGGTAATGGTGAGCATTCTTAAAAACGTCTAGTAAAGAAACTAGTTGTTCATTGCCTTGTAAATCAACGACCTTTATCCAAGGTTCTGTCACTAAGTTGAAGCTTTTTTCACTCATTTTATCCCTCCTTCTCATAAATCAACCCAAGTTGCTTAGAATACGTAAAGTGCCAGCCGTTAAAAGATTTAGTAAAATCCTCATCTAGGACAAATGCCAATGACCCACGCAGCCACACATCATCTTCCCAGTCGGCAAAATATTTTCGTGTACTTACTTCTAATTCGTTAATACATTTAGCAATATTTGGAGTAGTTCCAGCTGGCAGCCTGATTAATTGCTGTGCTACCTTTTTAGATGGATTTTCACTATATTTAGAACCATCTAGTAGATAGAATCCATCCGCCCTTTTCTGGAGCAAAACAACTTCAATTGTTTCTTTAATATCTCTAACTGCAGCCTGGGCCCGAATATCATCTTTATCTATGCCGCTTTGTGCTCGATCTAGCCATCCCAATAATGTTTTCTTAGGTTTAGGCGGTTTAATCTGAAATACTTTAGCCTTTTGCCGTAATCGTTCTAATTCATCTCTAAACTCAGTCGCAGCTTGCTTTATATCTTTTACCTCATCATCTGTTTCTGGAGAGTAAACGTCCTGAACCAATTTAGGGATATCGACTGGCAATTGAATGGCGCTATTTAAAAAATAATCAGTTTTAGTCAGCAAATATTTACCATAAATAGCTTCATCCGCGTCGCTATATTCCCCAAATTTTTCTGCACCTAAAACATAGACGGTAGGTTGCTTTAATTTTTCTGGTCGGTTTATATGATGCCGGTGTAAGCGACCAATTCTTTGGATTACTAAGTCCATTGGGGCAATTTCAGTGAAAAGAACATCAAAATCTATATCCAATGATTGTTCTAAAACTTGCGTTCCAATTACAATTAATTTATGCGGTCGCTGGCCATTTTTACCAATTAATTTTTGAAGTTTCTGTTCTAATTCAGATCGATCCGTGGCCAAAAAAGCCGAATGCAGCAGCAAGCAAGGGATATCATCAGGTACCAGTGATGTAATTTTCTGTGCTTCTTTAACGGTGTTGACTATGATCCCAGCAATTCCGCCACGATCTATCAATGAACAAGCTTTGCTAATAACTTGATCTTCATCAGCAGTTAAGCGCTTAACCTGAACAGTTTTCAGATCGCTCTTAGTAACTGGATAATTATCATCTTGAACAACTTTATCCCCATCCAAGATGCTTAATAACGGATAGCTAATGTTGGTTTTCCAATTCGCTTCTCCGCTCAATTTCCGTTTGCCTAGCCGCCCTTTAGCGTAGGCAGACAATAATTCGTTTCGTTTAGCTAATGGCAGAGTAGCTGATAAAGCGACTACGGGAACATGATATGCACCTAGCCACTCAAGCGCCTTTTTCAAATATGAATTGATATACGAATCATATGCATGTATCTCATCGATAATAACTACCTTGCCACTAAAAGCTAAGTGTTTCAGAAAGAGATGTCGTTGCTTGAGTCCCATTAACAACAAATTGTCAATTGTTCCTACCGTAAAATTATTAAGAATAGATTTTTTACCAGAAAACCAAGAATTTACTGCTACTCCTTTAGAATCATCATTGATATCCGTTGCATTGGGTAGATGAACATATTCTGGGTTAAATTGTGCTTTACCATGCATTAATTTAATATCCAGGACCCCATCATCTTCTTGTGCCACTTTTGACAGCCAATCTTCTACCCTGTTAAACATAGCATCGGTCGTGGCCTGGGTTGGAAGTCCCATAAATAACCCATTTTCGTTCTTTTTGTTGGCAAGCTGTTCTGCAGCAGTTAGAGCTATTTCTGTTTTGCCTATCCCCATTGGAGCTTCAATAATAATCATCCCAGGGTCCACTGCTTTGACAATCTGTTCAGACATTTTCTTCTGAATAGGTCGCGGTGAAAAGCCCCAACGCTTTTTATAATAATTTTCCACAGACAAAACTTGCTGAGGAACCCAGTCATCATTATTTTCAGCCCAAGCAGTAATTCCTTTTTTAAAACGATTTTCTGCATCAAGATCTTCGAAGCCTCTATCCAATGTAACCAGAGGGAACAACGGCTGACCATTATCTAAATATTCAGTTGAAGCTAGCCAATCAGCCATAATTAATAATCCTTCGAGGATAACAGCAGTAGGTTGAGATACAGACGGAATATCTTCGGCCTGTTGACATTCTCCAATTTTTAGACCCAGCTGGAAGATCTCATTCTGTACATTTTTCCAAATAGCCTGCAAGTGTTTATCTTGATCTTTTTGAAAATAGTTGCTGCTATTTTGATTTAATTGGGGTATTGGCGAATAGCTTTGCGGTTGGCCGTGGTGTCCACCGATAATAGCTCCAATAGATTGATTAACACCATAACTTTCTAACAACGCTTCTCCAGCAACGGGATGGGGAGATTTGCCAGGATTTGACAACACGCACTTATCTAAATCTTCGAAGCCATGAGAGATAAGCTTTTCTATTAACTCATGGTCTAGATCATCAGAATTGCTGTAAGATTTCTTCAATTGAAATGCTGGCGTTGCTTTTCCAAAATCGTGTATGAAGCCTAAAAATTTAACCAGAGGTTGAAGTTCTTCCTCTGGTAAATCTTGATACATAGTTTGACGTTCGCTTTCACTTAGCCAGTGATAAAACAACCAATTAATAACATTCTTAGTATCAAGCAAATGTTCAACTAGTGGCAGCCATAATTCTTGCCCATTTTCGACAGATTTTTTGCCCCATAGTGTTTTTGCTTGGGTAGATAAAGAGGGATTATTCAAAGTTTGCTCCTTTCTGTGAGAATTGTATTTTGTTACTTTCAGGATAGCATAAAAGCCATTATTCTCACTAAATAATTTACAAATTGTTTTTAGCCTACCTAAAAACTTATCAAATAGGCATATAACTTAATATAAAAAAATACGGTCATAACTGACCGTATAATCGTGAATAAAAAATTGTTTACCTGCATAGTTTTATTTACATGGCTTTTCATTGGTTCCGCATACGTTGAAGAAATCTTAGGATTCTTTTTTGCAAAATTCTTAAATAATACTTAGTGATTTATTGTCTTGTCTTGCGTACTTGCTAGTACTCTGCGTGGCTTGTTTGTTAGTTTTTCTATATCATTGAGGTCTTGCATTGTTGCTAACTGTGATATAAAGCGCTTAGAGCGGTACTTTTAGCGCTATAATATCGTTGTTTATCTTTATGCTTTGCATTCCATCTAGCATTAGCTCTACGCCGTGCTTCACTTAATGACATAGTTTCACCAGCGTAATTACTAAAGTTATACATGCTATAATAAAACTAATAATACTTAAATAGTAAAGAAACTTTGTCATGTTTTTTTGGCCACTTTTTTGCTATACTAAAAGGGAAAGGCGAGTGCCTAAGCCGCCCGTCTCAACTTTACCGCCATAAAGTCGAGAGTAAATTTATCAAAGCAGTTATAAAGCTTATAAGAGTCGTCGCTATATTAAATGTGGCAACTCTTTTTTTGTTGCTTATCAGCCTTGATAAGTTTTTGGTGATGGCTTTGAGCAGAAGCCATCACCTCCCACTTATGGGCTTGTCAAGAGTAAGTTCTGTTTAGGTTGCTTTTCTCTTGACACGTATATTATGCGCCTTGAATGGTACACATACAATGTTCTTTGATATTTTTGAATTAAAAAAGCGAGTTCACTGCCCGCTTTTTTGTTTAAAATCCCAGCCAATTCTGCAATGTTCAGTATCGTCTCCACTTACGTGGAGAACATCTATTTATTAACTATAGCGGCTACTCATCAAATAAGGATCACCTTCACTTACGTGAAGATCGAATAAATTCTTAGCCGCACCCATATAGTATCACTCCCCAACACATACCTGGAAAATAATTCAGCTCCAGCTTGCTAAATCCATGATAATAAAATCCTTACGTGGAGAACACTCTTCACCCAAATTCGATAAATCGTAATAGATAGGGATCACCTCCACGTATGTGGAGAACACTACAAGCTAGCGAAGGAGCCATTAGATATATCAGGATCACCTCCACGTATGTGGAGAACACAGAATGACAAACAAACCAAAAAAGGCAAAGCAGGGATCACCTCCACGTATGTGGAGAACACGCAATAACATGAAAAAACGAATTGATACTTTGGGGATCACCTCCACGTATGTGGAGAACACTTAATCCAGTCTGGTCTTGCGGCAGTTAGCCAAGGATCACCTCCACGTATGTGGAGAACACCATTGGTCACCGCCTAGGTTATACCAAGTTACAGGATCACCTCCACGTATGTGGAGAACACACCAAGTCGATAGAAACTCGTCCATATCATGCTTAATCACCTCCACGTATGTGGAGAACACACACTAAACAACCATTGATATGCTGCTACTATTAATAACCAAAATATCAAAATTAATTTAGTTCGACCGTAAATCTAGCATAGCATAATTTTGTTTCTACTAGGGCTTCTTAAATGAATTCAGTCTATATATATCGCCATAACCAATCAGATTTTAAAGTTGTTCCAAATGATTTTTCTGTTAAACTGGAATTAAGAATAAACAACAGGAGGAAAAAGCTATGGAAATCAATGCAACCATTGTTGTCGACGACGGACCAGTTTTGTCATGCACTTTGCCAGCAGTGCCTGAAATTGGCG
>JALCDX010000003.1 GCA_022641965.1 Lactobacillus sp.
GGTCCACAAGGGAAAAAGGCTAAGAATCGCTTGCATCGCAGATTTAAAACTAATCGTCCCTTTCAAAAGATTGTCACCGATGTTAGTGAATTTCGCTATGGAAACATGTCGATGGATGAAAGAGTGATCTAAGATCTTGGTACCATAGCGATCTATTAGACGTACTAAATATCTTAGATGGGAACCACAAACGCTATATTGTTTTGCCAGTCGTTCAGTTGAATAGCCATAGTTTTTCCAATTGTTGTAAATATCAATTTTGTCTTGTTTAGATAATTTAGCCATAATAAAAAACCTCGAAATTCTTGTCCGAATTTCGGGGTTCATATCAGAGAAATGCGACTTTTTTGGTGATTTTGCTATTTGAACTTCAACTAGATTTTAGAATAATGTGTAATTACTTGTAATCACTTAAACGCAATGTCATAATTAACTTTGAGGTGACTATTATGGACACAACCAAAGCTCGCAAACAGGGAAATTCAATTATGTTGACGGTTCCAAAAGATTTTCATATTAAAGCAGGGACAGTTGTCAAACCTCACTTGACCTCAGAAGGAATTTTTTATGAATTTGTTAAACAAGACGATTTTTTTGATTTTGACGAAGAAATTTTAAAGGATTTAGTAGCTCAAGGATTGACAGGCCAAGAACTGGTAAATAAGTTCTCTTATATTAAAAGAGGACTTCCAAAAGCCATGGACAAGTTAATCCAAGAAACTGAAGAAGAAGTGAAAAATACAAAACCGTTAACGAAAGAGGAGGCTGCTAGAGAAATTGGCCTATAATGTTCTCTTGGCCAATAGGGTCAAAAAGTCCTTAAATAAAAATTAAAAATAATCACTTGAAAGAACAATTTTTAGACCATATTTTTGAAGATATTGCTAATGATCCTTATAGTGGAGGCGCTAAAAAAGGCGACTTGAAGGATTTTTATGCATATAAATTTAAATATGAATGTACCGATTATCGAATTGCTTATACGATTCATGATAGTGAAGTAATAGTGGTTATTGTCCTAGTAGGAAAACGAGAAAATTTTTATTCGATGTTAAAACGGCTTCTATAGCAATATATATTGAAAATGCTCCATATTTTGTTAATGGAAATAGTTAACAAATATGAAGCATTTTTTCATGAATTAATTTGTTTGGCCCCAATATTTTATAAGTGCGGTCAGCTTTGCTAAAATAAGACAGATAGCAAATTAAAGGTGCGTGGATTATGGATAAAGACAAATTACTCGGCTATCAAAAGCATATTCGCAATTTCTCGATCGTGGCCCACATCGACCACGGCAAATCGACGATTGCCGACCGAATTCTGGAATTGACCGATACTGTGTCCCAGCGCCAAATGAAAAACCAGCTGCTGGACAATATGCCGCTGGAGCGTGAGCGTGGCATCACCATCAAGCTGAACTCAGTTGAAGTTAAATACCATGCTCAAGATGGCGAAGATTATATTTTCCACTTGATTGATACCCCCGGACACGTCGACTTTTCTTATGAAGTTTCGCGTTCTTTAGCGGCCTGTGAAGGGGCCCTGCTGGTTGTTGACGCTTCCCAAGGCGTGCAGGCGCAAACGGTGGCTAATACTTACCTGGCCATTGATGACGACCTGACGATTGTCCCAGTTTTAAATAAAATCGACCTGCCGTCAGCTGATGTTGACAAGTCTAAAGAAGAAATCGAAGAGATGCTGGGCCTGGATGCGTCGAGTGCCGTTGAAGTGTCGGGCAAAACTGGCCAAGGCATTCCTGACCTGCTTGAGCGCATCGTCCAGGACGTGCCAGCTCCAACTGGCGATTTAGTGGCTCCGCTCAAGGCACTGATTTTTGATTCAAAATACGATGACTACCGCGGCGTCGTGTTAGCCGTGCGCATTGAAGAGGGTACTGTCAAGCCAGGCGATAAAATTGAGATCATGAACACCCATAAGACTTATGAAGTCACTGAAGTGGGCGTTTCCAACCCGTCGCCAGTCAAAAAGGACATGCTGATTGCTGGCGACGTTGGCTACTTAACTGCCAACATTAAATCCGTTCGTGAAACCCGTGTGGGTGATACGATTACCGATGCTGACAATCCCACTGAAAAACCGCTGCCTGGCTACCGGCAGATACCGCCAATGGTTTACTCCGGGATGTATCCTGTCGACAACCGCAAATACGATGATTTAAAGGAAGCTTTGCAAAAATTGCAGCTAAACGATGCTGCTTTAGAATTTGAGCCTGAAACCTCGGAGGCCTTAGGCTTTGGCTTCCGCTGCGGGTTCTTAGGCCTGCTGCACATGGATGTCGTGCAAGAGCGGCTGGAGCAGGAATTCGGGATGCAGCTGATCATGACTGCGCCGTCGGTTGACT
Organism: Lactobacillus sp.; assembly: GCA_022641965.1. Lineage (GTDB taxonomy): Bacteria > Bacillota > Bacilli > Lactobacillales > Lactobacillaceae > Lactobacillus. Next base: position 2,366 of record JALCDX010000003.1, read on the forward strand.
ACCACGCCATCATGAATGACGGATCAACCAAGCTGATTGACAACCCGGCGGATTTGCCAAGTGCTGGCGAATACCGTGAAGTCCAAGAGCCATACGTTAAAGCTGAAATTATGGTGCCGAATGATTTTGTCGGCCCGGTGATGGAATTGTGCCAGCGCAAGCGCGGCGAGTTCCAAACGATGGATTATTTGGACAAGCACCGGGTCAACGTTATCTACCAAATGCCGCTAGCAGAAATCATTTTTGACTTTTTCGATGAATTAAAATCATCAACGAAAGGCTACGCTTCGCTTGACTATGAGATTATTGGCTACCGGGCTACCGACCTGGTAAAAATCGACATGCTGCTTAACAAGCAGCCGGTTGATGCCTTATCCTTTATTGCTCACCGGCAAGAAGCTCAAGTTCGGGCCCGGCAGATGACTTCCATGCTGAAGAAATTGATCCCGCGGCAGAACTTTGAAGTTGATATTCAGGGCGCGATCGGGGCTAAGATTATTTCGCGGGCCACGATCAAGCCTTACCGCAAGGACGTTACTTGGAAGATCCACACCGGCGACCCTGACCGACGGGCAAAACTTTTGGAAAAGCAGAAGAAAGGCAAAGCCCGCATGAAAGCCGTTGGCAAAGTTGAAGTCCCGCAAGATGCCTTTATGGCGGTTCTGCGGATGAACGATGATGATTTGAAGAATAGCAAGAATTAGGCAGGCAACAAGATGGCAGCAGAAAAACAGTCAAAACGTCGGAGGCTGATTCGCTGGCTAGCTGGCGCCTTGCTGGTCGTGGGCATTGCCCTCATCAGCACGCGGCCGCTAACTGACCAAGTCATTAAACGCAATGAGCAGCAGACTTTGTCGAGTTTGACCGTTAAAAAAATCAAGAAAAACCAGACCAAAAAAGGCCAATTTGATTTTTCAAAAGTTAAATCAATGGATCCAGCCAAAGCGGTGCGGGCTCGCGTGCAAGAAGTCAGCGCGATCGCTGCCATGGCTGTGCCGAGCGTCAAGCTGTACTTGCCGGTTTGCCGCGGCTTGTCTGGTGCCAATATGGCGACTGGCGGGTGCACAATGCGGTCCGATCAAGTCATGGGCCAGGGCAACTATCCCTTGGCCGGGCACTATATGACTGCCAAGGGTGCGCTGTTCTCGCCGCTGGAGCAGGTCAAAACTGGGGCCCTGGTTTACTTGACGGATTTGCAGCACGTCTACACTTACCGCATTTATATGAAGCGCGTGGTTGATCCAAGCTCAGTCTGGCTGGTCAATGATACCAATGACAAGATCGTAACTTTGATTACTTGTGCTGATGGCGGCGCAAATCGGTGGGCGATCCGCGGTAATTTGATTAAAACCGCGAAAGCAACTAAACAGAATCTGCAGGTGTTCAAATTAAAAAATGACTAATTGGCAGCAAAAAGCAGCAGCTAATTTACCACCAGAAGTCCAAACGCAATTTCAGCTTAGCCCCCTAACGGCTAAGCTCTTTGCTTTACGGGGCAAAACCAATGCCCGCGAAATCGACTGGTGGCTGCACGCCACTGAGAACGACTTGGCCGATCCAAGTTTGATGCATGATATGGACAAGGCAGTCGCTAGGATTGAGCAAGCGATTGACCATGGCGAAAAAATTACGATTTATGGCGATTATGACGCAGACGGGATGACCGCCACGGCAATTCTAGTGGAAACGCTGGGCATCTTAGGCGGAGATGTGCATTATTTTATTCCTAACCGTTTTCGCGATGGCTACGGCCCTAATCTGCAGGCTTATCAAAATTTGGTCGCTGATGGGACCAAGCTGATCATTACCGTTGACAACGGGGTGACTGGCGCTGAAGAAGTGGCTTATGCCAAAAGCCAGGGCGTTGACACAATTGTGACAGATCACCACACTTTTCAGGCAGTTAAACCGGACTGTGCGGCGCTGCTTCATTGCAACTATCCAGGGCAAGCTTATCCCTTTGACGATTATTGCGGGGCTGGGGTGGCTTATACCCTGGCACGGGCTTTAATGCAAGATCCGATGCCGGAACTGCTGGACCTGGCGCTGATTGGCACAATTGGCGATATGGTGAAAGTCACCGGCGAAGGACGCATCATTGTCAAGCAGGGTCTGCACTATTTGAACCAAACTGACCGGCCGGGCCTGCGCGCTTTAATCAAGCAAGCTGGTCTGACTATGGGGCAAATCAACGAAACGGATGTTGGTTTTGCCATTGCCCCGCGGCTCAACGCTGTGGGCCGGCTGGGGGATGCGAAACTGGCAGTTGACCTGCTCTTGACTGATGATGAAAACCAAGCGGCAGAATTAGCTAAACAAGTTGAAGCTTTAAACGACCAGCGCAAGCAGCTGACGCAGCAAGTTTATCAAGGAGCCTTGCAGCAGGTGCACGCACAGCGGTGGGGCACGCGCCACACTTTGACTCTATTTGATAAAAATTGGCATGAAGGTGTGCTGGGGTTAGTGGCGAACAAAATCTGCCGCGAACTGGGCAAGCCGACGCTGCTGCTCACGCAAGGCGAAAATGGCGAACTCAAGGGTTCTGGCCGCTCGCTTGCAGGCTTTAATTTGTTTAATGCCTTATCACCGCTCAAATCAAAGCTGCTAACGCATTTTGGCGGGCATGATTATGCTTGCGGCTTGTCGCTGAAGCCGGATAAATTGGCAGATTTACGGGCTGCCTTTGAAAAATCATATCGGCGTCCGCAGCCGGTGACGCAGGAATATGACCTGCGGATTGATTCCAGCCAGCTGCCAGCTGGCGTTTTGCAGGAAATTGTTTTGGCTGGGCCTTTTGGCACGGACAACCCGCAACCGGTCTTTCAGCTTCATTGGCCGCAGGTGTCCTCAAGCCAGCTGATGGGACAAGAGCAAGCGCATTTGTGGCTTAATTGTCACGGCCTGCAAATTGTGGGCTTTGGCTTGGGCTACGTCCAGAAACTGCTGCCATTAATTAAAAATTTGTATGTGCATCTAGAGCCAAATTATTGGCGGGGACAAACAAAACTGCAGGCGCAGATTTGCGGGGTTGAATACGGCCTGCCGGCCGGTTGGCAGGACAAGTCGGTGATTGATCTGCGCTTTGACCGTCACCAGCTGGATTTGGCAGACCGCTATTTGTTCTTTGATGAGGACAACATTGTTAAGGCTGAATCGCTGTGGCAGCTGGACCCAGACAAGGTTGATTTGGTGGCTAATTATCAAGGCGACGCTGACCGGGTCAGTTTGATTGATGTCCCGCATAATCAAACAGAGCTGGATCAAGCTTTACGCAGCGACTATCAGCATTTGTTCTTGCGTTTCAGTCTAGACAATCTGCCGGTCAAAGAGCTGCCCAAGCAAGCCGACTTTGCTAAAGTTTGGCATTATTTGCGGGAGCACCCGGGCCTGCGGCTGGAAGATTACCAGCAAGTGGCGCCATATTTGCAGCTAGCGACTGAGAATGTTTTCTTTATCTTGCGCGTGTTCTTTCAATTGGGTCTGCTTAAGCTGGATAACCAGCGAGTGACTGCCCAAACTGGCCAGCAAGCTGGGTCGCTAATGTCTTCCTCTTATTATGCGGCGACTGCTTCGCAACTAAAATTTGCCACCCAATTACGAACGATGCCAGCTAGTCAGCTGATAGCATATGCAAAACAATTAAAATAATTGAAATTTTACTGCTTTTTGTGCTGATCTTTGGTAGAATTAACTTGTGTTTTTGCTATGCAAGAAAAGCAATATTTTAGCGCAGCTGTTCATCTTGACAGCTGCGCTCAGTCATTCCAGTTGGAATGAACTAACGGAGGTTTAAAAACAATGGCTTTTGATTTTAAGAAGTATATTGCTAGCGTCAAAGATTTCCCGAACAAGGGGATCATTTTCCGCGACATTACGCCGCTGCTGCAAAACCCGGAAGCATACCGGGCTGCTACCGACGCATTGGCTGAATATGCCAAGAGCCGCGGCGCTGACGTGATTGTCGGCCCTGAGGCGCGTGGCTTTATCGTGGGCTGCCCAGTTGCCTACAAGTTGGGCATCGGCTTTGTACCGGCCCGCAAGCCACACAAGCTGCCACGTGAAGTTGAGCGTGCTTCCTACGACTTGGAATATGGGTCCAACTCCTTGGAAATGAACAAGGATGCCCTTAAGCCTGGTCAAAAAGTTGTTGTTTGCGATGACCTGATGGCTACTGCTGGCACTTTGCGTGCGACCGAAATTTTGGTTAAGCGTTTAGGCGCTGAATTAGTTGGTGCTGCTTTCTACATCGAACTGCCTGACTTAAAGGGCCGTGAAAAGCTCCCAGGCTTAGATATCTTCAGCTTGGTTCAATACACTGGCGCTTAAAGCAGAAATTTATTTCTTACAAGACTGGATTTGCCATAAGCAGGTCCAGTTTTTTGATGCGGAAAATATAGTCATAGTTCTTTAATTTTGGCTGGGGGGGGTGGATTGCCTCTTACAGGCTGTAAGTATAGTTAAAAAATAACAGATAAAGTTAATTGACAGAAATGTTCTTTAACTGGCCTTGACTTGGATAAACCTTTCATTTATACTCACAAAGCTTTAAAATATATACGGAATATAAATTTGAAATGAATAACGGCTCGCTAAAGCTGCTTACAAGAACAGCTTTTTTAGTTTGTAAAACTTAAAATAGAGTACTTAGGTAAATAATGAAGTTATTCGCTAGTGAGGTGAGAGGATGCTGTTTCCATATGGAAGTTTTCGCAATGGCTTGGTAATGTCATATACGCCTTGGCGTAAGAACGACAAAGTGGCTGGCGGAAAATCCATGAAAGTCAATTTTGAACAGCGGACGAAGCAGGGCCATAAAGTAGCGATTTACGATTTGCCGACCAAAGGCCTGGTCTATAACCTCGGTTTCACTAGTTTGGAACAAAGTCGGCTAAGAAAGATCATCAATCAGTATGCTGATGACCTGATGAAACAAGCCGATCAGAATAGCAATTAATTTGCAGACGTAAAAAGCCTGACCGTTAAACGGTCAGGCTATTTTTATTGCAGTGATTTAACTTGCACGTGGGCTTTGGTTGGAACTTGGTCCCAGCGCACATTGTAGCCAGCGCCGTGGGCACAGAAAATTGAATCTGGGCTGTTCTCTAGATCAGCGACTGGATCATAATCAGCAGTTTTGATGACTTCAGCTGCATCATGACAAGGCTGATAGCCAGCGGGGACTACGCTTATTTGACCCTGTCCATGCGTATATGTCCGCAAAACTTCCGGGTAAGTTTGCAACTGGCTGACAGGAGCAATACCAGTGATTATCTGCCAGCCGCCTTGACCAGTGTCCAAATTGAAGCTGGCCTGCATCTGCTCGAGATCATTAATTGCGCGGCCGACCTGTGCCTGCGGGATGATTAACTGATAATTTTCAACCGGTTCCAACAGCTGGCACTTGCCGGCTTGCTTGAGTTCCATCAAACCTTGTCGGACTGCCCGCCAAGCAGCTTGCCGAAAATCGCCGCCAACCGAGTGGACGTTGGACCCGCGGCCAGCGATCAAGGTCAATTTCACATCAGTTAACGGCGCGCCAATTAAAACGCCTTTATGATCTTTGGCTTTTAAGGCAGTCAGTACTTGCTCTTGCCATTTTTTTGGCAAAAGATCAGTCGATAAATTCGAGACAAAACTCAAGCCCAATCCGCGCGGGGCGGGCTCAAGCCTTAAGTGGACTTCTGCATAGTGGCGCAGAGGTTCAAAATGGCCAATGCCTTCGCCGGCTTGGGTAATTGTCTCTTGATATAGAACCTGGCCTGGGCCAAATTTGACTGGCAGGTTAAATTCCACCGCTAAGCGTTTTTGCAAGACTTCCTGCTGCACTTGACCCATTAAGTTGACGCAGATTTGCTGCAGGTGCTGGTCGAAAGTGACGCCCAAAAGCGGATCCTCATCAGCCAGGGTTTTTAAAGCAGCTAGTGCCGCCTGAATTTTGGCCGGTTCAACCAGTACTTCGTAATACAAAGCAGGCTGCCAGCTGGGGTGAATCAGGTTGGCTTGTCTGCCTAAACCTTGGCCTGGGAAAGTTTTCGTCGGGCCAATAACCGCGCAAGTTTGCCCCGCAGCCACTGTTTGCACGGTTTGGAATTTTTCACCGCTGTAGCTGCGCAGCTCAGCGGTTTTTTCGCCATTAAGGCTTTGCCGAGCGGCTAGCTCACCGCCAGTAACTTTCAGCCAGGTCAATCGTTGGCCGCGCTCATCGCGGGAAATTTTAAAGACGCGGGCAGCAAAATCCTGTTTGGCTGACATGGGCAGGGCCCATTTTTCTAAGCCTTGAAGCAAATCAGCAATGCCAGTTAAGTTTAAAGCTGACCCTTGGTAAACGGGAAAGATTTTGCGCTGATGAATTAGATGTTGAATGGTGCCGTCGGCGAGCTGCTCAGTTTCCAAGAATTCGCTTAAAGCATCCTCGTCTTGGGCGGCAATATTCTCGATCAGGTCAGAGGTTAAGGAAGCAAATGGCAGACAGCCAGGCGAAAGCCGTTTTTGCAAAGCAGAGAGGACTTTAGCGGGTTGAGCGGTCTCGCGGTCGCACTGATTGATGAAAATAAAAGTCGGCACTTGGTAGCGCTTGAGCAAATTCCAAAAAGCCAGCGTCGTTGCCTGAATGCCAGCTGTTGCCGACACAACAAGAACTGCATAATCCAGGACTGCCACCGCTTGTTCAGTCTGCTGGCCAAAGTCCAGGTGTCCTGGCGTGTCGAGCAGGGTAATCGCTAAGTTGCCGCTGTTAAGCAGGGCTTGGTGAGAGAAAATAGTAATCTTGCGCTGCTTTTCTAGTTTGCTGGTATCCAGCTGAGTGCTGCCTTGCTCGACGCGGCCTAATTTGCGGACCGCGCCAGTTTGATACAAGAGGGCTTCGGCCAAGGTGGTTTTGCCTGCATCCACGTGGGCGACAATGCCTAGAACGATGTGTTTTTGATTCATCTTGCTCCTTCTTTCTGAACAAATTTTAGCAGATGAGCAGAGTTAAATGAGCTGATAAAGTCCCAAAATTTAGACAAAATTGAAAAGCTGTGCAATTAAATTTGTTGCTGTTTGGTTTGCAAAGCAAGTACAATAAACGGAAAGGAGAGTAACATTATGTACAACGTTTTCAAATTTGTTAACTGGCTGCGCGTTCGGAATCATGCCGATATGCGGGAAGACCCCAACATCGAAGAACTCACTCAAATGAAAGCTATGAAGCTTTTATATTATATTCAAGCAGCTAGTTTAGCAGTAAACGGTGAGCGCTTATTTCCTGATGATATTGTTGCTTGGAAATATGGGCCAGTTATTCCGGCTGTACACGATAAGTATAAAGGTCAGCGCGGAATTGTTGGTGAAATTACTGAAAAAGATTTGCAAGATTACCGTGACTTGGAAAAAGATGCTAAAACAGCTGACTTATTAAACAGTGTTTATGAAATTTATGGTTACAGCTCTGCTTATGATTTGATGAAACAAACTCATAAGGAAGCTCCATGGCAAAATACTCCGCAAAGCAGCGTAATTAGCGATCAAGCAATTAAAAACTTTTATAGCAAGGTATTTGTAATCGATGAACATCAAAAGTAGAAATTTTGGTGGCGCTTCTTTTCCCAAACAACAAACTATCGAAAAGCATGAAAGTCGGAAGTTCGTTTTTAACTTCTCTTTTTTGACTGAAGATAAAAAAACAATCTTGATCGTCACAGCAAAACTGTCAATCAGCGAGTCAGGTTAAAATTGATTGATCGCTTAAGAGAACTATCACAAGATGATTTGGTGACGGTTTTAGGCTATGACAAGAAGCAAGGTTTAGAAAAAATTCCAGTTAAGGCTGTTAAACTGAGAGTCAACCCTGAATTTAGAACTAGTGGTCGCTTCGATAATTGCGAAGAAGGTTACTGGGTTTTTCGTTTAGGAAAATTAGGCCGGGTAATTGGCAAAAAGAATGAAAATATTTTTTATTTGATGAGCATCGATGCTAGTTTTGACCAATACCAGCACAATTAACTATTAAATAAAATATTGCAGGCGATGAATTTGAATAAGAAAACACAAACAGAAACTGAATACTTGTTGGCGACTGAAGCAAACCGTCGTGAGCTTAAGCAGAGTATTAGTTCAACAAAAATAGCAAAAAAATTTAATCCAACTGAGTGGGACAAATTTGTACAACAAAATAGCGCTCATTAGCTGCAAGCTAAGAGCGCTGCTTTGTTTCTTGAATGACTTCTAATGCACTAGCTTGTTCAAAAGCCACTAAATTTAACCGTATACAAAAAGACAAGCAGCCTGAAAACTGCTTGTCTTTTAATTTGCTTGTGATTAGTTAATCGTCAAAGCGTTGCCAGCGTATTCACGAGCAATTTGACTAGCTGAAACCCAAGCAATTGGGCCTAAGTCGTAACCGTTGGGAACGCCTTCACGCATGCCGCCACCGCCGCGGTAGAAGTATTTGTATTGGTAGAGTGGGTCGTGAACCAAGAAGGTATTGTTCTTAGCGTTGTAGCCGAAGATAACCTTGCAGTGGTTGCGAGCGCCGCCGGCTTGATAAGAGGACCAGCCATAGTACAGTACCGGAGTGCCGCCCTTAACTAAATCAGCAATTGTGCTCAGGGATGCTCCGGAAATATCAACGATCTTTGGATCACCTAAAGCGTGAGCATATTGAGCTAAGCGGTATGACAAAATTACGTGGGTAAAGCCTTTGCCAGTGTAAGGGTCGCCGTCTTGGCCGCCGTTAGCCTTGTTGCGTGGCAAGTGGTTTTGCATGTAGGTCAATTTGGCCTTTTCAGTGCTGCCTGGCACGTTCTTCCAGTTGCCGTCATACTTCATCAGCATTGACAAAGCAGAAGAAGCACAGCCCCAAGGAGCAAAGATTGGGTTGTATTGGCTAGTGTAGTATTCGCGCGAATTTGCGCTGCTCTTTAAGACGCGGTAAGAACCGTTGGCATTGCCAGTGACAATGTAGGCTGAGTTAACCCATTGGTTTCCGCCCAAGTTGTAGTAGGTAGTACCATTGATGGTCTTAGAACCAACAATCTTCCAAGCAGTCCCGTTCTTTAAGTAGCGGCCAGCAGATTGAACGTTGTTGCCGTTTACTTTGTATAAAAGAATACCGTAACTTGGATGGTAGCCAACTACGCCGATGGTGCCATTAGCAGCTGAGGTAAGATCAGTTGCTTGGCTATTGTTGGTATTATTGCTGCTTTGAGCTGCATAGCCAGCAACTTTTTGCTTAGAACCAGCATCAACTAGATATTGAGCGTAAATCCATTGATTGCCGCCCAAGTTATAAACACGCTGCTGACTCTTGGACAAATCAGTATAGCCAAAAGTCTTCCATTGCGTGCCGCTAGTCAGCCGCCGGCCAGTCCAGGTAACAGATTGATCAGCATTTAGCTGCCAAAGGTTAACGCCGTAACCCTTGGCGTAATTAATCTGCGTCGTTGATTGCTGCTGAACAGCTGGCGTGTTAGTAGCCACTTGGTCGGTAGCAGTAGTAGCTGCAGATTGGCTATCATCTGTTTGACTAGTGGTTTGGACATTGGTTGTTTGCGGAGCAGTTTGCGTGGTGGTGTCAGCGTGAACAGGTTGACCAGTAGCGGTCAACAAAGCTGCACCGAACAGCAAAGAACCCAGCAAAGCTGAGGTTTTCTTCATTGTATGCAATTCTTCCTTTCCATTCCTCACAATGACAAGTTCATTTTAACACCGCTGCATATATGAATGTAGGGGTGATTTTAGGGGGGTAGATAGGCGAGGTTGGGTGATTATGTTCAACCTTTGTGTTATAGTTACAGTGTAAAGGTTTAAAGATATTAAGACATGAGATTACACAAAAAGCACTATCTGTTACAGAGATAGCGCTTTTCTTTTACACCTGTTAAAACAGGCGTGTGTACTCAGTGGCACTGGCTTATTTACCGTGGCCATGATTACTGAGTAAGTAATCAGTTAGTCGTAGAACTAAACCGACGATGATCGGAGCCACGATAGATTTAAAGATATTTGACATGAGATTCACCTCCTTTCAAGGGAGGCTTATGCCAGTTGCCAGCGCTAATTATATCAAAGTTAGCGTCTCAATTGTCTTCTTCTTTTAGATGAATAATGGCATGTAATACAACTACTAAACAGTTTCTTAGTTGAGAAGCAGAGTCACTTTGCTTAATTAATATTTGGCTTTTTATGTTTGTTCACTTATAATAAAAGTGCAACAAATTTAAAAGTGTCATACACATTGAATACGCAAAAAGCACTACATAGAGATAGTGCTTTTATTTTGCATACATTTCAATTTTTTGTGCATGCTCATCACTTTAATTTGATCGCTCAGACTATAGTATGAAGCCAGTAGTATCATTATCAAACTTGCCGTATTTTTTGACAGCATCTTTGCTATCAAAAGGATTAGTTCTGGCTGGTAAAAAGGTAATTGCGCCGTCTCTGCCTAGAAAAGCCTCATATTCAGCACTAGTTGTTTTAAATGCTTTCGGCACAGTAAAAACTTTTGAGTTTCCGACTTTTCTGATTTTAACTCTGACCATAAAGTACCTCCTTAAGAAATAAACTTAGCATATATCGATGACAAACTTCTTGGCAAACAAAAGGCACTATCCTGCAATGGATAATGCCAAATTTTTCTATTCAAAATAAATGAATTTCTTGTAAATCCAATCGATGATAAGCGCCGCGATTAATGCAATCACTGCTGTCAGCAGCAACGCACTCAGGCTGATTTTAGTCATCGCAATTCCGAACAGCGCCAGCCCGCAAGTGACAACCACGTCAGCGATCTGCGTGCCAGCTACCCATTTAGATGGGTAATCTTGCCAGAAGAATTTTCTGGTCCGGGTGATTAGCAAAATCAGCATGCCAGAAATCACCATGAAGCAGTAAATCATGGTTTTAATCAGCGCTGGCCGCCAGCCATTCAAGGTTAATCCCCAAACTAAACCGAAACCGGCAATAATCCAACCCGCGGCTAAGCTAAAAGCAAATCGCGACAATTTTGCCATGTCCCAATTTTCAGGCTGATGGCTAATTTGTGTCCGGTCGGTCCCAATCATCATCGTCACCAAATTGTTCATGATGGTATAAATGACCATCGCATTTAAGACCATCGGCAGGTAGCCAAAGACCAGGTAGCCTAAAGTCAGCAGGGTAGTCAGTTCAGCCGTCCGCGTCAGTTTGGTCAGCGACCAAGTCGTCATCCGTTCGTAAACGCGGTGGCCTGCATCCAAAATTTTCAAAATTGGTGTCAAGCCTTCATCCAGCAGCACCATCTTGCTTGATCTTTTCGCAACGTCGGCGGCACTGGCAACAGCAATGCCGACTTCAGCTTGTTTCAAGGCGGCCGCGTCATTAATCCCATCGCCGGTCATGCCCACAATATAGCCGTGCTTTTGGAAAAACTTCACGATTTCCAGCTTATCCTCTGGCAGCACATCAGCAATGCCAGCGATTTTATGCAAGTCTGGGTCGCTATTTTCATCGAAATCATTGATCGAAACAACTTGTCCCTGCAAGGCAACTTGCTTAGCCACTGCCGCAGCGTTGCGCTGATTGTCGCCAGTCAGCATGACCGGTTTGATCCCGCGAGCTTGCAGTTCTGCCAGGGCAGCTTTGCTGTCAGGGCGGACTTGATCTTGCAGAATAAAGACGCCAGCCAGCTGGTCATCAATCAAAACCGCTACTGAGCGGCCAGCTTGAAAGTCGATTGATTGCACTTGCTGGACAGCCGTCTGGTCGATTAAGCTTAAGCGTTTAAATGAGCCCAGCTTAACGTCGCGGCCATTGACTTGGGCTTCGGAATAGCCGCGGTCAGGAGTGAAAGGCTGATAGTCAGTTGGAGTTAATTGACTAAGCTCTTGGTCAGCCAAATACGCCAAAATTGCGCTGTCGATGATGCTTTGTCCGCGGGTATCAGCTGCCGCTGCTGCTAGCTGCAAGACCTGCTGATCAGTTAGATTCTTATCCTGATTAAACACGTGCCACTCGGCGACCGCGGTTTTGTTTTCGGTGATCGTGCCGGTTTTATCCAGCAGGAGCAGGTTCAGATTGGCTGCGTCTTGAATTCCCGTTAAATCAGAAGTCAGCACGCCTTCTTTGCTTAAGCGCGTTGCTTCAAAGGAGTTAGAAAGGGCAAAAGTCGATGGCATCGCGACGGGGATGGCAGCAATGAACATCATGCCTAAAAACGGCAGCATGCCAAGCACATTTTCATGGCGAATAATTGCTGCGATTAGCAGAATCAGCGTTAGGGCTGAATCAAGCAGGCAGAGGTAAAAAATGATGCGAGTCAGCAGCTGCTGCAAATGTCCTGGCGCCGCTGATTTGTTAATCAAGTTGATCGTTTTGCCTGATCTGGATTTAGCACCAGTGGCGGTGACAACGGCCAAACTATTGCCTTTGACGACCGTTGTCCCAGCAAAAGCTGTCTCGCCGGCTTGGTGCTGAGCAGGTTTAGATTCGCCGGTAATGCTGGATTCGTCAATGGTTAAGCTGCCAGTTTTCACTTCTACGTCAGCTGGCAAAACTGCCCCAGCTTTTAAGTTGATCAAATCGCCAGGCACCAAGTATTTCGAGTCCATGTTGGACCACTGGCCGCTACGCTCGACGGCTACGGTCGGAGTCAATTGGTGAGAAATGCTGCTGAGCACTTTGCGCGACCGTTTTTTCTGGACAGCACTGTTGAGGGCGGCAAAAAGCAGCATGGCCAAGACAAAGCTGGCTTGAATGCCTTTGCCAAGCAAGATTTCCAGCAAAATCGCACCTTCCAAGATCCAGGCTGACAAATTCCACATGCCAGCCATAAACGCTTTGAAAAAGCTGAATTTCGGCTCAGGCACCGCGTTCAACCCAACTTGCTGCAGCCGCTTTGCTGCTTCTTCCTTGGTTAATCCATGTAATTCTGTCATTTTTTCTTGCTCCTTTGCTGCCAATAATCTAGCATAAAAGGGAATATAAAGATAATATCTAAATTTGATCAGTAATATAAAAAATATATATAATGCAACTATGAATCTCAAACAACTTAGCTATTTCGCAGTCCTGGCCGAAGAAAAACAGGTAACCGCGGCTGCTAAACGGCTCTATATCAGTCAACCAGTTTTATCATATGAATTAAAACAGCTTCAGGTTGAGCTGGGCGTTACCTTGTTCACCCGCACCAGTCACGGGATTGAATTGACCAATGCGGGGCAAATGCTCAGCAATTATGCTCAGCAAATTCTGCATCTAACTGAAGCAGCCCAAAACAACGTGATCAAGGCCGGCCGCGGCGAGTTGGGCACGCTGAGTTTAGGCACCGTGTCTTCTTCCAGCGGTTTTTTGCAGGGCAGAACGATGACAGCGCTGCACAAACTATATCCACAAGTTAAATTAGACGTGTTTGAAGGCAATACCTACCACTTGCTGGAGCTGCTCCGCAACCGAACTTTGGACTTGGCGATTTTGCGCACGCCGTTCAATCATCAGGGCTTGAATGTGCAAACTCTTCTGACTGAACCAATGATGGCGGTCAGTCTGAATAAAATTGCCACTGGGTCGGCAATTGGTCTGCCGCAGCTGGCCCGTCAGCCCTTGATTATTTACCGCCGGTTTGAACAGCTGCTGGGCCACTCTTTTGCAGAAGCTGGGCTTGAGCCGTATTTTGCCATTATTTGCGACGATGCGCGCTCGACCTTGATTTGGGCCAGCAACGGCATGGGGACCGCAATTTTGCCGTCATCAGTCGCTTTGACTGCTAAGCTGCACAAATATGAAATAGCTGTCCAGCGCTGGCAAACAAGCTTGCAGCTGGCCTGGCGCAAGGATGAAACGCTGAGTCCGTTGGGGCAAAAAGTTATTAGCTCTTTGCGGCAATAGGAACGGTAGCGCTCACAATTTGCTAATCGAAAAATAAGCGCCTAAGTGCTATATTAATATTCAATTAAAAAATTGGAGAAAAAAGCTGGAGTAATGAGTAAGAATTTTGCTTATGCTTTTAAAACTTCGCTGCCGGTACTGTTTGGCTATCTTTTTTTAGGAATCGGCTATGGCTTGTACATGCACAACCTCGGCTTCTCTTTTTGGTATCCGACCTTGATGGCAGCGACTATTTATGGTGGCTCAGTTGAGTTTGTCATTGCCAATATGCTAACGCAGCAATTTAATCCCTTGAATGTTTTGCTAATTACTGCCGTTGTTGGTTTTCGCCAGTTTTTCTATGGCATTTCGATGCTTAGAAATACCCAAAAACTGGTTGGCGAAAATTTGTGCTGATTTTCGCTCTGTCTGATGAAACTTTTGTGCTTAATTACTACACTAAAATTCCGCAGGAATATGATAAAACCAAGGTGATGACTTGGATTGCCGCGCTTGACTGGACCTACTGGGTGACAGGGGCGTTTCTAGGCGGCTTTGCAGGCAGCAGTTTGAATTTGCAAATTAAAGGGCTCGATTTTGTGATGACAGCCTTGTTTATTGTCTTAGCACTTGACCAAATTAGACATGAGAAAAATCATCTGAGTTCAATCAGCGGTTTTGTTGTAACTATCATTTGCTTGCTGCTTTTTGGCAAAACCTATTTCTTAATTCCAACGCTGCTGATTTTGGTCGTTGAATTTTACTTCATTTATAAGCAAAGAGCAAAGAAAGAAAATACCAAATGAATGTTGTTGAACGAATTATTACCATTGCGATTGCGTCGATAACCAATTTTTTAACCCGCTGTCTGCCGTTTGCTATTTTTAATGATAAAAAGACTAAAGCGCTGCCCTTTGTTGACGGTGTCGGGAAGTTTTTGCCGCCGGCTATCATGGCTATGCTGGTTGTTTACTGCTTTAGAAATGTCAATTTTTCGGCCCAGCCTTATGGTCTGCCAGAGTTAATTGCTAGCGCCTTGACCATTGCCGTTCATTTATGGCGCAAGAACATGTTTCTATCTTTATTTACCGGTACGATTAGTTACATCTTATTGCTTAACTTTGTGTTTTAATTGCTTCTGCTTTGATAATGAAAAGCAAAAAAGCCCGCCGCAGCGGACTTTTTTGTTTAACTTAATTTAATTGAAGTGTTTTTGCTCACTAGCTTTGGCCCGGGCCCGGTTGCGCTCAGCCAAGGCTTTTTCACTAGCAGCTTGTTTTGGCAAAACCCAGTTCAGCAGCATGCCAATGATGGTGGACAGAGCCACGCTGGTCAATTGGAAGGATCCCAGCTGCAAATATGCGCCGCCAATGCCGATGACTAAAATGACCGAAGCGATCAGCATATTGCACTTTTGACCAAAGTCGATCTGGTCGTCAACCAGAATCTTCAACCCATTGGAAGCAATCGTCCCGAATAATAGGAAGGAAATGCCGCCGATAACTGGCATCGGGATTGATTCAATCAGCGCGGCCAGCTTGCCGACGCAGGAAAAGATGATGGCGCAAACAGCCGCTCCGGCTAAGACCCAAACTGAGTGAACTTTCGTCATAGCTAAAACGCCGATGTTTTCGCCGTAAGAAGTGGTTGGCGGGCCGCCAATGAAACCGGCAATGATCGTCGACAGGCCATCACCCATTAAAGTACGGTGCAGGCCAGGATTTTTAAAGAAATTCCGTTTGGTTAATGAATTCAGTACCATGATGTGGCCCATGTGCTCAGTCATGGTGACAAAAGCGATCGGAGCCATGGTTAAAATCGCGGCTGGGTACCAGCGGAAATGGTAAGTAATTCCAGGTACTTGCAGGGCTGGCCAAGCAAACCAGGCAGCTTTAGCCACGCCGGAAAAATCGACAATACCTAAGGCGCAGGAAAGCAGGTAGCCGCAAATTATGCCGAGCATGATTGAAACCAAGCTGGTAAAGCCTTTGAAGCACATTTGAAAGATTAAAGTCATGACCAAGGTGAAAATGGCGACCCCGAAGTAGGTCAAATCGTATTTTTGATTTTTCAGCATCGCGTCGTTAGCAGCGGTAGTTGCTAGCGACAAGCCGATAACAATGATAATCGGGCCGACGACAATTGGCGGCAGGACTTTATTGACCCAATCAGACCCGACGCGGCCGATGATGAGGGCCACGATCAAGTACACCAGGCCAGAAGCAATTGCGCCTTGCGCAACGGCAGGGTAGCCATCCATTTTCATCAGGGCCTGCATGGTGGCAACGAAGGCAAAACTGGAACCCAGATAAGCTGGGATCTTGAACTTCGTGCAAAGCATGTGCACCAGGGTGCCGACGCCAGAAGACAAGAGGGCGATGCTCGGGCTGATCCCGATTAAGATTGGCACCAGGACAGTAGAGCCGAACATGGCGAACATGTGCTGCAGGGAGAGCAGGATGCCTTGGCCGAGTTTCGGCTTTTCATAAACGTCTAAGATCGCGTCTGGATTGCGGAAAGGTTTTTCTTGACTCATGCTTGCTCCTTTCCGCTAGCAATGAAGATGCCATCACGGTGGTCAACTTCTTGCAGGCAAACTTGTACGTCTTCTGTTTTAGCAGTAGGGATGTTTTTGCCGATAAAATCTGGCCGAATTGGCAGCTCGCGGTGGCCGCGGTCAACCAAAATCGCCAGGTAAATCCGGGCAGGGCGGCCATGATCCATTAAAGCATCCATGGCTGCTCTGATTGTACGACCGGAGTAAAGGACATCATCAACCAGGACAAGATTTTTGCCATCAATGTCAAAATCTAAACCAGTTTGGCTGGCAGCCTGCTTTTCAGCATGGGTTAAGTCATCGCGGTAAGCGGTGATGTCTAAACTAGTAACCGGCACTTGTACCTGCTCAATTTTGGCTAGGTTGGCCGCCATTCGCTGGGCGAGGTACCAGCCTCGGGTTTTGATGCCGACCAAAGCAAGCTGATCAGTGCCTTTATTCCTTTCTACGACTTCATAGGTCATCCGCATCAAGGCGCGCTTGATGCCAGGACCGTCAAAAACTTGTTTGCTCATCGTTCGTCCTTTCTAACTATGATGACCCATGAAAAAAGACCAGCCTGCACCAGTGTGCAAGTTGGTCTTTCTACTTGTGGGCAGGCTAAACGCCTGCCAAGCGGTAGATTTCCTTCTTAGCCTCACTGGACTAATTTTAAAGGTCATCGCTAACAGTTACCGCTTTTTATTAAACTGTTTTCCGAATTATTTGTCAATGCCGGCTTAATTTGATTTAGGATCTGTTGGTACCTTGATCTTGCCAGAAATGATTTCCTTGCGAGCTTTTTGAACGGCTGCCCAAGATTTAGCACTTTGGTTGCCTTTCAAAACATAGGTCCCGTTGTGCTCCAAGCCGTAAACCAGGTGCTTGCCTCCAGGGAACTTGCCTTGGTGGGCTTTAGTGGCAACGTCTTCACAAACAGTGTCGCAGCCCTTCATGACTGAAGTCAAAGTGAAGTTTGATTTCTTGTGGTCAGAAGCGGTGTATTTGCCTAAAGGTGATTGGTCAGAGTCAACGCCGATTGCCCAAACTTTCTTGTCAGCAGGCTGCTTTTGGTTGATGTCCTTAGCTTCTTGGAAGAGGCCTTCACCAGCAGTCGCAGCTGCGTGCATGACGACATCAGCGCCGTTGGCGTACATGCTCTTGGCAATGATCTTGGCTTTGTCAACGCCGTTAAAGTTACCGACATAGTCATCGTAAACTTTGATCTTCTTGCCTTGAGCCTTGGCGCCATCTTTCACGCCCTTTAAAAAGCCAGCTTCGAAGAGGTTGATCACGGCATTGTGGCCGCCGCCGATGAAGCCAACTTTGTTGGTTTTGGTCGTGTAAGCGGCAGCGATCCCAGCCAGGTAGCAGGAGTCTTGACTCTTGAAAGTAGCAGAAACAACGTTCTTGCGCTTAACGACATTGTCGATTAACAGGAAGTTGGTGTTCGGGTGCTTCTTTGATTCGGACCGGATCGGGTCAGTCAATTCAATGCCGACGCCAACGATAGTTTTGTATTTGGCATTAATTGCCGATTCAATGTTTGGCACGTGGTCAGAAGCTGAACTTGATTCAAAATAGTTGTAGCCGCCGTTTCCTTTGCGCAAACCGTACTTTTTACCGTAAGCCTTCAGGCCTTGCCAAGCAGATTGGTTGAAGGAGTGGTCATCCACCCCAGTGTTGTTGGTAACCAAGGCAATTGAATCTTTGGTCGACTTGCCTTTGCTAGACGAAGTGCTGTTGGAGCAGGCTGATAAAATGAGGCCAGCTGCCAGCACGATGCCAGAAGCTTTAATAAATTGACTGAACTTCACCGTTCGTTCCTCCTAAAAAATTAAAACATACTAGTCTAAGTTAAGTTTACCTTGTTCGAATGATTTTTAGAATGAAAATCTTGCATGAAAAAAATAAAAAAGCGCTTAGGATAACCTAAGCACTTAAAAATAAACTTCGTTTTTAATGAATAATCGCTAGCAAAATTTGCCAGATCCAAATTGAAATCGAGCTGCAGGCGAAGCCCAATAAAGCTGCGCCAACTAAATCAGCTGGATAGTGCGCACCGGCATCTAGACGGGCAAAGGCAATGGTCAGCCCCAAAATGATCAACCCGGCCAGCAGAGCACCTGAGAGCTGACTGCCAAAGAGCGTCCAGACGATGATAATCATCGTGGTAGCCCCTAAAATGTGGCCAGAAGGGAAGGACCAGCCGGTTTTTGTCTCAGCGTGGTTGTAAGGGCGCTGGCGCTTAATTAAATGCTTAACCGCAATGCCGCATAAGTCAGCAAAAGCCAAAGTGCCAAGTGCCCAAGCGGCTGCCAAAAATTGACCGCCCAGGATTAAGACGACGGCTAGCAGGCAGTCCCAAAGAACCATTAATTTGGGCGCAAAAATTAAAGACAAAGCCCGGCTGAACGGCTTTTCTTCGCGCACGAACAGGCGTCTTTGCAATAAACGATCGATCACTAAAAAATGCTTGGAATTGGCAACACTGTATGCCAGCCCGCTAAAAGCAGCCGCCGCAGCCACGAAAATGCCCAGAAAAATTGTCATCTTTTTAAATTACCAGCGCATCTTTCCTAATTTAACTCACTTTTCTGCCAGCGCTAATTATAGCTGAAAACAGGGTGCAAGTGGTAATTGTCGCTTAATTTTAGCAATTATTAAGAAATGTGGCAATCAGCGGCGAAAGGGTACAAAGCATGCTATAATAAAATCTGAATCTAGAAGAATTCATAACGCACAAAAGTCACCGTCTGACTGTTAGACGATGGCTTTTGTTTTTCCAAATGACAATACGTTAATGATGAATAATATTGTTAAAGCATG
Source organism: Lactobacillus sp. (assembly GCA_022641965.1). Lineage (GTDB taxonomy): Bacteria > Bacillota > Bacilli > Lactobacillales > Lactobacillaceae > Lactobacillus. The sequence continues at coordinate 21,555 of JALCDX010000003.1, forward strand.
CTATAATAAAAATGCAACGAAGCCAAGAGGTTGCATAACGCACAAAAGCCACCGTCTGTACCGAAGACGATGGCTTTTTATGTCAGCAGACATAATGTGTGCAGCTAAATGGCAGTCGAATGTCATTTGCGGTGATGATTTAGCCACCCATCAAACAAGCACAGGACAATTCCTACGACTGTTCCGACTATGATCGGGCAAATGATCGAAGCCAAGAGACTATTCATAGCGCACTCACCTCCTTTGGAGGCCAGCTGCCGCTCTTAATTGTATCAAAAAGAAGGGCGCTATTTTGACAGCTTTTAGTGTTAATTTATGCTATACTTAAATTGCAATCAGTAGGTGTGTGAGCTAATGGCAACTATTGCTTATCACTTCTATGATTGTTCAACCGTTAATCAAGTAGCGATAATGCTACACCAACAATAATCGGGGCAATGATATATTGAGAAGAATGCTGTCTTTTCGAAGTTAGCATTTTTCTTGGGCGAAAGCATATTGTACAGGTAAGAACAGTTTAGTGACAAATAAAATGTACAATGTTAAAATGAATTTGGATAGTTAATAAGTTTTTCATAGCTCAAAAAGCATTACCTTTAGCGTGTAAGGTAATGCTTTTTTATCGCTAACTAAAAAAAGAAAGCGTTGAGGGCTAAAGATGACTATTTCAATGGTGGTGATTATTTAGCCAGTAATCAAATAATGACAGCATTATCCCCACAATGAGTGGAGCCACTATTGAAGTTAATAAGTTTTCCATTAGCTCACCTCCTTTCAATGGGAGGCATAGTCATCTTTCAAATTATATCAAAATCCTAGGGTAGAAAATGAGTAAAAACCTAAAAATAGAATTTAACCAACATTACTAGTTCAGTTGCGATTGAGGTTAAAACGAGTATAATCTTTATTGTTATGGAAGGTTGGCAGAGTGGTAATGCACCGGACTCGAAATCCGGCGAACCAAGTTGTACTTGGCGCGCAGGTTCAAATCCTGTACCTTCCTTAGATAAACCGCTTAACTGCAAGGTTAGGCGGTTTTTGTTTGCTTTAATGCAATTGTTGCAGGTGACGAGGTTGCATTAAGATAATGTAGTAGCTAGGCAGCATCTCGGGAAGGACTTCCGGCATGCTTTTTGTTTGCAGTGCTTTTGAAAAACACAAGCAATTAAACTTTGGCTTTTACAAAGATATATAATTATGTAATTTAAAACAAGGAGTCATGTGTTTGGGAACGCTTTATATATCACGGAAAAAAGCCAAAATTTATTACTTGCAAAATAACTTAAGCATCGTTATTATATAGACGATGAATGTGAAAGAGATCAGCTTAGGGAGATAATAATTATGTTTGGAAAATTTAATCACGATCAACCTAAACTTTTAGATAAAAGCGAAGGTATTCAACATTTTAGTTTAAGAAAATTATCTGTTGGTTTGGCATCGGTTGCGCTGGCAACGACATTTTTGGTTGCTGGACCAGGGCAAGCAAAAGCTGAAACGACTGACAGCAGTCAGCAAGCAGGACAGAGTACTGTTGTTGAGAAGAACGATGATTCTTCTAATACTGCTTCTGATGCTTCAAAGCCAGCTGTTTCAACTAAAAAAGCCGGTTCTGCTGTAGCAACAGCGCAGGGCACTAAAGAAGACGCAGCAAACAAGAATGAAGAGTCAACTGTTACCCAACCTGTAGCTGAATCAAAGAACAAAAATCCGCAGCCACAAACGAATAAGTTAGAAACTCCTCAAGTTCAAAACGGTAATGTGTCTAACGCAACTGGGGGGGGTAAATGAAGGAGCAAAAGAACAATCGAATGATGCTGCTAAATCCAAAGACAGTGCAACTAAAGGAAAACTTGTAACAGAAGCACTTCTTAAAGCTTCTTTGAAAGCACAGCAAGAACCAGCAGATCCTAATAAAACATATACTAACCAAGTAATCCTTTGGGATGTAGATGTGAATAAACAAGTTGGCGAGACTCACGAAATAAGTGGTAAGGCTGGAGAAAGCAAGTCTGTCACATTAACTATTCCAGCAAACTACCACCGAGACCATGATGAGCAAAATGAGCAGCATACAACAGACAGAACATATACAAAATCCTTTAAGATTGAATCGGATTCTAAGTTGAGCACACAGCGTGTGAACATAGCCCAAGATACCCAATTGGTAAATTATGGCGTCAAGCATGAACTGGATATTTCTTTTGACTATGATGCCTATGATGTTAATTATGATGCAAACGATTTACCTGTTTCCGTAACTAAGACGGGACAAGTTGCACCAAGCATTGATTTTGGTCACTTTATTCTGACTTATACTGGAGATGAAGTATCGAATCTTGATAACACCACAGTACTGAGAAAGGGTACCTGGTCTTGGTTCAAATTGCCAGAAACTGTTTCTCAAGATAAAACCCATAATGATTTGCAAAATGATATAAATAATGAGGAATACGATGAGCAGGGTCAACTCAATTTAAAATCGATTAACTATACATCAACAGACTTGGATAGAAGTGTTTTTGAGAAGGTCTTAAACCAAAGCATTATTAGTAACGATGGACACTTGAATTTGGCACTTCCGGGGTCTATAGACTACAGTACCTACGAAGCTAAGTATGCTGATAGTATTTTGCCTTCAGGCAATGGTGACTATTATTTTGGCTCATTTAATCAATACATTCCAACAATTGGTAACCACAATCCAGAGAATCCTCTGTATAGTAGAATCACTACTTCAGGAAATTCAAACTTAGTAGATGCTACGAAAGCTGCCTTTGAATATGGAGCTGGTTTTGTTTCAATTTTGAGTAAAACAAATAATAATGGTGTACTTGGCAATACTTGGGCTACAACTGACAATGGTGCTAAGAGTACATTTCGTGTTCACTTTAACTACTATAGAATGCCAGAATGCCAAAAATTGTTCCGATTGATGAAAACGGTAATGTAATTACAGAAGCTCCAGAAAATCATCTGAAATCTATTGCCTGGTCATATGTTTATAACATAGACGACTTTAGTAAAGTGAAATATGCCCCATTTTATGGCTATGGAAGTATTAGCGGCTCATTTGAATTAGATTTACGTCCATGGCTTGATCATGGCTATACACTGGGAAACAGTGATGAGCAAAAATCAGCTTTAGAAAAAGCACTAAAAAGATTGAATTATAAGGATAAATCTGAATCCGAAATTGCTGATGCAGCCAATGGAGCCATAGTTCCTAAATCCACTTCAAACGTTGCAAATACCCCAAATAATGTCTTTATTGTAGATAATCCAACTGACGGGGATTATTACTACTGGATTGATTCGTCAAGCGCTCATTTTGGTTATCAATCAGTTGCTAATGCTAATAATGGCCCTGAAAAGGATACAGGCCTTGCTTCTCCTATTTATATTATGCTAAAGGTCAACCCACAACAGCCTGTGGATCCAGGAACCCCAACAACTCCAACTACCGAACCAGTTACGGATTCAAAGACCATCACTCGTACAATCAACGTTGTTGATCCAACTACTGGCGAAACAACTACAACTAAGCAAACTGTTACCTTGACTCGGTCTGGTACTAAGAACACAACGACCGGTGAAACCACTTGGGGCGACTGGAGCACTGGTGAATGGCCTAAATTCGATGCCCCTGAATTTAAAGGCTACACTCCAAGCCAAGCTATTGTGCCAGATCAAACCGTTACTGCTGACACCCAAGATGTCACGATCACGATTACCTACACGAAGGACAAGACTGATCAAGGTGGCAAGACTGATAAAGGCGACAAGAACGACAAAGGTGGTTCCAATACTAATCGCGGCACCACTGGTAAAACCACCATTTCGAATGGTAATACCAATCACACTCGGACAGCTGGTGTTTCAACTATCGCTGGTCATCAAGGCTTGACAGTCAAGGCACAGCCTAAACAACAAGCCTTACCGCAAACCAATGGTGAAAATAACTTTGCTATCTTTGGCTGGTTAGCTGCCGGCTTGTCAGCACTGTTTGGCCTAGCTGGCATCAAACGCCGCAAGCATGAATAAAATGAGTCCCCTAAGCTTAATTCATGCGTTTAAATAAAGTGAAAGCACTATCTGTTGCAAGGATAGTGCTTTTATTTGTTTATCGTGTTAAACTAAATGTGTAAAGTTTTTAGGCATGTCCACATAGACAACACAAAAGCACTATCTGTACTAGAGATAGTGCTTTTATTTTTCGCTTACTTAAATAGTAGGCGTGGGAGTTGAATGGCAACTAGTCTTTATCATTGCGACGAACTTTCAACCATAGATCAAATAATCGTAAGATTATTCCAACGATTATTGGAGCAATGAATATTTTTAGACATAAATTCCACATAGATTTCACCTCCTTTCAAGGGAGGCGTTTGTCAGTTGCCGGATATCATTGTATCAAATACATAGCTTGCGGTTTCCTTCATTTTTCCTGCTCACGGCCAGTAAAGCTTTTTATTGATAAATAGAGATCCTTTCCTTGATGAATCTTTTTAAAACTCCTAAGCTAAACACAATTGATTCAAAAAGGAGAGTCTAAGATTGATTGATATTCTTCATTCACAAGATGTAGACGATAAGCTGATCCCCGGTCAGCGCAGTCAAACTTTGTATTTTGGCGCCGGCTGGTTCAACGACAAGCAGATTAAGGCTTATAATGACGCCATGCGGGCCCTGGCTGCCAACCCAACGGTTGACTTCACGAATTCCTTTGTCCCAGTTGAAAATCAATTTGGCGGTGAAATTCATTCAGACGAGCCAACTGATGATATTGAGTGGGGACAAGGCACCTACGATGACGACCTGCTGGGCGTGAAAATTTGTACAGTCATGTTTGGCGTGTACCTGCCGAGTGAAGAAGATGTTGGTTTGGGCATGGAGCTTGGCTATGCCCGCCAGCTTGGCAAACCAATCGTGCTCTGCATGCCAGAAGACGAATTTGGCGACCCGATCAATTTGATGTCTTGGGGCGTTGCTGACGACTTCATCAAGATGAGCGAACTGCAAGACTACAATTTCAACCAAATCCGCAAGCGTTTCTATCGCGGGACGGTTTATTAATCATAAATTAATAACAGTAAAAGGCAGCCGCCAGGCTGTCTTTTTGTATGCCCGGCAGGTTTAGGCAAGCATGCCGAAAAAATATGCAAAAAATGATACTTATTAATTGTAAGTTACGCCTGAAAAGTTTATGATAAGAAGTGTTCTTAATAGAAGGGATGAAGAACATGGATTGGCAAATCATTCAACAGAGCTTGCCGCAATTTGCCCAGGGCTTTCGTGAAACCCTGTGGCTGTCGCTAGTCGGAATTCTAGGCGCAATGGTGGTGGGCCTCTGTTGTAGCTTGATTCAGTATTTCAAGGTCCCAGTCGCTAGACAACTGGTGTCGGTGTATGTTGAGCTTTTTCGCAACACGCCGCTGCTGATTCAGTTGTTCTTTCTGTACTATGCCTTTCCAGTCATGGGGCTCAAAATGAGCGCGGTCACTTGCGGGATTATCGGTTTGATTTTCCTAGGCGGTGCTTACATGGCGGAAGGCTTTACTGGCGGCTTTGATGGCGTCAGCAAGACTCAAGTCGATTCTGGCCGGGCCTTGGGGATGTCCAACTGGCAACTGGCTCGCTACATTGTCTTTCCGCAAGGTTTTTCATTGTCAGTGCCATCGCTGGCTGCCAACATTATTTTTCTGATCAAAGAAACATCGATTTTTTCAGTAATTGCAATTCCGGAATTAACTAATACCGCCCTGGATTTAATTGGCCTGTATTACCGGTCGAACGAGTACTTGTTTGTTTTGGTGATTGCCTATGCGATTATTTTAATTCCGCTGTCGCTGCTATTGACCTGGCTAGAAAAGAGGGTGCGTTATGGAACATTCGGGGATTAGCGTTTTATTCCAAGGACGCAACTTCGTCCGCTTGCTGGGCGGTTTGTGGACCAGCGTCTGGATTGCTGCTCTGGCTTTAGTCTTCGGGCTCTTGCTAGGTGCTTTGATTGGGCTGTTGCGAACCAGCAAAAGCAAGCTTCTGCGAGCAATTTTCCGGATTTACTTGGAATTTTTCCGGATCGTGCCAACCGTGGTCCTGCTGTTTTTGTTCTATTACATTCTGCCGCGGCAGGTTGGCATTAACTGGCCAGGCTCAGTCATGGCCACCATTGCTTTTGCTCTATGGGTTTCTGCCGAATTCTCAGATATTGTCCGGGGCGCTTTGATTTCCGTGCCAAAAGTTCAGCAAGAATCAGGGCTGGCCTTAGGCTTGTCAAAATGGCAGTTGTTCATTTACGTACTATTGCCGCAAGCTTTTCAGCTGGAATTGCCAGCAACGATCAATTTAGCCACGAGAGTCATTAAAACGACTTCGCTTTTGATGATGATCTCTGTGATGGACTTGATCAACGTTGGCCAGCAGATTATCGAAGCTAATAACCAGTCGCACCCAACCGCGGTCTTCTGGATTTACGGCTTGATTTTCTTGCTGTATTTCATCGTCGACTATCCGCTATCGCTGTGGTCCAAAAAGGTCGCACGTCGGAATCAAAATTAAAGGAGGCTTTTGATGGCCGAACCAATTTTAACAGTCAAGAATTTAAGCAAGTCCTACGGTGAGCAGCAGGTCTTGCATGACATCAATTTTTCGCTGCAAAAAGGCGAAGTAATGACGATGCTGGGTCCATCTGGCATTGGCAAAAGCACCTTGCTGCGGTGTTTGAACGGATTGGAAGATTTTCAAACCGGCGAGCTAGTCTTTGAAGGGCAGACAGTTAAGGCCGATAATGCTAATTGGCAGCAGCTGCGCCAGAAAATTGGGATGGTGTTTCAATCATACGACCTGTTTCCAAATATGACGGTCTTGCAAAACATCACCCTGGCGCCAGTCAAGGTGCAAAAAAAGAGCAAGGCCGAGGCTGAACAAGCAGCACGTCAATTGCTCAAACGCGTCCAGCTGAGCGATTACGCTAATAGCTACCCGCGGGAATTGTCAGGCGGGCAGAAGCAGCGGATTGCGATCGCCCGCGCGCTGGCTATGCACCCGGATTTAATGCTGTTTGATGAAGTGACAGCTTCGCTTGACCCAGAAATGGTGCGCAGCGTGCTGGATTTGATTAAAGAATTATCCGAACAGGACAATATGACGATGATCATCGTTACCCACGAAATGAATTTCGCCCGGCAGATTGCTGATCAAGTCCTGTTTTTAGACCAAGGAACAATTTTGGAACAAACCGCTGGCAAAGATTTCTTTACTAACCCGCAAACGCAGCGGGCTAAGGACTTTTTGGCCAGCATGGATTTTTAGAGGAGAATTAACTGATGAAGATGAAGAAGAATTTATTGAAGAAAGTGCTGCTAGGAGCAGGAGCCTTGCTCGTTGGTTTGCTGGTCCTGACTGGGTGCTCAAATGGGAGCTCCAGTTCCAGTTCCAACAATCCAAGCTCAGTGGCCGCAATTAAAAAGCGGGGCACGATCAAGATCGCAGTTTTCGGCGACTTGCCGCCTTACGGCTGGGTTAACAGCCAAGGCAAGCGTGTGGGCTATGATGTTCGTTTGGCCCGCAAGCTGGCTAAAGATATGGGCGTGAAGGTCAAGTTCGTGCAGGTTAACGCCAACAACCGTGTTGACACGCTGAATGCTAACAAGGCTGATCTGGTTTTGGCCAACTTCACTGAAACTCCTGAAAGAAAGAAAGTTGTCGACTGGGCTACGCCATACATGAAAGTCTCAGTGGGCGTGGTTTCACCGAAGAGCAAGCCAATTACCAAAGTTAGCCAACTGAACGGCAAAAAAGTGATTGTGACTAAGGGCACGACTGCTGAAAACTACTTTACCAGCAAGCAAAAGGGCGTTGATCTGCTTAAGTTTGATTCCAAGACTCAGCAATTCAATGCCATTAAAAATGGCCGGGGCGCTGCTTTAGCTGATGACAACTCCTACTTGTACGCTTGGGTTAAGAAGAACAACAAGTACACGGTTGGCATTAAGCATTTAGGACCGAACCAATTTATTGCCCCAGCAGTCAAGAAGGGCAACAAGTTCTTGAAGAATTGGACCAATAAAGAAATCGCTAAGCTGAGCAAGGCCGGTTTCTTTGAAGATGATTACAACAAGGAGCTGAAGCCATACTTCGGCAAAGAAGTTAAGCCAAGCGACATTGTGATTGACAAGAAATAGTTGCATAAATTAAGCCAGACAGCATTAATTGCTGCCTGGCTTTTTTTGATTTGCTATTTAAAAATTTACTATTGCAGAAGTTACTATTATGAAAGTTACTATTGAAAAAGTTACTATTTAAAAAAATAGCTAAATCTGAACAGCCTATTTAAGTAACTATTTAATGCTTGCTAAAAGATTTTTAGCAGACTATAATAAGCCCAAATGAAATTTTAGAGGAGTGGGTTTATGCTTAAAATCTTAGATGTTCCGACCAGCAATATTTCTGCTTTGAAAAAAAGTCCAACAAAAATATTTGCAAAAGCTAAAAAAGCCAAGAGCGGTGTCTACGTTTTTAATCGCGACACTCCTGCAGGCATAGTAATGGATGTTGACGATTATGAACATATGGTTCGTTTAATTGATGAATTGGAAGAAAAGCTGTTTGATGCTGAGGCAGCTGACCGACTGCAAACAAACGACAAACTGTACTCTGATCAAGAGGTTCGCGGGGTCAAGGCGAGAAACAAGCAGGTAGATCTTGATGATGACGATGGCTGGGAATAAATGATAAAAAAAGAGGCGAGTAACTATCAATTAGTTTATTTTAAAAAGGCCCGACAAGAATATGACAATTTGGATGGATCACAACTTGTGTTCGTTGATAAAGGGCTTGACAGAATTGCAGCTCTTGGGATGACTGCAGGGCAACCGTTGAGGGGCGAACTTGCAGGCTGCAATAAATTGAAAAATAGGAAAATGGGCTTACGAATCGTTTTTACCCAAGAAGATAAAAAAGTAAAAATTATTCAAATTGTTGCGATAGGTAAACGCAGTCGAGAGCAAGTTTATCGTGATGCTGTTTTAAGACTAATCGCTCATAGAAAAAATGCGTAAATTAGAATGATGCTTCTGGTTAAGTCTCCAAGCATCATTTTTATTTGCATAATCTTCCTATCTTAAACTGCAAAATTTGCAAAAGCCTTGCTTAAAACCAAGCGGCCTGAAAATAGTCATAATTTTCTAGAGAATTTATGCTCTCTTTCAAGCAAACCGCGGAACTGCATTAATCGCTTTAAATCAAGATCAAGACTTACCGACTGATTTATTAGATACTTACAAGATACCAGCCGGAATTTTTATCCAGGAAAAATAAAATAATTTGGCCCCATTTGGGTTTGCCATTCGTTATTAGGGTGAATAACGAATTTTAGAAAGCAGGAGCAAGAATGACTCAACCTAACGAAAAGCAAACACAGGCCATATTTTTTCAAATTCCCAAATTTTTATTTGTAAACTACCACTATCGCCAGCTCAGCCTGGGCGCAAAAATGATGTACATGCTGCTGAAAGACCGGGAAAAGCTGTCCATTAAAAGTCAATGGCGCGACCAAAACGGTAAAATTTTCTTTATTTTTTCGAACCAGGAATTCCGTGACTTGCTGGGCTTGAGTGAACATACCATCATTAAACACAAACGCGAGCTGGAACGCTGCCGTCTCCTGCGGCAAGTGCGCCAAGGCTTAAACAAGCCTAATCGCTTATATTTGCTGGAGCCGGAACTTACACCGGCTGATGTTTACGTCGAAGCTAAAACGGCGGCCAAAGTTAAAAAACCTGCTGCTAAACAGCCTCAGATTCGCCCTCAATGTCTGAATTTTTCTAAACGCAACTATTCGGAGCAAACAATTCGTGAGCAAAATCACCTATTGCTTCAGCAGAAAAGCAAGTTTGTGCAAAATGGTGACTTTTTAAATGAAGAAGGTACGCGCTTGCTTAGTCAGTGGTGTCAAACTCCCGCCCAGCACCATCAGCTGGTTGGCGTGATCTTAGGGGCAAAAAAAACGAGCCCAGGCTGATTTGGAGCAAATTGGGCGGGCAGAAATTTTGGAATTCGATAGTCCTTATGCAGAGCAGGGCAGCGCTCAAACGTTGAAATTTGCAATTACGGCGGCTTTGCACAAATTTTTCAATGCTGTCCGCCAAGCTGAAGACGATCCTCACAAAACGCCAATCCGCCAGCAAGAAAAATATTTGTATACGGTGATGCTGAACGCCTTTCATCAATATGCCCACCAGCAGTTGCAGCTTGAACTGGAGCCTGCCGAATGAGTTAAATTTTTCACGAGCAAAGATCCTCCTTTTTCTTTACAAGATTTTGCCATTGGCTTACAATTATTTTTGGAAACTAATTGCGGGTCAAGGCCCGCGGTGCGGCTAATTTTAGCCGCTATTTATAAGGAGGATTTTTTTAATGCTCAAACCAGTTATTGAAAATGTTCACGCAAGAGAAATTTTTGACTCACGTGGCAACCCAACTGTTGAAGCAGAAGTTACTTTATCCAACGGCGTTATGGGCCGCGCAGAAGTTCCATCAGGCGCTTCAACCGGTGAAAACGAAGCTGTTGAATTACGTGATGGCGGCAAGCGTTTAGGCGGCAAGGGTGTTTCTAAAGCCGTTAACAACGTTAACACCGAAATCAACAAAGCTTTAAAGGGCTTAGACCCATACAACCAAGCTTTAGTTGACAGCACCATGATTAAGCTTGACGGTACTCCAAACAAGGGCCGTTTAGGTGCCAACGCTATTTTGGGCGTTTCAATGGCTACTGCTCGTGCAGCTGCTAAAGATGCTGGTGAGCCTCTTTACCGTTACTTAGGCGGTACAGACTTATCAATGCCACAAACCTTCCACAACGTTATCAACGGTGGTGAACATGCTGACAACGGCATTGACATGCAGGAATTCATGATCACTCCTGTTAAGAAGACTTCATTCCGTGATGGCTTCGAAAAGATCGTTAACACTTACCACACTCTGAAGAAAGTTATCGAAGACGCTGGCTTCACTACTGGTTTGGGTGACGAAGGTGGTTTCGCTCCTGACCTGAACAGCTCAGAAGAAGCTTTGAAGATGCTGCACGAAGCTATCGTTAAGGCTGGTTACAAGCCAGGCGAAGACATTGCCATTGCTTGTGACTGTGCTGCTTCATACTTCTACAACAAAGAAGACGGCAAGTACCACTTGGAAGGCAAAGTCTTAGATGGTCAACAATTATCTGACTACTACGACAAGCTGTTAGACGAATTCCCAGAATTAATTTCAATGGAAGACCCATACGACGAAAACGACGTTGAAGGTATGGTTAACTTCACCAAGACCCACAAAGACCGTCTGCAAATCGTTTTGGATGACTTCATTTGCACTAACCCTAAGCTGTTGACTAAGGCTATCAAGGAAGGCGCAGGTAACGCTTCATTGATCAAGCTGAACCAAATCGGTTCCGTAACTGAAACTCTGGAAACTATCCGTCTGTCACGTAAGAACGGTTACAACACCATGATTTCTCACCGTTCAGGTGAAACTGGCGACACCTTTATTGCTGACTTCGCAGTTGCTACTAACGGCGGCCAATTGAAGACCGGTGCTCCAGCACGTAGTGAACGTGTTGAAAAGTACAACCAATTGCTGAGAATCGAAGAGCAATTAGGTGACGGCGAACGTTTGGACACTTTCCCAGACAACGTTGATTTAGACTAATTTAGCTAATTAAGTCTTACATTTGATTAAAAACTCGCTTACAAAAAAAGATCCGCTGATCAAGCGGATCTTTTTGATTGCTCCAAATTTTAAAATAAGCAGTTAAAGCTTATCTTTGATTTCATGCTGCACGCCGTGCTGCTCGTCAACAGCATTGTCAGCATAGTAAATCGCATAGATGCCATTGTTTTTGTTTTTAGCAATGACTAATTTTTTGCTGGTTCCTTCCTTTTGCTTGTAGATTTGAGCACTGCGGCGTGCTTCTTTAAAATCGTGGGAAGACGCAATTGCATCGCCTGGGTTGAAAAAGACGTTTTCATTGTTCATGAGGGTAGCCTCCTTTGCTTTTCTAACTAAATTTTACCATTCTTTGTTTGCACATGCGCTCACAGCGGTCCCTGTTTCTACTAAATTTTTAATCATTTTAAACTAGCCGAAATTCAATTTTTTTGTGAAGCAAAAACGAATTTTTAATTACCTGCTGAAGCTGATTTTAAAGGAAGAGTTGGTTTTTTCTTAAAAATGGGTGAAAGGGCTTTCTGAATTTTGGAAAATTAGCTATAATAGTTTTGTGAAGTTTTTAAACATAACTACCTAAATTGGAGGTAATCTAATGACGGAATATCGTGTCGAAAGTGATACTATCGGCCCAGTCAAGATTCCTAAGGAAGCTTTATGGGGCCCACAGACTGAGAGAAGTCGCAATAACTTCCCGACCGGTGAGTTAATGCCTTTGGCTATTATTCGTGCTTTATTGCAAATTAAGAAAGCCGCTGCTCAATCAAACGTTGAAGTTGGCGACGAGCCAAAAGATAAAGGTGAGGCGATTATCGAAGCTGTCGACAAGCTTTCAGCTTTAAGCGATGATGATTTGCGCAAGGACTTCCCGCTTCATGTTTACCAGACGGGTTCAGGTACGCAAACCAACATGAACACGAACGAAGTCGTTGCTAACATGGCAATGAAGCTGCACCCAGATTTGACTATTTTGCCAAATGACGATGTTAACCGTGGCCAATCATCTAACGATACTTTCCCAACCGCTATGAACCTTGTCGCTGTCCAAGCTTTAGACAAGCTGGAACCACAAGTTCAACACCTGATTGACGAATTAAAAGTTAAGCAAGAGAAGTACTGGAAGACTGTTAAGGTCGGCCGGACCCACTTGCAAGATGCTACGCCATTAACATTCGGCCAAGAAGTTTCTGGTTACGTTTCAGCTTTGGAGCATGACTTAGATTACATCAAGACTCTGAAGCCAACTCTGTATGAACTGGCTATTGGTGGTACTGCTGTTGGTACTGGTTTGAATGCCGCTCCTGGCATGACTGCTAGAATCGCTGAAAAACTGTCCAAGGTTTATGGTCACGAATTCAACGTTAAGACCAACAAGTTCTTCGGCTTAGCTCACCACTCAGGCATTAACACTGTTCACGGTGCTTTAAAGAGCTTGGCTGCTGATATGTTTAAGATTGCACAAGACATTCGGTTCTTGGCTTCTGGTCCACGGGCTGGCTACGGCGAATTGAACATTCCTGCTAACGAACCTGGTTCATCAATCATGCCAGGCAAGGTCAACCCAACTCAGGCTGAAGCTGTCACGATGGCTGCCTTGAAAGTCTTTGGCAACGACACGACCATCACCGCTGCCTGCTCACAAGGTAACTTTGAAATGAACGTCTTCAAGCCAGTTATGATTGCAGCCTTCCTTGACTCAGCTGACCTGATGGCTGGCACAATCAAGGGCTTTGCTGACAAGATGATCCACGGCTTAACTGTTAACGCTGAGCGGATGGACGACTTGCTTGAAAACTCATTGATGACAGTTACTGCTTTGTCACCACACATTGGCTACCACGCAGCTGCTAAGATCGCACAAGCTGCTGACAAGGCTGGCAGCACATTGCGCGAAGCTGCTTTAAAGAGTGGCAAGGTAACCGCTGAGCAATACGATGAGTGGATGGACATGCTTGCCATGACTAATGTCGACAGTACCGATCCAATGGATTAGTTAAGTAGTATAGGAGAGAATTAAAGATGGCATTTCATTATGAACCAAAATGGTTTGTTGAATTAGAAGAATCTTACGATGCAGTTGTAGTTGGTGCTGGTGGTGCCGGCTTAACTGCTGCTATTCAAGCTGCTGAAATGGGCTTGCACGTTGCTGTTTTTGAAAAGCAAGACGAACTTGGTGGTAACACTAAGAAGGCTTCATCAGGTATGAACGCTGCTGAAACCCACGTTCAATTAAAGCACGGCGTGATCGACAGCGCTGACGACTTCTACAAGGAAACCTTAAAGGGTGGTGGCTACATGAACGACCGCGACATGCTGCGGTTCTTCGTTAACCACACTCCATTAGCAATTGACTGGTTAGCTGACCACAAGATTGACTTAAGCGACTTAACTATCACTGGTGGTATGTCTAAGCCTCGTGCTCACCGTCCAGCTGACATGTCAGCTGTTGGTGGTTACTTAGTAAGCCACTTGCTGGAAACTGCTGCTAAATACGCAGACAATATTTCAATCTTCAACAACTGCCAAGTTAAGAAGATCGAACAAGACGAAGACGGCAACGTTACTGGCGTTTTAGTTGGTACTGAAGGCGGCCCACGTGAAGTTGCTACTAAGGCTGTTCTGCTTGCTTCAGGTGGTTTCGGTCACAACAAGGACATGATCAAGAAGTACCGTCCAGACCTGGTTGACTACGAAACTACTAACGGCCCTGGCTCAACTGGTGACGGTATCAAGTTGGCTACCGAATGTGGTGCCCAATTAACTCAAATGGACTTAATCCAAATCCACCCAACTGTTTACCAAGATGGCGATCACCCATACTTAATCGGTGAAGCTGTTCGTGGTGAAGGTGCCATCTTATGTGACTTCCGCGGCCACCGTTTCGTAAACGAATTAACTACTCGTAAGATCGTTTCAAACGCTATTACTGCTTTGCCAGAACACTCAGCATTCTTGATCTTTGGTCAAGGTACTCGTGACCACGCTAAGTCATTAGACTTCTACGAATCAATTGGCCTGGTTAAGAAGAGTGACGACTTGGCAGGCTTGCTTGGCGGTCAAAACAACGAACACGCTAAGACCTTGGAAGAAACTGTTGAGAAGTGGAACATGGCAGTTAAGGCTGGCAAGGATGAACAATTCGGCCGGACTACTGGTATGCAACGTCCTATCGAAGGACCATTCTACGCAATTCACATTGCTCCAGCTATCCACTACACTATGGGTGGTGTTCACGTTAACAGCAAGACTCGAGTTATCGACGAAAACGGTAACATTATCAACGGCTTATACGCTGCTGGTGAAGTTGCTGGTGGTTTGCACGGCAACAACAGAATTGGTGGTAACTCAATTGCTGAAACTGTTGTAAACGGTCGTGAAGCTGGTTTGCAAATGGCTGCTCAATTAGAAGCTGCTGGCAAGAAATTAGAACCAGTTGTTCTTGAAGAAGAAAAAGAAGCTGAATCTGAAGCTGACGCTGCTTCTGGCGCAAGCAAGGCTTAATAGCTTCTAATTAGCAATAACTTAAAAGCATTCTCGTTTGAGAATGCTTTTTTGTTTTGAAAAACTTCGTGAAAAAAACAACTTATCAGTCGCAATCTCAGTCGAAAAAGGTGTATAATGTCTTGTGTAATGAAGAACAAAGATTTTTCTTTGAAGGGAGAATTATTCTATGTCTAAAGGAAAAGTTTTATTAGTTGGTGACGGTCGTGTAGGTTCAACCTTTGCAAACGACTTGCTGCAAAACGCTGATGTTAAGGAATTAGTAATTTGCGACGTTGTTGAGAAGTTAACTGTTGGTGACTCTCTTGACTTGGAAGATATTACTAACTTCTACCACCCAGTAAATGTTCACGCTGGTACTTATGCTGATGCTAAGGATGCCGATGTTGCTGTCATCACCGCTGGTGTTGCTCGTAAGCCAGGTATGACCCGTTTGGACTTAGTTGGCAAGAACGTTAAGATTCTTGAAAGCATCGTTAAGCCAATCGTTGACTCAGGCTTCAAAGGTGTCTTTGTTGTTTCCGCAAACCCAGTTGACATTTTAACTACTTTGACTCAACGTTTGTCAGGCTTCCCAAAGAACCGTGTTATCGGTACTGGTACTTCACTGGACACTGCTCGGTTCAAGATTGCTTTGGCTAAGAAAGTTGGCAAGGATGTTCGTGACATCAACGCTTACGTATTAGGCGAACACGGTGACACTTCCTTCGAAAACTTTGACGAAGCTACTATTGCTGACAAGCCATTACGTTCATACTCAGAACTGGATGACGACACTCTGGAACAATTACAAACTGACGTCCGCAAGAAGGGCGGCAAGATCATTGCTAACAAGGGTGCTACCTTCTACGGTGTTGCTCAAATGTTAACTCACATTGTTAAGGCTATTCTTGAAAACCAAGAAATGGTTCTGCCACTGTCAGCTCCAGTACAAGGCCACTACGGCATTAAGCATGACTTGTTCTTAGGTACTCCAGCTGTTATCAACAGCAACGGTATTGCTGACGTTATCGAAACTAAGCTGTCAGACGAAGAATTGAAGAAGATGAACTACTCAGCAGACAAGATGCAAGAAGTAGTTGACTCAGTTAAGCTTTAATTAACAGTCGATAGCTGATCACTTCGTTAAAAGGCTCTCCCAGATGGGAGAGCCTTTTTGTGTCAGAAAATGCTAAAATAGATGTGAAAAGAATACGGAAATAGTTAAGGAGGAGAAATATCAATCACAAGACGCTAATTAATTTATTAAGAGGAGAAATTATCCTAACGATCATTTTTGCTCTTTACTTCTTAATTAGCGGACAGTCGCTAGTGTCGCAAACTTTACCAATTGCTTGGTTTAATCAACGCTTTGTGCAAGTGCTATTACTGCTTTTATTAGTGCTAGCGCTAATTCAGCCGAAAACAGAAAAACTTTTATGTTGGCATAAACTTTGTTGCTTTATTTTTTTAACAACAATCGTGAACCGCTACCTGTCTAGTTTGTTTGGGCTGCTTTGCAAACAGCATGCTGGTTGGCTGGTTCTTTATGCTTTATTGCTAATGCCAATTTTTCTGCCAATAATCGCTTATGCAGGTTCCGCGATTAAAGGAACAATTTGGCGTTTGCTAGCCGTTTACTGGTTGATTTTATCGATTTACATCAGTAACAGCTTTCCGCAGATTTCACCAATTTGGGCTGATTCTTTAATATCTTCAGGTTTATTGCCAGCAATTGCTTTCTGTTTAGCAGTTTTCTTGCTTAGTGCATGTTGGAAGCTCAACTTACGATTAGTTGTAAAACAAAAAGAAAATTGTGCTCGCAAGTTAGGCTTACAAATAATCCTATTACTCGCTGCTTGCTGGTTAGCCGGCTTTTGTGCTTGCATTTCTTTTGCTTTGACACCAAGTCAAGCAGTTTTATTGCAGCCATTAGCTGAGCTCCATTTGCAAGTTGGTGACTGGTTTACGGCGCTTGAAGCAGGTGTAATGGAGCAGGCAGAACAGGCTTTGGTACTGCTTGTTTTACTAGATGCTTTTCGCACAAATCGTCATCAACTAATTTGGAGCATCGGTTTAACTAGTTTGATTTTCGCCATGACACACTTAATTAATTTACTCAGCGGTGAACCTACTAACAGCGTGATTAGTCAGCTTATCTTCACGTTCGGCTTAGCAGCTTTTTGGTTGATTTTATGGCTGTCTACTGGTCAACTGTGGCTGGCGATGGTAATGCATTTCCTCACGGATTTATTAGGTTATGGCCTGCATGGTATTAGTTTTTTAGTAAATTATGGTGATCCAATTATTTTAGGAGGACTCATTATTTGCTTAACTGCTCTGCTTTTAGCCGTTATCTTCTTCATTCCTAACAAAAAAGCGATGACTTTTAATGTCAACAAATTATTAAATGCATAAAAAATACAGCTTACTTGATCATTACCAAGTAAGCTGTATTTTCGCGCTATTTTTTCATATTCTTTAAAACATTAACGTGGAATAAAATTAAATTCAAAACTACCAGTGCAGCGGTAGCTAGGAACACATAGTTGTAATTAGTCAGCCCCGAAATTGTCGAGCCGATCAGTGGCCCGCAGATATTGCCGATATACATCGCCGACTGATTCCAAGAAAAAATCCGCCCAGTTGCATAGGTGGGCGTGTTTTTAGTCAGCATTGTTTGCACTTGCGGGAACAAGCAGGCATCAGAAAAGCCCACCAGAAACCGCAGAATGCCAAGCTGCCAAGTGTTTTGCACAAAAGCCGTTAAGCCAAAGAAGATAATCGCACCATACATACCGAGCAAGATGATTTTTTCTGTGCCAATTTTATCGCCCCATGCGCCAAAGCGGGGAGCGGCAAAGAAAGTGGCAATAACAGGTAAAGCAGCGATAATGCCAGCTACAAAGACGTAGTTGCCTTGATTGTGCATCAGCTGGCGGACGTAGATCGACAGATCGAATTGGTCGCTGCTTGAATAATGACTGTTGTCAGCAGCAGGCCGAAAATCAGTGCCGGGCTCTGCAAAGACTTGAGCACATCGCTAGTTTTGTCCATTTTTTGGCCAACCACGGGGTGGAAGTCTTCTTTGACAAACAGCAGCGAGAAGACAAAGCAGCAAAGCAGCAGAAATCCTGTAAGAAAGAATGTGATCCGGTATGAAAAAGCTGATGAAATGGCACCGCCGACAAACGGCCCGAGCAGCTGGCCAGCCGTGAAAGCCGCCGTCATTGTGCCAAGGGCTTTACCGCTTTCTTTGTCAGGCACTTGGGTAGCCACTAACGCGTTGGAATTAGAAATGTAGCCAGCAAAAAAACCTTGCAGCATGCGCAGCAAAAACAGCTCAACAACATTGGTGACTAACCCCATCGCAGTCATGACAATCGCCATCGAAGCTGATGAAATCAAAATGATGGTTTTACGGCCACGTTTATCGGCCAATTTGCCCCAGAGCGGCGAGATGAAAGCACCAACGATAAAAGTCCCTGAAAAGACTAGGCCCGACCAAAAATTCAGCTGCTGGTGGTTGAATTTTCCTAAAGTATCAATATAAAGCGAGAGAAAAGGAACGACTTCAGAAAAGGCGATTCCGCCAATAAAGACGCCGATCGCCAGAATGATTAAATTGCGGCGCCAAGAAAATTGTTTCGTCTGTTTCATCGTAAATTATTCTTTTAAGTCAACAATCGTTGCCTGGACCAATTTAGCCAGATCTTGCGGATTTAAAAAGACTGATCGGCCGACTTCGCCAGCTGACACGCCGATTTCAGCAGCGTCATTAACAGAATCATCTAAATAAATTGGGAAATGCAGCCGTTCGTAAATGCCGATAGGCGTGTTAGCGCCATGAACGTAACCGGTAGTTTTCTCTAGTTTCTTCAGCGGCAGCAGCTCGCATTTTTTATTGCCCGAAGCTTTTGCCAATTTTTTCATGTCCAAATGGGCGGTAACGGGAACGACACCGACTAAGACGCCGGTTTTATTTCCTTCGCAGACCAGGGTTTTGTAGACCAAATGCTCGTCTTTGGCTAAAATAGAAGTGTCCATTTGGGCGGTATCGCCCACCATTTTAGTTGCAAACTGGGCTTGCCGATATTTAATCTTGTGCTGGTCCAGCATTTTTTCGACTAATGTTTTCTTTAAACCTTTTTGTTTTTTCTTCTTACTCATTTTTAACACCTACCGCTATTAAATATAGCATGCTTGAAAATGCTGGCAAAGAAAGGATTCTTATGAAACTGCTTGTGATCAAAATTGAAACTTCTCATGAAGTTGAAGAAGCACTGACGGTCTTTTTGCAAGATCAACTGGGTGCCTTAGGCGTGGAAGGGCGCAAGCGCAGCGACTTCGTTGAAGCCGGCTGGCGTCATGATTCCACAGTTGTTGATTTAGGCGATATTAAAGATCTGCCTGAGGACCTAGAACTGATCGCTTACTTTGACCAAGAAACAGATCCAGCTGAAATTAAGCAGGCTTTAGCTGACAAGCTGACCGAGTTAGCCGGCTACGGTTTGCAAACGGGTGCTAAAAAAATTGCATCTTCATATATCAACAATGTTGACTGGCAGACAGAATGGCAGAAGTACTACCATGCGATTAGCTTTTCGCGGCATTTAGCGATTGTGCCAAAATGGGAGCAGTTCAAGCCAGCACTACCTGGCCAGCAGGCTATTATCATGGATCCAGGTCTGGCTTTTGGCACTGGCGGTCATATTACCACTCAGCTGGTCATGCTGGCGATGGAGCGCTGCTTGGACCGGCCAATGAAAGTTGCTGATGTTGGGACCGGCTCAGGCATCTTGGCAATTGCAGCCAGCAAATTAGGGGCTGAGTCGGTGCTCGCCACTGATATTTCTGAAGATTCAATGCACGCAGCTCGTGAAAATATGGGGCTGAATCACTGTGACAATATCACCGTTAAAAAAGTCAGCTTGCTGGCAGAAGTCGAGGGCAAGTTTGATTTGATCCTGGCAAATATCTTGGCTGATATTTTGCTGGAACTTATCCCGCAGCTGCCAAGTCATTTGGCTCCCGGCGGGCAAGTAATTTTCTCTGGCATCGATTATTTGCAAGCTGATAAAATTAAAGCTGCCTTAAAAGCAGCCGGTTTGCGTGTTGACCTGACTATGCGGCAAAAACGCTGGGTTTGCATGATCATATCGCGGGCTGATTGAAAGTGCTAAAATTAAACTTAGATTGAAGGATTTGGTAAGATGAAAAGTTTTTTAGAAAAGATCAAACAATCAAAGCTCGGAAGATGGGTGCACCGGCTGAATCAGCATCCCTTTATGCCGCTGATCTGGTGGGCCATCTTGTCAGTCATCTTGTGGTTTGGCTGCGGCTTGGTGCATCTGCCGAAAGTTTGGCGGATCGGTTTGATTTTTATGCTGTATAATGGCTGGCTGTCTTACCACCTTGGTCATTTAATTGCAGTACGCAAGCTAAGCAAATGGTGGATCCTGCTCCTGCCTGCAGTTTTTGCGGCAGCGGTAGCCTTGCACTTTGCTAAATACAATTTTGTCTTGTGTGCGGCCTATTTGATTTTAGCTGTTTTCGGCCTTTGGCAAGACAATTTTTACAAAGAAGCGCGGTGATCAAAGATGTCAAAATATGTTGAAATGACTCACGAAGAGGTGATGGCAGAATGCAAGCAGTACATGACGCCAGACCAACAGGCTTTTGTCGAAAAGGCCTACCAATTCGCGGTCAAAGCTCATGGTGACCAAAAGCGCGCCTCAGGGCAGTCTTATATCATTCACCCGACGCAAGTTGCTGGGACCTTGGCCAAGCTGCGTCTTGACGCTGATACGGTCGCGGCTGGTTTTTTGCATGATACGGTTGAGGACACGCCGGTTACTAATGAAGATATTGAAAAAAACTTCGGCCACGACGTGGCTTTTATTGTTGATGGCGTCACCAAATTAAGCAAATACAAGTATAAGTCTCACGAAGAATTTTTAGCTGAAAATCACCGCAAGATGCTGATCGCAATGGCGAAAGACTTGCGGGTCATTATGGTTAAACTGGCTGACCGCTTGCACAACATGCATACGCTGGACCATTTGCGGCCTGACAAGCAAAGACGGATTGCGGCGGAAACGCTGGATATTTACGCACCACTAGCTGACCGGCTAGGTATCGGGACTATCAAGTGGGAACTCGAAGACATGAGTCTGCACTATTTGAACCCGCAGCAATATTACCGGATCGTCAATTTGATGCAGGCTAAACGCAGTCAGCGGGAAAAATATATTGCTGATGCGATTGCCGTCTTGAAAGATGAACTCGATACGCTGGGGATCAAATACGAGATTTATGGCCGGCCCAAACACATTTATTCTATTTACAAGAAGATGCGCGACAAGCACAAGCAATTTTCTGAAATTTATGACTTGCTGGCTGTCCGGGTGATCGTGCAAACCGTCCGCGACTGCTACGCCGTCCTGGGCGTGGTCCACACCAAGTGGAAGCCAATGCCTGGCCGGTTCAAAGATTACATTGCCGTGCCAAAAGTCAACGGCTATCAATCCTTGCACACGACGATTATTGGGCCTGGCGGCCGGCCGCTGGAAATCCAGATTCGGACCGAGCACATGCACCAAGTGGCTGAATATGGTGTTGCTGCCCACTGGGCTTACAAAGAAGGCGTGCATGATGCCGTTGAAATGACCAGTGCTGGCAAAAAGCTGGACATGTTCCGGGAGATTTTGGAACTGGGCGAAGAAACCAACAACGCCGACGAATTCATGCAGGGCGTGCAGTCAGATATCTTTTCTGATCGGGTCTACGTCTTTACTCCGAAAGGCGAAGTTTATGAACTGCCTAAAGGCAGCATTACGATTGACTTTGCCTACATGATTCACTCAGAAGTCGGCGCCCATTCAGTTGGCGCCCGCGTCAATGGCAAGATCGTGCCGCTGGATTATCAGTTGAAGAACGGCGACGTGGTCGAGATGCTGACGCAGACTAACGCCCGTCCATCTGCCGATTGGGTCAACATGGTCAAAACTTCCCGGGCCCGCAACAAGATCAAACGCTTCTTCCGGGCAGAAGGGCGCAGCGAAAATATTGCCAAGGGTCAAAGCGAGGTAGAAGAAGTTTTAACCCAGGAAGATTTGCTGCCAAAAGACTACATGGACAAAGACCACGTCGACAAGGTATTAGAGCACTTCAACTACCATAATGCTGACGAACTGTACGCGGCGATTGGTTTTGGCGAACTATCGGCTCAAACTGTTGCCAACCGGCTGACCCTGGATTTGCGCAAGCAGGAAGAAGCTGCAAAGGAAAAAGCGCGGACTGATCAGATTATGAATGCCGGCCAACAGGCTAGCGATGATAATTCGGACAGCGGCAGTCAAACTGAAAGCAGTCAAAGTGATAACGGCGTCAAAATTCAAGGCGTCTCCGACTTGATGCTGCGGCTGGCTAAGTGCTGCAACCCTGTGCCGGGCGACCCGATCGTTGGTTATGTCACCCAAGGCCGCGGGGTCACGATTCACCGGGCTGATTGTCACAATTTGAACGGCGCCGCCAAAACGGAGGGCCGGCTGATTGACGTTGACTGGGAAGACGACCAGGGCAGCTCGAAACAAACTTATGACGCCGACGTGGAAGTCTTTGGCTACAACCGTTCGAAATTATTGTCTGATGTCATTAGCGTTTTGAACTCACAGACGAAAAACATCGACAATATTTCGGGCAAGGTTGACAGCAACAACATGGCGCATATTTATACGACTGTGGCCGTGAGAAATGCAGCGCATTTGGACCAAATTATTGGCCGCTTGCGCGATATTCCAAATGTCTATGAAGTAAAGCGGGCGGATAACTAATGCGAGTAGTCATTCAACGAGTTAAACAAGCCAGTGTGGCCATTAATGGCGAAACAGTTGGGCAGATCAAGCAGGGTCTCCTGCTTTTAGTCGGCTTAAAAAATGGCGATTCAGCTGAGCAAGTGGAGCAAGCAGCTGACAAAATTGCTAAAATGCGGATTTTTGCCGATGAGGCTGGCAAGACCAACCTGAACATCAAACAAGTTGGCGGGGCAGTTCTTTCCGTTTCGCAATTCACCCTGCTTGCTAATACCAAAAAGGGCAACCGACCAAGTTTTGTCGAAGCAATGCGGCCGCCTGAGTCTAAAGAATTGTGGGAGCAGTTCAACGATGAGCTGCGTGCCCGCGGTCTGCAGGTCGAAACCGGCGAGTTTGGGGCGGACATGGATGTCAGCTTGCTCAATGATGGCCCATTTACGATTGTTTATGACCATTGAGAGCTTGACTAATTTTTAAAAACACAGTAAGCTATTCAAGAATTATCAATGACAAAGAATGAGATTTGACAGCGCAGTCCCCAGAGAAGGCTCAACTTGGTGAGAGAGCTGACTGCTTAAGAATCATGACCCTTTAACAGATAATGGTTCGTGCGGCGAGCGTTAATCGTAGCAAGCAAAAGGTGGTACCGTGCTGTTAGTTGAGCACCCTTGAAGAAATTCAAGGGTGCTTTTTTATTTGAAAAAGGATGATTTGATGAGAGTACAAAGACCAAAAGGCACAAGCGATATTCTGCCAGGCGAGTCAGCCAAGTGGGAACGCGTTGAAAGCAAGGCCCGTCAGTTTTTCGCTTTAGCTGGCTACCAAGAAATCCGGACTCCGACTTTTGAGAATTATGAAATCTTTTCTCGGTCGAGCGGCCAGACTTCAGACGTGGTTGAAAAAGAAATGTACGACTTCAACGATAAAGGCGGCCGGCACATCGCTTTGCGGCCGGAAGGCACTGCTGGCGTAGTGCGGGCTTACGTAGAAGACAAGCTTTACGGCCCGCAGATTGTTAAGCCGTTCAACGTCTTTTACATTGAACCGACCTTCCGCTATGAACGTCCACAAGCAGGGCGGCTGCGCGAATTCCACCAAATCGGGGTTGAAAGTTTCGGCTCGGATAATCCGCTAGCTGATGTGGAAACCATCGTTATGGGCCACGATCTACTGGCTGAGTTAGGCGTGAAAAATTATGAGCTACACATAAACTCTCTGGGCAACCAGCATGTGCGTCAAGCTTACCACGATGCGTTAGTTGATTATTTCACCCCGCTCAAAGATCAACTCTCAGAAGATTCTCAGCGCCGGCTGCGCCTGAATCCGCTGCGGATTTTGGATTCCAAGGCTGAAGAAGACAAGCAGTTTTTGCCAAAGGCGCCGAAAATAGTTGACTATTTAGACGATGAATCAAAGGCCAACTTCAAGGCGATTACCGACCAGCTGGACCACTTGGGCATCAAGTATGTGCTTGATAATGATTTAGTGCGCGGACTTGATTACTACACTGGTGTCATTTTTGAATTTATGGTGGCTGATCAAGATTTGTGGGCTTCACCAACGACTATTTTGGGCGGCGGCCGTTATGACCACTTAGTCGAAGAATTTACTGGCCCGCATACCCCAGCGGTTGGCTTTGGGATTGGCGAAGAGCGGCTGCTGCTGGTTTTGCAGAAACAAAACCCAGACTTGTTCGCCCCAGCCGGTATTGATTTCTTTATTACCAATATCGGGGCTGGCACTGAGCTGAAGACAGTTGAGCTAGCTCGCAGTTTGCGCAGCCAAGGCTTTTCAACGATGTATGATGTTGACCAAAAGAAACTGAAAGGCCAATTCAGAAAAGCTGACCGGCTCAAAGCCAAGTATGTTTTAACGGTTGGCGCCAAAGATTTGGCTGCTGGCCAATTGACCTTTAAGCGGTTAGCTGATGGGCAGCAAATCCAGTTTGCTTTAGAGCAGGCTGGTCAAATGCAGGCGGTTTTAGCTAAATTTAATTAATGAAGGACAGCAAAATGGAAACAAGAACTGATTACTGCGGCAACATTACCACTAAATACGAAAATCAAAATGTTAATTTATACGGCTGGGTGCAGCGGGTCCGCAACCTGGGCAATTTGATTTTTATCGACTTGCGCGACCGCGAAGGCATCGTTCAGATCGTGGTCAACCAAGATTCAGGCAAAGAATTGATGGACATTGCCACTAGCTTGGGCAATGAATACGTCTTGAAAGTTAAAGGCAAGGTCGTTAAACGTTCTTCAGTCAACCCAGACATGAAAACTGGGGAAGTTGAAGTTGATGCTACTGAAATCAAGGTGTTAAACGAAGCTAAAAACCCGCCATTTGAAATCAAAGACGATTTGAATGCCAGCGAACAAACGCGGCTGAAGTACCGATACTTGGACTTGCGGCGGCCAACTTTGCAAAAAGCGCTGATTATGCGGTCCAAGATCGTAGAATCAATCCACCAATTCTTTGACCAAAATGGCTTTATCAATATTGAAACGCCAGATTTGGGCAAGTCCACGCCAGAAGGTGCCCGCGACTACTTGGTGCCTTCGCGGATTTATCCAGGTTCTTTCTACGCTTTGCCACAATCACCACAATTGTTCAAGCAGCTGCTGATGGGTGCTGGCTTTGACAAGTACTACCAAATTGCACGTTGTTTCCGGGATGAAGACTTGCGGGGCGACCGGCAGCCAGAATTTACCCAGATCGACATGGAAACATCTTTCTTAGATGAAAAGCAAGTGCAGGATATTACTGAAAAAATGCTGCAAAAGGTCATGAAGGATGTCTTAAACATCGACTTAAAGCTGCCAATTCCGCGAATTACCTGGACTGATGCGATGAACCGCTATGGCTCAGACAAACCTGACACCCGGTTTGGGATGGAAATTCATGATTTAAGCTCACTGTTTAAGGATAGTCAATTCAAAGTCTTTAGCGGGGCGATTGCTGATGGCGGCCATGTCAAGGCTATTTGCGTCAAAGACGGTGCTAAAGCATATTCACGCAAGAAGATTGACGCCATGCAAGACTACATCAAGCGCTACCACGCTAAAGGCCTGGCTTGGGTCAAATATGAAGATGGCAAGTTCTCAGGTCCAATTAGCCGCTTCTTGGGCGACGACGAACAAGCTGGCTTGAAGAAGGAATTTGATTTGGCCGGCGGCGAGTTGATCTTGTTCGTGGCTGCTCCTTGGAAAGTTTGCTGCGACTCCTTCAATTACCTGCGCCGCAAGATTGCTAAAGAAATGGGCTTGATTCCAGCTCACGTGTTTGACTTTGTCTGGGTTGTTGACTGGCCACTGTTTGAATATGACGAAGGCAGTCATGAATGGATCGCTGCTCACCACCCATTTACCATGCCAGATGACGAAGGCATTAAATTGTTGGATACTGACCCGCATAAAGCCCACGCTCGCAGCTACGACATCGTTATGAACGGCGACGAAATGGGCGGCGGCTCAATCAGAATTCACAAGCGCTGGATCCAAGAAAAAATGCTGAAAGCTTTATGCTTCAGCAAAGAGCGGGCTTACAAGCAATTCGGCTTCTTGCTGGATGCTTTGGACATGGGCTTCCCGCCACATGCTGGTTTGGCTATCGGCTTAGACCGGTTTTCGATGATGCTGGCTGAAAAAGACAACATCCGGGATGTCTTAGCCTTCCCGAAGAATTCAAGTGCTTCTGAGCCGATGATGCACGCACCTGCACCAGTTGAAGACGAACAGCTGGAAGAATTGGGAATTGAAGTTACTCCAAAGGCTAAAAAGGGTACGGAAGAATACAACGAACGTTTGAACGAAGAAGCTGATGCTGACGTGAAAGCACACGGCGAAGAATAAATTTCGAGAAAATAGCTTGTTTAAAAAAACAAGCTATTTTTTTTACAATCTAAAATTCAAATAGGTGCTATAATATATTTGTAACATAAATGTAACATTTCGTGTGAGGCGTAAAAATGAAAATTTCAAAAATTGCTTTAGCTTCAGTAAGTGCATTAGCTTTGATGTCTGTTGCAACTGCTTCTGTGTCGGCAGCTGGAGTTGATGAAAACAGCCTGCCAAGCAGTCAAGATGCGATCGTTTCACCAGTTGCTAAAGTATCTGCCCAATATGGTCACGGTGTTCGCTGGTACAAAGTCGGCAGCAATCAGTGATCAGTGGATCAAAGTTGTTGATACTGAGCTGACTTCTAACAAAGCTAATTCTTCTGAAAATGCCAACAGCAAGCAGCGTGTGCTTGACTTGAAGGGCACAGCTCGGGTAACTTACAAGACGCCGATTTTTGTTTGGGCAGAACCTGGTGCTAAGCCAACTAAGCGCTACCTGCCAAGAAACAGTGCTTGGAAATACTTCAAAGTCGTTGCTACTAGTGATGGCCAATATTGGTACAATCTAGGCGGCAATCAGTGGATCCCAAGCCGCTACGTCAACTTTGGCCAAGATCCGCAAATTGCTCACTACACTCCAGCCTATCACCAAGGCAGCGTCGCTACCGTAATCAGCAAAAACGGAGCCAGGGTTTACTTAGGCTCAGCTTCCGATCCAAGTGCGAAGGCTACCAGTCGTGTATTGCGTCGCGGCAGCAAATGGAAAGTCTTTGGCTCTAAGAATTACGGCCTGGGCATGTACAACGTCGGTGGCAACCAATGGGTTCAAGCCCTCGATGTTTCCGTCAATTAGATTTTACTTTTCTTAATGCTTCCAAGCTCAAAAATCATGCTATAATGATCGATGCCAAAGAAGCCAACAATTTAATTTTGTACGTAATGGGGGATATTTAAACCATGAAGTATAGTAAATTAATTACTGTTTCAGCTAGCGTCTTAGCCGTTGCTGCTTTAAGCGCAACGCAAGTTAAAGCTGCTGACACTGCAACTAATACTGCTAAAACTACTGCAACCGCAACTAATACCAAACCAGTTGCCAATGTTCAATCAATTACTATCAAAGCTGCTAGTGGCGATGCTGCTCACATTTATACTGCAGCAAACAGCAATTCTTACTCAGGTCTGTCAGTTGACAATGGCCAAAAATTTGCCGTTCAAGACATCCAATTAGCTGAAGGCACTATTTGGTTCAAGATTGGCACCAACCAATGGATTAAGTCAACTGATGCCGACTACCAAGCTGATGCCAGCAAGACGACTGATACCAAGACAAATACTAAGACCGACACCAGCAAAACTGACGCTACTAAGACAGATAAGAGCAAAGACACCAAGACCAACCCTAGCTGGGTGACTGTCAACGCTACTGGTACAGTTACTATCAAGACTAAAGACGGTGAGGGTGTAACTTTATACTCTGACCCAGACAAAGAGACAAAGACTGGCCGCGTCTTGAAAGATGGTACCTCTTGGAAAGTCTTAGCTGAACGCAACAATGGTGAGTTATGGCTGAACTTAGGCGGCAAGCAATGGATCCGTGCCATTGATACTGAAGGCAAGAGCACTGCTAAGCCAGTTGTTATTTCAGACGATTCTAAGACTTCAACCAAGACTGACACTAAGAAGTCAGATTCTAATACCAGCACAAGCTCTTACACTAAGACTGCTGAAACTGGCGTTGCCACTGTAACTTATAAGACTCCAATCGTTGTTTGGGCAGAACTTGGTGCTAAGCCAACCAAGCGCTACCTGAAGCGTAATACTTCCTGGAAATACTTTGCTAAGACTACTGTTAATGGCGAAACTTGGTACAACCTGGGCGGCAACCAATGGATTCCGTTGAAATACATCCGCGTTTCAGGTCAACAAACTACCCAAGCTGACATTGACAAAGAATTAGCTCAGCGTACTAGCGGCACGGTTGTGGTTGCTTACGCTACGCCAATCGTTGTTTGGGCACAACCAGGCAAGAACCCAACCAAGAAATACCTGGGTAACAAGACTGCATGGCACTTCTACAAGAAGACCGAAGTCAATGGCACTACTTGGTACAACTTGGGCGGCGACCAATGGGTTCCATCAACCTACGTTTACGTACGTTTCAAGAACTAAGCTAAACAAAATTGCTGATAACTAAATAGGAACTGCTTTGATAGCAGTTCCTATTTTTTTGCTGTTTTTTTAAACTATCTCTTGTTCCTTGAACCGGCCGTACACGTGCATCACGCGGCTGACCGTCACGAAGGCTTCTGGATCATTGTTGAAAATAATATTATTGATGTCGTATAAATCGTAGTGATCGATAATGGTAATCAAAACAGTTTTTTCATTGTGGGCATAGGCGCCTTCAGCATCATGCAAAATCGTAATGCCGCGGTGCATCTTGTGCTGAATGCCTTTAATAATGTGCTGAGGATGTTTGGTGACGATCATGACTTCCAATTTTTGGTGCTGGTTGTAAACAGCGTCGATTACTCGGCCATTAATAAAAATGTTCAGCGCGGTATAAAGTGCTCGCGTCCAGCCAAAAACAAAACCAGCAAAAATCACGATGACCAAGTTGATCGCAATATTGACTTTGCCAAAGCTGGTCCCAGTTTTATGCCGGACAATAATGCCGACAATATCCAGCCCGCCAGTCGCGACCCCGCTTTTTAAGCAGACGCCGGTCCCAACGCCATTGATCACGGCCCCGAAAATCGCACAGATCATGGGGTCCAAATGAATTTCAACTGGCTGGATGACATGCATCATGATTGCGCCCAATGCGACGGCGATGGCCGTGTAGAAAGTAAATTTGTGGCCAATTTTAAACCAGCCGAGCACAAAGCAAGGGATGTTGAGCAAGAAGTACATCAGCGAAGTTGACAAGGTAATGGGGCAGTAGCGGCTAGTCAGCGAATTGACAATCTGAGCAAAGCCGGTAATGCCGGACGAATAAATGCGCCCAGGCTGCCAGAAGAAGTTCAGAGCCACCCCAACCGCAATCGCGTATAAGAAGGCCGCTGACAATTTTGACAAAAAATTGTAGCGCCGAGCTAATTTGTATATTTTATCCATATTTTTTTCCTTAATTATCAACCAGTTCAAGTTTAGCAAAAAATGACGGTCAGCGCGGAAAAACTTGCACTGGCTCCTTAAATTACTTACACTGAATTTGGAAATTTTTAGAGTAAGAAAGTAAGCTTAATCATGCCACGTTTAGCAGCTGATTTAGCAGGAATTATCAATCACAAGCTGGATGCTTTGCAGCCATCGCCAATTCGGGCTTTTGATGCCAAAATCTCCAAGATCCCCGGCATTATCAAATTGACTATTGGCGAGCCAGACTTAAATACGCCCGACCACGTCAAAGAAGCAGCTATTAAAGATATTCAAAATAATGATACCCACTACGCTCCACAAGCCTGCAAGCCTGAATTCAAACAGGCTATTGCTAATTACTTGCAGCGCACCCGTGGTGTGGACTACAACCCAGATGCTACAACCCAGATGGTGAAATCTTAGTCACGGTGGGGGCCACCGAAGCCGCTTTTGCCACCATGTCGGCTTTGCTGAATACTGGTGACAAAGTTATTTTGCCAACCCCGCTCTGGTCGCCATACTTTAAATTCGTGCAGCTGCCTGGCGGCACCCCGGTACAAGTCGACACTTCTGATGATGGCTTTATGCTGCCGCCAGAAAAATTGGAAGCCGCCATTGAGCGTGAATGCAAGGGCGTAAAAGCGGTTGTTTTGAACTATCCGTCCAACCCAACTGGCCGTGAATATTCAGCTGATCAGTTAGAAGCTTTGGCAAAAGTCATCGCCAAGCACCACCTGTATGCAGTCACCGATGAAATTTACAGCGAATTGGTTTACGGGGTCAAACACGTTTCGATCGCCAAATTTATTCCTGAAAGAACGATTCTGATTTCAGGCTTGTCCAAGTCACATGCTATGACTGGCTGGCGCTGCGGCTATGTAGCCGGTCCTGCTGCCATTATTAAAGAAATGGCTAAATTCCACGCCTTATCAGTTATGACAGTGACGGACAATGTACAGGCTGCTGGGACTGAAGCTTTGAACAATGGTCAAGCTGACGCTCTGGCCTCACGTGACATTTATGCCAAACGCCGCGATTTAATGGTTAATGGCTTGGAAAAGCTGGGCTTTAAGATGATTAAGCCGCAAGGCGCCTTTTACATCTTCCCTGAAATTCCAGCTAAGTACGGCACTGATGATGTGAAATTCTGTGAGGAATTAGCCGAAAAAGCCAAAGTTGGTTTGACTCCAGGCTCTGCCTTTGGCTTAGGCGGTGCTGGACACGTTCGCTTATCTTATGCCGCTTCGACTGAAAACCTGCAAACTTGCTTGAAGCGAATTGGAAAATTCTTAGCAGAAAATTAAAGCTTGACATTTCTTTAATTAGAGTTTAATATTCAAAGCAATATCGAAGAACACAGAAGAGAAGAAACAGCTGCTTTTGCTTAACAGAGAGTCTGATCAGGTGCAAACAGACAAGCAGACAGCTGTGGCACATCTTGGAGTTAATTGCTTGAAACTTTAATTAGAGCAATTCAGGGTTAGCCTGTTACAGCTAAAGGTTGTAAATAAACCAACCGAGGCTGCGGCCGTGAGGGTGCAGCAAAGTTGAGGTGGAAACGCGCGTTAAACGTCCTCAAGGTCGAGTGGCCTGAGGACGTTTTTGTTGCTAGCCAAGTTTGCAACCTATCGAGGCGGCTAATGCGAATTAGCCGTGAAGATGAGGTGGAATCACGCTCAAGCGTCCTCTCAGGTCGAATGGCCTGGGAGGCTTTTTTTATTGCAGGAAGTGGAAAGAATTATGAAGTATGTGATGCAAATTTTGCCAGCCTTGCTTTCCGGGACCGGCATGACCTTGCGGATCTTTTGCTGGACTTTGGTTTTGTCCTTGCCCCTAGGCATTTTGGTTGCCGTCGGCGAATTGAGCAAATTCAACCCCCTTGAATGGCTAGTCCGGTTTTACGTCTGGATTATGCGGGGCACGCCGCTGCTCTTGCAGCTGATTTTCGTCTTTTATGGTCTGCCGCTAATTCATATTGTCTTTCCGCGCTATCAAGCTGCTTTGTTTGCCTTTGTTCTGAACTACGCTGCTTACTTTGCCGAAATTTTTCGCGGCGGCTTGCAGTCAGTTCCCCAAGGGCAATTTGAAGCAGCCAAAGTTTTGCGGCTCAGTCATTGGCAAGCACTGCAGCACGTGATTATCCCGCAAGTGGTCAAAATCGTCCTGCCGTCAATTGGCAATGAAGTGATCAATTTAGTCAAAGATTCTTCCCTGGTTTACGTGATTGGCCTAGGGGATTTGCTAAGAGCCGGCAACGTAGCCATGGCTCGGGACGTTACCATGGTGCCGCTGCTGCTAGTTGGCCTGATTTACTTGGCCTTGATCAGCCTATGCGCTTTTGCTCAGCGCAAGCTGGAAGCACACTTTTCTTACTATAAATAAAAGCAGGTGGTCTGAATGCTAGAAATTAAAAATTTAAATAAATCATTTAATGGCCGGCCAATCTTACGCGACTTGTCTTGTCAAATTCCTACCGGCGGAATTTTAACCGTTGTCGGACCATCAGGCGCTGGCAAAACCACGCTGC
Source organism: Lactobacillus sp. (assembly GCA_022641965.1). GTDB lineage: Bacteria > Bacillota > Bacilli > Lactobacillales > Lactobacillaceae > Lactobacillus. Next base: position 54,082 of record JALCDX010000003.1, read on the forward strand.
TGCGGATTATCGCTGGTTTGGAAACTAAAGACAGCGGTCAGCTCCTGCTGAATGGTCAAGCAATTAAGCAGGGACAAATCGGGGTCGTTTTTCAAGATTTCAATTTGTTTCCTAACTTGAGCGTCTTGCAAAACGTTGCCTTGGCCCCAGAATTGGTTTTGAAAAAAACTAAGGACGAAGCGCAGCAGACAGCCAAGCATTTGCTGACCCAGCTGCAAATGGCTGAATATCAGGACCAGTATCCTTATCAACTTTCTGGCGGTCAAAAGCAGCGGGTGGCAATTGCCAGGGCGCTGGCGATGCAGCCAGCCGTCTTGTGCTACGACGAGCCGACTAGCGCGCTGGATCCAAATTTGCGCCGGGCCGTCGGCGATCTGATTCTGGGCTTGCAGAAAACAGGTTTGACGCAACTGATTATTACTCACGATATGGCTTTTACCCAGCAAATCGACCAGCAAGTACTCCGCATTAAGCCGCTAGCAGAGGAGTGATTGGCATGAAAAAACTTTTGCTTTTGCTTAGCTGCTGCTGTTTGTTTGCCCTAGCCGGTTGCTCTAATGTGCAGCACACAGCTGACACGACTGACCACTGGTCGCAGCTATCTAAAAAGAAAACTGTCGTGGTCGGACTGGACGATTCCTTTGTTCCGATGGGCTTTGAGCGCAAAAATGGCCAGCTGGCTGGGTACGATATTGACTTGGCTAAAGCTGTGTTCAAGCTGTATGGGATGAAGGTCAGCTTTCAAACAATCGATTGGTCGATGAACGCAACTGAGCTGCGCAATGGCACGATTGATCTGATCTGGAATGGTTTTAGCATTACCCCTGAACGACAGAAAAAATTGGCTTTTTCTCGGCCTTATCTTAAAAACCGGCAGATTTTAGTGGTCCGCAAAAACAGTCAAATTTATAATTTATCACAAATGCGGGGCAAGCAGCTCGGCATGCAAACGGGGTCAACAGCCGAGCAGTGGTATGAAGGCTCGCAAAAAATTTTGCAAGCTAAGCAGACGGTCTTATATGATCAGCTGCCGAATGCTTTTTTGGATTTGAATTCAGGCCGGATTCAAGGGCTCTTGTTAGACGAAGTGTACGCGAAGTACTATATCGCCAAACTGGCCAAAAGCCACAACTACCGGATCATCGTTAACAAGCGGGTGCCAGCTGATTTGTTTGGGGTCGGGATGCGCAAAGGCGATCGAACCTTGCGGCGCAAGATTAATCATGGCCTGGCGGTATTGCAGAAAAACGGGCAATTAGCCGCTTTGAATAAAAAATGGTTTGGCCAAAGCAGCAATTATTTAGGGAAGAATTAAGAAAAGCCACCTAGATTGTATTGACCAGTATTTTCAGGTTGGCTATAATAAAAACATACTGTATGGGTACAACTGCGTACCAAGAAATGGAAGGAGGGATCATACATGGCCAAGACAATTGTTCACGAAAATGAGTCGATTGATGATGCTCTTCGTCGTTTCAAACGTTCCGTTTCTAGAAGTGGTACCTTGCAAGAATACCGCAAACGTGAATTCTACGAAAAGCCGAGTGTTCGCCGCAAGTTAAAATCTGAAGCTGCTCGCAAGCGTAGACATTATTAATTTTTGAAAAAGCTCTCGTTGGATACAGCTCCTGCGGGAGCTTTTTTGCACAGGAGATAAATGATGACTTTATCAGAGCAAATTACAGAAGATTTAAAAACAGCTATGAAAGAGCATGATAAGACAGCTTTGGACACCATTCGGATGATCAAAGCAGCTCTTATGAATGCTAAAATAAAACTAGGTCACGATTTAACCGCTGATGACGAATTAAGCGTGCTCAGCACTGAAGTTAAGCAGCGCAAGGAATCAATTGCTGAATTTGCCAAGGCTGGCCGGCAAGATTTGGTTGCTGCTACGCAAGCTGAACTGAAAATCGTGCAGCGCTACTTGCCAAAACCGCTAACGCAAGCAGAATTAACAGCTTTAGTTGATAAGACAATTAAAGACGTTGATGCCAAGGGCAAGCAAGATTTTGGCAAAGTGATGAAAGCACTGATGCCGCAAGTTAAAGGCCGTGCCGACGGCAAAACCGTGTCAGGTCTTGTTGGCAAACAATTAAACAAATAAGATGGGGGAGTAGTTAGTGGGAGAAGTTTTAAGCCGAACTTTTACACCACAAAAACCAGAAAATTTGCTAAATCTGGTTGGCGTCAATGACAGCAACTTGCACCTGCTGGCCGATGAATTTGATGTTAAAGTGGTCGACACCGGCAGTGAAATTACCGTTTCTGGTGAAGATCAGACCAAATTGACCGCAGTCACTGATATTCTGCACGCTTTAGAACACGTGGTAGATGCCGGCATTGCCATTCAAGGCACTGACGTCGTGTCCGCCATTAAGATGAACCAGCGCGGCACGATTGATGCTTTTGGCGACTTGTACCGCCAAATTTTGCTGCATGATGCTAAGGGCCGGGCAATCCGTGTTAAAAATATTGGTCAGAAAAATTATGTCGACGCGATTAAAAGTCACGATGTTGTCTTCGGGATTGGCCCTGCCGGAACCGGGAAAACTTTCTTGGCTGTCGTCATGGCAGTAGCGGCGTTTAAAAAGGGTGAAGTTTCTCGTATTGTCTTGACCCGGCCAGCCGTCGAAGCTGGCGAGTCGCTAGGCTTTTTGCCAGGCGATTTGAAGGAAAAAGTCGATCCGTATTTACGGCCAATTTATGACTCCCTAAACGCAGTGCTAGGGACAGACGCTACCAACCGGCTGATTGAGCGCGGTCTAATCGAAGTTGCGCCTTTAGCCTACATGCGCGGGCGGACGCTTGATGATGCTTTTGTCATTTTGGATGAAGCACAAAATACGACCCAGGCGCAAATGAAGATGTTTTTGACCCGGCTTGGCTTTGATTCCAAGATGGTGGTCAATGGCGATATTACGCAGATTGACCTGCCTGGTCATGCCAAAAGCGGGCTAGTGCAAGCTACTCATATTTTGGCTGATATCGACCAAATTAAATTTATCAACTTTTCATTTAATGATGTCGTTCGTCACCCCGTCGTGGCGAAAATTGTCAGAGCTTATGAGAAAGACGGTTTATAAATGGCACCACTTACGATTACTTTCAACGATGAAGTCGGTTTTTTAACCAGCGGCCAGCGCAACTGGCAAAATTGGATTGAGCAGCTGCTCTTGCAAGCTAAAGAAAAAATTGGCAAGCAAAATTCCTTGGAAATGAGCATCAATTTTGTTGATCAGGCCCGCATTCATGCAATTAATAAACAATACCGCGGCAAAGACCGGGCAACTGATGTCATCTCCTTTGCAATTGAAGATGGCGATGAAGGCCTCGATTTAAGCAGTTTTGAGGCTGACCCTGACTTTATTGAAGACATCGGCGACTTATTCATTTGTCCTGACGTCGTCCGCCTGCACGCTAAAGAATATGAGACCGGTTTTGACCGTGAATTTGGCTATACCTGCGTGCACGGCTTTTTACACTTGAACGGGTATGACCACATTAAACCAGCCGAGGCTAAAGTTATGTTTGGCCTGCAAGGCGAAATTTTATCGGAATACGGTTTGCCCCTACACAGAAATTGAGGAAAACTATGAATTCAGAAGAGAAAAAATTATACGAACAAATTCGGGCGCACATGCAGCGGGCTTACGTGCCATATTCACATTTTAAAGTCGGCGCTGGATTAATTACGGCCAGCGGCAAGACCGTGTTAGGCGTGAACATTGAAAACTCGTCCTACCCAGAAGGGCTGTGCGCTGAGCGAGTAACCTTGTTTTCCTACGTCAACCAAGGTTTAATCAATGATCCGATTAAGTTATTAATGGTCTCTGGCAATACGCCAGGGCCGATTTCGCCTTGTGGAGCTTGCCGGCAAGTCATGACTGAATTCATGGAGCATGACACGCCAGTTTTGCTGACGAATGAGCAGGGCGACGTGAAGCGGACGACTTTAGAAGGGATTTTGCCATACTACTTTACTGAACAGGACTTGCATGATGGACAAAACAAATAATTTTAAATCCGGCTTTGTAGCTTTAATTGGTGAGCCTAATGTTGGCAAGTCAACTTTGCTGAATTATCTAGTTGGTGAAAAAGTGGCGATCATGTCGCCTAAGCCGCAAACGACGCGAAACAAAATTGCTGGCATTTACACCGACGACCAGCAGCAGATTGTTTTTCTAGACACGCCGGGTCTGCACCCAGCTCAAAACAGCTTGGACACTTATATGGATCAAGCTAGTCTGTCAGCTTTGAAAGATGTCGACGCAGTTTTGTTCATGGTGGAACCGACTAAAGTCAGCGCAGAGGACAAGAAAATTGCGGACTACTTGCGCAAGGTGCAAGCGCCGGTTTTCTTAGTCATCAATAAAATCGATTCCGTCCATCCAGACGCCCTGCTGCCAGTAATTGCGGCCTACCAAAAATTAGGCAAATTTGCGGAAGTTTTCCCAATTTCGGCAGCTAAAGGCATCAATGTCGCTGATTTGATCAAAGGCCTGCATGAATATCTGCCAACAGGTCCGCAATATTACGATCAGGATCAATTAACAGATCGGCCGGAATATTTTATCGTGGCTGAATTGATCCGCGAGCAGATTTTACGTCTGACTAAGCAAGAGGTCCCACACGAAACAGCCGTCGTGGTCGAACAAATGAATGAATTCCGCGCCAATAAGCGGCAGGTGATCGCTACCATTTACGTTGAGAGGCCTGGGCAAAAAGGCATTATCATCGGTAAAAATGGGCAAATGCTTAAACAAATTGGAATCGCTGCCCGTCAGGAAATTGAACAGCTGCTTGGCGAAAAAATCAATTTGCGTCTCTGGGTGAAAGTACAGCCTCATTGGCGCGAAGATCCTGTTTTCCTTCAGAAAATCGGTTACAGTAAGAAGGAATTTAATTAATGGCCCGGCAGTTGCAAGATGTGCACGGCCTGATTTTTCACCATCAGCGCTTTCATGAAGCGGATGTGCTCGCACAGATGCTCACCAAAGAGTTAGGCTTTTTAACGGTCATTATTCATGGAGCTTTGAAACAGAATTCACGCTTAGCAGGGGCTAGCGTGAATTTTTCGACTGGCACCTATATCATTATGACCAGCGGCCACGGCCTGAGCACTTTACGCAATGTGAAAAACAGCCGGCAGCTTGAGCACTTATTCAGTGATCTGACCGCCAATGCTTACGCCAGCTATCTGCTGGATTTAACTAGGCATGCTTTTACTGAATATGAGCCAATTGGCGCTTATTATCAGCTAGTAATGGCGGTTTTAAGGCGGATCGATCAAGGTGAAGACCCAGAACTACTGACGCAATTAGTCCAGCTCCAGCTGCTGCCTGCTTATGGGGTAGGGCCGCAGTTTGCCCACTGCGTTTATGGGCCAGAAAGTCGCGGCTGTCCGTTTGATTATTCAATTCAAGCTGGCGGGGTGGTCTGTCAGCGCCATTTTACCCGCTGCTCGCGCATGCACTTGCCGCCTGCAGCCACCGCGCTGATGCGCACGCTGGCCTTGGTGCCGATTCAGCAGTTAGGGCAAATGCAGATTAAAGCTGCTAGCAAACAAATAACCCGCAAGGCGATCGACCGCATTTATGGGGAAACTTTGGATTTGGATTTGAAGAGCAAGCGTTTTTTAGATGAATTGCGCCTTAGCGAGTTTTGAGTAGTATTTTGACCCCGAATATGCTAAAATTTTTCTTGGTTTGGCAGTGATGGGGAATCAGAAAAAGCTTAGTTCAGCGAGTGCCGCCTGGTGAGAGGGCATCTAAGAAAAGGCACCCCTAGCCAATACTTAATTAAGAGCAGACAAAATTTGTCTGAACTAGGGTGGAACCGCGATTTTAAGTCGTCCCTATGCAATCTATTTTTGCATAGGCTTTTTTTATGGCCTTGCAGAGGAGGAAAAATATGTCAGATAAATTGAACATCCAGAACATGATTTTTACTTTGGAACAGTTCTGGGCTTCAAAAGGCTGCATGGTAATGCCTTCATACGACGTGGAAAAGGGTGCCGGCACCATGAGCCCGTACACCTTTTTGCGGGCTGTCGGGCCTGAGCCATGGGCAGCTTGCTACATGGAGCCATCCCGCCGGCCGGCTGATGGCCGTTATGGCGAAAACCCGAACCGGTTGTATCAGCACCACCAGTTCCAAGTCGTTATTAAGCCTTCACCATCAGACGTGCAGCAGTACTACTTGGACAGTCTGGAAGCATTGGGCATTAAGCCGCTTGAGCATGATATCCGCTTTGTTGAAGACAACTGGGAAAACCCATCCATGGGCTGTGCTGGTGTCGGCTGGGAAGTTTGGCTCGACGGAATGGAAGTTTCGCAGTTTACTTACTTCCAAGTAGTCGGCGAATTAGATGTTAAGCCAGTTATGTCCGAAATTACCTACGGGGTTGAACGGCTGGCTTCCTACATTCAAGATGTCAACTCCGTCTTTGACCTCGAATGGGGCCACGGCGTGTTGTACCGCGACATCTTTAAAGAGCCAGAATACGAGCACTCGAAATACGCCTTTGAAGAAAGCAACCAAGAGCAGCTCCTGTCCTTCTTTGATATTTATGAAAAAACTGCCAAGCGCCTGCTCGGCATGAACCTGGTTAACCCAGCTTACGACTACATTTTGAAGTGCAGCCATACTTTCAATTTGCTGGATGCACGCGGCGCTGTGTCGGTAACTGAACGGGCTGGCTACTTGGCTCGGATCAGAAATTTGGCCCACGAAGTGGCCAAGAGCTTTGTGGAAGAGCGTGAAAAGCGCGGCTTCCCACTCCTCAAGAGTGCTGAACTGAAAGCGGGGGCAGACAATGACTAAAGATTACTTATTTGAAATCGGCGTTGAAGAAATGCCAGCGCACGTAGTAACGCGCAGCGTGCAGCAATTAGCTAGCCGGACCAAGAAATTTTTGCAAGAAAACGGCTTAACTTTTGGCGACATTGATACTTACTCAACTCCGCGTCGGCTAACCGTCCTGGTCCACGATTTGGCCGAAAAGCAGGCTGATATTGACGAAGTCAAAAAAGGCCCAGCCAAGAAAATTGCCCAAGATCAAGCTGGCAATTGGACTAAAGCTGCACAAGGCTTTGCCCGCGGCCAAGGCTTGACAACCGATGACATTTACTTTGAAGATTTCAAAGGCATGCAATACGCTTATGTGCACGTGCAAAAAAGCGGCAAACTGGCTAAAGACATTTTGCTGGGGATGGATCAAGTCGTTAAAGCCATGACTTTCCCAACCAAAATGCGGTGGAGCCACTACGACTTTGAATTTATTCGGCCGCTGCACTGGCTGGTTTCGCTCTTAGGCAGCGAGATCGTCCCAGTTAAAATTCTGGACATTACCGCTGGCCGCAAAACCCAAGGTCACCGCTTCTTAGGCGACAGCGTGGTTTTGGCTAGTGCTGATGATTACGAAACTGCCTTGAAGCGGCAGTTTGTCATTGCGGATGCCGCTGAGCGCAAGGCAATGATCAAAAAGCAGATTTCCAACTTGGTCGAGCAGCACCATTGGCAAGTTAAATTGGATCCAAGCCTGCTGGAAGAAGTTACTAACCTGGTTGAATACCCAACTGTTTTTGCCGGCAGCTTTGACAAGAAGTACTTGCAGATTCCAGACGAAGTTTTGATTACTTCGATGAAAGACAATCAACGCTACTTTGAAGTCTACAATCAAAATGGCGACTTGATTAACTACTTTATCGCTGTCCGCAACGGTAATGAACAATACCTTAACAATGTGATTGCCGGCAATGAAAAAGTTTTGGTTGCCCGTCTGGACGACGCACAATTCTTCCTCGACGAAGATAAGAAATACCCATTGCAACACTTTGTTGATCGTCTGCAAGATGTTTCCTTCCACGATAAAATCGGGTCAATGGCTGAAAAAATGCTGCGGACCAAGATTATTGGTGACTGGTTAGGTCAGCAATTTGGCTTTGACCAAGATCTTATGCAAGACTTTGATCGTGCTGCTGATTTGTACAAGTTCGACTTGGTGACGGCCATGGTCGGGGAATTTGCAGAATTGCAAGGCGTCATGGGCATGCACTATGCGCGCTTAGCCGGTGAAAAGGAAGACGTTGCTCTGGCAATTAAAGAACACTATCTGCCAAGTTCAGCAGAAGGTGACTTGCCGACTACCAAAGTAGGGTCGCTGCTGTCAATTGCTGACAAGCTGGATACGATCATCACTTTCTTTGGGGCCGGGATGATTCCAAGCTCGTCCAATGACCCATATGCTCTGCGCCGGTCAGCTTACGGGATCGTCCGTATTTTGCTGGCACAAAACTGGTCACTGGACTTCAGTCAAGCTTTGCCAGCACTGGTTGCTGAAGTTTCCGGCAAAACACCAGCTAAGCTGCCGAAAGACCAAGCTAGCGAACAAGAAATTGCTGACTTTATTCGCGGTCGGGTGAAGCAGTTCCTGCAAACGCGCGACTATCAATACGACGTGATTGATGCGGTGCTAGCATCCAGCCAGCAAGACCCGCAGCACATTTTGCAAGCTGCCAAAGTTTTGCAAGATCACCACGATGATGCTGACTTTAAGCCAGTTGTTGAAAGCTTGACGCGGATCAATAATATTTTGGCCAAGGGTAAATTTACCGGTTCGACGGCAGTAGATGCTAAACTATTTACTGACGAATCAGAGCAAGAATTAGCTGATGCTGTCAGCCAGTTGCAAAAGTTGAGCAGCAGCGATTTGGAACAGCTGTATGCCGGATTTGTGGCATTGGAGCCAGTCATTGACCGCTACTTCAACACGAACATGATCATGGACAAAGACCTTGACGTGCGCCGCAACCGGTTGGCCCAGCTGGCAGCCGTCAGTGAACTAGCAGATCGCATGGGAGATCTGAGCAAATTAGTCATTAAGTAAAGGCTGATTATTTATGGCTGGACGAATTCCGGAAGACTTTATCAATGAAGTACGCAGTGCTGTCAACATTGTCGATGTTGTCAGTCAGTATGTTTCACTGACCAAAAAAGGCAAAGACTATTTGGGTCTTTGCCCTTTTCACCAAGAAAAAACGCCTTCATTTACAGTGAATGAAGCCAACCAATTTTTTAAATGCTTTGGCTGCGGCCGCGGCGGCAATGTTTTCAAGTTTTTAATGGAAAAAGAAAGCTTAACTTTTCCTGAAAGCGTGGAACAAGTTGCCAAGTTCGTCAATATTCCAATGCCGCAAGGCGTGGGTACGGCCGTTGCTCCCATCAGTCCACTTAAAAAAGTCTATCAAGATGCTTGTCAGTTTTATCAGCACTTGCTGCTGGCGACAAAAGCTGGCGAGCGTGGTTTAGCCTATGCACGCCAGCGGCAGCTGGATGATGAGACGCTGCGCCATTTTAAAATTGGCTATGCGCCAGATAATGAAAAGATTTTGCTGACTTTTTTGCGGACTAAGAATTATGATGATGACTTGTTAATCAAAAGCGGTCTGTTTGTTCAGGCCAAAGACGGGCGCTTATTCGATCGGTTTCGCGACCGGCTGATGTTCCCACTGGGCAATGAAAACGGACAAGTTGTTGGTTTTTCTGGCCGCCGGCTCAGCAGCGATAAAACTGTTGCTAAGTATATGAACAGTCCTGAAACAGAGATTTTTGACAAGTCAAAATTGCTGTTTCACCTAGCAGAGGCTAAAAAAGCTGCCCGCCGTGAAGGACACCTGATTTTGTATGAAGGCTATATGGATGTCATTGCCGCCTACAAAGCAGGCGTACAGGCGGGAGTAGCTTCAATGGGGACAAGTTTGACCGACGGGCAGGTGTATTTATTAAGGCGGATTACACCCAACGTCATCATCAACTACGATGGGGACGATCCTGGCGTACATGCGGCTGGCCGGGCAGCGCGCATGTTTGTCCGCGCAGGCAAGTTCAACCTAGGCATTATTGTTTTGCCGGAAAAACTGGACCCGGATGAATATGTCCGCAAATATGGCGCCGCTAAATATCAAGGCGAAGTTAAAGCAGCCATCAGTCCGACGGACTTCTTTATTCAGCAGCTAGCTGTTGGCGTTGACTTCAACAATGACCGCGAGCAATTGAATTTTATTCATGCGGCGGTGGCTGAAGTTGCCCGTTTGGGTGACCCGCTAGCCGAAGATGTTTATTTGAACAAGTTAGCTAAGCAGACAGGCGTCAGTCATGATCTGCTGGCCGCTAATTTAGCCCAAGCCCGGCGCGTGCAGCGACGAGTCGATCGACATACTAGGCAAGCACCTAGTTATGCTGCTCCTAGTCGGCCGCAGTCAGAAGCTGCGACCGAACAGGTGCCTAGCTTGCCAAATCGCCCTGATTTGGATCGTTTGCTGTATTTGTTTATTCATTCAGCAGCAGCGCGGGACTATTTGCTCAGTCGACATTTCTTATTTCCGGATGCCCATTATGCAGACTTGGCCGAACATTGGCTGCAGTATGAAGAAACGCATGCACAGGCTAACCCTAATGATTTTGTCAACGAGTTGTCCGACCAAGAACAAGGCATTGTCGTAAATTTGGAAATGAAACCTTATCCTAACGATTTTACCAATGCCGAGATTGATGAAATTATTGCTTCTTTGCAGCGTCAGCAGCGCTCGCAGCAAATTAATCAATTACAGACAAAACTGGCTGCTGCCCGCAGCCGCGATGACGCAGCAGCCCAACTGGATATCACTAACCAGATTATTTCACTAAAAAGAGCTAACAATTAAGGAGGCTTGGTCATGGCTAGACAAGCAGCCAACCATCGACAGGAATCCCAAAATCAGCTGCCTAGCTTAGCAGCAGCGGTGAAAAAAGTTGTTAAGCAGGTTAAGCAAACTAAAACCATTTCAGAAACAGAATTTATGGACCAGCTCGTTACTCCTTACCATTTAACGGGACAAGCAGTTGACCAGCTGGTTCAGGAATTTGAAGATAACGGGATCAGTATTGTTGATGCTGAAGGCAATCCAGCTCCGATTGCCTTGCAAAAGCAAAAACACGTTGAGCAGGAAGAATTGAAAGACATGTCAGCTCCTGCTAATGTGCGCATGAATGACCCAGTACGGATGTATTTGAAAGAAATTGGCCGCGTACCGCTGCTAAAGCCAGAAGAAGAGGTAGCTTTAGCTAAGCGGATTGAGGCCGGCGACCAAACTGCCAAGCAGGAATTGGCCGAAGCCAATTTGCGGCTGGTTGTTTCCATTGCTAAACGTTATGTTGGCCGTGGCTTATCGTTTTTGGACCTGATCCAAGAAGGCAACATGGGTTTAATGAAAGCCGTTGACAAATTCAACTACAAACTTGGCTTTAAGTTTTCAACCTATGCAACTTGGTGGATCCGGCAAGCGATTACGCGTGCGATTGCTGATCAGGCGCGGACAATTCGTATTCCAGTCCATATGGTGGAAACGATCAATAAATTGATTCGGACCCAGCGACAAATGCTGCAGGATTTGGGTCGTGAGCCTCGGCCTGAGGAAATTGGCGCTGAAATTGGCATGTCAGCTGATAAGGTCCGCGATACTTTGAAAATTTCGCAGGAGCCGGTCTCACTGGAAACGCCAATTGGCGAAGAAGATGATTCGCATTTAGGCGACTTTATCGAAGACAAAGATGCTACTAGTCCTGAGCAGCATGCTTCGTTTGAAATCCTGAAGCAGGAGCTGCAAGAAACTTTAGGCACGCTGACTGATCGGGAAGAGAACGTGCTCAGATTGCGGTTTGGGCTTGATGATGGCCGCACTCGCACGCTTGAAGAAGTCGGCAAAGTTTTCGGCGTCACGCGTGAGCGGATTCGTCAAATTGAGGCCAAGGCTCTGCGCAAGCTGCGCCACCCAAGCCGGTCCAATCAATTAAAAGATTTTTTAGATGAATAACAGGCTACCGGCTATGTGCCGGTAGCTTTTTCGTAGAAAGAAGTGAAGCGCATGGATGCTCGTTTAGCAGCTTTAGCTGCCATGGTGCCAGCTGGGGCACGGCTAGCCGATATTGGCACTGATCATGCTTATTTGCCGATTGCTTTGGTGCAAGCTGGCAAAGTGCCGTTTGCCATTGCCAGTGATATTGCCGCCGGTCCTTTGGCTAATGCACAAGCAGATATTCAGGCAGCTGGGTTAACCAAGCAGATTGAAACGCGGTTAGGCAATGGCCTAACAACGATTAAAGCTAGCGACCAAATTGATGCCGTTGTTATCGCCGGCATTGGCGGTCAATTGATGACGGAAATTTTGTCGCAAAGCCAGCTGCGGTTTCCGACCTTGATTCTTGAACCTAATATTGGTGAAAGGGAAGTGCGCCGGTGGCTGGAAGCTGCCCGCTATCAAATTACAGCTGAACACCTGCTCTGGGTAAAAGGCCACAGTTATGAGCTCATTAAGGCAGAACTAACTGCTGCTCGGCATCCATTGACTGAGCGTGAAGCCCTGTTTGGCCCGCTGATTTTGCAGGATAAAAACAATCCGGCTTTTGCGCGCAAATGGAAAGGACAATTGGACTACGATCAGCGGCTCCTGCAGAACCTGCAGCGTGCTAAACAGCCCGATCAAACTAAAATTGCCCGCTTGTCGGAGCAAATCAAGCTCATTAAAGGAGAACTTCATGACTAAAGTACAAAATATTATCGACCAGTTGCAGGAATTTTTCCCAGAAGATTTAGCGGTGCAGGGCGACCCAGTTGGCATGCAAATTGGCGATCCTAATGCTTACACTAAGCGGATCATGACCACTTTGGATGTTCGTCCAGAAGTAGTGCAAGAGGCTATTGCCAAGCACGTTGATTTAATTATTTCGCATCACCCAGTCATGTTTAGGCCAGCAAAAAATCTGAACTTTGCGGATCCGCAGCTGCGCATGTATGGAGAAATCATTAAGCATGGCATTGCGGTTTATTCTATCCATACCAATTCTGACAAGGCTGTTAACGGGTCCAGTCAGTGGGAAGCAGAAGCTTTAGGCCTGCAAGACATCAATCCGTTTTGTTTAGATCAAGATGGCATTGCCATTGGCCGGCGGGGCGAATTGGCGCAGACGCTAAGCGCGTATGATTTTGCATATTATGTTAAAGACAAGCTGCAAGTTGATTTTGTCCGGTTAATCACGCCTAACAAGCAGGCGATGATTAAAAAAGTCGGTTTGGTCTGCGGGGACGGCAACAAATTTTGGCCAGAAGCAGTCAAAGCAGGCTTAGATGCCTATGTGACTGGCGATGTTTACTACCATACCGGGCATGATATGATTGCCAACGGTTTGACTGTGGTTGATCCAGGTCACTACACGGAAAAATTGTTCAAAGACAAGCTGGCTGAATTGCTGAAAAAATGGCAGCCCGCCTTAAATTGGGATGTGCAAATTTTAGTGTCACAAGTCTCAACTGATCCATTTCAAAATTTAAGCTAAGTCAATGCCAATGAATCGCAAACAAATTAAGCATCCGCATAAAATTGGCCTGTTTTCGGCCGTCATGCTGGCTTTGAATTCTTTAATCGGGTCAGGTTGGCTGTTTGGGTCAGGCTCAGCCGCTAAAATTGCTGGCCCAGCGGCCATTCTTTCCTGGATTTTAGGGGCAGTTATCATCATTGCGATCGCTTTGACTTATGTGGAGCTCGGTGCAATGTTTCCAGAAAGCGGCGGCATGAGCCGTTATGCGCAATACAGCCATGGGCCGCTGCTAGGTTTTATTGCCGCTTGGGCCAATTGGATTTCTTTGATTACGCTAGTGCCAATGGAAGCAGTTGCTGCCGTGCAGTATATGTCGTCTTGGCCGTGGAGCTGGGCTAATTGGACTAAACAGTTTATGCAAAAAGGCAATATTACCACAGCTGGCCTCCTGGTTGTCTTTGCCTTCATGCTGGTTTTTACCCTGATCAATTTTTGGTCGGTCAAATTGATGACTCGTTTTACCAATTTGATTTCTATTTTTAAAATTTTGCTGCCAACGCTAACGATCGTCACTTTGCTTCTGAGCGGGTTTCATAGTCAAAATTTTGGCAGCAGTTTGCATGAATTTATGCCGTATGGCACGCGGTCGATTTTTGAAGCAACTTCGATCTCAGGCATTATCATGTCTTACGATGCTTTTCAGACCATTATCAATATGGGCGGAGAAATAAAAAATCCGCGCAAGAACGTGGTGCGCGGCGTCCTGCTGTCGATGCTGATTACTGCTGTCATTTACGTGCTGCTGCAAGTGACTTTTATTGGGGCAGTTTCACCAGCAGCGCTGGCTAAAACTGGTTGGCATGGTCTTAATTACAGCTCGCCATTTGCTGATTTGGCAATTATTTTAGGCATTAATTGGCTGGTAATCCTGCTGTATTTGGATGCTTTCGTGTCGCCATTTGGTACTGGCGTGGCCTTTGTCGCTACTGCTTCTCGGGCTTTAGCCGCCATGACGCACACGCGGCATTTGCCTAAATGGCTTGGTCGCCTGAATCAAAAATATTTGATTCCGCGCTATGCCATGCTGACAGATTATATATTGGCCGTGATTTTGGTAAGCGTTTTTCGCAATTGGAATCTGCTGGCGACAGTCATTGCCGCTGCTACTTTGATCGCTTATTTGACTGGCCCAGTGACAGTCATGTCGCTGCGCAAGACTAATCCCGATTTGGTTCGCCCATTTCATCCGGCCTACATGAAAATCCTGGCACCGACCGCTTTTGTCCTAACCAGTTTAGCGATTTATTGGTCAATGTGGCCAACAACCGTGCAGGTCATTATCGTCATCGCTTTGGGCTTGCCGCTTTACATTTACTATGAAGCTAAGCAGCAGCAGACCAATTTAAAAGCTCAGTTTAAACATGCCCAGTGGCTTTTAGCGTATCTGCTGTTTATGGCAGTCATGTCTTATGCCGGCAGCAATGGCTTTGGCGGGAAAAATTTTGTACCATATCCTTGGGATTTTGTAATTATTATTGCCGTTTCGCTCCTGTTTTACCGTTGGGGCATTCGCTCCAGCTTGCCGCAAGTCGATCGGCATGCTTTAAAGCTCAATAAGCAACTAGCAAAGGAGAAATAATCAATGAAATATGAAGTTTTGCTCCCATACTTTTTAAAATACGTTCAGATCAACTCACGCTCGGATGAACATGCTGACCGTTTTCCATCAACTCAGCGGCAAGTTGATTTTCAGCATGTGATTATGGATGATTTAGCCAAAATTGGCGTCACCGATGTTCACTATAATGATCATGCTGGGGCAGTCATTGCGGACATCCCTGCGAACGGCTCGGCCAAAGTGCCAACCATCGGCTTTATTGCCCACTGCGATACGGCCGATTTCAATTCTGAGCATGTTAAGCCGCAAGTACATGAAAATTATGATGGTCATTCAAAAATTCAGCTTGGCGACAGCGAGTTTTATTTGGATCCTGCTGTTTTTCCTAACTTGAAAAAATATGCTGGTCAAACAATCATTACTGCCTCAGGCGATACGCTGCTGGGCGGCGATGACAAATGCGGCTGTTCGGAACTGATGACCTTTGCCAAATACCTGCTCGATCATCCAGAAGTAAAACATGGCCGTATTCGCTTGGCCTTTACGCCTGATGAAGAAATTGGAACTGGTACTCAGCGATTTGACGTTAAAGATTTTGCTGCTGACTTTGCCTTTACTGTTGATGGGGAAGCACCTGGCAAATTGGATTGGGGGACTTTCAGCGCAGCTGAATTTTCTTTGGATATTCAAGGCGTCAATGTGCACCCAGCCGTGGCCAAAGGTCAAATGGTCAGTGCGGTCAAACTGGGCATTGCCTTTCAAAATGGCTTGCCAAAAGACGAAGATCCAGAGCATACTGCTGGCTTAGAAGGCTTCTATCATTTACTGTCCTTTAACGGCACCGTCGATAACGCCCACCTGGAATACATTATCCGTGATTTTGAACGTGATGGCCTGGAGCGCCGCAAACGGGTGGTGCAAGACCTGGTCGACCGGATGAACCAAGAATTAGGGACCAAGCGACTGACTTTAAAGATGCATGATCAGTACTACAACATGGCAGATGAGCTGAAAAAGCATATGGAGATCATTGATTTGGCCCGCAAGGCTTACCGGGCTGAAGGCCTGACGATTAATGAAGACCCAGTCCGCGGCGGAACTGACGGGTCAACGCTGACCTTTATGGGCTTGCCTTGTCCAAACTTGTTTGCTGGAGAAGAAAACATGCACGGTCGCTATGAATATACTGTCTTAGAATCCATGGAAAAAGCCGTTGATGTTTTGATCAAAATTGCTGAGTTGAATTATCAAGACAATCAGTGAAACAAAAATTGCAATTTTGGCCGAATCTGACGATTTTTGCACAAATAAAGAATCCCAAAATAATAGTCATGAAAGGGATTACAAAAACTTAACTAAAAGTTATACACTTGTAGTATTTTGACTAAAATATAAGCTGCAATGCCTGGTATTAAAGCATTTGCAGCTTTATTTTTTTGCTCAAAAATAGCTAATAAAATTTGTGAAACGGCCGCTGATTTTTTTCTTGCAGCTGCTAGAAAATAGTATATAATACTGTATTAGAAAGATATAACACTAAGGAAGTGAGCAGGTGGAATTCAAGGACAATGTCCCGATTTATTTGCAAATCGAGCAGCGTTTGATCAAGCAAATCGTGCAAGGACAGCTGCAAGCCGGTGACCGCTTGCCATCAGTGAGAAAACTAGCAGTTGCCGAAACAGTCAATGTCAACACGGTTCAACGAGCGCTGCGCGAGCTGAATGCACAGGGATTTATTTATACCAAGCGGGGCGAAGGCAATTTCGTCACGGATGATGAAACGTTAATTGAAGACACGAAGGCGCAGCTGATTCAGCAAGCCTTAACCGAGTTTTTAAAGGAAATGGGCGGTTTAGGTTTGGATCATGGAGCAGCGCAAGCAGCGTTAACTGACTATCTTAGAAAAGAGGAGCAAGATGACAGTTCTCAGCATTAAGAATTTGAATTACAGCAAGCACCGCAAGCTCATTTTGCAAGGAGTTTGTTTGGATCTTGAACCTGGCAAGATTGTGGCCTTGCTAGGCGCAAATGGTGCAGGCAAAACCACGCTGATGCGAATTATCAGCGGGCAAGCCAAGCATTGGCACGGCCAAGTGCTAGTCAATGGCAAACAAAAAGACGAAGAGCGCAAGGCTTGTGTTTCCTTTACCGATCAGTTGTCTGGTTTTAGCAATGGGATGAAAATCGCTCAAATTGCCGATTTTTACGAGCAGGTTTTTCCTGACTTTGACCGCGAAGAATACCGCAAGCTGCAGCAATTTATGAATTTATCGCCCGATGCACGTTTGCGGGAATTATCACGCGGGATGAAGGAAAAATTGATCATTTCGCTAACTTTTGCCCGGCAAGTGCCGCTGTATCTGTTGGATGAACCATTTAGCGGGATTGATGTGATGGCTCGCAAGCGGATTATCAATTCGATTTTGCTCTGGAAAAATGAGCAGGCAACGATCTTATTGTCCGATCACTTTGTTAATGAAATCGCTTCTGTTTTAGATGAAGTAGTCATCGTAAAAAATCAAACCGTCCTGGTTAAACAAGGTGCTGATGATATTCGCGCCAAAGGACAGTCGATTGAACAATACTACGAGGGTTTCTACCAGGAGGATGAAAATGACTAGTTTTGGAATGGCTTTTAAAGCAATGTTTGCCCGCAAACGGCAGGGCGTCTGGCAAGTACTGTGGGTTACCTTGTTAGGGGCTCTGGTCTCGCTGATTATTGGCTGCATTCGGGCTGGCATCCATGGATCTTTTCAGTCAGATATTTTGAGTAATGGTGAACTGAACCCATTTGCGAGCATCTGTGTGATGTTAGCAGCTAGCGTAGCCATCTGGGGCATGCTGGGAATTTTCGCTTACTTCTTTATTTCAGTCCGGCAAAATGAACGAATGAACCGGTCAGCAACTTGGCGCTTGATGCCTATCTCAGCGACCAAGTTTTATGGCAGCAATTTACTCTCGGCCTTTATTTCTTACGTTATCTTGGGTTTGATCTACTTTGTGATCGAAATCGTTCTGTTTTTGCCAATCGCCTTGGACAAGCACGTTATTTCTGAAACTGGCAAAGCCTTTCGGGCGATCTTTTCACCGGCAGTATGGGGCAAGATCGATCCTTGGTCAGTGATTGGCGGCATTGTCTTAATGCTGCTGCTCGGCATTATGGTTTATGCTGGCGTTTCTTTGATTAACTTAAGCTCGCGGACCTTAGCGGATTATCTGCCAACCAATATGGCAAAACTGGGCAGATTTGTAATCGGGTTTCTTTTCATTATTTTAGCTATTTGGCTCTTGAATGAATTAGGTTCAGCCTACAACCGCTGGTTGCTAATCATGTTCGAAGGTGACAGCGAATTATGGGTTGATAATTTGATCATGTTCCTGCTAGACGCAGCATTCTTTGGAATTGATGCCTGGCTGCTGCGTGATTTTGTTGAATCAAAATAGCAATTAACTTTGATATAAATATGCGTCTCGAGATTCTCGTGGGAATCTCGAGATTTTTTATTAGGAAAAATTTTAGGGCATCAAAAGGGCATATCCTGCTTCAATGAACATTTTAAGCTGCAGAATTACTTTCAAGCATAATTATGTAATACAATTGTGTTACAAAGGATGTGTTTTTATGGATATGGTTTTGCGCAATAGTACGGCTTCTACTCGCGTATCAAAAGAAATTAAAAATAAGGCTATCAAAAACTTGGCCAAACGGGGCATCACTTTATCGGAATATTTACGCTTTGCGGTTGGCAAAGCTGCTGATGACGACTTTGAACTCATCAATTTTCTTGATACGCATGAAGCTCAACAAGCAAAGAGAGAAGTTGAGCACGGGCAGATCGAAAAAATTGGGAAACTAGGTGAGATGGACAAATGGATGGATAAATTATGAGTAACTTTGAGATTTATGCTTCACCTACTTTTAAAAAAGAACTGAAACGACTCAAAAGGAAACATTATCCAATAAACTTAATTACCATTTGTCTTCAGGCTATCATGACAAGGGATCCAGCAAATTTAACGAAGATCAAAGATCACCCATTGACAGGAAATTGGAAAGGCTTTCGTGAATTTCATACTGCTAGAATTGAAAGCCATGGCCATCGCAATTATGATCAATGGATCGTAATTTATAAAATATCGGATCAAAAGTTAATTCTAACTCTGGTTGCTACTGGTAATCATGAGATTCTAACCAAACATGATCCGAAGATAATGTAAAATTGACTAAATTTTACAATTTGTAAGGAAGATAAATAATTTGAGCTTAGTTCATTGCATAAAAATAATCCTGACAGATTCGCAAATCTGCCAGGATTTTTGTTTTCGTTAAATTTACATATTGGTTTGAATAAAATCGAGCAGCTGATTAGCTTCTTCTGGACTATAGCTGCCATTGCCAGATTTCATCGCGTGAACTTTCTCAACAGATAAATGACTGTCAAAAGCTAAAGTATTATCAGTCGCATTGTGCTTGGTTTCGAAATTAATGATTGCATCGGCAAGTTCTTCTTGATTCATGATTAAGCCTCCTGCTAGGTCTTTACTTTAAGTATAGTGCTTTTTAAAAAGTTTTCATGTTATTTAGTGGCCAGTAGCGCCAAGTAACTTTGCCGACAATTGCACTGCGTTTGATAAAGCCAATCATCCGCGAATCTTTTGAAACATTGCGGTGGTCGCCCATGACAAAGTAGCAGTTCTTCGGCAACCGCTTAACCTTGAATAATTGGTAGAGCGAGAAGTTGTTAGTATACAGCTGACCCATGGTTAATTTCTTTTTGTATTGATCCAAATATGGCTCTTTAATCGCTTTGCCGTTGACATAGGTTGTATCATTTTTAGATGAAACCGTATCGCCAGGCAGGCCAATAATTCGCTTGATATATAAAGTGTTAGGTTCATCTGGTGCTTTTAAAATGACGATATCGCCGCGTTTTAATTTAGTATTGCGCACAGCCACTACGCGGTCGCCAGATTCAAAAGTTGGCTGCATGGATGGACCGTTAACAGTTTCATTGGAAAGCCAAAAATGAAAGACCACCAAATAAATTCCGATTAAAATCGCGGTTAAAATCAAAACCTGCAGCAGCCAGCTGCCGAAAGATTCGTTGTCGGCTTTTTTCTTAGGCACAGTAATTATCTCCTTTTGTGTACTAACCGCTATTATAACTGATTTTGCTCGACCAGAATGTTAAAATCTCAATAGGTGATGAAATGTCGACATATTTGCAGCGGCTGGAAATTGCTGTGGCTGCGGTGGATGATCTAGTAGCGGCCAGACAGGTTCAAGCCATTCGCCAAACAATTCAAGATCTGCGCCGGCAAGACCTGCCATCGCAGCAGCTGCCTTCATTGGGCCTTTTGCCTGATCATAAAGCTGATTTAATGGCGCAGTTTTCGCCTCAAACCGTTCAGCAGCTTGATAATCTCCTGAATAATTTTCGTTCATATTTATCGCGGGCGTTTGGAATTTGGTCGCTGCCCAATTTGCATACGGCCAGCTTGCTCAAGGAAAAATTTGGCTTGCAGACCGTGTTAGAGATTATGGCAGGCAATGGCTATTGGTCAAAAGCTTTGCAACTAGCTGGCTGCCGGCTAATCACTACCGATTCGCTAGAGTGGGCGATAACTTCTAATACTGGTGCTGAGCCTGCTGTCCCTGTTCACAATTGCGATGCTGTCAAGGCGCTGACAAAATGGGGCAGACAAGTTGATGCCATTATTTGTGCTTGGGCTCCGAATTTTAATCAGACTGATTGGCAGCTTTTGCAAACTTACCGCGAATTGCGATTAACAAGCCCGTTGTTTTTTATTGGTGAACGCGATGGGGCGACCAATTCACCGCGTTTTTGGTCCGAAGCCAGTTTTAGCGCTGGTCCTGCGCTAGCCGCGATTAATCGCAGCTTTCGCAGTTTTGATTTTCTTGATGAAAAATTTTTCTTAGTTAAGTAAGCAGATATGAATTGGAAAAAAATATTGCTGATTGCGTGTTCCTTTTTGCTGCTGCTGGGTCTAGCTTTTCCTGTGTCCAACCTGCAGTCGCTGTCAGCTGATCAAATTCTAACTGAAAACGGCTTTTCGCCTAATACCAAACAATTCACCCCGCATCGGCATGTACGCATTAAAACGCTGCTCAAGCATATTCAAGGCTGGTCAAGGGTTCAGCTGCACTTAGCTGATCAGAACCTGCCTCACCGGGTTTTAGTTTGGTCAAATTATAATTTGCGCGCTATGCCGGTCACCACTGGCCGCTATTTCGACAGCAATGATTTTAAAGGACAAGTGACTTTTGCTGTCGTAACGCCCAATGTTGCAAATAATTTGCTAACGACACAAGGCAATCGCTATGTCCAAGAAGGCGAGCGGTATATCTCAGTCATCGGCATTTTGAAAAACAATCAGGAAAATGAACGCACGCGCTACTATTTGACAACTGGCCTTAAACAGGCTAACAGTCGTGATTGGCTGTCTAATTACACATTGACGATTGATGGCTTAAGCCGCAACCAGTTAAACCAACTGAGCTCTGATTTGCACGCTCAGCCTAAAACGCCGAACTTTGTTTCGCAGTTTCGTCACCGTCATCGGGCTTATCGTGCGCTGCAGTGGTTTTTTGGCGCAATTCTATTAATCGTTTTGTTCTTAAATGCCGGCTTATCGGCCTTTCTTGACCGCGAGCGGACTAGTTTAGGCAAAATTCATGGCCCGCTGCTGACTAATTGGCTGGTTAATCGCAGTTTTCGCTTTGGTTTGCTGCAGGCAGTCTTGGGCGTGATTGCTTACTGGCTGATGAGTGCGAAAGTCTTTTTCAGCGCTGGCAAAGTTTATGCCTGGCTGCTGGTGGCTGCTTGCCTTTTAGAAACTGGCGTTTACGCTTGGGCAATGCGGCGCTTTAATTCAGAAAAAGGGGAAAAGTAATGCTGCCAGATGCGTTTAAAGACAAATATCAAACTTTGCTGGGCTCAGCTGCGCCAGCTTTTTTCGCAGCTTTGACGACTGGTCAAGTTAAAAAAGCCTTTCGGATTAATTCGCTCAAAGCCAGCGGCGCTAAAACACTAGCCTTAGATCGGCCTGTACCAGGATTAAGGAACGCTTATTACGGGCAAGTGCACGATATCAGCAGCGATTGGGTTAGCGGGACAGTTTATTCTCAAGAGCCAGCCGCCATGTTTCCGGCTGCTTGTGCCCAAGTTAAACCTGGCGAGCGAGTCTTAGATCTATGTGCTGCTCCTGGCGGGAAAAGCACGGCCTTGGCTGAACAGCTCCAGGGACAAGGCGTACTAGTCGCTAACGAAATCAATGCCAAGCGGGCCAAAACTCTGCGCGAAAATTTAGAGCGCTGGGGCGCGGTTAATACAGTTGTCGTCAATAACCGGCCTGATGAATTGGCTGCTCATTTTCCGCACTATTTTGATTGTATTTTAGTTGATGCTCCTTGCAGCGGCGAAGGCATGTTTCGCAAAGATCCGGCCGCAATCCAATATTGGTCGCCTGATTATGTGCAAACGTGCCAAGCACGGCAGAAAAAAATTCTCGCCTCAGCTATGGCCATGCTAGCGCCGCATGGCCGCTTAATTTACTCAACTTGCACGTTTTCACCAGAAGAAGATGAGCAAGTCGTTGACTGGCTGCTGCAGCATTATGACTTGCAGCTGCAGTCAGTGGACTTAGCAGTAGCTAGTCCTGGCCGCCCTGACTGGGCACCAAGCGGCAACCCGGACTTGAAGAAAACCGTTCGTTTTTGGCCACAAGCTGGCATTGGTGAAGGACAATTTTTGGCAGTTTTAAAGCAAATAAAGGCACCAGCAAGCGCCAATGCTGCTGCCAAACCAGTTAAGCGTAAACGTCAACGCCAGCGTTCAAGTTTAAACAAGCCTGAACAGGCGTTAATTGAGAAAACTTTACAGCTCTTTAATTTGCCAGCTGGATTAAATTTGAATGTTAAGGATTGGCAAAACCGCCGTGGTCATATTGGAGCACCAGTCCTGCCGCCTGATCAGCTAACCGGTTTGCATGTACTGGTTAATGGCGCCGAGTTGGGGCAGCTGAAGCCGCACCGCTTTGTGCCTAGCCAGCAGCTGGCGCAAATCCTTGGGCAAAAATCGCAAACGCAAGCCGTAGATTTGCCTGATGCAGCTAGCTTTAAACGCTACTTGCATGGCGAAACGCTTAAGGTGACCAGCAGCTTGCGCGGCTTTGTCTTAGTTAGCTATCAAGGAGAAATCTTCAGCTTTGGCAAATTAGGCAATGATGGCATTTTAAAAAACTTTTATCCTAAAGGTTTGCGGCATTAAAAAGAGGATCTCTTGTCTGAAGTGCCTCATAATTGTTAGACATAAATCTAACAGTTATGAGGTATTTTTTATGACTAAATATTCTTCTGAACTAAAAATAGACATTGTATCGAAGTATTTGAAAAATGAATATTCCCTAGGAGGTCTGGCTAAAGAATATGGAATCGGATTAAGTGTAATCAATAGCTGGGTTGATTTGGCTAAAGCTCAAGGCTTAAGTGCTCTGAAGG
>JALCDX010000004.1 GCA_022641965.1 Lactobacillus sp.
GTTTACTGGTTCAACAACATTAGATGCTCCAACAAACTAAAATACACGAAGCCTGTAGAATACAGAGATCGTGTATTAGCTAATATTTAAGAATTTACAAAATGTCTAACTTTTGTATGGCACTTCATTTAGCTACCGTCCTTTTAATTTGCCATTATTGCTTAGCTTTAACATATTGCTCATAACCGTGATCAAAGATCGTAAAGGTAAAAGTAGATCCATGCTGCGGTTCTGACTCGACTTTAATTTGGCCACCATGCTGCTTCACCAGCGACAAGACAATGGCCAGCCCTAAACCAGATTCACCAGTGCCAGCTCTTGCCCTAGATGGATCGGCCTTATAGAAGCGTTCAAAAATATATTTTTGCTGCTCTTTGCTCATGCCGATGCCACTGTCTTTAACAGCAAACTCTGCGCCGTGCTCAATGCGCCGGCCACTAATTTTGACAGTGCCGTTTTGCGTAAACTGCAACGCGTTCTGCACCAAATTGACCATAATTTGAGTAAAGCGATCATGGTCAGCATATACGGGAAGCTCTTCAGGAGCTGACAATTCCAATTTGTCATTCATCTGCTGGGCCTTATTTTTCATTTGGGTCAATAAATCCGTCAAAACTTGGGTTGCATTAAAGTTAGCTTTCACCAGCATAATTTGATTATTGCGGATTTTTTCATAATCCAAATTCTCATTGACCAAGCGAATCAAACGCTTAGTTTCACGTTGCATCAAGGCAATTGATTTTGGCTTTGAATCCTCAGGAATTACATCATATTGCAAGCCCTCCAGAATTCCATTGATCGTAGTCAGCGGCGTTCGCATTTCATGAGCCGCATCAGCCATAAACTGATCGCGCCGCTTTTCCTGGGCAGCAACTTCCTCTTGGGATTTTTTCAAAGCAACGATCATTTTGTTGAAATTTCTAGCCAGTTCATCAAATTCATCTTTGCCTTGATCATCGAGTTGAATAGAAAAATCGCCTGCTGCCACTTTTTGCGTAGCTTGTGACAAACGTTTAATTCGCTGATCATTGTACAAAGAAATAACGAGACTCAGAATTAATCCGACTAGCAAGCTGAAGAGAAAAGCGACTAGCAAGTTGCGCTTCTCACTGACAATGCTAGCTTCCAAGTTGGCCACCCGCGAGCCAATTAGAATGGCTCCCACTAGTTTGCCTTTGTAAAACCATGGCACTAACACGCTCGTATAAGCTTTAGAGTTAGACAGTTTTGCCCCGCGTTTTTCATGATCATTGCGAACGCGCAAGCTAGCTCCACGCTTCAACTGTGAAAAAATTTTCTTAGGCAGGCGCAGATCAGCACGAGCAACTGGACAGATTTGCTCATTTTTGTTGTCGAAAATTCGCATAGTCACGTCATCTTCACTCATAACGTTTTGCATTTTCAACAAAAAGTCGCCATCAATGATCATCGTGTGACTGCGATTATTCAAGCCTAAATTGCCAATAGCATGCGCATAGCCCTCTAAACGAACAAAGTTTTGCTCATAAGCAGTTTCTCGGGTGTAGTGAATCACCGACATACCCATGATGCCTATCGAAGTTATAATCACGGCCAAAAAAGCCAATAAGTGTTGATACAGCAGTTTCATAATTAAACCTGCGAATCGTCAAATTTGTAGCCTACGCCCCAGACTGTTTGGATCACCTGCGGGCCGACTTTTTCCAATTTTTGCCGCAACTTTTTAATGTGAGCGTCAACAGTCCGTTCCTCGCCGAGATATTCATAACCCCAAATCAGCTGCAACAGCTGATCACGAGCAAAGACTTGCTTAGGCTTGTTGGCCATAGTAGTCAGCAAATCAAACTCTTTGGGAGTTAAACCAGCAACTGGCTGATCATCAAATAGCACTTCGCGCCTTTTTTTCGAAATTTTTAGGTGTTTGGTGACAACGTCAAAATCTTGGGCGGTCGTAACCTGATCCATGTTTTGCATCATGACCCGCCGCTGCAAAGCCTTAATTCTCGCTACTAAAGCCAGCGGACTAAAGGGCTTAGTTACGTAGTCATCAGCTCCAATGCCCAGCCCTAAGACCTGGTCAGATTCTGAATCGCGCGCAGTTAGCATAATAATTGGCACGGTAGGCGAAATTTCCCGCACTTCTTTAGCTACTTGAATGCCATCTTTTTTAGGCAAATTAAGGTCCAAAGTAATCAAATTGTAGTCATGACTATGTTCGTGAAACATGTCAACAGCCTGCACGCCATCATAGGCATAATCAACTTGCCAGTTTTCTTTTTGGAAAAACATGCCCATCATCTCGGCAACTGACTTGTCGTCTTCTACCATTAAAATTCTAAAACTCATGCTTAATCTTTAAATCCTTTAACACGCTCATGCTTAACTTCATCTGGTTTTATATAATCAGCTGGCAGTTCACCGCGTTTTTGCAACAACTTGTACAAATAATCTTCTGTGGCCGCGACTGGTAAAACTATAAACAGCCAACCAGTCAACAGCCAAATAATGAAGAAGCGATCCCAATGCAACAGGTAATGGATCAGCATCCCCAACAACAAGGCAACTAGACCTGATAGTAACAGATACAAACTAGCTCGCCGCTGAGCCTGCTTAAAAACTGTCTGATTGACATTCGCCAAGTGTGACGAGTAGCCATAAATTCGATTAGGACGCTTGGCAGGATTAATCAGCCAAAGCAAGCCAACCGCGATAATCACACCGCCTAAACCCGCATAAATCATTCGCATCGCTCCCTTTGCATCGCCCTAATTTTAGCATAAGAAACCAGCTTTACTGACGCAAAGCTGGTAATTTGCTGAGATATTTAATTTTCTTGGTAGCTTGAAAGGCCTTTAATCAAACGATTTACACCATCTTCAACCATCGAAGCTGGGCAAGCTAAATTGATACGTAAAAAATCATGGCCATTGCCGCGATAAATACTGCCCGCCGAGACAATCAAGCCCGTTTGCTTACGGATAAATGCGGCCACGGCTGCCGAATCAGTACTAATTTTAGAAATATCAAGCCACATCAAATAAGTTGCCCGACCTGTAATAATTTTGACTTGCGGCAGGTTGGCTTTAATTAGCCGCGCGGCTAACTCAAAATTAGCGCATAGCTGCTTTTTTAAAGCAGCTAGCCAAGCATGACCGTGCTCATAGGCGGCAATCGTGCCTGGAATAGCTAACAAGTTGGGTTCTGCTACTTCATCACTGTTAAGTCCGCGATTAACTTTTTGCCGCAAAAACACATTAGGCACAATGGCAGTTGCTGCATGCAAAGCAGCCAAATTAAAAGTTTTGCTTGGCGAGACTAAAGAAATAATATTATCCAGACCTGGTTGCTTAACTGAGAACGCTGGGTTATAGCTGCTGCCTTCCCTGACTAAATCGCCATGAATTTCATCTGATAGCAAAACCACATGATATTTGTGACACAAATCTGCCAGCTTTTGTACCTCAGCTGGTGACCAAACAATCCCAATTGGGTTGTGAGGGTTGCAAAAGATCATTAAAGTTGTCAGCGGCAAAGCCAATTTCTGCTCAAGGTCTTCCCAATTAATTCTGTAATGCTGCCCATCAAAGAGCAAGTCGTTAGACAAGACATGGCGCCCATTATTTTCAATTGAATTGTAAAAAATATTATAAACCGGCTCCTGCACAAGAACATTATCACCAATGCTAGATATTCGGCGAACAATTGATGAAATTGCTGGCACTACACCCGTAGTAAAAATCATCCAATCAGTTTGCGGTCGCGCGTCATGTTCTGTTTGATACCAATCAGCCACTGCTTCGAAATAATCGTCGCCAGGCCATTCATAACCAAAGGCTCCTAATTCGATTTTCTTACTTAAAGCCTGCTGAATTTCCGGAGCACTCTTAAAATCCATGTCAGCAATCCACATTGGCAGTTCATTCGGCTTTAATCCGCCCCATTTAACTGAATCTATCTTTGATCGATCTGGTTTAGTTTCAAAATCATAATGCATGAAGTTCACCTTCTACTGGTTGTTGATTCAAATCTGACCGCGTAATTCTTTGACCAATATTTTCACAAATAATTTTTGTTTTAGCAGGATCAATCTTGTCAGGATCCATGATTAGCTGTCCAATTGCCGGGGCGGTTAACTTGCCAGAAATTGGATTTTTAACGCTCACAATTTTAGAAACCACTTCAACATCCATATTCTCAACATACTCAAAGGCTAAATCAGTATTAAACAAGCGGCAATTGCGCATGGTCAAATGATCAATATAATTTAAGCCTTGGTCACTATCAATCAAGCAGTTAACTAGCGTTAGATTTTTGGTATTCCAAGCTAAATATTCACCATTCAAAATCGAGTCGTAAATTGTCACATTTTCACAATTCCAAAAATTGTCTTTAGACATAAACGTGGAATTATGCACTTCAATGTTTTTGCCGCCATCAAAAGCATAGTTGCCGATTAAGCTAACATGGTCCAATTTAATATTTTGACTGTCTTTGCCAAAATAATCGCCATTGATTTGACTGTTAGAAATTTCGATATCCTGACAGGACCACATCGTTTCAGCGGCATTAGAAAAATGCACATTTTCCAATTTAATTTGGCTTGCTCGCCGAAAAAGTTTCGGAGCTTGGAGCGCTGAATTGCTAATTTTAATATTTTTCGTATACCAAATCCCTGAACGAGACATGTCCTCAAAAATCGCGTGATCGACAGCAATATTTTCCGCGTACCAAAGCGGATATTTCCATTGAAAGATAGTCTTCGTTAATTGGAGATTGCGAGATTCTTTGAGCGGTGATTCGCCTTGACCAAAAACAATGCCATCTAAATGGGCATCTTTAAGGCCGTAAAGAATTCTTTTTCCATAATAAGTTTGATTTTTCAGAATTTTAGTCATCTTTCTCACCAAGCCTGATTATAGGAAAAAAGAAGTGAGATGTGAATTAGTTATTATTCATAACTGACCATAACTTAAAATAATGGAGACGAAGCAAGTTTTATTAAAACATATATAAACAAAAACCGCTTAACCATACGGGTTAAGCGGTTCAACGGGTGGAGGTGAGGGGAATTGAACCCCTGTCCAAGCGTACCCTGTCAT
This sequence comes from Lactobacillus sp., assembly GCA_022641965.1. Taxonomy (GTDB): domain Bacteria; phylum Bacillota; class Bacilli; order Lactobacillales; family Lactobacillaceae; genus Lactobacillus. The sequence continues at coordinate 5,079 of JALCDX010000004.1, forward strand.
CAACATCTACGTTCATAGCTAAACTATTTGAATTTCACCAGAATCAAACGCCGTTTAACTAGGCAAACAGACTCTGACTAACTCGGTGGGGTCTCTTTTAGCTAACCGTGGTATAACTAGCTAACGTAGCTTGCGTGGGTAATACCTGCTAGTCGCTGCAAGCAAGCAGCTGGCAGACAGTTTTAGTGCTGAACTAAGCAGCAGCTAAAGCGTAAGAATTTTCTTTATTTGCAGTTAAAGAACTGTAACGTTTTTACGAAGTCGTAGCCTTCGGAACGCCGTTGGTGCGAAAATGCACCTGTCGAATCCCAAAACACCCCCAAATAAAGTACGCCATTATTATATCATAGAACAATGACGTACTGCCACTATTTGATATTGGTCAAACGAACAACATCACGCTCAATGAGCAGTTCTTCATTAGTTGGGATGACATAGGCTTTTAATTTTGAATCGGCAGTTGTAATCATCACTTCACCGCTATCAGCCTTGCCAACTTGGTGATCGCCTGCTTGCTCATTAGCTTCATCGTCTAGTTGCAGGCCCAAGATTTGCAGCTTATCTAAAATAGCCTTGCGGACTGCAATTTCATGTTCGCCAATGCCTGCGGTAAAGATAATCGCATCTGCGCCACCCATTTCTGTATAGTAAGCACCAATGTAACGAACAACATCACGAGTAAACATGTCAAAAGCCAGCTTAGCCCGCTTATTGCCGCTAAAGGCAGCATCACGAACATCACGCATATCTGATGACAAACCTGAAATGCCGATCAAACCAGATTGATGATTAAAAATATCAAATAATTCATCTAAGCTGCCAGCAGCATTTTTATGCATTAAATATGCCACGACCGATGGATCAACGTCACCAGTCCGAGTACCCATTTCAACCCCAGCTAAAGGCGTAAAGCCCATTGAGGTATCAAACGACTTGCCGTCTTTTACCGCTGTCAGTGATGCACCGGAGCCTAAGTGGCAGACAATCAATTTAAGGTCTTTGACTGGCTTCTTCATTAATTTTGAAGCCCGATCAATGACAAAGCGAACCGAGGTTCCATGAGCACCATATTTACGTACTTTGTACTTTTCATAGTATTCATATGGTAAAGCATACATATAGTGCACTGGGTCCATACTCTGATGGAATGAAGTATCAAACACGCCAACTTCAGGAATTCCCGGTAATAGTTTCATAAATGCCTTAATACATTTAGCTTCCGGAACATTATGCAATGGGGCAAAATCGCCCATGTCCATAATTTTTTGCAAGTTGTCGTGGTCAATAATCGCACTATCTTTAAAGTATGGACCACCATTAACGATTCGGTGTCCAACGCCTACAATTTCGCTCAAGTCCATAATAACTTGATACTTAGTCATCCAATTTAGCAGAATGCGAATTGCTGCTTCGGCATCAGGAATGTCCACCTGGTCTTGCATTTCTTCGCCAGTAGGCAGCTTCATTGAGAAAGTTGACCCTTCAATCCCTATCCGGTCAGCTAAGCCTTTGCAAACCACATGTTCATTTGGAAGCGAAAAGACCTTGTACTTTAACGATGAACTACCTGCATTGATTGCTAAAATTTTTTTCATGCCTACCCCTTGCTCTTCTATTGATTTTGCTGTTGCCAATGATCCAGCTGCAAATTAAATTCTACTAAGGATTGTTTATCTTTCAAAGATCCCAGCTGAGCGGCCAATACTTGTTTGGGCTTTGCTCCTCCACCATGATTCTGAAAGACTAGCAGCTGCTTATGAACCAAATTATTGTTAAATAAGGTTTTTGGCAGTTCCACTAAAGCTTGCAAATAAACTTTATCTGCAAGCCAAGGAACAAAGTCAGCAGCATTTTTACCAGTAAATAATAACGTAGGAACAACTAAGAATGCAAACCCACCTGGACGCAGCATTTTAATGATTTGTTCAATCATTAAATAATGGGCAAAAGAATGACCAGTCTTAGCAGCCGTGCCAAAGTGTTTAGCATTTTCATCATCCGGATAATAGCCAACTGGCAAGTCACTAATGACCACATCAGGCTGTTCTTCCATCCATGGTAATAATGAATCTTGAAAGATCAAATTGATTTGCTGCCGGTGCAAATGGAAATTGACATCTGCTAAATCAAGCAAATCCTCATTATTATCCATGCCTACCAGCTTGAAATTGTTTTTCGAGTGGTTGTTTTGCACCAACTGACTAACAACCGTACTTAGCAGGGTCCCCGTTCCAACTGCCGGATCAATAATTGTTTGTCCGCCTGGCTGCAGCATTTTTTGAAACATTAAAGCGATAATCGTTCCCAAAATTTCTGGAGTTGGCATTAAGTTGCCATCAACTTTTTCGCTTGATAAAGCATGCAGAGCCAGGAGTGTAAAAACTTGTGCCTTAGTATTGAGGGCTAGCTGATCATAGTTCAAATCCTGATATTTTTTGCTCAAGACCTGTACTGTAGCTTGATCAGGGGCACCAGCTTCTACTTTTATTTCTCCATGCTCTAAATTATCAAAGGTTTCAGTTAGCGCTGAAACAGGCGAAACATTCAATGCTTGCTGCAAAACATCAACGCAATCTTGGAACTGTTTGAATAAAGCCGTTAATTCTTGAATATTCACAATGGATCAACCTCACTCGCTTTATTCTATCTATCCGGTTATCAATTGACAAGCAATTTAGCCGCCTAAAAAATATTCAACTAGCAAGAGATTGGTCTCCATGTTAGTGGCAAAGTATTGACTGTAAAAACTAGCGAGGGCCAGACACGTTGCTAGTACCATCACGCTGCTTAACAAGGCGCTGGCTCTTGTTTTTCTTAACATCATTTTTCTCTTTTTCCTCTTTTTTATCTTTTTCTTTACGCTCTTCGTCATCATCCGGTGGCGGCGTAACTTTAAAATACAAATCAGTCCACTTGTCATTTCTTTCCTTCACTGACACCAACATGCTGGTACGGGAACATTTAAATTTTGCATTGCTGACATTCATAATTAACGGCATGTGTCCTTGCCCAAATTGATTAGTTAAACGCAGCATTTGATGATAGCGACTTAGAGTATAAGTTTTCTTCTGACCATGCTTGCCTTTATCCTTAATAGTAAAAAGGATCCGATAGCTATCAGAACGATCTGTTTCAACGCGGCACCACTCGCCCTTTTGCAAAAAGCGATCCAGCTGCACGTATCCGTAAAAAATTTCGCTATCTTGACTCATATTTTTTTCAGGCTCTGCTTGCAGCAATTTAAAGCAGCCAAAGAGCTGAGAAATTGTCAAGACACACAGGATCGTTACTGCCAGACTAAGCACTACTTCCACTAATGAAAAAGCTGCTCGCCGTTTAGTGCACTGCATAATCAATACCCGTTTCTGCATCTTGAATTTGCTTATTCCCATGCAATTGATAGACATGATTTCGTACTTTAATCGTTGATCGATCAGTTTTATGCAAAACGTGCCAAGCATATGCCCGCTCCAAACGCTGTTCAACGCCTTGGCGAGCCACTTTGGTCTGGCCCAAACAGTAAAACAGCACTTCCACGCTAACAGCCGCAATGAACAAAGCAACGCAAGCCTCGGCCAGTAAAAAGCCCTTTTTCTTAACCAAAACTAATCTTTCCCCATTCTAATTGCATCGTTACCAACTTGCGCTTGCCATTTTGCTCAAAGCCCAGCGTTCGTGGAGCAGTAGTTCCGGCTCCACGAATTGAAAAAGTATTTTGTCTGCCCATTTGAACATTGACTGATTTATCAAAAGGCACGTGCTTAAAACCGCGACCTGGATAAACTACCAGCAATTCATGCTTCAGCGGCAAATTGGTAATCTTGACGGTTTGTTCTTTTAAAATCGCATATCGCTTAGCATATTCAATCTCGCTAGTCACGGTTTCAATAGTTCGGTTAAAAGCCATGCGCTGCCGGTACTGCTGCAAATTCACCGCGGGCCAAGTTACTAGCAAGGCAGCTATTGCCAAGACAACAATACTTTCAACTAAACTAAAGGCCTTACTTTTCGTGAACTTTTCCATCAGAAATCATGTAGCCAGCTGCGGCTTTTTTAGCTTGTTCACTCGACAAAAGCTTTTCTTTTTCTGCTTCTTCCCAGCTATTAATCTTCTTGTCTGACAAGTCAATTTGAGTCTGCAAGGTGGTTCTAAACGCACGATCGCTAGTCGATTTTGCTTTATCCTTTTGTTCAACCAAATTAGGCGCAATTAATAAAATAAGCATGGCAATAATTGCGACGACAATTACCATTTCAATTAAGGTAAAACCTTCGGCCTGACGTTTTTTTGCTAATGCTGTTTGTAAAGTTTTCATCATTTTTCCTTTCTACAGCTGCTGCATCATGTCATACATTGGCAGCAGCAATTTCAAATACATGCCAATAATAGCTAAGCCAATTAAAATAAAACAAACTGGTTGCAAACTGACGATAATACGGTTCAAACGCCGCGTCAGTTCATAAAAAATTGATTGTCCCAAAGTTCGGCAGCGTTTTGATAACTCTGATTTATCAGAGCCGCCAGCTAAAAGCAGCTGCAAGCTCTGAGGCAAAATTTGATTATCAGACACAATAGTTTTTAGAGACTGTCCTGTTTCCAGCTGCCTAGTGATCTGCTCACCAAGGACTGCCTGCAAGCTGCCTGGTGTCTGTGAAGCTGCCAAGCGGCAAATTTGCCGCAATGAAAAACCGTTTCCCAGGAGCATGGCTAAGTCATAGGTCACCAAATACTGCACGTAAAGCCGCACTGAAGACCCAATAATAGGGAATTTGCCCAGTTTGCACATTGCCCGATAGTCCTGGCGGTGAAAAAGCATCACGCCGTAGCAGCTAAATCCCAAAATAATCAGGGCAAAAGCTGCAATTCCCACAATTAATAAATTGCCAGTCCAATTACCGGTTTCGAATTGACTCTGGACAAAGGTTTGCATAAAAATTAGCAAAATGATCATCATTACTACTAAGACTGCTGGATAAGCCAACTCTGCCTTAATCTTTTTGATTTGTTTGTTTTTAAGCCGCATGAGCTCAGACAATTGCGTTAAACATTCAACCAACTTACCTTCTTGGAAAGCTAAGTTCAATTGCGAAGCCAGCGTGCGGCTAAAGCCAGCTTTCAGCAAGCTTGTACCCAAACTGGTGCCTGTCCGCAAGTCTTTTTTCAGCTGCTTAGCCAGCCAAGCTTGTTTGGGCCAAATAACCGTTAACAGCTCTAAACCCTGTTTTAACGAATAACCATTTTTTAGCACCTGCTGCAAATAATCTAAAAAGACTAATTGATCGTCGCTAGATAATTTAGCCGTACCAGAATGCTTCCTTTGTAGCCGCATCAATCTTCTCCTTTGCTTGCAAATCTGTTAAATGCTCTTGCCAGGAGACGAAAGTCCCCTCTTCGTGCCAATCGCTTTGACAGGCGATATCTAGCAAACATGCCAATCTTCCTTCACAATCAGGCAGCAAGCGTTGATATGAAACAGCCGTTAAACAATTCCGCAATTTCCCTGGTTCAATTCCTAAACCAGTCAGCCTCGATATTGTTTGCAGGGTGCTTTTGGCATGAACAGTTGCTAAAACCAAGTGACCGCTTAAGGCAGCATTGACAGCTATTTTGGCACTAGTCCGGTCTCTAATTTCACCAATAATCAAAATATCTGGCCGGTGACGCAGCGCTGCTTTTAACAAATTCGGATAGGTCATGCCTGCTTCAGCATTGACTTGCGCTTGCAAAAAGCCGTCTTCTTGAATTTCAACTGGATCTTCAATTGTCATCGTCATTTTTGATGCAGACAGCAGTCGTGCCAAATCATACATTAAACTGGTTTTTCCTGAACCAGTTGGGCCGCTAGTTATAATCATGCCCCGCTGGTTAGCCAAGTTGGTCAATTGCTGCAGTTGGTTTGGTAAAAAATAGCGATTATTTTGACTAGCATAAATAATCCGCATTACCAAAGACTCACGATTGCGATAATCACCCAAACAAGAAAAGCGCAAATTTATAATTTGCTGATCAACTTGATACATCCAGGCGCCAATTTGCGGGCGACGATGTTCAGCCAAATCCATTTGAGCAGAAAATTTCAAGTAATTCAGTAAATCATTGCCTGTCCGCTTATCAAGCTCTTGCCACGTTGCTAGGCCTAGCTCAGTTCTCATTTTCACCTTAAAACTTGCTGCTGAAGGCAAAATAAAAACGTCACTCGCTCGCCGGGCAATCGCTGCACTTAACAAGTCTTGAACTAATTTTTTAATCTCCACAACATTCCTCCTCTCTAGCCCTCAACTTTATATACGCAAAATGAGTCGAAAAATAGTCAAAAAAATCGGCTTAGCAAAAAATTGCTAAGTCGATTCAAAATATAGAAATTTTAATTGTTAGTCTTCGTCAGCAGCAGCTGTATAGACATTAGAAACATCATCATTGTCTTCCAATGCGTCAATCAAATGCTGGAATTGTTCCTTTTTATTGTCTGGAACAGCAGTCGTATTTTGCGGTACCATGGTTAATTCAGCATCAGCCAGCTTATAGCCTGCCTTTTCTAAGGCATCGCGAACGGCCGTGAATTGCTTAGGATCGGTATAAATTTCGTAAGCATCATCACTAGTTTCCAGGTCGTCGCCACCAGCATCCATCACATCTAACAGTACTTGATCTTCATCAGCGTCAGTGGTTGAGCGATCAATCACGATGTAGCCTTTGCGATCAAACATATAAGAAACAGAGCCGGTTGCGCCTAATGAACCCCCATTACGTGTGAAGGCCATCCGAACAGCAGAAGCGGTCCGGTTCTTATTGTCGGTCAAAGCCTCAACGAACACGGCTACGCCACCAGGTGCATAGCCTTCGTAAGTGATTTCATCGTAATGTTCTTCTGAGTTGCCTTCAGCTTTTTTAATTGCCCGTTCGATATTGGATTTTGGCATGTTGTTTGCACGTGCCTTATCCATAATCATCCGCAAATTAGGATTCGCTGACGGCTCAGGACCACCTTGCTTTGCTGCCATATAAATTTCCCGAGATAATTTTTGGAAAATTTTACCTCTTTTAGCGTCTTGTGCATTCTTGCGGCCTTGAATGTTGTGCCATTTTGAATGTCCTGACATCAGTATCCCTCTTTCTTTTACAAATCTTTAACAGAATAATTCTAACTCACCCGCAAGGGTAATTCAATAAATCTTCCCGACAAAAAAGCCCTGTGGCGCCTACCGACAGGGCTCTTAGTCTTAAAGAATTCGTTGGGACCAGGCAAAAATCAGCTTGTGATAATTTAAAATTCCGATGTTAGCTGAAAAATAAGAGGATAAAAGAATGAACTCAATTTAGCAAAACTTCAGCTAGATTCTCTAGGACTGTCTGTTATTTTAACACTAATTTTGCTTCTGTAAGCAGTTATTGCGCAATTCTTTCAACAAAGCTTCACAGCCACGCTTAATTTCTGAAAATGCGGTATCAAAATCGCCACTGTACCACGGATCATCAATATCCTTAGTCGAACCGGCAAAACTTAACAGTTTGTGTTCTTTATGAGCTGGATCACCACCGCTGATGCGGTTCAATATCATAAAAATTTTCTTCATCCATGCCGATAATCAAATCAAATTTTTGATAATCCGCAGCCGTCATTTGTCGAGCATGATGAGTCTCAAATGGGATACCCTGCTTCATCAGTTCCCGCTTAGTGCGAGGATCTAAGTCATGACCGAATTTGCCAAAAGGAATTTCATCCCGAGTAGTAGCGGCTGAAGCGACCTCGATCTGGTCGCTCAAGTCAGCTTGCAAAATCATTTGCCTGAACAGAAATTCAGCCATTGGTGAACGGCAGACATTGCCATGACACACGAACAAGATTTTAATCATGCTTGCGCACCTTCCTTTTGCCAAAATGCCAAACAATCAGACCAGCTAAACTAAATAGCAAGCTCAAGTAAGCTATTGACCCGACCGTTAATTGAATGCCACGGTAAAAATCTGCCTGTAAAGCAGGCTCAGCATTGCCAGTCAGAATTAATAAAACGGCAAACAGGGCCACATTAAGCAAGCCGATCAGCCAAATACCGAGCCCATGTCCGAGCAGCAGTAATAAAATGCTAAATGCCAAAATCCCAGCGATAATAAAGAAATAAGCTTGGTATTTATGCAAATAGCTGCTGATCTCATCTTCAACCTGTTTCAACTGCGTTTTAGGCAGCAAGTTTAAAATTTTGCGGGCATCACTGCGGCTGAGACCAGTTTTTGTGAGGGTGGACAGTAAATATTGATTTGTCCGTGCTTCAAGCTGATCGCTTTGCTGACTTAATTCAAACATCGACCAATATGAGGCTTGGTACGAGAACTTACGTGGTACTTTTTGCAAGAGCAGGTCATCTGCACCTGTAGTTTTAATTAACGACCAAGCAGCTTGAGCATTGTAATCGTCACTGGCTTTTATTTCTTTAGCAATGACGCTTTTGATCATCCCATGAAAGTTATTAACTTTTAAAGTAACTGGCGCTGTAAGCAGCAGCCACATCGCCGCTACGCCTAAAATTATAGTTACGATTCTGGCTAACCAGCCTGGCTTTTGCTTCATTATTTTTGCTTCCTTTAATCAGACTACTATTAAGAATAGCCTCTCTCAGCCCGAAACAAAAGTCTAAATTACAGTCTCAGCTTGCTGTAATTCAGCAGCAAAGCACTAGTTACTACCGAAACAGAGCTAAAAGCCATTGCTAGCGCCGCTAATTCTGGACTTAGCATCAAACCCACCTTGGCGAATAAGCCAGCCGCGATCGGGATTCCAATCAAGTTGTAAATAAAAGCCCAGAATAAATTTAATTTAATCCGTCTAAAAATTTTCCTAGCCAAAGCAATCGCCTTAGGGACACCGAGCAAATCGCTGCTGGTTAGTACAATATCGCTGCTCGAAATAGCAATGTCCGTACCACTGCCCATGGCAATGCCTACATCAGCTTGCGCTAAAGCAGGGGCATCGTTGATGCCATCGCCAACAAAGGCAGTCGAGCCATGCTGCTGCAATGTTTTAACCGCGGCGACTTTTTTTGCGGGCAGCACATCAGCGATTACTTGCTTGATGCCAAGCTGACTGGCAATCGACGCAGCAGCGCGATGGCTATCGCCAGTAATCATTGCAACTCGCAGGTCTTGCCGCCGCAAATCTGCTAAAGCTCGTTTAGCATTCTTTTTAGGCAAATCTTTAAAAGCTAATAAGCCGATAATTTTCTTGCCTTGCAAAACATAGCTAACAGTTTTGCCTTCAGCGGCAAGCTCTTCAGCCTGCTGAGTCCAGGTCGAATTGACAGCAGCAGTGGGTAATAGCCGCCGATTGCCTACTGAATAAAGCTGACCGTCAATTTCGGCGGCCGTGCCCTTGCCGGCCAAAACTTGGCTATGTTCGGCAGCAGGAATAGCAATCTTTTCTTTCTGGGCAGCAGTTATGACTGCTTGTGCTAGCGGATGTGTAACTTTTTGTTCAACGGCCGCGGCAACTGCTAAAACAGTTTTCCGCTCTCCAATCAAATCCGTTAATTCAGGCTGACCTTTGGTCAAAGTCCCAGTTTTATCGAAGGCAATTTGCTGAAGTTCAACAGCTTTTTCTAAAACTTCGCCATTTTTAATTAAGACGCCGCTGCGTGCACTGCGCCCCATGCCGACCATTAAGGCAGTTGGAGTGGCTAAGCCGAGCGCACATGGGCAAGCAATAACGATCACTGAAACGCCAAATAGCATGGCCTGCGTAAAACTTGCTCCAAGCAGAACAAACCAAATGGCAAAAGTCAGCAAAGCCAAAATCAAAACAGCAGGCACGAAAATGCCGGCAATACGGTCAACTAAACTTTCAATTGGAGCATGGCTGGTTTGAGCTTTGCGCATCATTTCGCCAATTTGGGCCAAAGTTGTGTCTTGGCCGGTCTGCGTGACTTCGACTTCGATTAGGCCAGTCGTATTCATTGTCGCGCCGATTACTTGATCACCAGGTTGTTTAGCCACCGGAACGCTTTCACCAGTTACCAATGATTCATCGATTTCTGTTTCACCTGTTAAAATTTTCCCATCAACTGGGACTTTGGCTCCTGCGGGCACTCTGACCCGGTCACCCTGCCGAACTTGCTCGATAGGCAAATTTTGATATTTTCCATCACGCCAAACTTCGGCCATGGCTGCTTGCAAACTCAACAATTTTTTGACTGCATCATTGGCACGATTGCTCATTCGTTCTGATAAATAATCACCCAGCAATACGAATAGCGTGACCAAGGCCGCGCTTTCAAAATATTCTGCTATGCCAGTCAAAACAGCAAATAAACTATAGAAATAAGTAACAGTTGTACTAACAGCAACTAGCGTGTTCATATTGGCTTTATGAAGTTTAAAAGCTGCCCAAGCACTTGACCAGTAAGGTCGAGCCGAAATTAGCATAATGATGGTAGTCGACGCTAAGGCCACCCATTCTTGTCCTGAATAATGCCAGCCAAAAGGCATCGTCAGCATTTGCCAAATTAATGGCAACGAAAAAATTAAAGTTAGCCAAAAACGCTGACCCATAGTTAATTTTTTCATTACTTGACGACCACCTTCCCATGAAACATGCCCATGCCACAAGCAAAATTAAAAGTTTTCTTTTCATTAGTTGGAATTTTGACAGTTGTCACAGCTTGTTTAGTTAAATCTTCATCGATTCCTAGCTGTTCAAAGACCACATGCGATAAGCAGGCGGTTTGATCATGCATTTCAAATTTTACTTCAGCCGGAACACCCTGTTTTAAAACAACTGTGGACGGAGAGTAACCGCCATGAACTTTAATGATTGCTGCTTGTTTTTGGGCGGTCTGTTTCGCTGATTGAGCTTGCTGCTCGTGCTTGCCTAAAAACCACCAGCCAATAAAAACAATTAAGGCTAAAACGACAACTGCTGCTAATAAATGCTCAACACTCATGCTGATCTCCTTTGCTCTTTAAACAATCACACGCAACTTGGTCAGGCGCTGCTGGCAATTTTTTAGCAATTTCTGCCTGCAGAGCTAGCAAATCCTGCTTTGATATTTCATTATCCTTGATTAGCTGCAAAATCACTTGCCCGCGATGCATTTGACACATACTGCTGAGCTGATCTTCAGCAGCTACGGTCATGGTGGCTTGCTCGTTTTTCACTGGTTCATAGACCAATTTACGGCCATCACGGTGGGAGCTAATAAAACCTTTTTGCTCTAACCTGCGCAACAAAGTTTTAATTGTCGAATCAGACCAAGCCGTTTGAGCCTGCGTGTAAGCAATAATTTTATTGGTATGGGCCTGTTTAAGAGTCCAGATAACTCGTAAGGGAACCCATTCCGCGGCTGATACAGAATTTTTCATTTTTTACCCGCCCTTCGTTTACAATTGTAATTATAGCTCTATGTTTACATTTGTCAATTTAAATGCCACAAAAAAAGTTTTCTAGTCAAACTAGAAAACTAATTCTTGCAAGGCATACGCAATCCCATCATGCTCATTAGTACGAGTCACAAAATCAGCCCGCTTTTTTAACTCGTCAATGGCGTTGCCCATAGCAACTTTATAAAAGCCAGGTTGCTTGAACATAGATAAGTCATTGCCCTCATTGCCGAAAATCATCACCTGTTCGGGAGTTAATTGACATTGTTGTGCCAATTTAGCCAGGGCCGCACCTTTAGAGGCATCTCCGTGATTGCATTCGATTAAAAACGAGGCTGTTTTCATCAAATTATGAGTCTGTTTAAACTCCGGTGAAAAGCTGTTAAGCAGTTCATTAATCGCCGCTGGTTCACCCGTGAAATTAGCTTTATAAAAGTCTATTTCCTCATTAGCAGCTGTCCATGGCAATTGTTTAATCGGCATCCGATTCAACTTGCTTAAATGCTGCATCCCCCAATCAAGGGTCTGATCAAAAGTAAAATAATGATCTTCAGCAACAAACAGCAAATGACATTTTGATGTCTGCTGCCAGCGCAAATAAGCGGCCATATCTGCCGGGCCCTGCTGGAATTTGTCCAAACTCTCGCCATTAACTCGTTCAACCAGCCCGCCATTTAAAACAACTACCGGCAGTTGTGGATCTTTAAAGCCTAATTGCTCTAAGTATGGCATCACGCCTGATAATGAGCGGCCCGAGCAAGGGACAATAATTGAACCTTGTTCATGAGCTTTGGTCAAAGCAGCCTTCGTTACAGGTGAGATTTTCTTTTCATCCGTCAGCAAAGTGCCATCTAAGTCTATTCCAAGCATTTTAATATCCATAGTTTGCTCCCTAAAAAAAGCGTCTCTATCAGCCGCTTTAGTTAATTCAAGACAAATTTATTAAGGGCAATAGCCACTCCATCATGATTATTATCTTGAGTGACATAATTGGCACGCATGCGCACCGGTTCAATGCCATTTTTCATCGCTACTTTGAAGAACTTAGGGTTTTTAAACATTGACAGGTCGTTGCCCTGATCGCCAAAAATAATTACTTCAGATTGGTCAAAACCAAGTTTCTCCGCTAATTTTTTAACAGCTGCCCCTTTAGACGCTTTTTTTGAGGTGACTGCTAATGTATAAGCATTTGATTGAACAACCGAGTAATCTTGCGTGAACCAAGCTGGCAAGTTCTTTTTAAAAGCAACAATTTGTTCAGCCGTGCCTGTAAATTCTGATTTCAAGAAATGGAAAGCCGGCGTAAAGTCAGCTCGATCTTTAATTAAAATCGGCATTCTAGTTAATTCAGAATTACGTGCCATTTGCAGCGATAATTCTCGATCCATGGTCAAGAAATTGGTCAGAGTTTCAAAGTGACAGTGAATATCATTATTAGCCCAAAACTGCGCGAACTTTTCGAAATCATGGTAATCCAAACCTTCTGTCGCCAAAATACCGCCATCTAGGTCCTGAATCAAGCCGCCATTATACAAAATGGCATACTGTTGGTTGCCATCAAGGTAAAGCTGTTTTAAAAAAGGTCTAATCCCAGATAAAGGCCGGCTCGAAGTCAAAACAACCTTAATTCCCAAGTTTTTAGCTGTTTGCAAAGCTGCAACCGACGCAGGCATAATCTGCTTTTTGGAATCAAGCAAGGTACCATCTAGGTCAGTCGCAATCATTTTAAAAGTCATGACTGGTCCTCAATCTCGTCTATTCAACCGTAACGCTCTTAGCTAAATTGCGTGGTTTATCAACATCCAAGCCTTTATTCTTAGAAGCGTAGTAAGCTAACAGCTGAGCTGGAATGACTGAGACTAATGGTGACAAGTAGTATTCAATATCAGGTAGCACTACGTCGTCGCCTGCTTTAGCAAACTGCTTAGCAGCAAAAACAATCACGTTGGCGCCACGAGATTGCACTTCGCGAATATTGCCACGCGTTAAGTCAGCAGTAGCTGGATCATCAATTAAGGCAATTACTGGCGTACCTTTTTCAATTAAAGCAATCGTACCATGTTTTAATTCAGCAGCAGCAAAGCCTTCTGTCTGAATATAGGAAACTTCTTTCAGCTTTAAAGCCCCTTCTAAGGCAACAGCGTAATCGACTCCGCGGCCAATGTAGAAGGCATTTGGAGTTTGAGCTAAATACTTTTTAGCTAAAGCATCCAGTTTTTCCTTGCCATCAACTAATTGCTGCATTCCTTCAGCAGCCAAACCTAATTGCCGTTTCAAGTCAAAGTCCTTAGCGGCCGGCAAGCCTAACTTTTCACCAACTGCTTTCGCCAAAATCGCTTGCACAGCAATTTGAGCCGTATAAGCCTTAGTAGACGCAACCGCAATTTCAGGACCAGCCTTTAGCAGCATGGTATAAGTTGCTTCACGAAACAGCGTTGATCCTTCAACGTTAGTAATAGTCAAGCTAGGCAATTTACGCTCATTAACTTGCGTTAAAACCACCCGTGAGTCAGCAGTTTCCCCTGATTGCGTTAAGAAAATAAAGAATGGGTGTTTGCTCAAACGTGGGAAGTGATAGCCAAATTCAGAAGCCAAACCAACTTCAACCGGAATTTCGGTGTATTTTTCAAGCAGGTTCTTGCCGACTAAACCAGCATGGTAGCTAGTTCCAGCTGCCAAAATGTAAATTCGGTCTGACTTAGCAACCGCATCAACAATAGTTGGATCAACTTGCACGTCATCGCCCGCAAAATAATCTTGAGCTAAGCGGCGCATAACAGCTGGCTGTTCATCAATTTCCTTGAGCATGTAAAACTCATAAGTTCCCTTGGAAGCGGCATTAGGGTCAATATCTAGTTTGCAGGCTGGCCGGTCAACTGCCTTGCCTTGCAAATCTTCGATCACAATTTTGTCTTTGGTAACGTCAGCCACGTCCCCATCATGCAAATCAATAAAGGTCTTGGTCTGATCCAGCACGGAAATTGCGTCTGAAGCGATAATATTAAAACCATCGCCCACGCCCAGCATCATTGGACTCTTATTCTTAGCAATAAAAATATGATCTGGCTGAGTGTTGTCAACTAGCAAGAAAGCGTATGAGCCTTCGACCAAATTCAAAACTTTCTTGAAAGCAGTGAAAGCATCTAAGTTGTCTTCACGCGCGAATTTATCAACCAGCTGCACAATCACTTCAGTATCAGTATCAGAATGAAAGGCGACATCCGCTAAATATTTTTCTTTTAAACTAGCATAGTTTTCAATGACGCCATTATGCACTAAATAAAAGCGATTATCACTAGAGTATTGCGGGTGAGCATTAGCCACTGTTGGCTTGCCATGCGTAGCCCAGCGAGTATGGGCAATCCCAACTACTCCCTGCTCATCAGGCGTCAATTTTGCTTCCAGATTTTTGATTCGGCCAACTGCCTTGGTTAGATATTCATGTCCCTGCAGGTCGTTTAGATAAATACCAGCTGAATCGTAGCCTCGGTATTCAAGGTTTTTTAGACCATTCAGCAATACGTCACGCGCCGGTTTGCCTACAACGCCAACAATCCCACACATATGTTAATCTCCTTTAATTCTAAGTTAAGAAAATTGGTCTAGTTCAATCAACAAGCAGATGCTAGCTGTACTGGCCAATTAACAAGCCTAATAATAGCGATTTTAGCAGATTGGGTCAAGCAATATTGTCTCGCTCAATCTGCAATTGGTCTAGCAAAAAAGCTCGCCACTCGCGAGCCTTTTTTAAACGTTTATCGTTTAAGCCGAGATCCTAATTAGTACCCATTTCTTCACGAACTACATCTGCAATCTGTTCAGTATAACGATCGACTGATTCTTGATCTGGGCCTTCAGTCATAACCCGCAGCAAGGATTGAGTACCGGATGGGCGAACCAAGACACGGCCATTGTCGCCCAGTTCTTTTTCAACTGTGTCAATGGCTTTTTGAATGTGCTCATTTTCTTTCCAAGTTTCCTTGTTAACAACAGGCACATTGATCAGTCTTTGTGGGTATTCTTTAAAATCTTTCAACAATTCTGACAAAGACTTGCCGGTTTTCTTCATGACATAGAGCAAGTGCAAACCAGTCAGCATGCCATCCCCAGTAATGTGGTAATCGAACATAATCACGTGACCTGACTGCTCACCGCCTAAGTTGTAGCCGTCCTTAATCATTTCTTCTGAAACGTAACGGTCGCCAACTTTCGTGCGTACATTCTTTAAGCCTTTAGCTTCCAGGGCTTTCTTCAAGCCAAAATTGCTCATGACCGTAGTAACAATGGTGTCTTTCTTCAAACGGCCATTTTCCGCCATAAAGGTGCCCAAAACGTACATAATTTGGTCGCCATCGACAACGTTGCCCTTTTCATCTACCGCGATGCAACGATCTGCATCCCCGTCAAACGCCAAACCCAATTGGGCTCCTTGAGCTACTACTTCTTTTTGCAATTTTTCAGGGTGCGTGGAGCCAGCGTGATCATTAATGTTTAAACCGTTGGCGTCGGTGTCAATGGTGGTAAAGTCTGCATTCATGTCCGCAAACAGGCGTGAAATCAGTTTGGCTGAAGCACCATAGCCACCATCAACAACTACTTTAATCCCATCCAATTCTTCTGGAATTGTTTGTTCAATGAATTGCAGATACTTAGAAGATGCCTCTGGGAATTCTTCAACGACGCCCAGGCCCTTTGATGATGGACGTGGAAGCTTATCTTCTGGTGCATCAATCAGTTTCTCAATTTCTTCTTCAGTTTCATCAGACAACTTGTAACCATCGCTGCCGAAAAATTTGATTCCGTTATCATCAACTGGGTTATGAGAAGCTGAAACTTGGATACCCGCATCAACTCCTTGAGCGCGAATCAGGTAAGAAACGCCAGGAGTTGTAATGACACCCAAATTCAAGACCTCAATTCCGACTGACAATAAGCCTGAAATTAAAGCATATTGCAGCATTTGTCCTGAAATACGCGGGTCACGTCCAACCAGAACTTTAGCCGGTTCCGTTTTATCTTCTTTGTGTTGAGTTAAGACATAACCGCCGCAGCGTCCTAACTTAAAGGCCATTTCTGGAGTCAAGCCTTCATTGGCAATGCCGCGAACACCATCAGTTCCAAAATACTTCAACATTATTAAAACAACCTCTCCTCGGAAATTTTTATTATTTGCTTGTTTATTCGTCTTTAGCCGGTGAAGCCCCGACTTTTATCTTAACTTTGATTGTCGCAGGCTTAGCCTTGACAACTCCCTTAGGCAGCTGCACGCGTGCCTGGCGAGTTGTATTATTCTTCACGCCTGATAAATTAACATCAACCGGAATCTGTGACAAATGCGACAAAACTTTTTTAGAGCCATAAATCGTCACATAATTGCGACTGGCAGTGACTGAATAAATCTTGCCACTGGCTTCATTGCGCGTATTCAACTTAATTTTAACCTTCTTGGATGAAAGCTCGACTGGAATACGGATTGAAGAAGTAGCGGGATCTATTACTACGTTTAGTTGATGGCCTTTTTTATCCTCAGCCACTAAAATCACTTGCTGTTCAACAGTCTTGTCGACGCCCTTAGCAAGGGAAACTTTGGCGACAACTCGATTAAGTTGATTAATCTCACTACCTGAACCAGTAACGCTGACTATGCGTGGATCGCTGGTCGCCGTGCCAAAATGATAGCCTGTTGCCACAGTATTCTTATTATACTCTATTTGCACTGGCAAAGAGCGCGATTTTTTCTTTTGAATATTGACAGTCACGGATGACGGCTGCAAAGAATATGATATTTGCTTGCTTAAGCCACTAACTTTTAGGCTCACCCGATGTTTGCCAACGCTGAGCTTGGTTAAATCAATAAATACCCGAAAATTCTGGGTATTAACCGTCGAAGTCACCAAGGCGCTCGGCCCAGACAAATGAATACGGACTTTCTCAGGATAGCCAACCACGTAGTATTTATCAGTATCAACCGAAACTTGCAAAGGTACTTTCATGCTTTGCTCTTTGGTCGCTGTTTGCGTTGTTTGTGAGCGTTGACCTTGCGTCACAAAGCCAACTCTAGTTGACCTGGTATAAATAGACAGCAAAATTGCACATAACAAGGCTAATAAGCTGTAGAACAAGTTGCTATTGAAAAACTTTTTCATTTTTCAGCACCCCATTTCCAGATGCTGCGCAATCTTGCTTGCCAGCTGCGCCGCTGTTTCTTTTTCGGTTCAACAAATTGTGCACGCAAAAATTTCAGGTATTCATCTCTGCTTAATTCCAGCATCAACCGGCTGTTGCTGGTAATTGTCACGCCGCCAGTCTCTTCAGACACAACAATCGTAATCGCATCGGTAACTTCTGAAATTCCCACGGCTGCCCGGTGACGAGTACCTAGTTTTTTAGGAATAGTATTGCTGTCCGACAAAGGCAGGTAGGCAGCTGCCACGGCAATCCGGCCATTACGAATTATGACGGCTCCGTCATGCAATGGAGTATTCGGAATAAAAATGTTGATCAACAGCTCGCCGGTGACGTCTGCATCTAATTTAATCCCAGTTTCAACATAATCTTCCAATCCGGTATGCTGCTGAATCGTAATCAAAGCACCAATCCGGCGCTTGGACATATATTGAATCGCTTTATCCAGCTCTTTAACGAATTTTTCAGAGCTTTCTACCGCGTTATCGGCATTCGAGCCTGACAAAAATGGGGATCTTCCCAAGCGTTCAAGACCGCGTCTGATTTCGGGCTGGAAGATAACAATGACCCCAATTACTGCCCAAGACAGCACTTGATCAACCAAATAAGTCAGGGTCTTCATCCCTAAAAAGCCAGCAATCAAACGAACAACAATAATGAAGCCAATACCCTTGGCAAGTTGGACTGCTTTGGTGCCTTTGATCAGCAGAATCAGTTCATAAATAACATACCAGACGATTAAAATGTCTAGTAAAGCTATGCAATTTTGATAGGTAAACAAGTTGTTTAGATTCATGGCACCCTCCTCGTTTTTTATTATACAAAATTATTAATGACTGCTCATCTTAAAATTAAGAAACAGGTCATTGTATTCTTGCAATTTGCTTGGCTGCAAATCACGATAAACAGTCAAATGCCGCAAATTAGTCTGATATAGTTGCGGCTCTAATTGATGACGCTTGCTAAGTAATTGTTTTGCCCGCCAATTTGGCGTTGCATACCCGATATAGGCGGCGTTGCGAGCCGCGTTATCAGGTTGCAGCATAAAATTGATAAAAGCATAAGCAGCCTGTACATGCCGAGCATTTTTAGGAATGACTAAATTGTCAAACCAAAGATTTGAGCCTTCAGCTGGAACAAAATAGCGCAAATGATGATTATTCTGCATCATTTGTGCAGCTTCGCCTGACCAAGTGACGCCGAGGGCAGCATCGCCTTGCTCCAAATACATGCGCATTTCATCGCCTACAATTGCTTTGACATTAGGGGATAAAGCCACTAATTTTGCTTCGGCTAGTTTCAGATCAACTGACGAAGTGGCATTCATCGATTTTCCTTCCGAAATCAGTACCATGCCCATGATATCCCGGGCCGAGTCAACCAGCAAAATCTGCTTGCGATAGCGCCGCTGCCACAAATCGTTCCAACTTTTTAACGTCTCCGGCTGGATTTTTTTATCGTTATACACAATGCCCAGCGTCCCCCAGAAATAAGGGACTGAGTAGCGATTGTCAGGATCAAAGCTGCGATTTAGACATTGCTTATCCAAATATTTCCAATTTGACAAGCGTTTCTTATTTAACGGCTGCAGCAAGTGCTCCCGCCGCATTTTGGCAATAGTATAATCCGACGGCACTGCTAAATCGTAAGAAGTACCACCTTGTCTAATTTTTGTCAGCATGGATTCATTCGAATCAAAGGTTTCATAGACAACATGATAACCAGTTTGCCGCTCGAATTTTTTAATAAGAGCTGGATCAAGATATGCTCCCCAATTGTACAGCACCAATGTCTTTTTGCTATTGACCGTCTGTTTTGGGGTTAAGGCTTTGACGCCGGCATAAAGAAAACCAGACAGAAGCAATAAACTGGCAACTAACCCCAAGAGTTTTTTCATGATCGTGCCCCCAGAGCTAATTCATGCTGCCGAGTTAAAAACAAATATCCACCTGCTAGCAGCATAACTACCAGGAGCATTACAGTGCTAAGAGCATTGATTTCCAAATTAATGCCTTGCCGGGCTCTGGAATAAATTTCAACAGAGAGCGTCTTAAAGCCATTGCCAGTTACAAAGAAGGTCACGGCGAAATCATCGAGCGAATAAGTCAAGGCCATAAATAAGCCTGACAAAATGCCAGGCATGATTTCTGGCAACACAATTTGATTAAAGATCACGCCTCGGCCAGCGCCCAAATCCTGAGCAGCATCAATTAAGGTCAAATCTAAATCTTGCAGCCTGGGTAAAACCATCAATACCACAATTGGAATTGAAAAAGCAATATGGCTTAACAAAACGGAAAAAAATCCCAAGCCGATGCCCAAGGCAGTAAAGCAAATCAAGAAACTAGCGCCAATAATGACATCCGGTGCCACCATCAAGACATTATTTAGTACCAGCATAGTTTTGCGCCGATAGCCACGCAGACGGAAAATCCCCCACGCTCCACAGGTACCAATCGCTGTGGCAATTAAACTGGATAAAATTGCTAAAATGATCGTTTGCAAAAAAATAGCCAACAATTCTTTATCGGACCATAAAACTTGATAATGCACCCAGGAAAAATGCTGAAAGCGAACCATATCTTTTCCGCTTGAAAAAGAAAAATAAGCCAAATAAACAATTGGCAAATAAAGCAAAACAAAAGCCAAAATTAAATATAATGCTCTTCCAATTCTTTTCATTTGTTCTGCTCCTTGCCAGAAGTTGCTAGTAAAACCAAAACCATGATGACAATCAAGATCACGCCAATCATTGAACCCATATGCCAATTCATCGTAGTTAAGAAATATTCTTCAATCGCAGTCCCTAAAGTAATAACTTTATTGCCGCCAATTAATCTGGTGATCATGAATAAAGACAATGAAGGAATAAACACGGCCTGCACGCCCGCCCGTACACCTGGCAGCGTTAATGGCCAAACAACCCGCCAAAATGTTTGCCAGCTGCTGGCACCCAAATCTCGTGCGGCCGCAATAATTTGCTGATCCAAGGCGTGCAAGGAATTATAGATCGGCAGCACCATAAAGGGAATTTCAATATAAGCAGCAACAATGACAAAAGCTGTCTTGGTAAAAAGCAGCTGCCGCGGGGCAAGGCCGATTAGCTGCAAAGCCTGATTGATCAGGCCATGCTGCCCTAATAGGCCAATAAAGGCATAAGTCTTTAGCAGCAAATTAATCCAAGTCGGCAATATCACCAGCAGCAGCCAGACGCGCTGATGCCGGCAATGAGCAATCACTAGCGCCAGCGGGTAAGAAATCAGCAAGGTCAAGCCCGTAATCAGCACGGCATACCAAAACGAATTTACCATCATTTTTAGACAAGCTCCATTAGTCAAAAAAGCTCGCAAATTAACTAAGCTAACTTGTCCTTGTCCATTCGTAAACGCATTGACCGCTAGTAAAATCATTGGCATGACAACAAATAATAGCAGCCACAGCACATACGGTATTATAAAAAAAGAGCTTTTGCTTCTCATTTTTCATTATCCTCGTACTGGCTCAAACGCTGATCAAATTCTGATTCAGATTCGCCTAAACGCATTACATGAATCGCGTCTGGGGCAAAGTGCAATCCGCAGCGTTTGGTTGGGGCTTTTTCTACAGTGTGAATCAGCCAGTTAAAGCCAGCATCATCTTTGGCCCATATTTCGTAATGGTCGCCCAAAAAGAGTTGTGATAAAACCTCAACCACAATTTTGCCCTGCTGAGGAGCTACCAGCGATAGATCTTCCGGTCTTAGCAAAACTTGTACTTGTTCACCTGGTTTAATTCCAGCATCGGCACATTCGAAGCGGTGATTGTCAAACTCCACTTCAAAGTCGCGAATCATGTGTCCCATCAGCAGATTTGAATCGCCAATAAACCTCGCTACAAATTCATTAACCGGCTCATCATAAATAGCTGATGGACTGCCAGATTGCTGCAAGCGGCCTTCATTCAAGACAAAAATCTCATCGCTCATGGCTAAAGCCTCTTCTTGGTCGTGGGTTACAAAGATGAAAGTAATTCCTAATTGCTTCTGAATGGAACGCAGTTCAAACTGCATTGTTTTGCGCAATTTTTTATCCAAGGCTGACAAAGATTCGTCAAGCAGCAGAACTTTGGGCTGATTTACCAGCGCCCTGGCAATGGCTACTCGCTGCTGCTGGCCCCCACTTAATTCTTGCACAGATCGCTGGCCAAAGCCTTCTAATCTAACTAACGACAACATTCTGTCAACTTTGACTTGAATTTGGTCAGCCGGAACTTTTTTAACCTTGAGACCAAACGCGATATTTTCAAAGACGTTTAAATGCGGAAATAAAGCATAATTTTGAAAAACCGTATTTAAGGGTCGCTGGGCAGCCGGCAGGTCATTAATTTTGCGCCCGTTAAATAAAATTTCACCTTGTGTTGGCTGATCAAAGCCGGCAATTAAACGCAAGATCGTCGTTTTGCCCGAGCCAGACGGTCCCAGCAGCGAATAGAATTTGCCAGATTCTAAACTCAAATTAAGATCATGCAAGGCAGTAAAACCATCTGGATACTGGCGAGTAACGTGTTTTAATTCGATAATTTTCATGTCTTTTGTCCGTAGTAGCTAAAAAAAGCTGCAAGCTTGCTGCTTGCAGCTAATGCTTAGGCCTCTTGCCCAATAATTCTAACTTCAGTCTGCAAATCAACGTCGAATTGCGCGTCGACCACTTTTTGAATGTAGTGAATTAAATTAAGGTAGTCAGTCGCGGTCGCGCCGCCGACATTAATAATAAAGCCCGCGTGTTTCATCGAATCTTGCGCGCCGCCAATTTGCTTGCCCTGCAGTCCGGCTTTAATAATCATTGGCCCAACAAAGTGACCAGCAGGACGTTTGAAAACAGATCCGCATGATGGAAAATCAAGTGGCTGCTTATAGCGCCGCAACGCGTTTAGATAATTCATCTGATCTAAGATCACGCGCCGGTTCCCTGGCTTTAGCGAAAAGGTTGCGCTTAAAACAATATCGCCGGTGTCTTGAACTAAAGAATGCCGATAAGAGAACTTCATCTCAGCATTGGTATAAGTTTTCAACTGACCAGAACGCGTAAGCACCTGGCAAGACTTAAAACACTCTCGCGTTTCACCGCCGTAAGCACCAGCATTCATAAACACCGCACCCCCCACGCTGCCTGGAATGCCAGCGGCAAATTCCAAACCGATTAAGCCAGCCCTTCCAGCTGCAAAAGAAGTGTCAATAATGCGGGCCCCGGCCATCGCGGTCACTTCATTGCCGGCCACCGAAATTTTATTGAGCTTAGTTAGTACCATGACTAGGCCTTTAATGCCGCCATCGCGAATAATCAAATTCGAAGCATTGCCAATGACAGTCAAGGGCACCTGCTGCGCCTGACAAGCTTGCACCAAACACTCAACTTGCTGCAAATTTTCTGGAAAAGCCAGCATTTCTGCTGGTCCCCCAGTTTTAGTAAAAGTAATCGTGCTTAGCGGCACGTTAGTTTGCAATTTAATTTCTGGATCTGCTAGTCTTAACACTCTGGTCACCTTTCAAAACCTCAATACACAATATTTTAACGCACCAGCCAATTTTGTCACTGCTATAATGGAGCTAAATTAAATTTTCAAAGGAGCAATCATGAACTTTATCGCGATGGATTTTGAAACAGCCAATAGACATCCAGAGAGTGCTTGTTCATTGGCAATTGTCATGGTTAGACAGGACCAAATCGTGGATCGTTTTTATAGCGTTATTAATCCGCAAATGCCTTTTGATCAAAGAAATATTCAGGTTCATCAAATCACGGCCGCAGATGTCCAAAACGCTCCTACCATGGCGGAATTATGGCCGCACATCGCGGGGTTGTATCATCCAGGGATGCTGGTCGCGGCCCATAACGCCCGCTTTGATGCCAACGTCCTGCAAAAATCACTAGCTCGTTATGACATCGCTGCCCCGCACTATCTGCTAATCGACACCCTGCAGACAGCTCGAGCTTTTGAAACCGGCTTGCCAAATTACAAACTCAATACCGTTTCAGAAGCATTGGGAATTGATTTATGGCACCACCATAACGCTCTAAGCGACAGTGAAGCGTGTGCTGAAATTTTAATCAGTGAGCATAAAAAAATGGGCGCTGAGCCCATCAAAAAATTTATTAAAGCATATTAATCAGCTTAATTTTTAACTTTCTGTAAGACTTGGTTTAGCCAAGCCTTATTTTTTTTGCCCCTAGCCGTGAACTCCACGGTGCGAGTCGTTGAATCCCAATGATCGTCAATTCGTTTCAAGGTCAGCTGCAAAAATTCAGCCGGCAGCTGATCCATAATAAATTGCGGCCACTCAATGACAATTAAACCTTGTTCAGCAAAATAGCCAGGCATATCAATGCTAGATAAATCGCCGTCTTCCAAGCGATACATGTCCATATGGAACAAGGGCATCGTACCTTCACGATATTCACGCACAATCGTAAAAGTCGGGCTTTTAATCGGCCGACGGATGCCAAGGGCGCGGGCAATTCCTTTAGTCAAAGTGGTCTTGCCTGCTCCCAGATCGCCTGTTAATAGCAACAAGCCGCCAGGAAAAGCAGTTTGGCCTAAAGCTAAACCCAATTGCTGCATCGAGGCAGCTGAATCAATTTTCAATTGCATTATTATTCCACTTTCATATTAGCTTGAGCAGCGGTCAGAATGCCAGCGCGATAAACATCTTCACTGCTTGCTCCGCGCGATAAGTCATTGACTGGTGCTGCTAATCCTTGCAAAACGGGACCCGTAGCGGAGAAATTGCCTAAGCGCTGGGCAATTTTATAACCAATATTAGCTGACTGCAGCTCAGGAAAGACAAACACATTAGCGTGACCAGCAACTGCCGACTTTGGAGCTTTCCGCTGGCCAACTTCTGGCACAAAAGCGGCGTCGAATTGCAGCTCGCCATCAACTTTCAAAGCAGGATCAGCTTGCTTGACCAATTCAACTGCTTGCTGTACTTTTGTCACCATCTCGCCTTTGGCTGAGCCTTTAGTTGAAAAACTAAGCATGGCAACGACAGGATCTAAGCCTGCCAATTTAGCAGTTTCAGCTGATTGCAGTGCAATTTCCGCTAGGGTCGCGCTGTCTGGATCGATGTTCATCGCACAATCGGCAAAAACGTAACGCTCTTCTCCGCGCTCAAGCAGCATCGCGCCAGATACCCGTTTTTGACCAGGCACGGTTTTAATGATCTGCAAAGCAGGTCGAACCGTGTTGGCGGTTGAATGGACAGCCCCTGAAACCATCCCGTCAGCTAAATGCTCGTAAACCATCATGGTCCCATAATAACTAGGTTCAAGCAGCATCTGCTTAGCTTGCGCTAGCGTATTTTTACCATGACGCCGTTCTACAAAATCCTGACAGAATTGTTGATATTGTGCATCATCTTTGATAGGAATGATTTTTATGCTGCCTAGTTCCAAATGTAGCTTGTGAGCTAAATCAGCTATCTTGACGGGATCGCCTAACAAAATTGGGGTGACAATTTGATCAGCTTGCAAGCGTAACGCCGCTTTTAGAACACGAGCGTCTTCTCCTTCCGGAAAAACGATCGTTTTCGGTGCTTTTTTGGCAATTTGGGTTAATTTAGTAAATAAATCCATCCTGTTTCCTCCTAAGCAATATCTTCTGGATTAACTTGCAGTGGCAGCTGCCAATCAATTGGCGTCTCCCCCATGTTTACCAAAGCTTGGTTGCATCGAGAAAATGGCCGGGAGCCGAAGAAACCATGATTGGCTGACAAAGGACTTGGGTGAGCAGATTTAATGACCGCGTTTTTTTGCAAATCAATCAGCGGTATTTTCTTTTGCGCAAAAGCACCCCAAAGGATGAAGACTACTCCGCCGCGATGACTTAAAGCCTTAATTGCTTGATCCGTTACTAGTTCCCAGCCTTTTCCTTGATGGCCATTTGCATGCCCATAGGGGACCGTCAACACTGCATTCAGTAGCAGCACGCCTTGATCGGCCCAGGCTTTCAAATAGCCATGCTTAACAGGCACTGCTCCTACATCATCAGTTAATTCCTGGTAAATATTGATCAGCGATGGTGGCAATTTCGTGCCTGGCATCACTGAGAAACTCATGCCATTTGCTTGCCCAGGATTGTGATACGGATCTTGCCCTAAAATTACCACCTTGGTATCGGCAAAGGATGTCAATTTAAAAGCTGTAAAAATATGATACATATCAGGGAAAATCCGCTTAGTCGCGTATTCTTGTCTTAAAAAGCTGTGCAACTGCTGATACTGCTCGCTTTCAAAGGCTGGTGCCAAAATTTTATCCCAGTCATTGCCAATCAATTTCTTCATGATCTGCCCTTCCCTTTTTTCTCCTGTTCATATGGTATCATGAAATTAACAAGAAAGAGGAGCAACTAACTTGTTGGATTGACAAAGGCAGGCCGAAGATGAAATATTTAATGCTGCTTCACCAGCGACATTTGTTGGGGCAAATGGCAATTTATGATCAGGCCGATCAATTGACCTTTATTTTGGCGGGGAGTATTCACCAGCCGAGCCATACTTTATTTCTATATGACGTCAACCGCCATGAATTAGGCCGGTTGTTTCTGTCTGCCAAAAAATCTGGCAAGTTGCTCGATCATTTCATCATTCAAATCGTTGGACAAAGTCCGACGACCTTGAAAAAGGCCAAGCTTAATTTAGGCCATGCTTTCTATTTAGACAAGCAGCGTTATTGGGTTTGGGACAACAGCTGCGGCTGCTATACCTTTAAAAAGCTCTTAAAAATCGAAGCACAGGTTAACCAGCAGATGACAGCTAAAGGATTAGTTGCTGAGTGTCAGATTAAACATTCAGCAGACGTGCCATATGTGCTGCTGGTGGCAGCGCTGCTAAGTGAATGGAATTATAACGAGTTGAAGTTGCCTAAGTTTAAACGTGGTGATTTGCAGGTAGATTAAGGACGTTCAATTAAAGGCAATTTATCGGCCTGCTGCTCGAGCAGCGGAATTAACAGCATAAACTGACGATGAACTTCCTTGACTGTTTGTTCGCATTCTAGTTGCAGCCAACAAACAATTTGCGCAAATAATATTCTACTGATTCGCTCAACAGTATAAACGGAGTAAGGACCACGCTTATCACAATAATCTTTCAAAAACTCTCTCAGTTGGGCTTCTAAAATTTGCAATGCTTCGTAGTCGTTTTTTAAGAAATGAAACACATTGAGATAATAAATTTTATTTTGATCAATATGTTTCAGCAAAAAATATAGGCGACTAGTTAAATTCTGTCGTTTGGTATGTGCCATAACGCACTTGTGGCGCCGCAGCAAGCACATGCATAGACAGCGATCTAATGAGTGAAAATAGTAATAAAATACTCCTCGACTTATGTCAGCGTGTT
Source organism: Lactobacillus sp. (assembly GCA_022641965.1). Taxonomy (GTDB): domain Bacteria; phylum Bacillota; class Bacilli; order Lactobacillales; family Lactobacillaceae; genus Lactobacillus. The sequence continues at coordinate 32,009 of JALCDX010000004.1, forward strand.
CGCATAATGACGAAATAGTATAATGCTTTAAATCTTCCTGGGACAAATCAGCTTCAATTACAGCTTGCAGACGATTGATTTTCATTGTTTATTTCTCCTTCAACAAAATTAACAAATTATCAATTAACAAGCTGAGCTTAACAGCTAATCGAGTTTACCAACAAAGCGTTCCAATAAATGCTAAAAGGCCGCTGCAGTCAATCCTGCTGCAACAGCCTTTTTTGTCTCTTCAAAGCAGGCCAAGCATTCAAACTGCTTTAGCGCGCTTCAATAAAATTGAATAAAAAGCTCAATTTCACGCACGGTGAATTCACCCTGAAACTTTTTTAGCAACTCTTCCTTGAGTTGGGCTTCATCCAACCCTTTTTTGCGGCCAGCATGCAACTCCTCCAATAATGCCTTGCTGGCCGGGTTAAGCATCATGTTGTCAGTAAACCTGCTCCCCACAATTTACTCACCTCTTAAATAAAAGCAAATTCTGTTGTCATGATTTGCTGCACGCAATTATCGATAGCTGCATCAGTTAATTGCCGTGTCAGCTTTAACTGGTAAAAGTTGTGTATTTGCTGGCTCGTCAGCAGCCATCCTTTGGTAAGAACATCGTTCAAAACAATCTTGCGCCCATATTCCTGCTCTTTTAAATTAAAGTCACGAATTAATTCATTATTAGTTTTGCGAATCTGGTAGGCTACCTGTTCATAATTGCTGACGATGGTAAGTGCCAGGCCTGGTGCTTGCAGCAGCGACTTAAACAAAGCGACGTGAAAAGCCCACAGTTTGTCTGTCTCAGTCGTCTTGAGTGCTTGCCCCAGTTTCATGCCCAAATCTTTGAAAATCATAGTCAAAGTGTTGTTCTTGACTTCCTCAATGTTTTCAAAGTTGGAATAAATCGGCTGCGGTGAACATTTTGCCTCTTTCGCCAAAGTGCGGATTGTTAAACTATTCAAGCCTTCAGAAAATAATAAGTTGCTAGAAATATTTAATAAGAATTCACGGTCAACTGTTCCCTGCATTCTTGCTTACCGGCTTTCTACAATAAGATTATTAATTTTATTGTAAGAAAGAATGCTTGTGTTGATAACAAAACCCGACAATGTTATGCAATTGCTGAAGTTTTTAGATAAAATCGCAGTTTTTGTGTATTTTTGTTAATTTTTAGCGTAGATTGGCAATTTATTAAACAAAGTGTATATTTCCTAATTAGTTTGTCTATTTTTAACTTGCTTTGTAACTTGCAAAATAATATGCACTTTCCCTAGCAGAAATAAATTATCCATAATTACTCTTAATTAATATATAGTTTGACTATTGGGTATATAATTTGTTTAAATGATAGCAATTAAAGCACAATTAGTATCTGACAGATTAGGAATGAACTTATGGATATTCGAATTATTAATACCAAAAACCGAATTGAAAAAGGCTTGATCAAGGCGATGAAAGAAACGCCGCTCATTAGACTTCGCGACAAAGAAGTCATCGCAGCTGCTGAAGTTTCTTCCGGTACTTTTTACAAATACTATAACGATAAAATCGATGTTTTGAATAACATCGAAGAGCGAGTTTTTGCGGAATACGATCAATGTTTGCAACTTTTGACTAAAAATTGGACGATTTTGAAGTTTTCACCAAACAAGAGCCGGATTCACGGCATGATTGAAAATAAGGCACAAGAGTTTCTCGACTTCTTTAATCGCAATTCAGAAACTTTGTCAATTTTGATTTCACCGAACGGCGATCCGGCAGTTTTAAACAAAATGATTTATATGATGTCTTCTGCTGTGTCGAAAATAATGATTTATTACTACCACATGTATAAACAGGAACATTCATTATTCAAAAAGAAGTTAGAGTTCAAGCTATTGTCTTTGCAATATGGACGTGATATTCTGTATCCATTTTTGATTTGGATCAATAATAAAGACAGCTTCACCACGCAAGACGTTAAAGAACTCATTTACCAAAGCATTATCTTTTCGCCTTATGATGTATCTAAACATTATTTTTAACTAACCAGCCTGCTTTAGCAGGCTATTTTTTTGCATTAAAAAAGGTCTCGCTCCCGCAAGACCTATTTAAACCCGGTATTGCCTGCGCAACTCCCGGTCAACATCTCTCTTTTTGATTTGTTCACGTTTGTCATAGGCTTTTTTACCCTGACCAACACCAATTAATACTTTAGCAAAACCATGTTTCAGATAAACTTTTAGCGGTATAATCGCAATTCCTCGCTTAGCCTGCAACCCTGCCAGCCGAGCAATTTGCTTTTTATGCAGCAAAAGCTGACGCGATCTTAATGGATCATGATTATAGCGGTTGCCCTGCTTATATTCGCTAATATGGACATTTTCTAACAAAGCATTGCCATTCACGATCTGTACATAGCCATCGCGCAAGTTGATTCTGCGCGCGCGAACTGATTTTATTTCTGTTCCAGTCAAGGCTATGCCCGCTTCAAGGGTTTCCTTAATGAAGTAATCGTGACAAGCTTTTTTATTCTGAGCTAACGCAGGCGTTTGTTCTTTTACCTTCATATCGACCTACTTCTTTCGGCGCCGATAATTGCCGCCGCGATAGTTGCCATGACGCTGACGACTTTGGCGGCCATTTCGGCTGTGATTAAAGTTATTATTGTAACGATCAAAATGTCGTTTCAGCTGCTGGCGTTTCTTAGCTTTAGGATCATAGATTTCAAAGTCTAGCTGGTGCTGCTCGACATTGGCCCTAATCAACTTAACCTTAACTGGCATGCCCACTTTGTAAACTTTATGCGTCCCGCGCCCAGTCAAGGTTAAAGAGCGCTCATTAAAGCTATAAAAATCATCATTCAGGTTAGAAATATGGATTAAGCCTTCAACCATATTCGGCAGCTGCACGAACATCCCAAAACTAGTGACTGATGAGACAACTGCATCGAAATGCTGACCAACTTTGTCAGCCATGTATTCAGTCATCTTCAAATCGTTTACTTCACGTTCAGTATCCACTGACCGTCGTTCTTGAGTAGACGTTTGTTCAGCCACATTTGGCAGTTCAGATTTGAAGTGTGCTTGGACTTGTTCGCTTTTGCCCTGATCAGCATAGGCATGGATCATCCGGTGCACCATCAAATCAGAATAGCGCCGGATTGGCGAAGTAAAGTGCGTATAGAATTTAGCAGCTAGACCAAAGTGTCCTAAAGGCTGTTCAGAATAATGGGCCTGCTTTAAGCTGCGGAGCATGACCATCTGGATGACCGCTTCTTCAGGCGTGCCTTGCGTTTTAGTCACAATTCGCTGTAAATCAAGCGGTTTGACATGATTAGGATCAGCCTTCGCAATCACGCCCAAAGCTGAAATGAAGTCAAAGAAAGCATGCATTTTTTCGCCTTCAGGCGTTTCATGCACCCGGTATAAGAACGGCAAATGCTGCTTATAATAATCCTCAGCGACCGTTTCATTAGCAATCAGCATGAACGACTCAATCATTTTTTCAGCGATGCCGCGGTGACGCAGGACGATATCAGTTGGCTTGCCCTGATCATTGACAATAATTTGTGCTTCCGGCTCTTCAAAATCAATCGCGCCTCTTGCATGGCGTTGCTTATACAGAATAGCATGCAGGTCTGCCATGGTTTGCAGCATTGGACGCAACTTTAGATACTTATCTTCTAATGGCTGATCGTTATTCGGATCCAAAACGGCATTGACCTTGTTATAAGTCAATCGGCCGTGTGACCGCATAACTGAAGGGTGGATTCGGTAATTGACCCGCTGACCGCTCGGAGTAATCTCCATGTCGCAAGATAAAACTAACCGATCGACGCCTTCATTTAATGAACAAATTCCATTAGACAGTCTGAATGGCAGCATAGGAATCACGCGGTCAACCAAGTAGGTACTGTTACCTCGTTCAAAGGCCTCTTTATCAAGTGGTGAGCCTTCTTGCACGTAATGCGCTACATCAGCGATATGTACGCCCAGGTGATAATTGCCATTCGGAAGCTGCCAGCAGACAACTGCGTCATCAAAGTCTTTGGAATCATCGCCGTCAATCGTCACTGCTGGTTGATCAGTAATGTCTTCTCGGTTTGCTTTTTCTTCTGCAGTGACATGGTCTGGGATAGCATTGGCTTGGTCCATAGCTTCATCAGGCCAATCTGTACGAATATCATGGTCCACCACAATGGACATGATATCAACGCCTGGATCATTTTTGTTACCAATGATCAGGACTACAGTGCCAACCAAACTAGTTGGGAAATCAGCATTTGGGAAACGACTGACTGACACCTTAACCATGTCTTTCAGCTGCGGCTGCAAACCCTTTTGGTCAACATAGACCTTGTATTTTTGCAGTTTGGCATTGGAAGGTTCAACATAACCCCAATAGCCTGTTCTTTTGACTTCTTTATCAGTTAACGGGACAAATTGGCCAACGATGTTTTCAGCGCCGCGTTCTAAAATTTGAATGACTTCTCCTTCAGGGCCTTTGCCGTTCCAAGGATTGCCATTAGAAATGATTTTGACATGAACGCGATCGCCATCCAAAGCGAACTTAGTATGGTCGGCCCCAATAAAAACATCATCAGCGTCTTCATCGTCTAAACGAACAAAGCCAAAGCCCTTATCATTAGCCCGAAAGCTGCCATCAACTTTGCGATTTACGGGAGCTAATTTGTATTGTCCTTGACCATCAGTCATAATCTCTTGTTTTTGTTCAAGCGTGGTCAAGGCTTTAATAAGTTGAGTAAAATTGGCTATCCGATCGCGTCTAGTCAAGTGCTCCAGTTCATCAACCCGATATTTATGCTGCGGATTAAGCCGAAAAATCTCTAGTACATTAGCCAAGATTTTTTCATCTTGCGCCATAAATTCACCTCAATATAAATAAAAAATCCTCCATCAATGCAGGAGGATTTTGACTACTTAGATGACATCAATGCCAGCAGGAAAGCAAAAACAAAGAAAAGAACTAGCAGGACTGCAGTAATTTTTTCCATTAGTGCTTCGAAGCCGCGTTTTTTTGTTTGTCCGCTAAAAACAGCACCACCTGATAAGGCATTTAAAGCATCTTGCTGCTTTTGTGGCTGCATCATTGTGGCGAAAATGATCAGAATCGACACAATGATCAGTAACGTCATAATTAAATTATACAATGCGCTACCTCCAGTAAAAATGTTCACCAGCATATTTTATCATATTAGCATAAAAAAAACAGGCATCGCTACGCGATGTCTGCTTTTATTGACAGCAAGTTTTAATTAAAATTGCTTGCCTAAGTTGTAGAAGGAGTGAATGCCTTTGTAGTTGGCAGCGGTATCCAATTCTTCTTCAATTCTCATCAATTGGTTGTATTTAGCAATCCGATCAGTCCGGCTCATTGACCCAGTCTTAATTTGACCAGCATTAGTGGCCACAACCAAATCAGCAATAGTCGTATCTTCAGTTTCGCCTGAACGGTGAGAAACAACAGCTGTGTAGCCAGCTTCCTTAGCCATTTCAATGGCTTCGAAAGTTTCAGTCAAAGTACCAATTTGGTTAACCTTGATTAAGATCGAATTTGCAACACCCATTTGAATGCCTTTAGCCAAGAATTTAGTGTTAGTTACGAATAAGTCGTCACCAACAATTTGAACTTTCTTGCCTAAGCGGGCAGTTAATGCTTTCCAATCATCCCATTCGTTTTCATCCAATGGGTCTTCAACTGAAATAACTGGATACTTGTCAACCAAGTCTTCAATGAATGAAGTCCATTCTTCAGCTGAGTATTCTTTGCCATCAGCCTTAGTGACGTACTTGTGAGTTTCTTTGTTGTAGAACTCTGAAGCAGCACAGTCAAAGGCAATCGCAATGTCTTCACCTGGCTTGTAACCAGCGCGTTGAATAGCTTCAACCAAAATTTCAAATGGTTCTTCATTGCTTTCCAAGTTTGGTGCGAAACCACCTTCATCACCAACAGCCGTAGTTTCACCGCGTTCTTGCAGCAAAGCCTTTAAGGTGTGGAAAGTTTCTGCGCCCATCCGAACAGCTTCATGAATTGAATGCGCGCCAACTGGCATTATCATGAATTCTTGAATATCAACGTTGTTGTTGGCGTGCTTGCCGCCGTTAATAACGTTCATCATTGGAGTTGGCAAAACGTGAGCGTTTGGTCCGCCTAAGTATTGGTACAATGGCAGGCCTAATTCATCAGCAGCTGCACGAGCACTTGCTAATGAAACGCTCAAAATAGCATTGGCACCTAATCTACCCTTGTTTGGCGTACCATCTAATTCGATCATAGTTTGGTCGATTTTTCTCTGGTCCGTTACGTCTAAGCCAATAACAGCTTTGGCAATTTCGCCATTAACGTGATCAACAGCATTTAAAACGCCCTTGCCGCCAAAACGATCGTCATCACCATCACGCAGCTCAACAGCTTCGTGTTCACCAGTTGAAGCACCTGATGGAACAATTGCACGGCCGAAGCCGCCCATTTCAGTATAAACTTCAGCTTCAACAGTCGGGTTGCCACGTGAGTCTAACACTTCACGAGCATGAATATCAGTAATTACAGACATGACTGCTCTCCTTAAATTTCGTTAAAAATAAATTGTTTTAATCTTGGTAGTTGACTAATTGCAGGTATGATTCTGGCTTCAAAGAAGCACCACCAACCAAACCGCCATCAATGTCAGGCTTAGACATTAATTCTTTGACGTTAGCTGGCTTTACAGAACCACCGTATTGGATGCGAACCTTGTCAGCAGTGTCTGCATCATACAAGCCTTTGACAGTTTCACGAATGGTATTGCACATTTCTTCAGCTTGGTCAGCAGAAGCAGTCTTGCCAGTACCAATTGCCCAAATTGGTTCATAAGCAATAACCAGAGAAGCAACTTGGTCAGCAGTTAAGCCATTCAAAGCTTCCTTGATTTGACGAACAACCCATTCTTCTTGCTTGCCGGCTTCACGAGTCTCTAATGATTCGCCGCAGCAGATAATTGGCTTTAAGCCATCAGCAAAGAGCTTCTTGGCCTTCTTATTGATGTCTTCATCAGTTTCATGGAAGTAGCCGCGCCGTTCTGAGTGGCCGATGATGCAGTAATTCATGCCCATTTCCTTCAGAACTTTTGGTGAGTTTTCACCGGTAAAAGCACCTTCGTCTTCAAAGTAGCAGTTTTCACCGCCGATATGCAGACGAGTACCTGCAGCAGCTTTTCTTAAAGCATCAAGGTCAACTGCTGGGGCACAAATAACTGATTCTACCTTGTTTGGATCTGGCAGTTGGTCTTTCACTGCTTCAACAAACTTGGTTGTTTCTTCTGGATTCATGTGCAATTTCCAGTTGCCGGCAATAATTGGTGTACGCATAATAAAATGTCCTTCTTTCAAATTTTAATTACTTATCAGAAATGCATTCAATCCCTGGCAAAGGCTTGCCTTCCAAGTAACGCAGGGAAGCACCGCCACCAGTAGAAATGTGGCTCAATTTTGGAGCAATGCCTAATTGCTTAACAGCAGAAGTTGAGTCGCCGCCGCCAACAATCGTAATTGCGTCTGGCAAAGCAGCTAAAGCACGGCCAACTTCCAAAGTACCATTAGCAAACCGCGGCATTTCAAAGACGCCCATTGGTCCATTCCAAACAACGGTCTTGGCACCTTCCAAGGTCTTCTTGAACAAGGCAATAGTCTTTGGACCAATATCCATGCCCATTTCATCATCTTGAATATCGCCAGCAGCGACTCTGGATGGAGCGTCTTTGTCAAATTTCTTAGTAACGACTGTATCAACTGGCAGAACCAGCTTGTCGCCAGCTTCATCTAACAGCTTCTTAGCCAGGTCAACTTTATCAGCTTCAAATAAAGAAGTACCAATGTTTTGACCTTGAGCTGCCATAAAGGTGTAAGCCATCCCACCACCAATTAAGATGTGGTCTGACTTTGGAATCAAGTTGGTAATAACGCCAATCTTGTCTGAAACCTTAGCACCACCCAAAATAGTAACAAATGGGTGTTCTGGGTTATCAACCGCGTTGCCTAAGAACTTGATTTCTTTCTCAATCAAGAAACCAGCAGCAACTGGCTTGCCAGCTGCCTTCATTGCAGTCGCGATACCAACGTTAGAAGCGTGGCTTCTGTGAGCGGTACCAAAAGCATCGTTGACAAACATGTCACCTAAACCAGCCCAGTATTCGCCCAGCTTTGGATCATTGCCAGATTCGCGTTTACCAAAGTCATTGTCGATGTCTTGGAAACGAGTGTTTTCCATAACCAGAACATCACCATCGTTCATTTTAGCAATTGCATCCTCCAGTTCTTGACCCTCATTAACTGGTACGAAAGCAACGTCTTGCTTTAATAATTCGCCTAAGCGCTTAGCAACTGGGCGCAAAGATAATTCTTTCTTATCCTCGTCGCTCTTGATTCGACCTAAGTGGCTCAGTAGAATTGCTTTGCCGCCATGTTCAATAATATACTTAATAGTTGGCAAAGCAGCAACAATCCGGTTGTCGTCGCCAATCACGCCTTTTTGAATTGGCACGTTAAAGTCAACACGAACCAAAACTTTTTTGCCTTTTACATCAAGATCTGAAATGGTTAATTTTGCCATCGATCAAAAAGCCTCCTCTTATTTTGACTTCTTCGAAAAAAGGCGGAAGGAAGAATCTCCCTCCGCCTTCTTCTTCACTACCAAATTAATTCAGTTGTGAATTAAAGAGTAGCAAATTTCAATAAAGTACGAACCATTTGGCAAGTGAATGAGTATTCGTTGTCGTACCAAACAACAGTCTTAACTAATTGCTTGTCACCTGCAGTAGTAACCATGGTTTGAGTTGGGTCAAAGATTGAGCCAGCAGTCATGTTGATAACATCGCTAGAAACAATGTGGTCTGGGTTGTAAGCAAATGATGGGCTTTCGTACTTCTTCATAGCTTCGTTAACTTCGTCGGCAGTAACCTTCTTCTTCAAGATTGATACCAATTCAGTTTCTGAACCATCTGGAACTGGAACACGTTGTGCGTGACCGTTCATCTTACCGTTCAAGTTAGGCAATACCAAACCAATAGCCTTAGCTGAACCAGTAGTATGAGGAATAATGTTTTCAGCAGCTGCACGAGCGTCTTGTTCCTTGCCGCTGCGTGAAGGACCATCCAAAGTCATTTGAGTACCAGTGTAAGCGTGGATAGTAGTCATAGTGGCAACTTCAATACCAAATTCCTTGTCCAGAGCGTTAGCCATTGGTGCTAATGAGTTAGTGGTGCATGATGCAGCTGAAACGATCTTGTCGTCAGCAGTTAAAGTGTCATCGTTTACTGAGTAAACAATAGTCTTCAAGTCATTGCCAGCAGGTGCTGAGATTAAAACTCTCTTTGCGCCAGCATCCAAGTGAGCTTGTGACTTAGCTTTGCTAGTGTAGAAACCAGTACATTCCAGAACGAAGTCAACGCCGTCGTTCTTAACCCAAGGAATGTTTTGTGCTTGTGGTTCTGCGTATACACGGTATTTCTTGCCGTCAACAACGATTGAGTCTTCAGTTGAAGATACTTCGTGGTTGAAAGTGCCGTGAGTAGTGTCATACTTCAGTAAGTAAGCTAACATTGCTGGAGTAGTTAAGTCGTTGATAGCAACAACTTGGATGTCAGATGACTTTTCACCTAAGTCCATAATCCGACGAAAGGCTAAACGACCAATACGGCCAAAACCGTTAATACCAATTTTAACAGTCATATCTGTTATTCCTCCTTAGGAAACACACAATATAAAACAATTTATTTTAAACGAGAATTACTTCTCCTTTAAAATCAGATTTGAGGCACCCTCATCCGTAATCAACCAAGTCTGCCTAGGGGCATGTAGCATAAAGGACTTGATTGCCATTGCTTTGCGGTGTCCGCCAGCAATTGCGAAAACATGTGGAATCTTGTCCAGATCCGGCAGCTGCAGGCCAATGCCTGGAATCCTGCCAACAAGTTCGCCTGCTTCATTAAAGAAGCAGCCAAAGCATTCCACCACAGCACCTTTTTGCCGGAGTTCAGATTTTTGCTGATGCGAAAATCCTCGTAGGTCCATCATCAGCTGTGCATTGCCGATCCCAAAGATCACAGCATCGCTTTTGGCAATATCCGACATTACCTGTGCAATGTCTTGGTCGCGCAGCAGCGAGCGATACGCGGTTTGAGAAACTTTTTCTGGCAAATACAAAGGACGATACTTGCTATGAGTGCTGTCCGCCATGCGCTGAGCAATCGTATTTGGCTGCAAATCGGCACTCTCGCCAATCGCTCCCCGGCCAGGCACAAAGAGCAAATCTCGATAAGTGCTCAGCTTAGGCGATAGGTGCAGTGCCACGCGAGCCATCGTGTGACCACCCAACACAGTTATAACACTTTGACCCAGAGGAAGTAACAAATCTAAAGCTGAATTTAATTCCTCGCCAAATAAGTCAAAGCTTCTTGTTTGCAAATCGCTATCACCTGGAACAATAATCACGCGGTCAATGTGAAATTGCCGAGCCAATTGTCGTTCACTCTCCGTCATTTGATAGAGACGTTCAATAATCGGCGCTGCCGCCTGTAAAGCACGTGTACCTTTGCGCGTTGGCTTCATCCCCGAGCGATCAATGCTGATCAAACCAAGCTGCTTCAAATAATCAGTTTCAGTTCTGGCATTGCGTTCAGACAAGCCAAGTTTTTTAGCAATCACACGGCGTCCAACCGGAGCTTGCATTGCAATTTGTTCCAAAATCAAATAGCGTTGTCGAGCAGTTTTTAAAACATCAGGAACCAGACTTTGCAACCAAGTAAAATCTGTGTTCATTTAATCTCCTCCTCATGGGGCAGATATTGACCAGCATATTGACGCTGAGCGTCCCAAAATGTTTAAAAACAAGAGAGGAATCAAGTTTTCCTCCATTCCTCTATTCGACATCATAAGTATAGCAATTGGAAAAATTATTTGCAAACAATTTCACTAACTAAATTTAGGTTAAGCTTGCGCAAACAAGGCTTCCCTTTTTACAACTTTTTATGTATAATTATTTTGTACGCGCCCTTAGTGTAATGGATCGCACGTAAGATTCCGGTTCTTGAAATCTGGGTTCGACTCCCAGGGGGCGCACTCAAAAAAAGACAGAAGCGACTGCTTCTGTCTTTTTTTGTACTACAATCTATAACTTACTTCACTACCACATAAGACTTGATCGCTTTGCGTTCGGCCATAGCTTGGTAGGCAGCATCAATTTCATCTAAGTCAAAAGTTTGCGTGAAAACTAGGCCTGGATTAATTTTTCCATCTAAGACGGCCTTCAGCAGCAAGTCCTTGTCATAAGTCGTGACAGAAGCGGGCCCGCCAGCAGTAATCACATTCCGATAAAAGCTGGCAGCTGGATCAGGACGATAGTCATGCGGCAAACCAACCCGGCCAACAATTGATCCAGGCCGTCCAACCTGCATGGCTTCTTCAACAGAACTGCGATTGCCAACGCATTCCAGAACGGCATCAGCCCCGCCAACTGTAGTGGCAAGCAGTTTTTTAACGCCTTCTTCACCGCGTTCAGCGATATTCTCAGTTGCGCCAAATTTTTTCGCCAAAGCTGCCCGATCAGGGTGGCGACTGGTTGAAATGATACGCTTAGCACCGCTCATTTTTGCAGCGATAATTGCGCATTGACCAACGGCGCCATCGCCTAAAACAATCACAGTATCACCCGGCTTAACTTCTGCCACGCGGGCAGCGTGATAGCCAGTGGCCATAACGTCTGCCAAAGTCAGCAGGGATTTCAGCATCCCTTCCGTGTAATCGCTCGGCTGGCCAGGCACCTTCACCAAGGCCCATTGACCATGCTGGAAACGAATGTATTCTGCCTGTGTGCCAGTACTGAAGTTATCTGTGTGGTCCTGACAAACGCCATCAAAATCGGCTAAGCAAGCTGCACAGTGGCCGCAGCCGTGCGTAAACGGGGCAATTACGAAATCTCCTGGCTTAACAGTGGTAATGTCGGCGCCAATTTCTTCGACAATGCCAATAGCCTCATGACCGGAATTGCCGGAATTAGGGGCTTTTTCATCAAAACCGCGATAAGACCATAAGTCAGACCCGCAAACGCAAGCGCGAATAACTTTGATAATCACATCATCCGAAGCTTTAATTTTTGGCTTGTCTGCTTCCACAACTTTCATCTGACCAGCTTTTACGAATTGGGCTGTTTTCATGTTAGTCATCCTTTCTTAAGACTAATGCTTAACATTATTCTAGTCAGTTTGCTTACCTTTTTAAAATATTCATCATGTCTAGTAAAATATAAGCAAAAAGCATGGAGGCGAATTATGGAGCTCAGAGTTTTACACTATTTCGTGGCAATCGTCCAAGCTAAAAACATTTCTAAAGCAGCCAGCATGCACGTGTCGCAACCAGCTATTTCTAGGCAGATAAAGCAGCTGGAAGATGAAGTCGGTCAAACCTTGTTTGAACGCGGTCATCGACAAATTCACTTAACTTCAGCCGGTTATTACTTGTACCAGCGGGCAACGGAAATTTTAAATTTAGTAGACAAGACCAAGTACAAATTGGCGCAGCCTGAAATCATTTCTGGCACCCTGGATTTAGGCGCGGGGGAAAGCATTGCCTTGCAGCCAATTATGAACGTCATTCAGCAAATTTTGCACGCCTACCCCGATGTTCATATCAATTTGCGCTCAGCCGATAGTTTTGGTATTGAACAAAAACTAGACCAAGGATTAATTGATTTTGGGATTATTATGGGTGAGCAATCAGCCAAAATTAACAATTACAATTTTTATCCCCTTACTAGTAAAAACAAATGGGGCGTGCTGATGCCGAGCAACCATCCCTTAACCAAGAAACAGGCGGTCAGTCCAGCAGATCTTTTGCATCAGCAGCTGCTAATGCCCATGCGAATCAACCAAATGAACTCGCTGCGGCTTTGGGCCGGAACTAATTTGGAGCAGTACCAGATTATTGGGACTTATAATTTAACTTACAATGCGGCTTTGTTAGCTCACACCGGTGCTTGTTTGGTCTTGAGCTATGAAGACTTAGCCAACTTGGATGCAATTGGAAATTTGGCTTTTCGGCCACTAGCTCCCGCTTTGTTTGACAGCAATACTTTGATTTGGAAAAAAGATACCTACTTATCTCCTTTGGGCAAGCTATTTCTGAATTTGATTAAACAAGAAAACTCCAAGTCTTGATAATTGACGCTCACTAATAATTATGGTTTAATTAGCACTGTACTTAAAAGAGTGCTAAAAATATGTGGAGGTTAAAATATGCTCGTACCTACTGTTATTGAGCAGTCCGCCCGCGGCGAACGTGCTTATGACATTTACTCCCGCCTATTAAAAGACAGGATCATTATGCTGAGCGGTGAAGTTAACGACCAAATGGCCAACTCCATCATTGCTCAATTATTATTCTTAGACGCCCAAGACAATACCAAAGACATTTCTTTATACATCAACTCACCTGGCGGTGTGATTACTTCAGGCATGGCCATCGTTGATACGATGAACTTTATTAAGTCTGATGTTTCCACGATTGCCACTGGTATGGCAGCTTCAATGGCTTCGATTATTTTGACTTCAGGCGCCAAAGGCAAGCGTTATGCTTTGCCGCATTCAACCGTGCTGATTCACCAACCATTGGGTGGCGCGCAAGGACAAGCAACTGAAATCGAAATTGCTGCTCGCGAAATCGGCAAGACCAGAAAAATGATCAACAACATTATTCACCAAACAACTGGCCAGCCACTGGATAAAATTCAGCAAGATACTGAACGCGATAACTATATGACTGCTGAAAAAGCCAAGGATTACGGCTTGATTGACAAGATTATGGTTAACAAGAACAAGTAAGCCAATTTTAGGCAAAATTAAAGACCTACCATCTAGTAGGTCTTTTTTGCTGCAGAAATTTATCCTAATTTAACAGTTGTTTGGGCAACAGCTTCGATAAAATGCGCGTCGTGCTCAACTAAAATCATGGCAGGTTTGCCTTCCTGCAGAAATTTAATTAATTGATCTTGATTAAAAACATCCAAATAATTAGCTGGCTCATCCCACAAGTACAAATTAGCTGGTTCGACTAAAGATTTTGCCAATGCCACGCGCTTTTGCTGACCCAGACTCATCTGCTCAATTGGTGTCGCAAAACTAGCCCGCGGAAAGCCCATCTTTTTAAGATTATTGAGCAAAGCAGAGTATGACAAATGCTGCTTTTGCGCAAATGATTGCAAAGATCCGGTGTAATCATCAAACTGCTGTGGCAAATAAGAGATTTTCAATTTTGCAACCTGCTCGGCAATGCCACGTGCTTGCAATCCCTGCCGCTGTCCTAACAAATAGCGCAACAGCGTGGTCTTGCCTGTACCATTTGCGCCTGTTAAGGCTACAATGCCTTGACTTGGCATGCTAATGTTTAAATCATGAAACAGCTGCCGCCCATCAGCCAAACTTAAAGCAAATTTATCAAGGTGTAGAAGTTCATGATGGTAATCAGGCGTAAAATTCATGCTTAAAGCTGGGACTTGCTCAATGTTGACCAGCAGCCCTTCTTTATCAGCTATTTCCTGGTTCATCCGCCGTTCAGCATTTTTTGACCGCTGCATGATTTTAGCAGCTTTGTGGCTGTAAAATCCTCGGTTAATATGCTGCACCAATTCATTTTGATGAGCACCAGCATACTTTTCGCGTTCGGCTTTGTCAGAATAGCCCTTGATTCGTTGTCTGCTTTGGTTTAATTCCCCGATTTCCCGCTGCAGTTTATTATTTTTAGCCTGGTTAGTTTGGTCACGCCGCTCTTTGGTTAATTCATACCTAGCAAAATTGCCTTGATAAACATTAATTTCAGTTTGTTCAATCGCCAAAATGTGGTCTGTGGTTTGATTCAAAAACTCTCGATCATGGCTGACCACGATATAGCCAGTTCTTTTTTGCCGCAAGTATTTGGCAATTTGCTGCCGACTGGCCTGATCAAGGTGATTGGTGGGTTCATCTAAAAGCGGAAAAGCTCCCTCTTCAGCAAAAGCCAGTGCCAGCAAAACTTTGGTTTGCTCTCCGCCGCTTAAGCTAGCGAAGGGCTGCCACAATATTTTTTCATCAACTTGCATCAAATTAAGTTCACGTTTAATTTTCCATAATTCCGGCCGGCCAGTATCAGTCAATTCGCTGTAAGTTAAGTTGGCGGTATCAGCTATCACCTCCGGGAAATAAGCAAAGGCAGTTTGACTAGCAATTTGCCCAGTGCCAGACAATTTGCCACGCAACAAATTTAGCAAAGTCGTCTTGCCTCGCCCATTCCTACCAACCAAACCCAATTTCCAGCTGGTATCCAAATTGGCATTCAAATGATTAAATAAATTTTGATCTTGATTGGCATACCTAAAAGTCAGATTTGCTATCTTGATTTGACTCATCGCTAATTCTCCTCATAAAAAAACGTCTGCACCTTTAACAAGGACAGACGTTTTGCGCATTATAGGTTCGATGAACCAATATTGAAGTCTTAGCGTCAAAAATCAACTTGCTAAAAGTGCATAGTCTCCCCTTTGTTGGGGTTGACTCTGCGATATTTTGGCAAGTTAAAAACGCAATGGACTTCCTTCTTTCTAAAATCAAATCTTGAACAATATAGCATGAAACTACTGCTTGCGCAACTCCTGCGCTAGATCATGCAATTTTTTAAAGCGATGATTCACGCCAGATTTAGAAATTGGACCGTCTGGCACTTGGGCGGCCACTTCTTTCAGCGATAACTCGGGATGATCAAGACGGAAACGGGCCAAGACTTCCAAGTTAGACGGCAGCTTATCAAGGCCGACTTGGTCAGCTAGCAGCTGAATATCTTGTACCTGCCGCGCGGCCGCGGTCGCTGTCTTCTTCAAATTGGCGGTATCGCAATTGACCAAGCGATTGACAGAATTGCGCATGTCACGCATAATCCGCAGATCTTCAAAGGCCAGCATGGCATTCACTGCACCAATAATATGCAAAAAGTCGCCAATTTTTTCTGCTTCTTTTAAGTAAACAATATAGCCGCTGCGCCGCTTGGTAGTTTTGGCATTCAGATCAAAATGACGATTCATTAAATCAGCTAAATCATCATTATGGTCTTCATACAGAGAATAAACTTCCAAGTGATAGCGTGAAGTTTCAGGATTGTTGACGCTGCCGCCAGCCAAAAACGCGCCGCGTAAATAGGACATCGCTAAAGTCTGTGAATTTTGTATTTTCTTCGGAACGCCAGTAATCACGCCTTCAGCTTCTGTCCAAATTGACAAATCGTTCAGAATTTCCGGCAGATGCTCCTGCAGGCGAACTAAGAACTGTACGTTTTTCTTCAACTTCATTTTCCTAGAAACAATGAGCAAGGGCTCAACGTGATAGGCCAATTTGATTAAAGAAAACACGCGCCGCGCAATCGCTGGATTTTCAGTGGTAATGTCCAAGCTAATTTGGCCATCATGCAGGTGCAGGACCCCGTTCATCCGCAAAAAAGATGACAATTCAGCCTTTGCATGTACTGGATGAACTGTCAGCGAAGTTAGTTCTTTTTTAACTTTTGCTGCATAACTAGTCATAATAGGTCATTTTTCTCCGACAATAGGATTCAAACGCGAGATTTAAGATTTCATTAGCTACCCGTTCGCCGTTATGAAAGACTAAACCAGCCTGCTGATTCAAAAAATCGTTCATAATCACGCGGCAATGCTGACGGCGCAAGCCTTCAAAATCATGCCGCACGGGTTCCATGTATTTATCTGATTTTTCCCGGTCAAATTGACTCATATCAACCGCTTGCCCATTAACTAAAGCAGTATTGATATAGTTGCCCCCAAGATGCTGATTAATAACGCGTACATGGTCAGCATCGGTAAAGTGATCGGTTTCACCCTTTTGCGTCATAATATTGCAAATATAAATCACTTCCGCCTGCGTTGCACGAACAGCTTCGCCCAAATTTTTAATCATCAAGTTTGGCAAAATGGACGTAAACAAGCTGCCTGGTCCTAAAACGACCACATCGGCTTGCATCACGCTGGCCAAAACGGGCAGCAAGCTTTGCGGTTCTTGATGAGAATCGCTATCCGTCACCCAGACCCGTTTAATTTGCTTATCAGCCTTAGCAATTTCGGTTTCGCCAGCTTGCGAACTGCCATCCATAAATTCTGCATTCAAGGTTAAAGGCTCATTAGAAGCTGGAAAAACGTGACCATCAACTCGCATCATTTTTGACAGGGTCTGCACGGCATCAAAAATATCGCCTTTCATTTCATTTAAGGCTGCGATGATCAAATTGCCAATCGCGTGACCGGCGAAAAATTTGTCTGATGATTGAAAACGATATTGAAAAATTGCTTCTTCTTCAGGAGTCAAATCAGCTAAAGCAACTAGAACGTTGCGAATATCGCCAGGTGGCACAACATTGATATAGTTGCGCAGTGCTCCCGATGAACCGCCATCATCCGCCACAGTTACAATGGCCGTAATATCGGCATTGCGCTTGCGTAGCGCCCGCAGAATGACAGGCAGCCCAGTACCGCCGCCGATCACAACTACGCGCGGACGACGGCCCCGAATCACGCGAACAATACGATTGCCTTCTCGCTGCATGCGCTAATCCACCTTCTTACCGATATAACGGCTAATCTCACGGTGAGAAATGTCTACGGGGTACGTTTTAGCCAAATCTCGGGCAAGCTGCTGGGCAATTGAAACCGACCGATGCTGACCACCAGTGCAGCCAATCGCAATGGTCAGTTTTTCCTTGCCTTCTTTGATATAGCCAGGAATCGCGGTCTGCAGCATGTCTAAAAACTTGGCGTAAAAGACTTTAGTTTCGGTTTTATTCATTACGTAATCAAAAACTTTTCTGTCCAGACCGGTAAACGGCTTCAGGCTCGGTATATAAAACGGGTTAGGCAAAAAGCGCACGTCCATAACAATGTCGGCATCAATCGGCATCCCGTATTTAAAGCCAAATGACATTACTTCAATTCTAAACAGCTTGTTAGAGGCTTCATTGAATTCTCCAATCAGCTTCTTTTTGAGCTGTTTAGGGGACAACTTCGAAGTATCAATAATAATATTGGCAATATTGCGCACTGGCTCCAAAATCAGTCGCTCTTGTTTGATTGCATCAAGCAGGCGGCCATTCTTAGCTAGTGGCGGCAACCGGCGCGTTTCCTTGTAACGCGCGACCAGAACTTGATCATCAGCGTCCAAGAAGACGATCGTCGCGGTAACTTGTTGATTATCCTCTAATGAGTTAATTTCTTCCAGCAAGTCTTTATAGAAACTGCGCACCCGCAAATCGATAACTACTGCCACCTTGCTGAAATCATTGCTAGTAATAATCAATTCCCAAAAGCTGGATAGCAAAGTTGGCGGCAAATTATCAACAACAAAGTATCCCATATCTTCTAAAGATTGGATTGCAACGGTTTTTCCTGCTCCACTCATGCCAGTGACAATGAGCAGCTGCTTTTTTTGTGCCATAATGAGCCTCCTAAGTACATATATTATATCACATGCCGGGTGTTTCTTTTGCTATAAAAACAAACAGGCGACCAGCAAATTGATCGCCTGTTTAAACTGAATATTATTTGCTTACCGGTGCATCCAAGCTAAAACTATCTCATTAATTCCAAATAGCAGCAGGTAAAAAGCAACCAAGTAAACCAAGCTAAAAGCCGAAGCAATCGGATGCAGCAGCAGCATAATGCTCAAAATCAAGGTCAAGATATTCATGATCAAATCAAAAATAAAGTAGCCAGTTGACAAAATTCGCAAATGACCAGCAAAAGCAATTCCTGACACTGAATCAAGGAAGAACCAAATGCCAAGCAACCAGCCTAACGATAAAGCACCAATGTTTTGATAGAACAAGAACAAAATCCCGATAATAATATCGACGACAGCGGCTATAATCCCAACCCAGCTGATGCCAAAGAAATCATGAAAACGGCTGTAAGCAGACAGCCACATGATGCCTTGCATGATCGACAAAATTGAAAAAGCAATGACTAACCCGCGTAAGCTTTGACCAGGGTTGCGCAGCATGACAAACGACAATAAGCATGAAATGACGCCAGCGATAAAAACGCCCCAGTCAAAACCGCGTTGGTGGTCAGGCCGTGAAAATGAAAACATGTGTACTCCTCCTCTGTTTTTATTCCATTCTACTACTCTTTAGGCTTATCGTCAGCCGCCTGCTTGCGCTGATGGTCTCGCTTTAAGACAGGCGCCAAATATTGACCAGTATAGCTATTTTGACAGGCAGCCACAGTTTCAGGAGTACCGGTGCAAACAATTTGACCGCCGCGATCGCCGCCTTCAGGTCCTAAATCAATCAACCAGTCAGCAGATTTAATAATATCCAAATTATGCTCAATAATTAAGACGGTATTGCCTTGATCAACCAAACGCTGCAAAACGATCAGCAGGCGCTTGATATCATCGGTATGCAGACCAGTCGTTGGCTCATCTAAAATGTAAAAATTATTGCCAGCAGACAGCTTCTGTAATTCTGAAGCCAGCTTCATGCGTTGTGCTTCACCGCCAGATAAAGTCGTAGCTGGCTGGCCTAATTTGACATAGCCTAGCCCCACATCAACGATTGTTTGCAATTTGCGTCTAATTTTTGGAATTCGTTTAAAGAATTCACACGCCTCGCTAATCGTCATATCTAAGACTTGGGCAATGTTCTTGCCGCGATAAGTTACTTCCAGCGTTTCAGAATTATAACGGCTGCCGTGGCAGACCTCACAAGGTACGAAGACATCGGGCAAAAAATTCATTTCAATCTTAATAATGCCGTTGCCCTTGCAGGCTTCACAGCGGCCGCCTTTAGTGTTGAAAGAAAATCGGCCCTTAGTGTAGCCGCGAACTTTGGCCTCGTTAGTGGCTGCAAATAAAGCACGAATGTCATCAAAGGTACTGGTATAAGTCGCCGGATTGCTGCGCGGGGTACGCCCAATCGGGCTTTGATCAATATCAATAATCTTGTCAATTTGGTTCCAGCCTGTAATTTTGGTAAACTTGCCCGGCTTAGTCCCATTATGATTAAGCTTTTGAGCCAGTGCTCGTTTTAAAATCAAATTGACCAAAGTCGACTTGCCAGAGCCAGAGACGCCTGTTACTACAATAAATTTGCCGAGTGGAAAATCAACCTTGAGTTTTTGCAAATTGTTAGCTTGCGCGCCATAAACAGTAATTTTTTTACCATTGCCCGGACGGCGCTTAGCTGGGACGGGAATGAACTTGCGGCCCGATAAATAAGCGCCAGTCAAAGATTTAGGATCAGCCATGATCTCTTGCGGCGTTCCCGCTGCCATAACCTGGCCGCCAAATTCGCCAGCGCCTGGTCCCATATCAACCAGATAATCCGCCTGGAGCATAGTTTCTTCATCGTGTTCAACTACGATCAGCGAATTGCCTAAGTCCCGCATCTTTTTTAAAGAATTAATTAAGCGTTGATTGTCGCGCTGATGCAGCCCAATTGAAGGCTCATCGAGGATATACATCACGCCAGACAAATTGGAACCAATTTGCGTGGCCAGTCGAATTCGCTGAGCTTCTCCACCTGATAAAGTATTGGCTGAACGCGACAGAGTCAGATAATCCAGCCCTACATTTACCAAAAAGGTCAGCCGATCACGCACTTCTTTGAGGATTGGCTTGGCGATCATTAGTTGGTGCTTGGTCAGTTGCAGCTGCTGGAAAAAGTCGAGTGCTTTTTCAATCGGCAAGTCGGAAACTTCCGCAATGTTCTTTTGACCAACCTTGACAGCCAGCGCCTTTTCGTTCAGCCGCTGACCATGACAAGTCTGACAAACTAATTCAGTCAAATACTTGCGCATCAAATCGCGCATGAACATCGACATTGGATGCTGATAGCGGCGCCAGACGTTATTCATCACGCCTTCAAATGGCTGGGTAGTATTCTGCACGCCAAAATCGCCAGTTAAATGAAACTTGACTGGCTGATCAGAGCCATGCAGCAAAATCTCTTGCTGCTGCTTGCTCAATTTATTAAAAGGCACATCCATAGGAATACCAAAAGCAGCACAAGCCTGCTGCAGCATTCCAAAATAATAATCGGAGCTAGTTTTCCAAGGAGCCAGTGCCCCTTCATTCAAGGTCTTCTCCGGTTCAGGTACCACCAAATCTTCATCAACCGCTAATTTTATGCCCAAACCATCACAATCAGGGCAGGCACCAAAGGGAGCATTGAATGAAAATAGACGCGGCTCCATTTCGCCCACTGTGAAACCGCAGCGTGGACAAGCATAAAACTCGGAAAAAACCAAAGGCTCACTGCCAATGACATCGACTGTCATATAACCGCCAGATAAGCGCAAGGTCGACTCCACGGAATCAAACAGCCGGCTGCGAATACCAGGCTTGACAATTAAACGATCGACGACGATGGACAAACTGTGTCGTTTGTTTTTGGATAAATCAATCTGTTCGCCAACATCATGCATTTGTCCGTCAACCATCACCCGCACGTAGCCAGCGCGTTGGGCCTTTTTGAAGAAATCTTTATGCTGCCCGCGTTTATCTCTGACAATAGGTGCAAACAGCTGAATCTTTGTTTTAGCCGGCAGCTGCAAAATACGGTCAACCATTTGATCGACTGACTGGCTTTGGATCACGGTGCCATCGTTGGGACAAATAGGCACGCCAACCCGCGCCCACAGCAGCCGCAAATAATCATTGATTTCGGTAACCGTGCCGACTGTTGAACGCGGGTTGTGCGAGGCAGTTTTTTGATCAATAGAGATGGCCGGCGTCAAGCCATCAATCGAATCAACATCAGGCTTTTGCATCTGACCCAGAAATTGTCGGGCGTAAGAAGAAAGCGACTGTACATAACGTCTGCGTCCCTCGGCATACAAGGTATCAAACGCCAAAGAAGATTTGCCAGACCCTGACAGACCAGTGATGACGACCAGTTTGTTTTTAGGAATGGTTAAATTGATGTTTTTAAGATTGTGTTCGCGTGCTCCGCGAATGATAATTTGATCATTTGCCATGGAAATTCTTGCCCTTCACTGTTTTTAGCGGACGTGAGGAACTTTCCAGCTCCATAATCGCGTCACGCAAATTAGCTGCTTCTTCAAAATCCAATTTCTTGGCGGCAGCTTGCATTTGCGCCGTCAGTGTTTTGACCATTGCGCGCTTCTGCTTGCTCGTTAATTCATCAAAATTCAAGTCGCTAAAGTCATTGTCATTTTGCTGCCTGTCTTCGCTATTTTTAACAGCTGAAATAGCGGCTCGAACCGGTTTAATGATGGTTTTAGGCGTAATGCCATGTTCTCGGTTGAATTTTTCTTGAATGCTGCGGCGGCGTTTGGTTTCATCAATCGCCGCTTTCATTGAATCAGTAATGCGATCAGCATACATGATAACCGTTCCGTTAGCGTTACGAGCGGCCCGTCCCATTGTTTGAATAAGCGGCCGCCTAGATCGCAAAAAGCCCTCTTTATCGGCATCAAGAATCGCTACTAGGGAAACTTCTGGCACGTCAATCCCTTCTCTTAGCAAATTGATCCCGACCAGGACATCAAATTTGCCTAAGCGCAAATCACGCAAAATTTGCATCCGTTCTAGCGTTTTGATGTCCGAATGCAAGTATCGTACTTTAATCGATAAATCTTTCAAATAATCAGTTAAGTCTTCGGCCATCTTCTTAGTTAGGGTGGTCACAAACACGCGCTCATGCTGGTCAATGCGCTTATTGATTTCGCCGACCAAGTCATCGATTTGACCTTTAATGGGCCGAACTTCAATCTTAGGATCAAGCAAACCCGTAGGCCGAATCAACTGCTCAACGATGTGTTTAGTCCGCTTTAATTCATAATCGCCAGGCGTAGCTGAAACATACATAATTTGATGGACATGTTGTTCAAACTCAGCCAGCTTTAATGGGCGGTTATCCAAAGCTGATGGCAAGCGGAAGCCATAATCAATTAAAGTTTGTTTCCGATTACGGTCGCCATTGTACATAGCACTCAATTCTGGAATGGTTGCATGCGATTCATCAATCAAAATTAAAAAGTCATCAGGAAAGAAATCTAGCAAAGTATACGGCGGTTCACCAGCACGCCGGTTTTCCATGTGCCGCGAGTAATTTTCAATCCCATTGGTGTAACCAACTTCGGACATCATTTCCATGTCAAAAGTAGTTCTTTGCTTGATGCGTTGCGCCTCCAGCAATTTCCCCTGACCTTCAAATTTTTTAACTTGCACGTCCATTTCTTGCTTAATGCTTTGCAAAGCACGCTGCATTTGAGCTTGCGGAGTAATAAAGTGCGTGGCTGGGAAGAGGACAATTTGCTCACGCTCACCGATTATTTCCCCAGTTAAAGCATTAACTTCCGTGATACGATCGATTTCATCGCCGAAAAATTCAATCCGGTAAGCATAATCGGCATTGCCAGCTGGATAAATTTCCACGACGTCTCCGCGTACTCGAAAACGACCACGTTCAAAATCGATGTCATTGCGGTCATACTGAATGTTGACTAAATCTCGCAGCAACACATTGCGCTCATACTCTTGCCCTTCAGACAATGATAAGGCACTAGCCGCGTATTCACGTGGATCACCTAAACCATAAATGCAAGAAACTGAAGCTACTACGATAACGTCGTTACGCTGCATTAAAGCAGTCGTAGCGGCGTGACGCAATTGATCGATTTCATCATTAATAGCTGAATCCTTTTCAATATAAGTATCTGAGCTAGGTACATAGGCTTCAGGCTGATAATAATCATAGTAAGACACAAAATATTCAACTGCATTCTTAGGGAAGAATTGCTTAAACTCTCCATAAAGCTGACCAACCAAAGTTTTATTGTGAGTAATAACCAAAGTTGGCTTATTGAGTTTAGCAATGACATTCGCCATGGTAAAAGTCTTGCCTGTTCCCGTTGCGCCCTGCAAAATTTGTTCTTTTTCGCCAGCTTTAAAGCCAGCAGTCAGTTTATCAATAGCTTGCTGCTGATCACCAGCTGGTTTAAATTTGGAAACTAATTCAAATTTGCGGTCTGTTTGCCTTGTCAGCATTCAAAATTCCTCCGTCTAAAAAAGTTGGACCAAGTCCAACTTTTTAACTACGCTTCATTTTACAATAGCGAACACTAATTCGCTAATGAGAAGCTTATTTAATCAGAGTTTTCAAAAAAGCAGCGTACTGCTGAGCCAAAGCTTCTGCTTGCGCGTAAGTTTTCTGAGAAGTGCCAACATAAGCCTTCATGACCGGCTCAGTTCCTGATGGACGCAAAGCAATCCATGTTTCATCAGCTAAGAAATATTTCAGAACATTTGATTTTGGCAAACCCGTTAGCGGACGCTGACCATCGGCATCAGTTACTGTCTGTTGCAAAAAGTCTTCTGTCTTAACAACCTTAGTGCCGTTGATTTCTGTCAGTTGCTGTGCCCGCAGGCCAGCTAAAATTTGCTGCATCTTAGCTTGCACCTGGTAGCCAGCAATTGGAATAGCTTGTGTAATTTCAGCAGCGGCACCATATTTATCCCAAATTTGATGCAGGCCGTCTAATAAAGTCATACCTTCTTGGGCATAGAAAGCAGCCACTTCCATCAGCATTAAAGCGCCTTGCATGGCATCTTTATCGCGGTTAAAAGTTTTAAACAAAAAGCCATAGCTTTCTTCAAATCCCATCAAAAATGATCCTGCTTGCTCACGCTGCAAACGTTTAATTTCTTCACCAATATATTTAAAACCCGTCAAAACATACTTGGTTTTAATGCCGTAACTGCGGGCAATCTTAAACGGTAAAGCGCTGGAAACAATGGAAGTTACGACCTCTTCTTCTGGACGGACTAAACCGCGCTCTGCTTGCTGAACCAGCAAATAGTTCAGCATTAAGGCAGCCATTTGATTACCGGTCAGAACTTGGAAATCACCGTTATGATCTGGCACACAGGCTCCCACCCGGTCAGCATCAGGGTCAGTCGCTACGATCAAATTTGCACCGGTCTTTTTGGCTAATTCAATTCCATCAGTAAAAACTTCTTTGAACTCAGGATTTGGCTTCACCACTGTCCCAAAAGCCGGATCAAGAATAGCTTGACTGGCAACTGGCTCGACTCTTGTAAACCCGCCCTGAGCAAAGGCACGCCGATACAGCATCTTGCCTGTCCCATGCAAAGGGGTATAAACAATTTTCAACTGATCAGCCATTTTCTTAATCAATGGGTGATCCACATTGACCGTTGCCAATTGTTTTAAGTAAGCTTGATCAACATCTTCGCCTACCATTTGCACCAAATTGCTGGTTCGCAAATCTTCCAGGTTAGTAGTAGCAACTTGCAGAGGATCAATTTGATCAGCAAATTTGACTAAAGTGGCTGCATGCTCTGGCGGCATTTGTCCGCCATCAGGGCCATAAATTTTATAGCCATTATAAATTTTGGCATTGTGAGAAGAAGTAATCATAATGCCAGCAGCTGTTTTCAAATAGCGAATGGCAAAAGACAACTCTGGTGTTGGCCGTAAACTGTCAAATAAATAAACTTTGATGCCAGCATGTCCTAAAATTTCAGCTGCGTGGGTTGCAAATTCTTGTGAATGAAAACGAGAATCAAAAGAAATTACCACGCCAGCTTGTTCTGCCTCTTGGCCTTGACTATGCAGCAAAGCAGCTAGGCCAGCCGTGACCCGCCCGATCGTAAACACGTTAATGCGGTTTGTACCTGGCTCCAGCAAGCCGCGCATGCCGGCAGTGCCAAAAGCTGGATAACCTGTAAAAGCATCTTTAATCCAAGCTGAATCGTTTTGTTTGGCGAGCAGCTGCTTGCGTAAATATGCTGGCAGCAAGTTAGAAGCCAGCCATTGTTTTGCAATTTCCTGTGGATTCATGGAATCTCTCCTTGCTATCAAATTATTAGCGTTCATATGGATATTTCAAACCGCTGCCATCGAGGTACCAACGTGGGTGGACAACTTTTCGGCGATAAATAATCAGGCCAATCGCCAGGATAATCAGGACTAAGCTTAAAGCTTGCGAAACCCTGATCGTACCAGCCAAATACAAGCTGTCCGTCCGCATTCCTTCAACGAAAAAGCGAACTGTGCCGTACCAAATCAAGTAAAAGCAGAAAATTTCCCCCTGTTTAAAGAGATGCGGGCGATGGCGCAGGCTTAAAATCAGCAATAAACCGATTAAATTAAAAAATGATTCATATAAAAAAGTTGGTTGCCGATATGCGCCGTTAATATACATTTGTTGAATCACAAAATTTGGCAAATGCAAACTCTGCAAAAAGGCCAGACTCGTTTTTGCGCCATAGGCCTCTTCGTTCATAAAATTGCCCCAACGTGCAATTACCTGTCCTAACATAACGCCCGGCACAATGATATCGAGCATTAAAAAAGGCGGCAGCACGCGGTAATAGCAGAAAAAGAGCAGAACAATCAAGCCAGCAATCAGGCCGCCATAAATCGCAATCCCGCCATTCCAAATCGCAATGATTTGGTCAGGATGCTGGGAATAAAATTTCCACTCGAAAACGACATAATACAGACGCGCACCGATAAAGCCAATTGGAACTGCCCACAAAAGAAAATCGACAAAATCGTCGCTCATGATTTGCCGGCGCTTGCCTTCCGCGATTGCCATCCAAGCAGCCACTACAACAGCAGTTGCCATTAAGATGCCATACCATTTGACATTTAAATTGCCCAAACGAAAGGCAATCGGATTTAAAGCTGCTGCCATTTGCTACTCCTTTTGCTGATTGTGCTGCGAGTTTTCTCTGATCAGCGCCAATAAATTGTTGCGGAAAGTTTTGCTGGCATCAAAGCCCATCATTTTCGCCCGGAAGTTCATCACGGCTACTTCAATGATATTATCCATGCTGCGGCCGACCTTCACCGGAATAGTAATTTGTGGAACTTCGATCCCACAAATTTTTTTCGTATTCTGATCTAAGCCCAGACGGTCATAATTAGCATTCGGGTCCCACTTTTGCATATTAATGATCAACTGAATTTGACATGAATCCTTAACAGCACCCACGCCAAACAAGTCAAACACGTTGATAATGCCCATGCCGCGGATTTCAACCAAATGTTTCAAAATTTTAGGAGCCGTGCCCATCAAAGTTTTTTCGTTCTCAGGATAGACATCAACCCGATCATCAGCAATTAAACGATGACCTTTTTTAATCAGCGATAAAGCTGTTTCTGATTTACCAACGCCGGAATGACCGGTTAGCAAAACCCCTAAGCCATACAGTTCAATTAAAACGCCATGAATGCTCTTACGCGGAGCCAGTTGATCGCTCAAATACCGCGTCAAAACGCTCAAAACATAAGTCGTTGCTGAAGTACTTTTTAAAACAGGCAGATGATTTTTCTTGGCAGCTGCTAGCATTTCTAACGGAATTGGCAAGTTGCGGGCTACGACAAAACACGGCGTATCGTCCGCACACATGCGGTCAAACAAGGCAGTCTTTTTATCATGACTAACCCGCGATAAATAAGAGATCTCTGTCTGACCAAACAACTGAATTCGTTGGTGCGGATAAAAATCGAAATAGCCGGTTAAAACCAAGCCGGGCCGAGAAATATCAGCTACTTCAACCGTCTTTTTAGCCAAATAATCCGTTCCCTGTACAACCTGCAGCAGATCATTGTCCGCTATCAGTTTTTCAACAGTCACCGATTGACTCATTGCTATTGCTCCTTTTTATCATGCGTCTCATCATGCTGATCGTCGTCATCGTCAAAAGTTACTTTGAAATTTTCAGCCTGTTTGCGCTCACTGCCGTCTTGGGCGTGTGTTTGCTGCCAAAAAGGAGTTTCCTCGATTTTTTCATCTTCGCGGCCTTCTTTTTTCAGTTTGCCCATGACCCAAATCACAACAGCAGCCACAATAATTAATGGCACTAAGCCGATAAACACTTTAAATACCAGCAGCAGCAAGCTCAAAAGGATGACTGCTACCAAAATCAAAATCAACATCGAAAGGACTGTCATAATTATCACCTAATCTGGATTTTCTTGGCTCAAAAGCCATTGCAGGTAAGCGTTAATGAAAGGATCAATTTTGCCATCCATTACGCCATTAACATCAGCGGTCGTGTAGTTAGTGCGGTGGTCTTTAACCATGCTGTAAGGATGAAACACGTAAGACCTAATCTGCGAACCCCAGCCAATTTCTTTTTGCTCGCCTTTCAGCTTGGCTTTTTGTGCCTGCTTTTTGCGCAGCTCTAATTGAAACAGCTTAGCTCGCAAAGCATTCATAGCTGTTTCCCGGTTCTGCAGCTGCGAGCGTTGGGCTTGCGAGGTTGTTACAATGCCCGTTGGCAAGTGGGTAAGTCGTACCGCGCTAGAAGTTTTATTAATATGCTGCCCGCCTGCGCCACTAGAACGATAGACATCAATCCGCAAGTCTTTAGGATTAATATCGACTTTAATTGAATCATCAATCTCTGGCACGACTTCAACAGAAGCAAAAGAAGTGTGCCGACGTTTATTGGCATCGAATGGGGAAATGCGAACCAACCGGTGCACACCATTTTCAGATTTTAGCAACCCATAAGCATGCGGGCCAGCAATTCTCACGCTGACCGTTTTCAAACCAGCTTCTTCGCCTGGCTCGTAATCATTAACTTCAAATTTATAATTATGGGCCTGACTCCAACGCTGATACATGCGAAAGAGCATATTAGCCCAATCCATCGCTTCCGTGCCGCCTGCACCAGGATGAATTTCGAGCAAGGCATTATGCTGGTCATATTTGCCCATTAGCAGCAGATTCTGCTCATATTGCCTAAAACTGGCAATTAATTTACTCAAATCATGCTCTGCCTCAGCTTGCAAGTCAGCATCCGGTTCAACGGCTAGCAAATCTAAAGCAGTTTGCTCATTCATGTAAGCTGTCTGCAAAGATTTGAAATGGTCGCGTTTTTCTTTGAGCTGATTTGTTTGATTAATCAATTTTTCAGCTTGAGTCTGATCATCCCAAAAGCCTGGCTCAGCCATTTTGGCTTCATTAATTGCAATATTTTCGTTTAAGGCATCAAAGTCAAAGAGACCTCCTAAAGTGAGCTAGCTTAGCTTCCAGCTGGTCTAGCTGACTTCTCATTTCAGTTTGATCCATTGAATTTTTCCTTTCTAGCAAAAAAGAGGCTAACCGCCTCTTTTTAATTAGCGTTGAATATTTTGTCTGATTTGAGCCTTCATGAATAAGCGGGTCGCGTCATATTCAATGTTCGAAACCATTTCTTCAAACATGCGGTAGCCGCTTTCCTGATATTCAACTAATGGGTTCATCTGACCATAGCCACGCAAACCAATTGATTGACGCAATTGATCCATAGCGTCAATATGATCAGTCCAGCGGTCGTCAACGACCCGCAAAATTACGACTTTTTCAAACTCTAGCATTTGGCTTGGGTCGTTCAAGATTTTGGCTTTAGCAGCGTAATTTTCTTCTGCCAGTTCATACAGCTTTTTCTTCAGCTGGTTGGCGGTCCAGTCATGCCAGCGAATGCCGTTGGCAGTGTCTTCATCAGTCAAGCTGGAGACAATAAAGTCGTGAATTGACCGATTGCGCCAGTCGTTTTTGCTGCCCTGCGTGTACATATCGATTTGGTGAGAAATCGTCCGCTTAATCATCGGCATTAAGACCCACTTCAACGATTTATCTTCTTCAATAACTTGCATCCGCTCACCGTAAATGATTTCACGCTGAGTCCGCATAACGTCATCGTACTGCAGCGTTTGCTTACGAGTGTCATAGTTATTGCCTTCAACCCGCTTTTGGGCAGATTCAACTTGTCTGGTGATCATCCGACTTTCGATAACTTTGTCATCATCATTATCGGAAACGCGGTCTAAGAATGCTTTAACTCGATCTGAGCCAAAACGCTTCATCAAATCATCTTCAAGCGACAAGTAGAAGCGCGTAACGCCAGGGTCGCCTTGCCGGCCTGAACGTCCACGCAGCTGGTTGTCAATCCGGCGAGATTCATGCCGTTCAGTCCCGACTACGGCCAGGCCGCCTAATTCTTTCACGCCAGGCCCAAGCTTAATATCAGTCCCACGACCGGCCATGTTGGTTGCGATCGTAACTGCGCCGCGCTGTCCAGCATTCATAATGATTTCAGCTTCTTTGGCGTGGTTTTTAGCGTTCAGAACTGCGTGCGGAATACCCGCTTTATCCAATAAATGACTCAAGCGTTCAGATGATTCAATGGCAACCGTACCAACTAAAACCGGTTGGCCTTTCTTATGGCGCTGTTCAATATCACGCACCACGGCCGCAAATTTTGAGTCAAGGGTTGGATACAAGATATCTGGCAGGTCTTTCCGAATAACCGGTCGGTTAGTTGGAATTGTAATAACCTGCATATTGTAAATTTCCCGGAATTCTTCTTCTTCAGTTTTTGCCGTCCCAGTCATCCCTGACAACTTTTTGTACATCCGGAAAAAGTTTTGGTAGGTAATCGTCGCCTGCGTTTTTGATTCTTCTTGAATCTTGACGCCTTCTTTGGCCTCAATCGCCTGGTGCAAGCCGTCTGAATAGCGGCGGCCCTTCATTACCCGGCCAGTAAAGGAGTCGACGATTAAAACTTCGCCATTTTGAACCACATAATCGATGTCTTTTAGCATAATGTAGTTAGCACGCAAAGCTTGATCGATGTGGTGAACCAAAACTTGATTTTCGATATCGTACAAGTTCTTTAGGCCAAAGTGTTTGCAAGCCTTCTCAATCCCTTGATTAGTTAACGAAATTGTCTTGGTTGGCCAGTCAATTTTGTAATCGCCGTGATCGATGTCATCGTCTTCTTCATCGTCGCTCTTGTCTTCAGTCAGAGTTTTGATAAAGCGATCGGCACGCACGTATTCGCTATTAGCTTGTCCGGCTTGGCCGGAAATGATCAGTGGCGTTCTGGCCTCGTCAATTAAAATGGAGTCAACTTCGTCGATGATGGCGTAATTCAATGGCCGTTGAACCATTTGTTCCTTGTAGACAACCATGTTGTCACGCAGGTAGTCAAACCCTAGCTCAGCGTTGGTTGAATAAGTCACGTCAGCCGCATAAGCTGCCCGCTTTTCATCAGGCGACATGGAGTTCAAATTCAGGCCAACAGTTAGCCCTAGCCACTTGTACAGTTGACCCATTTCATTTTCGTCACGGCTGGACAGGTATTCATTAACAGTAACTACGTGCACGCCCTTGCCAGGCAGAGCATTTAAATAGACTGGCATTGTAGCGGTCAAAGTCTTGCCTTCACCAGTCATCATTTCCGCAATGTTGCCGAAGTGCAGCGCAATCCCGCCGATGATTTGAACATGGAAAGGATACAGTCCCAAGACCCGTTTGGCACCTTCACGCGCGGTAGCAAAAGCTTCTGGCAGCAAGTCGTTCAGACTAGCTCCCTTAGCTAAGCGATCACGAAATTCTTGTGTTTTGCCTTGAAGTTGCTCATCGCTTAAATGCGAATACTCATCAGCATAGCTTTCTACTTTGTCAGCAATGCATTCAAATTTTTTTAAGTCACGTTTGTCAGCGTCATACAGGCGCTTTAAGATATTTGTCATGCAATCGTCCCTAATTAGAGTTTTTTATTTTGATCAAAAATTCACTCAATAATTTTACCATGAAACAGTCAGAAAAGAAAAACGTTCGCATCAAAAAAGCCTTCCGGCTTTTAAAACGGAAGGCTAATTCAGACTAAGCGGCAAATTATTACTCATTTGTTTCAATCAAACTAATGGGTTTTAAAAAAAATTACCTTAGCATCAACATTTTTCAAGGGGTGTTCTATCACGTTGCTACTGATTTTGCTACAGCGTTGTATTTGCATCCCTTTTTGAATGGTTAAACGATAATAAAGACTCTGTTTTAACGGAATTGAATGAAACATCCACTATTAAAGCCAGATCATCGCCCTAGTCTGCAGAAGTTTAAGATTGCATGTACTTAGCGAATTGTTTAGCAACCTTTGGCTTACTTTTCTGGTAAACGTGAGTATATACATCCAAAGTTGTTTTAATAGTGGAATGTCCCAAACGGTCTTTTACCTGTTCCATTGGAACGCCAGCTTCAAATAATAAAGAAGCGTGAGTGTGACGAAAGCCATGGATATTAATATGTCTAATATGCCCTCGTTGGCAAATTTCTTTGTTCCACGTTTCAACAGTGCTGCTAGAAATTGGAACGTTGGCAGCATATTCACCCCTAAAGCCATCAAACACATACTGATCAAGGTTCAATGTAGCCGCTTGTAATTGCTTTGCTTGCAATAATTGCCAGTGTTTAAGCACGCTCAAAGTAGCTTGATCAAGGCTAATAGTCCTATTTGACGTTGGCGTTTTGGGGCTTTGCACTATTTGCTTACCTTTCATGCCAGCAGTTAAGGTTCGTTTAACAGACAAAGTACCTTTAGCGAAATCTATATCTTTCCACTTTAGGGCACAGCCCTCGCCTCTTCTAAGACCAGCGTATGCTAATACTCTGAAATAGGTATATCGCTTGTAACTATCCTTTTTGGCAGCCTTTAGAAAAGCATTGAGTTCATCTTTGGTGTAAAACTCGTATGAACGTTTGCGCCTGTTAGTCTTTGGACGCAAGACTTTGTCCATTGGGTCGTTATCAATCAATCCTAGCCTAATTGCATACTCAAAAACTTGCCTAGTTAAACAGATATTTTTCCCGTACGTAGCAGGCATCGCCTTAAACCAACTGTTAACGATTTTCTGGCACATTGGCAGATTAATCTTATCAATATAGTAATCACCAAAAGCGGGAATAACGTATTTAGCCGTTCTCCAAGTTGATGTCCACAGCGTGCTTTCTTTAACAGTGCCAGAGTAGATGCTCAACCATTGCTGATAAACGTCTTTAAACTTAAAGTGTTTCTGCCTTTTTGCAGATAAATCACCATTAGCAATTCTTAGTTGCAACTGAAAATATGCCTTTTCAGCTGCCTTATATGTTTTAAAGCCTTGTTTACGTACCTGTTTAGGCTTGCCAGTAAGTTCATCCCTACCTACATAAATATTTAGCTTATAACGCTTTTCACCATTACTGGTTGTATAACTTTTAATTTGATCATTTTGCATTTTAATTGCCTTTCTATTCCCAAAGAGCGAACGGGCTTATCTAAGACAATCAAGAATGAATAATTATTAATTTAGTAGGGATGATTGAAATTACTTTAACGGTTTATTGTCTGGCAAATCATCAAGCTGTTTTAAAAACAGATCGAACTTACCTTCAATAAATTTAATTTGCTGCCTAATTTGTTTCTTTGAATGAAAGCCTAAAATCTCTTGCTTGTTTTTAACAAAATCAGACAAAGACTTATCAACTATCTGGTCAAATTTATTTCTAATTGGTGTTTTAAGTAGGCTATCTATTTTGTTGGAAAGCTCAGCAGAAAAAACACTCATTCCATGCCGTCGATCATTAGCAACGGTTTCGCTAATTGGAATAAATACATCATCTGCAAAGAAAAAGCTCAAATTAGTCAGCCAGTACTTTTTAACATCGTCAGAGCAAGTATTTAATTCTATGCCAGAGAATTTTTTAATTGGTGGCTCAATATGCTGCAGTTCAAAATACGTAGTTAACTTCTCTGCTATTGGCTTATAAGTTATCCATTCCAACTGAATATCTTTTTCAGTACTAGCTAAATATCCTTCTACATAGCTTTGATTAATCCATTCTACAAATTCATCTTTGCTTACTGTTAATCCTTGAAAGTAAGCAACAGTTACGCCAAAAAACTCAGAAAGAGGATGTATGTAGATTGACGGTATATGCACTATGCCACGTTCCCAGTTTGAAACCGTGCCGTAGCTAATATCTTTCCGCTTATTCTGTTCTGAATAAACCGCTAGACTCTGATTTTTCCTCATAAAATCGTTAAATTCTTTTGCCAAAGCTGTTTGCGAAAGTTTTTTTGCCTTTCTAAGCTTTCTAAGCCTATTTGCCATAAAAACCACCTCCTTTCTTTTTCAAAATTGTACTACATATTTTCACAGAAGTTCATAATATTTCAAATATTCTTCGAATTTTACTTGGCAAGCGAGAAAAAGCTTAGTAGAATATGCGTAGAGTTCATTTCAAACATTCTTTGAATTCAGGAGGCGCTAAATGGAATATTTTACTTATAAACAAGCTATGCAATATTTAGGAATTAGCTCATATAAAGGTTTACGGTCTTTGATTAAAGAGGGACTGCCAGTTATCCAAATTAATAGCAGCAAAAGGATTAGCAAGCATTCAATTGATAAGTTTATGGACGAGCATCAAACGGTTGCTAACTAAATTTATGCGGTGATTTTATGAAAAAGAACAAAATCAAGCCAAATAAAAAGACCGTTGTAGTAAACAGGCAGATGAATTTCAATCTTACTGCTGAACAAGAATATAACAAGGCTTTGCCAACCCCGATAGGTATAGATAAAAAGCTATATGACCTGCTGCCAACTGGCAAACAACATCCCATTAACGCAAGTGCTTTGGCAAAAGCGCTGCACATAAACGAGCGAACAGTTAAGGCAATTGTTAATAGGCTAAGGTCAAAATATTGCTTAGCTATTGGGTCTTCTAGGGCAGAACCTAGCGGCTATTACATAGTTAGCAACCTAGCTGAATATGCAGACACTCTGCAGTTTTTCAACTCCTCTGTCACTGAAAGCCTTAAAGTAATCGACGGATTAAAACGGTCTTATTGGGGTATGCAGCTTACTGTTAACGGGTAAAGCAACGAGCATGAATAAATATATTTCTAGAAAGTGTGAAAGCTATGGAACTAAAAGAAGCCATTGAAAAGGCTGAAAAAGCAGGTTGTGCTATTTCACGTAAGGCATGGAAACTGCCAAAGGATGAAAACTATTACCGTGTGTTAGCTACTGATACGCCTAACAACTGTTTAACTTTTGCTGGGGATGAAATGCTTTCTAAACTCTGGGCACCATCCAAAGCAGATTTAATAGCTACTGATTGGGAATTGTCTAAGATTAATTTCAACAATTTTAGCAGCTATGAAGAACGAATGAAGCACTATAAAACAGTTTGGTTAGTTGACCCTAAAGAGGTGTAAAGGAAATGAAAGAATATCCATTAATTATTACAGATATGCAGCAGTATCTTGCTAGCAAGGGCAAAATACTTACAAATAAGCAGGTATACAAGCTGCTAGTTAAAAGCAACCTCATTAATTCGGACTGTTCACCGACACAGTGGGCAATGGAGCAGGGCTTTATCTCGGTAAATTATTCTTTTCCAGAGGGGCTGCATCCCGAAACTAAAGAAAACAGCCAAGATGCAGACATTAACACAAACAACGGCAAAATGACCGACCACGATGTTGATGCTGTTTTATCTAAAATGCCTACAGATGCTTTTGTAGAAACAGACAAGGGTTTATCTATCAGAAAGCAAGACCTTAGAAAAGCTATTTCAGAGTCTATTAAGAGAAAGCAATTAAGTCAGGCAGGGGCTAAAAGCTGGTCTAAAGTACTGCAGTCTTTAAAGAAAGGCGGTGAATAAGAATGCAAATTGCTTTAGATCAGGAACAAGTACTAGCTATTGAAA
Source organism: Lactobacillus sp. (assembly GCA_022641965.1). GTDB lineage: Bacteria > Bacillota > Bacilli > Lactobacillales > Lactobacillaceae > Lactobacillus. The sequence continues at coordinate 67,580 of JALCDX010000004.1, forward strand.
ATTTAGTTTGTGCAGCAGTTAAAAACGGTATTAAACAAGCCACCAATCAGAAGCCATATTTAAACCGCAGAAACATTGCAAAGTACTTTGGCATTGCAGATAGCACTATTTCTTATTGGGCGACTCTAGGGATGCCAGTAGCAATTATTGACGGTCGTAAAATGTATGGTAAAAAGTCGATTACTGATTGGCTTAAAGCTCACGAACATAGCACTAGCAGCAATTCAAAACCACAGAAAAAGCCTAATACCACGGCAATGGTAATAGGCTAGTAAATCGTATTAAGCATGTAATTTACTAATGTTTATTATAGCAAGATAACAACTTATTTTGATAAAAACATTTTAAAGAGCGAACGGGTTTATCTAAGACCTTTCAAGATAATTAAGGTACTTGCTATAACTAATCAAAAAATTACCAATCGCCCTAACGATTAGAGGATGTTAACGGCTTTTATTTTTTGACGGAATGGACAACAAAATATGATTTAAAAGTACAGGGCAGCTTCTAACAAGCTGTCTTTTTTTAAAGGCAAATATGAACAGAAATGATCAGAATAAAAAAGTTGAGTTCCTATCTAACAGCCGATCAGGGGTTCAAATTTTGAACCTTTGCCAAAAAGAGCAGCGCAATTATTGTGAAATAAAGTTAGATGAAATTGTTATTTCAGGAGTATTTTTCCCTAGACTGTACCAACACAAATTAACTAATAATCACTGGCAGCTAGTAAAGCCAGGACAATATCAACTATTTAGGAATGAACATGAAGCTAACAGAACTACAGTAGCTACACTTGTTAGGAATGATCATCAACCTAATAGCTGGCGAATTGATACATCAAATCATTTACAAGGTAAAGAAAAACAGGCAATCCAAAGCATAATAAACTTATTTGAACAGCCTCATTTAACAAGAATAGATATTGCCTTTGACTTCATCAACTTTGACAATGCTGGCATGCATAACAGGTTTACGAGTAATTCCAGCAGTACCAGAGTCAATTACAGCAGAGGTGGCATGCTTGAAAGCATATATTGTGGTGGTAAAGGCTCACCCAAAGTTTACAGATATTACGATAAAGCTAGAGAAAGGCACGCCAAACACTGCAGCATCCCTCCTAGCGTAAACAGTTGGGAACGCTTAGAAATGCAATTGCGGGGCAAAGAAACTGCTAACTGGCTAGACGATGCTAAACAAATGCTGGCAATTTTTAAGCGACCAGTTATAACCGACCTGTCTGGCGGTTCATCTATCAACGAGTACATTTATGCACTAGCACTCATAGATCATCCAGACATTAAACAGCACTTAGCAAAAGGAACAAAAGCAAAGTACAACAAACTATTAAAATCATTAGACGGATTTGACGATACTTATTCCAAAGCTGCACTCGAAGAATTAAAGAAACAAACAACTCAAATAGATCAAGAAATTAATAGCTTTCTGCCACAACCATTTAACAGCTCATAGAGCTGTTTTTTGTTTGCGCAATATTCCCTACCTGTTACTTAGCTTGCTAAAGCGTAAAAGTAATTGCTCAAAGAATACAAAAAAATTCAACGTGTTTAGCTTTGGCTGCAGAAACATTTTTTAATTTAGTGAATGTAGTGTTTATAGATAAAAACCAGATATTAAAACCATCTTTTCTTCAATCGCTGAACCACTAGCATAAAAATTAAGCCCCCCGTAATTATCGTCCAGAGAGAGCCGCACCAATGTCACTGCTTTCTGGCTCACACTACTTTTTCAAAATTTAATAAAAGGGGTTAAATCTGTAAAAGAACGATGATGCTGCAATAAGTATTTGCGCTGCTTTCTTTTTTACGGCAAATAGTTCTTGTCGTTCTTTGTCTCCCAAAGCTTCTCGCGATTCGCGATTATCCTTGAAAGCGATATTTAATTTATCGTCTTTATCATTTAAAAGCCAAAGTTAAATACAATAATGCATTATTTCAAACAGATAAGGGGCTGCAAGCCATCAAGCAACTGATAATAAACATAACGGGCAGAAAATTCCCTAATAGCTTGCTTTTTTAGGCATTGATACTGGCTTTGCCCATATCCTATTGAATTTGAGATTTGATAATTTAAGCCATCTTGTAAGTAACATTTAATCAATATTTCTCTAAATGGTTGTCTAGGTAAATTAGTGCAATCGGCTATTGCTTTGCAAATGCAGGCTGTTTCCTTGCTGGCATAGATCATATCGCTGTTACCAGAGCTATTTTCATCAATGTCTAAGGGATGCAGATTTTTTAAATTGTCTGGCATTAGGTCAGTTGCTTGCCTACCAGAGAACGCCAGTAAGCGCTTGAAATCACTTTTAAAAAACTTTCTAGCAGTTTGCTTATAAACTTGTTTATCTTTGGTATTATTTTGCATAATTTCCGCCGCCTTTAAATAGTCCCAATTTGCCACGTAAGAGGTTTTAGCCCTGGCAGGTATAGTTTACCAAACAGGCAAGCAAGACCAGCTACAGATTAGAAGCGCTATATAGAAGAGGCAATACTTTATTACATTCCTTAGAGCAACGAAAACACACTGCACAGTAACAACATGATCATTCAACAATTGGGCACTTGACCACTGCCGGCCAGCATTAAGCAAATCACTGCAGCTTGTTGAGATTAATACTGCTACACAGTTTTTCATTAAAGACCCACGGCATTTAAGCATTAGGCGGTAACAATCAATTTGCTACATTGCTACAAAGAGAGACAGAAACAGGCAAAAAAATAGAAGAAATTGCTAAAGCAACCTCTTCTACAGGCAAATAATAATGTTAAATGATCACTGATATTATAGCATTTATAGGCTTTTTTTCAGGCTTATTAATATTGCTGAAATGTTGCTACAAATTCTTAAAAATCTTAGATAAACCCGTTCACTCTATAAATATTGCTACAAATATTGCTACTAGCTATTAATTTGACCTAGATTTAGTTAAATCTAGGAAAACAAAAATGCCTTAACATCAGGCCTTTCAGCTATTGACGTTAAGGCTAATTATTACTCATTTGTTTCAATCAAGCCGTAACGTCCGTCATTCCGACGGTACACAATGCTCGTGCCGTTAGTGTCAGCATCTTGGAAAATGAAGAAGTCGTGTTCCAGCATGTCCATTTGCAAAATAGCTTCTTCTGGATCCATTGGTTTCAAGTCGAATTGCTTGTTCTTAACAATATCGAAAGCCTTTGGCTTCTCTTGTTCTTCGCTGCTTGATTCGTAGAACATGTCTTTCAAGCCTTTTTCACGGCTGCGGCGGTTAACCTTGGTCTTGTATTTTCTAATTTGACGTTCCAGCTTGTCGCTAACAAAGTCAATGCTTTGGTACATGTCACCTGTCGTATCTTCTGCCCGCAGGAGCAAGAATGGCAGTGGAATCGTAACTTCAACCTTGCCAGTGTGGTCTGGGTAAACTTTCAAATTAACATGAGCGACTACATCTTGGTCCAAGTCAAAGAATTTTTCTAATTTCTTGAGTCGCTTCTCAACATAGCTTCTTAATGCAGGAGTAACTTCGATATTTTCTCCACGAACGTTGAACTTTAACATAAGGGATTCTCCTTTCAAACGTTTTCTTAATATCAGTATACCAAAAATGAAAGCGCTTTGCTCATTTTATCTCGCAATCGTAAACGAACTGATCTGGCAATCAGGAAAAGCTGTTTGTAAAGCATCCCTGGCGTGATATAAAGTCCGGCCGGTTGTATAAATGTCATCAAGCAAGACCACTTTTCCTCGCAAAGCAGGCTGATCTTCTTTGATGAAAAAGCTTTGCGCCGTTTGCAGACGCTGAGCCCGTGTTTTTTCGCCCTGAGCAGACGTACCAGCAGCTTTGGCCAAAGCATGGGTCAATGGCACCAAATGAGAAAAAATTGCTTTAATGGTATCAAATTGGCGCTGAGCAAGATGCTCCGGTGAAGGCGGAATTGGCACAAAATAATCTGCCTTTATTTTCTGCACAGGTTTAGCCAGCTGCTGCAGAACTGGCCATAATTCATAATCACCATAGCGTTTATAGGCAACCATCAAATCATGAAAGCCTCGATTGTAATGCCATTCCGCTTGGTTAAGCATAATTTGCTGGCCATAGATTTGCCGCCAAAATTGGCAATCACTGCAAATTTCTGTCGCTGGCTGGTCACGGCTGCATTGCGGACAGCGGCGCTTGCCCAGGGGATCAAACTGCCGCTGGCAGCGTTCACAAAGTCTATTAATACTTTGATTGTTTTGAACAAACAGCTGCCAGGGAATGATTTTTGGCACGAATTTTTGCTGACACCAAGCACAAATCATCGATTTAGTCTCCTAATTTGCCGCATGGTTTGTCGCAAATATTTAGTATAGCGGTGATAGCAAAATAGCACGATTCCATCTGGATCGTCTGCTGCCCGGCCAACGCGGCCTGCAATCTGTACTAAAGCAGCTGTTTGATAAATTGCATCTTCAGCTTGCCAGACAATGACCCACACGCTTTTAAAAGTCACGCCGCGTTCGAGTATGGTCGTGGTTAATAAAACATCTAGCTTTTTTTCACGAAAAGCTGCTATTTTGGCTAATCTGTCTGGGTCTTCTGCTGAAACACTTGCTATTCTCAGCTTGGGAAAAGTTCGTTGATAAGCCTTTAAATACTCTGGCAGTTGGGCAATGCGCGGCAGAAAAACCAGTACCTGCTTGCCAGCTCGCTCGGCTTTTAACAAGGTGCTTTTAACAACCGCTGGACAAAGCTCTTTAATTTGGCTCCGGCTGCAGTAAGCCAGCCGCGGGATTGGCAAATGATGACCATGAAAACGCCGATGCAATGATGAATAGCCAATTTTTTTATTTTGAGCTGCTTTCAGCAATTTATCTGGCGGAGTAGCTGTCAAGAAAAACAGACTGCCTGTTTCGCGCACTGCCTGTTTAACCGCAAATTGCAAAGGCTCGTTGTTTTGGAAGGGAAAGGCATCTACTTCATCAATAATCAATAAGTCAAAAGCTTGGCAATATTTAAAAAGCTGATGAGTCGTGCAAATCAGCAGCTGCGGTTCGATTTTTAAGGGTTCCGTCTGTCCATGGCGCAAGCCAATGCTGCAATCAAAGGCGGCTTGCAATCTAGGAAACAGTTCAATGGCGACATCAATTCTAGGTGCGGCGATCGCTATTCTGAGCCCATTTTTTAAAGCCCAAATGATTGCTGGAAACAGCATTTCTGTTTTTCCTGCCCCAGTAACTGCCTCAACTAAATGATGGCGATGCTTCTGCAGGCTTTCAACCAAATCTGCGGCCACTAAAGACTGCTGATCGGTTAGCTGACCAGCCCACAAACAAGGTTGGGCTAGCTTAGGCCAATGCTTGATCTGCAGATTTTGCACTAGCCAGTCTTCTGCTACAACCCGTCCCAATTCTAGACAAGCTCGGCAATAAAAATGCTGATTAGGCAGCTTGGCAGACACTTGACTGCCGCAGCGCTGACAAATGCCTTTTTTTATTGCTGGCTTTTTAATCAGCCCTGGTATAATTGGTATAGTCTCGCAGGCCCCAATAACCCATTGGCGGCCTGGTTGGGTAAAATCTGTTGACATAATTCTTCCTCCAACTTTAATTACGCAGAAAGAAGCGCAAATAGTGTCAGAATTAAAAAAATATTGCACGATTAAGCAGACTGGCGCACACGAACTGGTGATCAAGAAAAGTCGTTTTATTGCTTCTATGTGTCGCTGCCAGACTGTTCAGGACGCAGAAGCTTTTATCGAAGCCGTTAAAAGCAAATACCATGATGCAACTCACAATACTTTTGCCTATCGAGTTGGCTCAAATGGCCGCCAAGCCAAGGCCAGCGATAATGGCGAGCCTGCTGGCACGGCTGGTGTGCCAGAACTGAAGGCCTTGCAGCTCTTAGGATTGACTAATGTAGCAGTCGTTGTAACCCGTTATTTTGGCGGCATTAAATTAGGAGCTGGCGGTTTAATCAGAGCCTATTCAAATTCGGTCTCATCTGCAGCTGAAGCGATTGGAATAGTTGAATGCATTCCCCAGCAGACTTTATCATTTGTAGTGCCCTATTCTGAATACGGATCCGTAAATCATTACCTAGAAAATGCCAGCGTCATAATTGCTCAGCGAGAATTTGGAGCCCAAGTTGAATTAACTATCTTAGTTGATGCTGAACCGAATCTGATCAAACAAATTGAAGGCGATTTAACTAATTTATTAGCAGGACAAATTAATTTCAAGGCTGGGCCAATGCAGTATCGCGAGCAAGCAAAAAGGAGCAAGTAAACTTGCTCCTTGAAGTTAACCCCCAAAGTTGGACCAAACAGGTTCAAGTTTGGAGGTTTTTGTTTTGTCTAAATTTTCTTATGAGCAGAAATTAGCTGCTGTTAGGCTATATCTTGCTGGCCAAAGTTCTGGTTCG
>JALCDX010000005.1 GCA_022641965.1 Lactobacillus sp.
ACTGCCTGCGAGGAAAGGAAGCTGCCGTGCTCTTCTTTTTTTAATAATCCGGCTTAGCTCAGTTGGTAGAGCACCTGACTGTTAATCAGGTTGTCGTCAGTTCGAGTCTGACAGCCGGAGCTAGCATATCGATGCCACAGGGAGTGTTGTCCGAGTGGTTGAAGGAGCATGATTGGAAATCATGTATACGGGGTTTAACCTGTATCGAGAGTTCGAATCTCTCACACTCCGCTCATAGAACCGCTTAACCGCAAGGTTGAGCGGTTTTTGTGTACTTATTTGAGCATACCATCAACTGTTGCCTTCTTGATGCTTCGAGTGATACGTCAATAAATATCGATGTTTTTAATTTGTTTATTTCACCGTATAATGTGGCAAATTAATACTGAAAATATAAGATGACTCATGTAATAAAATATTCCTAATCTAGTAGTTAACAAGTATAATATTAAGCAAATCAATAATACTTATACTTTAAGGAGAACGATTATGATTATTTCTACGACTGAGCATATTCCAGGCAAAGAATACACAGTGATCGGAGAAGTTTTTGGCGTTACTACGCAATCTCGCAACATGATTAGCGACTTTGGCGCATCGTTTAAGAGTATGGTTGGCGGTGAAATTAAAGGCTATACTAAAATGCTGCAAACTTCCCGTGATCGTGCAATTGAACGTTTAGAAGATGCTGCTCAAGCCAAAGGCGCTGATGCAGTCGTCATGATGCGTTTTGATTCTGGTTCGATTGCTGGAGATATGCAATCAGTTGTCGCCTATGGTACAGCGGTTAAATTTGTCAATAACGAAGAATAATCAAGGTATTATTAAATTGACGAGGGCTAGTTTGCTAATGCTAAATTAGCCTTTTTTGATTTGAAATAATAAGCGGAAAGTAAAAGACAATGAAAAGCAATGATCAGCGCAGCAACGTCTTCATTAGCAAAAAGATGTCGTACTGTTTGCGTCATAATCCAGGCAAATACGGTTTAACCTTAGATGAGTATGGCTTCGTTTCTTTGTCAGAGTTTCTCAAGGCGATGAACCGCATGCATCATTTTCGGCCGAAATTGACTGAAATGAAAATACGTGAAATTATGAATGCTAGTGACAAAAAACGCTTTGAAATTAAAGATAATAAAATTTGTGCGCTCTATGGACACTCAATTCCTGGAATTATCAAGCGCAAACAAGCTGCTCCACCAGCTATTTTGTATCACGGAACAGCGCGGCGCTTCTTGCCAAATATCAGAAAAGAAGGATTGCTGCCTATGGGACGGCAATATGTTCATTTGTCAGTGGACCTTGCAATGGCTGAATCTGTCGGTAAAAGGCGTGATGCTCATCCAGCTATTTTAATAATTAACGCAAAGCAGGCCTATCAAGATGGCATTAATTTTTATGTGGGCAATGATGAAGTTTGGCTTTGTGATCACTTACCCAGTCAATATTTTCATTTGATAGGATAACAAAAATGGTGCCTGCTAAGCAGACATCAGTTTCACATGCTTATTGCAGCCAAATTTGTTGATAGACGTCTTCCTTAAAGCCACAAATCAATTTGTCTCCTTGCACGACTAATGGACGTTTGATCAATTTCCCATCTTTGGACATCAGGTCGGCTGCCTCATTAATTGACATGGTTGAAATTTTGTCTTTTAATTTCAAGCTCCGGTAGTGCTGTCCGCTAGTATTAAAGAAATAGCGTAAACCACGGTCCTGGTGGCTAGTCATCCATTTAATCAAATCAGTTTTCTTAGGGGGCTCAGCGACCAAATCTTGAAAATCGTAACTAATTCCGTGTTCATCAAACCACTTTTGCGCCTTTTTGGAAGTGGAACAGCGCTTATAGCCATAAAATTTAATCATGATTGAATTCGCCTTTCATTTTTTACTACCTTTATTCTACCGAAAATGATCACAAAAATTTGCTTAATTGCGACAACTTATTTATACTTAACTGTTCTGAGAAAATTGGAAGGATGAATCAACATGCGCAGGATACGCAATGTTTTATTATGCTTATTAGCTGCTTTGCTGTTAGTCGCAAGCGCCTGCAGCAAGCAAAAGACTGAACATAATTCTAGCAGCAAAATAAAAATCGTTACTTCGACCAATATTTATGCTGATATGTCTAAACAGCTGGTGGGCAAATATGGATCTGTCACGCCGCTAATTGCCAATGGCGACATTGACCCTCATGACTTTGATCCAACTACCGCTTCAGCTAAAGAGGTTGCACAGGCAGATTTAGTGATTGCCAACGGTTCTGGCTATGATTCCTGGATGGACCACTTAGCCTACAGTAATGACAAGCACGAAATCAAAGTAGCGCAAGAGATCATGCATTACAAATCCGATAGTAATCCGCACATTTGGTTTGATTTGCAAATGCCAATCAAATACGCCAATTTTTTAACTAAGAAATTGATCAAATTGCAGCCGCAGCATAAGCAATATTTTTTAGCGCGCAAGCGTGCATATTTGGAGAAATTTAAGCCAATTCAGCAGTTGGCTAAATCGGCTCCAGGTAAGCAGCAGGCTGTTTTTGTCAGTGAGCCAGTGCTTGATTATGCTCTCAAACGAATGGGGTATAGGGTAGATAATAAAGCCTTTGAGGACGCAATTGAGCGTGAGACGGATCCTAATCCTGAAGTCGTTGAGCAGATGAAATCGAAAATAGCTCATCATAAAATTGCCTTCTTTGTCAATAATACCCAGGCTTCTAGCTCAATCGTCAATACTTTTTTACGCTTGAGCAAACGGCATCGGATCCCTATCGTTAACGTGCGAGAGACTAAGCCGAATGGCGTTAGTTATGTTGCCTGGCTTAGTGCTACCTATAAAAAGTTAGCTAGATTTAAAAAATAGCTTGCATAAATCTGATTGAGCTGGTATATTAATATACGTGCTCAATGAGATCTGACCCGTTGGTCAAGTGGTTAAGACATCGCCCTTTCACGGCGGTAACATGGGTTCAAATCCCGTACGGGTCACATGTTGGAGGATTAGCTCAGCTGGGAGAGCATCTGCCTTACAAGCAGGAGGTCACAGGTTCGAACCCTGTATCCTCCATCGTTCATTTGAAGAACTACCACTTGTGGTAGTTCTTTTTTTACCCAGTTTTTGGTGGGCAAAAAATGAACAAGTTATCTCGGTTTGTCCTGAGAGGATTCGCAGAACGCGAAGATGCCTTGTAACCGAATTAGTTGAATTAAAGTAGGGGGACTTATGGAAAAACGTTTATTTACTTCTGAATCTGTTTCAGAAGGGCACCCAGATAAAGTGGCCGATCAAATTTCGGATGCGATTTTGGATGCAGTTTTAGCTAAAGACCCAAATGGACGGGTTGCTGCTGAAACAACTGTTACGACCGGTTTAGTGTTAGTTGTTGGCGAGATTACCACTTCTGCTTATGTTGATATTCAGAGCGTGGTCCGCAAAACTATTCTGGATATTGGCTATGATCGGCCAGAGCTAGGATTTGATGGCAATAACTGTGCGATTTTGGTTGATTTAGACGAACAGTCGCCAGACATTGCGGGCGGGGTTAATGAATCATTGGAACTTCGCGACAATAGCGATGATGAAGACCCACTTGATAAAATTGGTGCTGGCGATCAAGGGCTGATGTTTGGTTTTGCAATTAAGGAAACGCCTGAATTGATGCCATTGCCAATTGCTCTTGCTCATTCTTTGATGCGCCGCGTAGCTAAACTGCGCAAAAATGATACCTTTACTTGGCTTCGGCCTGATGCTAAAGCACAAGTAACAGTTGAATATGATGAAGATGGCAAGCCGAAACGCGTTGATACGGTTGTCATTTCTACTCAAACTGATGCTGAGGTATCACAAGAAGAAATTAAACGGGCAATGGTTGATGATGTCATCAAAAAGGTCATCCCATCACAATATTTGGACGATGATACTAAATATTTGATCAATCCATCAGGCAGATTTGTGATTGGCGGTCCTAAAGGCGATTCAGGTTTAACTGGCCGGAAGATTATTGTTGATACTTATGGCGGCTATGCCCGTCATGGCGGCGGTGCTTTTTCCGGCAAGGACCCGACAAAAGTTGACCGGAGTGCTTGCTATGCTGCCCGCTACGTAGCGAAAAATATTGTTGCTGCCGGTTTGGCATATCGATGCGAAGTTCAATTAGCTTATGCTATTGGAGTTGCTCACCCTGTATCGATTGCTGTTGATACGCAGGGGACCAGTACAGTCTCTGATGAGCAGCTAGTTGAAGCAATTAGACATTGCTTTGACTTGCGACCAGCTGGGATTATCAAGATGCTCAACTTAAGACGGCCAATTTACCGTCAAACGGCTGCGTATGGCCACTTTGGCAGAACAGATGTTGATTTGCCTTGGGAAAAGACTGACCGCGTAGATGCGCTGCTAGAGTACTTAAAACAAAAATAAGATTATTCTTTAATTAAACAAGTTGATGGCACACAAAAAAGGAGTTCCAATTGGAACTCCTTTTTATTTGAACTAATAGCTAGTACTTAGTAATTAAGCGTTAGCCTTAGCCTTTAAGTCCTTCAAGCCACGAGCATCGATAACTTCTTGAACTTCTTTCTTAGCAGCTGCTAATTGTTCGTCTGAGTAGTTCAATTCCTTAGCGATTTCAGCAATAACTGCATCCTTAACTTGGTCGATTTGTTCCAAGTGGAAGGTAATCCAGTAAGTTCTTCTTTCGAGGTAGTCGATTGGGTCTAAGACCATTTCTTCTTCGATACCGTAGTGTAAACGTAAGCTTTCGTATAAGCTCAAGCCTTCGTAAGCTTTGAAGCCTTCATCAACGTAAGCGAAGATCTTCTTAGCGTTAGTACCGTATTCAGAAGCCATTGCGTAAGCTTCGTCAGCAGTTAAGCCCTTTGAAGTACCTGGCTTAGCAATCTTCTCTAATTCTTCGTGGATGTCGCCTTCTGGGTTGAAGTCACCACCTGAAACAGGTTCCATAGCAATGTCATCGTTCCAAGTGAAGTCTTCGTTGAAGTGTTCCTTGAAGTAGTCGATGATCTTTTCTAATGAGTTCATAGCCATCAGACGGTGGTCAGTTAACTTACCACCTGACAGAACTGCTAAACCGTCGTCAGCAATAGTGAATGATGAACCACGTGATACTGATGATGGAGCGTCAGCAGTAGGAGCCTTTGAAGCACCAGTTGCAGCATCAACCTTAGGCTTTGCGCTACCTAACAATGGACGTAAACCTGACCATGAAGATTCGATGTCGTTTACAGTCAAGTGAGCTTCTGGCCAACGTGAGTTAATGATGTTCAACAGGTAGTCAACATCCCATTGAGTTACGTCTGGGTGGTTAAAGTCACCATGGTAGTCGGTGTCAGTAGTACCGAAGTAAGTCTTGCCTTCCCGTGGGATAACGAAGATCATACGGCCGTCGTTAGTACCTGAACCGAAGTAAATAGGTTGCTTAACAGTTAACTTAGAACCGTCAACAACAAAGTGAACACCCTTGGTTGGACGAACGTGTTGTTCCTTTGGCTCGTTTGAGTCCAATACACGTACGAAGTCTGAGAATGGACCAGCACAGTCAACTACCATGTTTGCATGGATAGTGAACTTAGAACCATCGCCGCCGTCCCAAACGTCTTTAACTTCAGCACCAACAACTTGGTTGCGTTCGTTGTGAACAATCTTAACAGCTTCCAAACGTGATACAGCAACTGTACCTTCGTCGTGAGCCTTCTTGATGTGTTCAATTACGAAACGAGTATCGTTGTCTTGGTAGTCAAGGTAAACACCAGCACCAACTAAGTGGTTAGGGTTCAAGCCTTTAACCCGCTTCAAAGCTTCGTCTTTGCTAATAGTGTAGTTAGCGTATTGCTTCAGGTGTGGAGTTTCGTTAATGTGTGCTAAGTGGTCGTACAGATCCATAGCTACTTTAACTGAGAACATGTCAAAAGTAGTACCTGGTTCGTCGTAAATAGGCAGAATCATTGGGTCTGGTTGTACCAATTGTGGTGCAATGTGTTGCAGGTTGTCACGTTCACTAACAGTTTCTGAAACAACTTTAACGTCGAAGGTCTTCAGGTAACGGATACCACCGTGAACCAAACGAGTTGAACGTGATGAAGTACCAGCAGCGAAGTCTTGCTTATCAACGATAGCAACCTTCATGCCTAACTTTTGAGCTTGGTGTGCTAAACCAGCACCAGTAATACCAGCACCGATGATTAACAGATCAAACTTTTCGCCTGACTTCAAGCGATCAATTTCTTCTTTTCTAGTTTTGTATGAAAAAGCCATAATTTCAATCTCCTTATTCGGATAATTTCAACTTACATATTCTATGATAGCGCTTTCGGAAGAATAAAAAACCTAAAAATGACTAAAAATTAATAGAAAAAATTTATTATCTGCTAACAAAAAAACAGGCCGAAGCCTGTTTTTGTCTAAGAACCTGATTAGTTCTTAGTTGGGTCGTATTCGATGGTTGCCTTAACAGCTTGTTGCCAACCAGCGTACAACTTCTTACGTCTGTCTTCACTCATCTTAGGGTTGAAGGTAGTACCAGTGTTAACCAATGACTTCAATTCGTCTTGGTCCTTCCAGAAGCCTACACCTAAGCCGGCCATGAAGCCTGCACCCAAAGCAGTTGATTCAACGTTAGCTGCCCGGATAACTGGCATGCCTAAGATATCTGCTTGGAATTGTAACAGGTAGTTGTTACGTGCAGCACCACCGTCAACGTGAAGTGATGGAATATCAACGCCTGAGTCTTCCTTCATAGCGTCTACCAAGTCTTTGGTTTGGTATGCTAATGATTGCAGGGTAGCCTTGATGAAGTCGTTGTTGGTAGTACCACGAGTTAAGCCGAAGACAGCACCACGTGCGTTTGGTTTCCAGTATGGAGCACCTAAACCAGTGAAGGCTGGGACTACGTATACTTCGTCATCGTCTTTAGAAGCATTTGCAGCGTCTTCTGATTCAGCGGAATCCTCGATCATCTTCATGCCGTCACGCAGCCATTGCAGAGCTGAACCAGCAACATATACTGAACCTTCAAGACAGAAGTTAACTTCGCCGTTCATACCATAAGCGATACAAGTAACCAGGTTGTTGTGTGACAGTTTTGGTTTAGTACCAATGTTCATCAAAGTGAAGGCACCAGTACCGTAAGTGTTCTTAACGTCACCAACTTCAAAGGCTAATTGACCGAACAATGAAGCTTGTTGGTCACCGATACAACCTGAAATTGGAACTCTTGAGCCGTAGAAGTGATATGGTTGGGTCAAGCCAAAGTCACCAGCGTTTTCACGTACTTCTGGCATCATCTTTTCTGGAATGTTTAACCAGCTTAAGATGTCCTTGTCCCAAGTTAAGGTGTTGATGTTGAACAACATGGTACGTGATGCGTTGGTGTAGTCAGTGTAGTGAGAGTCACCACCAGTTAATTTCCATACCAACCAGCAGTCAATAGTACCGAACAGCAATTCGCCTTTTTCAGCTCTTTCTTGTGAGCCAGGAACGTGGTCCAAAATCCAACGAATCTTAGTTGCTGAGAAGTAAGGGTCGATCAGCAAACCAGTCTTTTCGTGGATTTCGTCTTTGTGGCCTTCTTCACTCAGCTTGTTAGCAATATCTTCTGATTGACGTGATTGCCAACAAACTTCGTGGTAAATTGGCAAGCCAGTGTTCTTGTCCCAGATAACAGTTGATTCACGTTGGTTGTCGATACCAATACCAGCAATTTGTTCAGGCTTAATGCCAGTTTGAATAAAGACATTAGCAACAGTTGACAAAACGCCGTTCCAAATTTCGTTAGCGTCGTGTTCAACCCAGCCTGGCTTTGGGAAGTATTGGGTAAATTCACGCTGGTCAACAGCTACTTGTTCGCCGTGACGGTTCAGCAGGATAGAACGGGTACTAGTAGTACCTTCATCGATAACTAAAATATACTTTTCGTCAGCCATAAACAAAAACCTCCTAGTGTTTATGTAAGCGTTATCATTTACTACAGTTCTAATATTAGCATTAACAGTTTTGATAAGCACTAAAAAGGTTTGTATCAATTAATAGAAAATATAAATGTATTACTGGAATAGTTCTTGATGGTCCAGGCAGAACTTTTCAGCAAATTGGCTGAATTTGCCAGCAATTCTAGATAATAAGGCGGATGATTTAGTCAGTAAGTAAATGCGGTACTGTACGTCATCAGCCACAGGCACAATTTTAACTTGACCTTCATGAGGCTGGCGCTGGTATAAGCCTTGCGGAATCAAAGCTACTCCTTGACCTTGCGCAACTAAAGAAATCGTAATGTCGATACTATCGGTCTCTAAGTTGGTTTGTGGTTTGATGTTTTTGCGAGCCCACAGTCTTTCAATTCGCCTGCGCAGACTGCTTTGGTGGGAGAAAGTGATCATATTGTATTGAGCAAGTTGCTCTAAGCTGACTTTTTCCTCATTAGCTAAAGCTAAATCTGCAGGCATAATTGCGACTAATCGTTGACTGACTAGTGGGCTGATTTGCAGATCCTGCCATTTTCGGCCAACTTTGGCTGCATCAGTTAGGGATACTAAAGCCACATCCATTTTTTCGGACTCTAATTGATCAAGCAGCTGATCAGTAGCGGCGCGGACGATCTGAAAACTGATGTCGTTATTTTCATGAATATCATGGAAGCTGGCTAGCATTTGGGACAGCAATCTTTCAGAAATAATCGGCGAAACGCCCAGCGAGATGGTGCCTGAATTGCCAGTTGACAAATCATGCAAGCGAGCTTTTCCTTCATTTAAAGCATCAAGGCACTGCTCAACGTACTTTAAAAATTCGCTGCCGTAAATACTTAATTTGATATTGCGTCCTTCTTTTTCAAATAAGGGCACTCCCAGCTCATCCTCTAATTTGCGGATGGCGTAGCTTAAAGTTGGTTGGGTGATGTCCAGTCTCTCTGCAGTTAGGGCCATATGCTGATATTTGGCTAAAGCTTTAAAATAAACTAAGTGCTGTAAATTCATCTTATTCACCTGCGTAAATAAAAAGGAGCATTTTTAGCTCCAACTTGTATTTGATTGTCCATTTTTGGTTTTCTTCATATTGTTTGTGTGCTCGCGTAAAATTCGCTGACGAAAGAAAGCAAACACTGCGCTAGTAAAGAAAATTCCTTCTAAATACCCTCCGAATACATCGGATGGGAAATGCACGTGCAAAGTAATTCTGGTCCAGCCAATGATTAGGGGAATAATTAATAAGATAATGAACAAGCTGATTCGCCAAGGCTTGCGTTTGATTAGCAAAAGACAAAGCAAAGCTAAACACAAAAACAAAGTCATGCTGCTGCAGGAGTGCCCTGAAGGAAAAGAGAAACCATGTGCGACGACTAAGTGCTTGGCAGTTGGCCTAGCCCTGCGAATGGTATTTTTTAGCCAGTAGTTGCAGCCGTTAGCCAAAATTTGTGCCAACGCAACAAAGCAGGCAGCCATATGCTGTTTACAAAGCCAGAAAATAACCGCTGCCAGCACTGTCCAAATCACCATCAATTTAGTATTGGCGATGACAGTCACATGCTGAGCAAAAGAAATGGCTTGTGCGTTTTTGCTTGCCAAACTATTGATTAAAGCTTGATCAAAACTGTGAATCCAGCTGGCTTGGCTGGCAACAGCTATGACCCAGCCTAGAAAAATAATACAAACGATAATGGCAGTCCAAAGCGTCCAAGCGTTTTATTGTCGATGATTGTCGTTCACAATGTTTCTCCTTGTCTTTTGTCATCATTGTGGTAAATTATAGCTATTATTCAGAAAGAATTAAAGACGAAGAACTAGTAGGGCAGCTGTTTTGGCAAAGAGAGGATCGTCAGCTGAGAAGATCTGCAAAGAGCTGTTTGAACTGAGCTTCATTTGATGTCTATCGTTGCATCGCGTTAAGATGCTTGCGAGTGTCGCAGCAATGCGAAACTTAGGTGGTACCGCGAATTGATCGTCCTATGATATAGGGCGATTTTTTGTTTTTTAACAGGAGGAAAAATGTACAACCATAAAGTCGTTGAACGCAAATGGCAAAAATATTGGGCTGAGCATCAAACTTTTAAAACAGGAACTGATCCTAAAAAGAAAAATTACTATGCTTTAGACATGTTCCCGTTTCCGTCTGGCAAAGGTTTGCACGTTGGTCACCCAGAGGGCTATACAGCTACTGATATTGTGGCAAGAATGAAACGGGCACAAGGCTATAACGTTTTGCACCCAATGGGCTGGGATGCATTCGGCTTGCCGGCTGAACAATATGCTTTAAAGACTGGGCACGATCCGGCTACTTTTACTGATCAAAATATTGCCCGCTTTAAGACGCAGTTGCAGTCTTTAGGCTTCTCATATGATTGGGACCGTGAAATCAAAACTAGTGACCCTAAATACTACAAATGGACTCAGTGGATTTTTGAGCAGATGTATAAAAATGGCCTAGCTTATGAAGCTGAAGTGCCAGTCAACTGGTCGCCAGATTTAGGGACGGTTGTTGCTAACGAAGAAGTCATCGATGGCAAAACTGAGCGCGGCGGTTTTCCGGTTTATCGGCGCAACATGCGGCAGTGGATGCTTAAAATGACTGCGTATGCCGATCGTCTGCTAGAAGATTTGGATGGCTTGAATTGGCCTGAACCTGTTAAAGAAATGCAGCGCAACTGGATTGGCCGCTCAGTAGGTGCCCAGATTACGTTCAAAATTAAGGACAGCGATCGAACTTTTGACGTCTTTACGACGCGTCCTGATACTTTGTTCGGCTGTACTTACGCCGTGCTAGCCCCAGAAAACAAATTGGTCAAAGAAATTACTACTTTAGGCCATCAAGCCGATGTGGAAGCCTACATTAAACAGATTGCTTCTAAGTCGGATCTGGAACGGACAGATTTAAATAAGGATAAAACTGGTGTCTTCACCGGTGCGTATGCAATCAACCCTGTCACAGAAAAAGAAATTCCAATTTGGATTTCTGACTATGTCTTAGCAAGCTACGGCACTGGTGCAGTGATGGCTGTGCCAGCACATGATGAGCGTGATTATGAATTTGCTACAAAATTCAACCTGCCAGTCAAGCAAGTTATCGCCGGCGGCGACGTAGACAAGGCTGCTATGACTGGTGATGGCGAACACATCAATTCTGGCTTTTTAAACGGGCTCAATGTTAAAGACGCTAAAGCTAAAATGGTTGATTGGCTAGAAGACCATAATCTTGGCCAGCAGAAGGTTAATTACAAGCTGCGCGATTGGGATTTCTCACGTCAGCGCTACTGGGGTGAACCAATTCCAGTGATTCACTGGGAAGATGGCGAAACTACTTTAGTACCTGAAAATGAATTACCGCTCTTGCTGCCTAAAGCTACTAACATCAAACCATCGGGCACGCCAGAAAGCCCATTAGCTAACTTAGATGATTGGGTTAACGTAGTGGACAAGAATGGCCGCCACGGCAAGCGTGAAACCAATACGATGCCTAACTGGGCTGGTTCTTCTTGGTACTATTTGCGCTATGTTGATCCGCATAATGATGAAAAATTGGCGGATTACGACCTGCTCAAGCAATGGTTGCCAGTTGATTTGTATATTGGCGGGGCAGAACATGCAGTGCGGCACCTGCTATATGCTCGCTTCTGGCACAAGGTTCTGTACGATTTGGGCGTTGTCCCAACTAAAGAACCATTCCAGCGTCTGTACAACCAAGGCTTGATCCTGAAAAATCACGAAAAAATGTCTAAGTCGAAAGGCAACGTGGTTAACCCAGATGATGTTATCAATGAATATGGCGCCGACAGCCTGCGGACTTATGAAATGTTCATGGGCCCACTAGATGCTTCGATAGACTGGGATGATAATGGACCAGCTTCAACCAAGAAATTCTTAGACCGTATCTGGCGGCTGCTGGTAAATGATTTGGATGTTAAGGCTGTGCCGCAAGCAAAAATTGTAGATGAAAACGATGGCAGCTTGGATCAAATTTATAACCAAACAGTTAAGAAGGTAACTGAAGACTTTGAGGCTTTGCACTTCAACACCGCGATCTCTCAATTAATGGTCTTCTTGAATGCAGCCCAAAAGGCGAAAACTATTCCGCGAGCATACGCAGAAGGATTTGTACAGCTTTTAGCCCCAGTTGCTCCTCACATGATGGAGGAAATTTGGCAAGTTTTGGGTCATAACGAGAGCATTAGCTACGCAGCTTGGCCAAAATATGACCCTGCTAAATTGGTTCAGCGCCAAGTGCAAATTATGATTCAAGTCAACGGCAAACTGCGCGGCCATTTTACTGCCGCTAAGGACACTAGCCATGAAGAATTGCAAACGCAAGCTTTGGCTAATGAAAATGTCAAGAAGTTTACGGCTGGCAAAGAAATTAAAAAAGTTATTGTCGTTCCAAATAAGATTGTCAATATTGTGGCAAAGTAACTAATGGGAAAACATACGCTCAATAAAAGCAACACCAAGTCGACTTTTTTAAAGGGGTCAGCTTGGATGACTTTTGGCTCCATTGCTTCAAGAATACTAGGAGCTCTGTATATCATTCCTTGGTATGCTTGGATGGGCCGGTATGGCAATATTGCTAATGCGTTAACGGCTCGGAGCTATAATATCTATAGTATCTTTATTCTGATTTCCACTGCGGGGATACCGGGTGCGATTGCCAAACAAGTTGCTAAGTATAACGCTATGAATGAGTACGGAATTGGCAAAAGGCTGTTTCGCAAAGGGATGCAAATGATGGTCGTCTTGGGCGTCATTTGTGCGATTGCCATGTATGCTTTATCGCCAATTCTTGCATCTAATGGCAGCCAAAGCGATCCTAGACAAGTTGCCGTGATGCGCTCGCTATCATATGCTATCCTGCTAATTCCAGTACTTAGTATTATGCGCGGCTATTTCCAAGGCTATGCAGATATGATGCCATCTGCCTTATCGCAATTCTTTGAGCAGCTGGCCAGAGTTGTCTGGATTCTGCTGACTGCCTATGCCATTATGCAAGTGCAGCACGGTTCATATGTAAGGGCGGTCATTCAGTCTAATTTGGCTGCTGCAATCGGTGCTATTTTTGGAATTGCAATTTTAGCCGGCTTTTTGCTTAAAAGACGCAGCTGGATGAATGAATTGGTGGCCAATTCTGATAACCAAGTTCAAGTTTCAACTAAGCATTTGTTTGGTGAAATTATTCAGCAAGCCATCCCGTTTATCATTATCGATTCGGGAATTCAGCTGTTTTACTTGATTGATCAATATACATTCCACCCAATGATTCAAGGTTTGGTTCATGTCAGCTCTGACGTCATTGAAAGCTGGTATGCTTTGTTTGCGCTGAATGCTAACAAACTGATCATGATCATCGTTTCGTTGGCCAGCGCAATGGCTGTAACGGCCATCCCGCTGCTATCAGCGGCTCACACGCGCCGTGATCGCAAAGGAATCGCTGATCAAATAGCCAATACCTTGGATTTGTTTCTCTTTGTGATGATCCCAGCGGCTTTTGGCATGGCAGTTATTTCCACACCGATTTACACCGTCTTTTATGGCTATGATACATTAGGCAGCTCGGTTTTGTATTTATCAGCCTTTACTTCGATTTCGCTAGGATTATTTACTGTTCTGATGGCAATTTTGCAAGGATTGTCAGAAAACGGCTTGGCAATTAAGTATTTGATTTTGGGTCTGGCGATCAAAGCATTAGTTCAGTACCCAATGATCCGGTTGACAAAAGTTTACGGACCGCTGTTAGCAACTAACATCGGACTGCTGGCAATTTGTTGGCTAGCGCTGCGGCACTTACGATTGAAATATCGGTATAACGCTGGTAGAACTGGCCGCCGTTTTATTGGAATTGCCGGCTTTTCGCTGTTAATGTGGCTGCTTGGCACAATTGTTGTTAAAGCAGGCAGCTTATATTTAAGCCCCGACCATCGCATGCCAGCTTTGCTACTAGTTGCAATCACTGTAGTTATTTGTGTCCTGTTTTATGGCTTCTTGTGTTTATACACCGGTTTAGCCGAAAAAATTCTTGGTAGCAGGGTAGCCAGAATTACCGATCGGTTTCACCTGCATATTTAAGGCCAAAAGAAAAGGTAATGCGTTTTAATTGCGCATTCCCTTTTTTCGCCCCTGCCAAGGACCTTAATTATAGCATATGATATTAGTAGGAAGATAAGCAGAGGAAAGAGATGCTTAGAATGGATTTAGGACAGATCAAACTGATCGCTATTGATGTTGATGGCACTTTAGTTGACGCTGCCACCAATCAAATAACGACTGGCGTTATTAAGGCTGTGCAGGCTGCACGCCAGGCAGGAATCCGCATTGTTATCTGCAGCGGGCGAGCTTATACAGGTGTCAAACCTTGGCAAGAAAAAATGGGGATGCTGACTGGTCCAGAAGAATATGCAGTTTGCTATGGCGGAGGCTTGGTGATGAGTACTCGGGGCCGTATTCTGCTGAAAAAACTGATTTCATACGATGATTATTTAGACCTGGAATTTCTGTCACGCAAGTTAGGATTGCATTTTCATGCCAGTGGTTTAAACAATATTTATACGGCCAACCGCAATATTGGCAAATGGTCGGTTCGTGAAGCAAGCATGGTGAAAACAGGTTTATGCTACCGGACTCCTGAAGAAATGAAGGGAATTGATATTTTTAAAGGGATGTTCATTGATGATCCTGAAATTTTAGAGCCGGCAATTGCTGATCAAAGGCCATTTGAAAAATTATCAGACCGGATGACTTTTGTCCGCACACTTGATAGCTATTATGAAGGTTTGCCGAAAGGTGTTGATAAGAGTCTAGGCTTGCGCAAACTAGGAGAAATTTTGCAGATTAAGCCGGATGAAATGATGGCTATTGGCGATGAAATCAATGATTTGCCAATGATGAAGTTTGCTGGCTGCGGAGTGGCTATGGGCAATGCCCGACAAACCGTGAAGGACCAAGCCGATATGCTAACCAGTTCTGTCCAAGAAGATGGAGTGGCGCAGGTGATTAAACAAGTTTTGGCGGCGCGCTCCAAGTAAAAATGGTACAATTAACTTAAATAAAGCGCTTTCATTTTTGCGCAGCTTGAGAAAGGATGGTTTTTATGTATCAAGCAGAAGCTGGACGTTATAACGCTTTGCCGCACCGACGGGTAGGTCGCACAGGCTTACGCCTGCCGCTTATTTCATTAGGTCTGTGGCATCATTACAGCAGTTCTGACCCATATTTAGACAGAAGAAAAGTTATTTTAGGTGCTTTTGACCGTGGTGTTTATAGCTTTGACTGTGCCGACCATTATGGTGCGCCAGAAATTGGCTCTTCTGAAAGACTGCTGGGGCAGATTCTGGCTACAGATTTAAAACCTTATCGGGACCAATTAGTGATTACGACTAAAGTTGGCTATCGGACCATTCCGGGGCCATACGGACACTTCTTGTCACGTAAGACGATCTTGCAATCAATCAATCGCAGTCTAGAACGTTTACGGACAGATTACGTAGACATCTATTATGCACACCGTTTTGACCCGAATACGGATTTATGGGAAACGGCTAGAGCATTGGACCAAGTTGTGCGTGATGGCAAAGCAATGTACATTGGTATTTCGAACTTTGGAGTAGATGCTGCGCAAACAATTTGCAGAATGTTTGATGACTTAGGTACTCCTTACACAGTGGACCAGGTTTCGTATAACATTTTGAACCGTCGGGCAGAAGCAACCGGTTTGGTTAAAGAAATTAAGCGCCAAAATAAAGGTATTGTTGCTTATGGGCCATTAGCAGAAGGATTGCTGACGGATCGCTACTTAGATGGCATTCCTGCTGACTTTAAGATTCACCCGACCAGCAAATATATTTTCCAAGAAGGACCAGAAAAAGTTCATCAAAAGCTGGTTGCTTTGAATAAGATTGCTGAAGACCGTGGCCAGACATTAGCACAAATGTCTTTAGCTTGGTTGCTGCATGATAAAGTTGTTTCCTCTGTCATCATTGGGACGACCAGTTTGGAACACTTAGATGATAATTTGAAAGCAGCTGAAAATATTGACTTTAGTCGCCACGAATTGTTTGAAATCGATAGTATTGTTAACGGCGACAAAAATTAATCGAACTTTTTAAAACAAAAAAGTTAATTCAAAAGGCACTATCTGATAAAGAGATAGTGCCTTTTCCTATTATTGGAATTTAATTTAAGCAGGAACAATAGAGATTTGTATATTAAATCCTAAACCAGCAGCGTATCTATTTAGAGTAGAAAAAGTAGGTTGAACATCTAAATTTTCAAGTCTAGCAATTTGCGGTTGGGTAAGTCCGGTTTTTTTGCTCAATTCCATTTGAGAAATATGCATTTTAATTCGAGTTGCATGAAGAAACGCTAAAGTATCAATTAACGTACTTTCTTCTTTAGTCATATTGGTAAAACTTTTAGGAACATTTTTAAAATTTCCCCATGTTTTCATTTTTATTCGCCAAACCTTTCATACAAATCTTCAGCTAGTTTGATAGCATGTTTAAGTTGTTTAGGATCGGTCTTATTTTGATCCTTAGTATAGTGGGACAAAAGTACAAATTTATTTTTTTGCCAGGCAATATAAAAAACTCTTTCTGGCATAGGCCGCAATTCCCACAAAGCATATTTTTGACCTTTTTAAGAATCTTGCTTGTGGCATAGTCATATGAGGTCCTAGCATTTTCAACAATTCTAGTTGATTACGCACCTTTTTGGAAACCTTACGATCTGTCAATTGATTACGTTGTGTTACTTGGTAAAAATAATCTTGAATCTCGCTTTTACCTTTTTTATCTTCGTAAAATACAATTTTGTACATAACCAACTCCTAATATTTATTATATCATGAAATATATATTTGCCGATAAAAAATATGATTTGATACCTGAAATACTAAGTTAGTATGTTTGCTCTTTTAAAGATAAAGTATCAGAAAATTGACAATAAAAAAACTGTGTGAAAGCATTTGCTGTCACACAGTTCTTGTAAACATAATTATGCCCCAAAAAGGATTCGAACCTTCACTCTGTTGCCAGAACAGCGACCTGAACGCTGCGCGTCTGCCAGTTCCGCCATTGGGGCGTCTCATCAAAACACAGCTATTAGTATAGCAAACTTGCCAAAAAATGCAAAACAAAATCTGTAAATTTGCTAAAATTAACACAGACAAGCAAAGGGGTTGAAATTCTTGAAATTCAAAAAACTATTAATTGCAGTGTGTTTGTGTCTCATGTTTTGCTTTAGCATTGGCCACCCAGTGCAAGCCGTCAGCAATTATCAAACCGGCAATTTGAGTTTGCAAGTCAAGGGTGCGATTGCCATTGACCAAAAAACTGGCCAAGTTTTATATGCCAAAAATGCTAAACGTGGTTTGCCGATTGCCTCATTGACCAAAATGATGACAATCTACCTAACCCTAAAGGCTATTAAAGATGGCCGTCTTTCTTGGTCGCAAAAAGTAACAGCTCCAGCAGCTGCGATTGCGAATACCAGCAACAGTGAATTTGCCAACGTGCCTTTGCTTAAACATCATCGCTACACTATTCGTCAGTTGTACCAAGCAACTTTGATTGAATCGGCCAATGGTGCAGCTATGACTCTAGCGCAAGCCGTCGGCGGCAAGCAAGCAGCTTTTATTGATGAGATGAACGCTCAAGCACGGAAATGGCATTTGACCGCAACGCATTTTTACACGAGCTGCGGGCTTGCTAATCAAGATGTTGGCAATTTGGCATATCCAGGTGCTAGCGGCAAAGCACAAAATTATGCGAGTGCCCAGGCCTTAGCAACAATTGCCCGCCACCTTATTACTGATTTTCCGCAAGTTTTGCAAACCACTAAAATCAGGAAGATGAATTTTGTCGATGGCAGCAAAGTGACGGTAA
The DNA here is from genome assembly GCA_022641965.1 of Lactobacillus sp. Classification (GTDB taxonomy): domain Bacteria; phylum Bacillota; class Bacilli; order Lactobacillales; family Lactobacillaceae; genus Lactobacillus. The sequence continues at coordinate 17,876 of JALCDX010000005.1, forward strand.
TGACCAACTGGAATAAAATGCTGCCAGGTCAGCCTTATGCAAGCAGCCGGTTTGTGTTGGATGGCTTAAAAACCGGTACGACCGATGAAGCCGGTGCATGCTTTACTGGTACAACTATCATTAAAGGACGCCGGGTAATTACAGTTGTTTTAGGAGCTGCTAACGATGCGGCTCGTTTCCGTCAAACTGAAAAATTGCTCGTTTATATAGCAGATCATTATGGCATCGTTAATTTGAAAAAATACCACCTAACTGCCTCAACTGCTCAAGGCCATTCTTTAAAAGCCAAACTCAAAAAAGTTTCGCGGGTTTGGGATCCGCTTGATGGCAGCAATTTGAAATTATCGCTGCAGACTGCTCCAAGTGAGCCAGTGTTAAAGAATCAAGAATTAAATACAGGCACTTTGTCATCTGGGCAAACAAAATTGCTGCAGCTGACAAAGCTTAAACCTTGGCGAGTTGAAGCAATTAGTCAAAGTCAAGTTGGCAAACTAACTTTCTGGGGACGGGTGAAACAAGCATGGCACAACTTTTTGATGAAACTTTAGCAAAACAAGTTATTAAGCAGCGTTCGGAAAAATCGCATAAAGGCAATTACGGACGGATTTTGCTAATTGGCGGCTCCTTGCAATTTGGCGGAGCGATTATTATGGCTGCCCAAGGAGCTGTTGAAGCTGGAGCTGGGCTAGTCAGTGTGGCGACGCACTCCGTCAACTTAACTTCACTGCATGCGCGGGTGCCAGAAGCAATGTTCATCGATTGGCGTGATCCGCAGCTACTGAAAATGATTCGTTTAGTTGATGTGGTGGCAATTGGCCCTGGTCTTGGAACAGATCGGTTTGCACAGGCCTTGCTTAATCAAGTTGTTGTTAGTTGCACGTCAAAGCAGACTGTTGTGCTGGATGCTAGTGCGCTTGATTTGCTAGGCAAAAATAAAAATTTTTGGCCGCAAGCTGCCGGTCTAGTCGTTTTAACCCCGCATCAAATGGAATGGCAGCGGGTTAGCGGTCTGCAGATTGATTTCCAAACTGATGCTGCCAATCAAGCAGCCTTAAACGAATTAGCTGTCGGCCAGCCGGCGGTGCTAGTCTTAAAGTCGCACCAAACTCATATTTATAGTGGACAAGAAACTTGGCTAAATACAACTGGCAATCCAGGCATGGCAACTGGTGGAACTGGTGATACGTTAACAGGAATAATTGCGGCCTTTCTTGGTCAGTTTGGCAGCAGTTTGACCAGTGTTTTAGCAGCAGTTTATACTCATTCTTATGCTGGCGACCAAGTTTTTCGCGATAATTATGTTGTTCGGCCGACTGCTTTGGCTGAACAGGTGCCTTTGGTTATGAAGAAATTCAGCGGGCAATAGCCCGTATTAGCAGAGTTTGTGAAATAATTATTTATAAGTTTAAAAACATAACGAAAAAGCAGACCAATATTTGAAATTGGTATAACCTTAAGAAAAACTGAAAGAACCCCGGTAAATATGTTTAACTATTGGGGTGACAAGCATTTATTTTACTGTTATAATTCAAGTGGTATAGGTCAGAAGAAGTAATCAGTCTTCAACTTACAGCGAGTTTGCATGTGATGAGAGGCAAGCAGAATCGGGCTGATGAAAGCGTGTCTGACTTGAAATTGAATTAAACAAAGTTGGATGTTTATCATCAATTAGAGTGGTACCGCGGGTAAATCTCGTCTCTTTCTTGCCAGTGGCATGGAAAGAGATTTTTTTGTTAAATAAGGGAGCAAATTCATGAGTTTTAAGCAAAAAGTGGTTCAATTAATTGCAACGCAGGTTGATCTGCCAACAGCTAAAATTGAGCAATTGATTGAACGACCGAAGAACGCCAAGCTTGGCGACTATGCCTTCCCGGCTTTCTCACTGGCTAAAATTCAGCATCAAAATCCGGCAATTATTGCTAAAAATATCGCTGCTAATTTGAGCAGCCCAGAATTTGAAACAATTCAAGCAGTTGGCCCGTATGTCAACTTCGCTATTAAGCATGACCAGCTGGTCACTGAAACTTTGCAAGAAGTTTTAACTCAAAATCAGCATTTTGGCGAGCAGCAATTGGGGCATGGCAATGTGCCAATTGACATGTCGAGTCCTAATATTGCTAAGCCAATGTCTATGGGCCACTTGCGGTCAACTGTAATTGGCAACTCAATTGCCCAAACTTTAGAAAAAGTTGGTTACACCCCAATTAAAATTAACTACCTTGGCGACTATGGTACTCAATTTGGTAAATTAATTGCTGCTTATAAGCATTGGGGCAATGAAGACGACGTTAAGCAGGATCCAATTACCAATTTATTCCACTACTATGTGCGGTTCCATAAGGAAGCTGAGACAAACCCAGAACTTGATGCCGAGGGCCGGGAATGGTTCAAGAAATTAGAGAATGGCGATCCTGAAGCCACTAAACTGTGGAAATGGTTTAGAGAAGTTTCTTTAGCTGATTTCAAGCGGATTTACCAAGAATTAGGCGTCAGCTTTGATTCTTATAATGGTGAAGCTTTCTTTAACGACAAAATGCAGCCAGTGATTGATGAATTAAAAGACAAAGGCCTTTTGCATGAATCGCGTGGTGCTCAAGTTGTAGATATGGGACCTGATCAAAATCCTGCCATTATTGTTAAATCAGATGGAACTTCAATTTACCTGACACGTGATTTAGCAGCAGCTAAATGGCGGATGGAACACTACAACTTCGTCCAGATGATCTATGTAGTTGGAGCCGAACAAGCTCAACACTTCGTGGAATTAAAAGCAGTTTTAAAGAAGATGGGCTATGATTGGTCAGATGATATTCACTATGTCCCATTTGGTTTGATTACCCAAAATGGCAAGAAATTGTCAACCAGAAAAGGCAACGTTGTCTTCTTGGATCAAGTTTTGCAAGATGCGGTTAAATTGGCTAAAGATCAAATTCAAGCTAAAAATCCTAACTTGCAAAATAAAGACGAAGTTGCTCATGATGTGGGCGTAGGTGCAGTTGTCTTCCATGATTTGAAGAACGACCGGATGGACAATTTTGACTTTAATTTGGAAGAAGTCGTTCGGTTTGAAGGCGATACTGGTCCATACGTTCAATATACTAATGCGCGGGCACAAAGCATTTTGCGCAAAGCCGGCCAAACAGTGGATTTACATGCTTCACTTGCTTTAGACGATGATGCCGCTTTTGCAGTTGCCAAAGACTTAGCTGATTTTCCAGCTATGATTGCACGCAGTGCTGAACAGTTCGAGCCATCAGTGATTGCTAAATATGCTTTATCATTAGCTAAGAAATTTAATAAATATTATGCCAAGGTAAAAATTTTAACTGACGATGAGCAGCTGAACGCTCGCCTTGGTTTGGTTTCAGCAACTTCAATCGTGTTAACCGAAAGCTTGCGTCTGCTTGGTGTCAAAGCACCAAAGGAAATGTAGCGAGAGCACGGACTTGCCAGGAGGTTATTTATGGCTTATTTTGTGAATGGCAATGCTTTTTTTAAAGCGGCACGGAAAGGTCATTTTGCTTTAGGAGCATACAATACTAACAATTTGGAATGGACGCGGGCAATTCTGCAAGCAGCAGAGGACACTCGGACGCCAGTGCTGATTCAAGTTTCCATGGGTGCAGCTAAATATATGGGCGGCTACAAATTAGTCAAAGATTTAGTAGCTGATGAAATGGACAGCATGAAAATTTCAGTACCCGTCATTTTGAATTTGGATCATGGTGATTATGAAGCCGCTAAAGAATGTATTGCTTTAGGCTACTCTTCAGTGATGTTTGATGGTCACAACTTGCCAGTGGCAGAAAACTTTGACAAAACCAAAGAAATCGTGCGCTTAGCCCATGAAAAAGGCATCTCCGTTGAAGCTGAAATCGGTAAAATGGGAGAAAACCAGGGGGCTTTTAATGGCGAATTAGCCACTGTCCGTGATGCCCGTGCTTTTGCTGACATTGGCGTTGACAAATTAGCAGCCTGTGTAGGCAATATTCATGGTATTTACCCAGCCAATTGGCCTGGTTTGAATTTCCAGCGCTTGCGTCAGATTGCAGCCGCGATTGATACTCCGTTAGTACTGCATGGCGGTTCTGGCATTCCGAAAGATCAAGTCTGCGAATCGATTCGCTGCGGCATTTCCAAAGTAAATATCAATACTGAATTTCAACAAGCCTTTCAAAGAGCGACTCGCGCTTATATTGAAGCTGGCAAAGATTTGGACTTAACGACTAAAGGCTATGATCCGCGCAAGTTGCTAAAGCCAGGAACTGAAGCAATTGTTAAGGCAATGAAGGAAATGATTTCTTGGCTAGGTACGCCAACGATTGACGAATTAACTGCTATGGAAACGGATAACCAGGATTTTGATCGGGAAGATATGCCCGCTTATGCTCAAAAATAAGGCTGTTTATCAAAAAAAGAACCCCAGCTTATCTGGGGTTCTTTTTTGTACGGACAACTAATTGATGTCGAAAAGCAAATGGTTGTCTAAAAATAAGCGCATAAGCTGTTAATCCAAGTTGTTCGCCAGTTTTCGCTTGCTTATTATAGAGCGGGTCGCCGATAATTGGCCAACCTTGGCTAGCTAAATGTACACGAATCTGATGGGTGCGGCCAGTTTCTAAATTTAGTTTAAGGATGGCTCGGTGCTGCTCTGTTAATCTTGTTTTTACCTTAAAATTAGTTGTCGCTGACAGTCCGTCTTGCCGAACCATTCGTTTGCGCTGGTCAGTTGGATCTTGGCCGATTGGCAAATTGATTACCCCTTGATCTGGCAGCGGTTGGTTTACGTCAACTTCAGCTAGGTAAAAGCGCTGCAATTCTTTACGAGCCAATTCTCTAACTAAAATTGGCACCACGGCTGGATTCTTGGCAACCAGCAAGCAGCCTTGTGTAAGCATGTCGAGCCGATGAACGATAAAAGGCGGATGCTGCAAATAAGTGGCGCAGTCATTAAGTGCTGTGTTGGTTTCAAATAGGTTGGGATGAGTTTTTTGCCTAGCCGGTTTGTCGATGACTAGAATATCTTGGTCTTCATATAAAACTTTAGGCAAACGCCCGCTAGCTGGGTAAGCTTGCTGATGGCTGTCGACATGCGTCAGCAGCAAGCTTATCTGGTCACCTGGCTGAACTAGTTGATTAAATGAACGATAAGCATGGTTGACTTGCACATTGCGTTCGATACGCAAATAATGGCACCATTTGCGAGGAATGAGCAGGCGCTGAAGCACCTGCTTCACCGTTATTGGTTGCCAGGTCAGCGGGTAGGTTAATTCATAATAGTAATTCTTCATCAGCGTTATGGTAAAATGTTGATAATTCTAAGTTTGAGGTAACTTTAATGACAGAAGCAGAAAAGAGTCAGTCAGTATGGTCAAATATGCGGGCTGCCTTTAAGCGCTGGCATATTGTTCGCTGGCTAATTTTAGTTTTCCTGACAGTCATTTTATTGACCTGTACTTATTATACGATTAAAGTCAAAACTTCCAATATCGACAACTTAAAAGCCTCGCTTTCGACGACTACCACAATTTATGATCAAACTGGGGCCAAGGCCGGATCCTTATACGCGCAAAAGGGAACTTTTGTTAGTTTGGATCACATTTCCACCAAAATTCAAGATGCCGTCATCGCCACTGAAGACCGAACTTTTTATAAAAACCCGGGCTTCTCTATCAAGGGCATGGCTCGGGCGGCGATCATGTCGCTACTGCATCATGGAATTGTTGGTGGCGGCTCAACTCTTACTCAGCAGCTGGCTAAAAATGCCTTGCTCACGCAGAAACAAACTTTTTCTCGCAAATTGGAAGATTTGTTTTTCGCTATTGAAATTAATCACGTTTATTCTAAACGGGATATCTTAACTATGTACCTCAATAATGCCTATTTCGGCAATGGTGTCTGGGGCGTGCAGGATGCATCACGGCGTTATTTCGGCAAAAATGCGAGTGAAGTTACTACCTCAGAGGCTGCTGTAATTGCTGGCATGCTGCGCAGTCCAGGCTTCTATAATCCAATCGATCATATGGATAATGCTTTGTCTCGGCGCAACGTGGTCTTGGGGCTGATGCGCGATACCGGCAAAATTTCGGCCGCTGAATGCAAACGGGCACAAAGTCAAAAATTGCACCTCGCCAATACTTATCACCAAGATAGTGGCTACCGCTACCCATACTTTTTTGATGAGGTAGTAGACGAAGCGATCGATCGTTATGGCCTAACTGAAGAAACGATCATGAATAAAGGCTTAAAGATCTATACCACTTTGAATCAGAACTATCAGCAGGCTCTGCAGAATAGTTTTGAAAATTCTGCTTCGTTTCCGGCTAATTCAGCCGATGGCACTAAAGTTCAGGGAGCCAGTGTCGCGATGGATCCAAAAACAGGGGCTGTCAGAGCACTGGTTGGCGGACGCGGCAAGCATGTTTTCCGCGGCTATAATCGTGCAACGCAAATGAAACGCCAACCAGGTTCGTCAATTAAACCATTAGCAGTTTATTCACCTGCTTTGCAAAATGGCTATCATTATGATTCCAATCTTTCGAATAAATTGCAGACTTTTGGCAAGAATCATTATGAACCGCACAATGTCGACAATGAGTACTCAAACAAAATCCCGATGTATACCGCCGTTGCGCAAAGCAAAAATGTCCCAGCGGTCTGGCTGCTGGATAAAATTGGCGTGTCTAAAGGGGTTCAGTCCTTAAATAATTTTGGCATCACCGTAGCTAAAGAAGATCAGAACTTGGCTTTGGCTCTGGGCGGGGTTTCTACTGGCGTTTCACCGCTGCAAATGGCAAGAGCATATTGTGCTTTTGCTAACAGCGGCAACCTGCCCAACCAAGCTTATGTAATCACTAAAATTACTGATGCTTCTGGTAAAGTAATTGCCCAAAATCGGCAACCAGGCAGTCATCGGATTATTTCGGCCAATACTGCCAAAGCAATGACTTCGATGCTGCTAGGAGTCTTTACTAGCGGTACTGGCGTTTCAGCCCAGCCATCTAATGGCAAAGTGGCTGGCAAGACAGGCTCAACAGAAGTTCCCAACAGCTATGGCTTTGGCACGAAAGACCAATGGATTGTTGGCTATACTCCGGATGTAACGTTAGCAACTTGGGTTGGCTTTGACAAAACTGACCAGCAGCATTTTATGCATGGCGTTTCAGAAACTGGCGTCACGCAATTGTACAAATCAGAAATGGAAGGAATTTTACCATATACGAAGCAAACTTCCTTTAAAGAAAAACCGGCCCAAGAAATTGCTCAGACCAGCGGGGCAAATTCTGATTGGTTAGGTAAAGTAAAACAAGGTTTGGGCAGTGTCGGAGACCAGATCAATCAATGGTATAATAAATTCAAGAATATTTTTTAAAGATTGAGGAGTTTATGATGGATAAAGAAATCGAAGCAACAGCTAAGCAATTAGCTGAGCAATTAAAGGAGACCCACGAATACAAGTCATTAGCAGGTGCGGTAGCCTTGGTCAAAAACGATGAACAGACTGTTGCTTTGTATAAGCGCATGGACCTGCTGCAAAAGCAATTAATGGCTAAGCAAAGTCAAGGTCAAAAGCCAAGTGAAGAGGAAGTTAACGAATACAAGAGCATTGAGCAGAAGCTTGGTCAAAATCCAACCATGGCTAATTTATTGAAAGAAGAAAAGCGAGTTTATGCTCTGCTGAACAAGCTGCAAGCACAAATGACCATGCCGATTGGTGAACTTTACCAAGAATTGGTTAAGTAAGGGTTAAACATGAAATTTGTTCATTTAGCTGATGCGCACTTAGATAGTCCATTTTTAGGGCTATCTTTTTTGCCATCTGCCCAAAAACAGACAATTTTACAGGCAGCTAACCAGTCGCTGGCAAAAATTATTCACTTAGCACTTGAACAAGAAGCAGACTTGGTTTTAATTGCTGGTGATACCTTCAACTCGACTCATCCTAGTCCAGCTAGCCAGTTGTTTTTTGCTAAGCAAGTAAAGCTGCTGACAGATGCCAAGATTCAAACGGTGATGGTTTTTGGCAATCATGATCATCTAGACCCAGCTGATTTGTTAGTCCAGCCGAGTCCCTATTTTCATTTACTCGGGGCTGGTCAAAAAATCCAGCAGCTGCATTTAACAACATCTGCTGGTTTTCATTATTCAGTCGCTGGCTTTTCGTATTTGCAAAATCACATCCCAACTGATTTGGTGGCTCAGTTGCCAGTTAAAACTGGTCAAGAATTTGCTTTTGGCTTGTTTCACGCTGGCGAAGCCATGGGCCATCAGCAAGCCGATGTGTACGCGCCCTTTACCAAAGACGATTTGCGCAAGCTGAATTATGACTACTTTGCGCTAGGGCACATCCATCACCGCCAAATTGTGCTTGCCCATCCATTAGCAGTTTATCCCGGCAATATTCAAGGCCGTCAAAGCAATGAATTAGGGGCTAAGGGTTGCTATTTGGGGACCATCGATGAGCAGAGCCGGGCAGTTGGTTTGCAATTTGTCAGCACCAGTCAACCTGTTTGGCAAGAAGTCCGCATAAAGCTGTCTGGTACAGTTAGCAAACAAGTTTTGACTAAAACTTTGACCACTAAAATCAATGAAAGTTTGCAAGGACAAACATGTGTTTGCTTAATCGTTGATAATTCACAATATTTATCTGACAGTGAGGTTGAACTGCTGCAAGATACTGATTATTGGCAAACATTAAGTGAAGAAATATTGGATGATTCATGTTTGGTCAAGGTGTCATTAGCTGCCAAGGATCAACTATTGCTTAACGCTCAAGATCGGCCAGCCTTTATCCGAGCAGAACAGGAAACTTTAACTGCAGCGGTTTTAGAAAAAGCAGGGCGTGATTTGGGCAAGAAATCTGCAGTGTTCGCTAGTCAGCTCAAAGATCCACAATTTCAGCAGGAGATTTTTACATTGGCACATAGCAAATTGCAACGATATTTACGAGGATTAGCTGATGAAACTACAACAGATTGAAATTAAGCATTTTGGCAATTTTAATCAGCAAACTTTCTCGCTGCCAGATGAACCGGTGCTGGTTTTCTACGGCCCAAATGAGGCAGGAAAAAGCACGACTGTGTCGTTTATTAGTCAGATACTCTTTGGCTTTCGCAAGCTGAACGAAAGCAGTCCATTTTTTGTCAATTACCGTCCCTTAGGACATGTCAGTCCAATGGGCGGCACTTTGCAATTGACCGACGATGATGATGACTGGCAATTAACGCGTTTATGGACCAAAGGCGATGATAGTCGGCGCGGATCATTGACCGTGAAACGGTCTGGCCAACCAGTACCAGCTGCTGTTTTTTATTCGACCATCAAAGATATTGACTACAACTTTTATGTGGATAATTTTGTATTCAATCAAGATTTGCTAGATCGTTTAGGCAGCTTAAACCAGCAAGATTTTTTGGAGCGGATTTATTATTTAGGCGCGGCGCAAAGCAGTAGTCTTTTAACTTTACGCAATCAGCTGCAGGCAGATGCAGATCGGCTATTTAAAAAAACTGGCCGCAAACCGCCACTAAATCAATTGTTGAAACAGGCTGATGCGCAAGCAGGGGAATTAGCGGATTTAGACAATGAATTAGTTGACTATCAGTCTTTAACCAAACAAATTAAGTCCGCCACTCAACAGCTGACTGCTAATGAAGAAAAGGCAAGTCAGCAGCAAGATCAGCTTAATCGGCTGCAAAATTTGCAAAAAAAACTGACAACTTGGCAGCAATATCAGCAGCTGGCTAATAGCTATCAACCAATTGCTTTTAAGCAGGCAGATTTTGAGCAAGCGCAAACAATTGATCATCAGCTGCAGGATTTGCAAGCAGAATTGCAAACGCTGCCTAACAAACAACCAGTTGTTTCTGCAGCGCAAGCCGAACAGCAAAGAAACTGTGTGGCCAAAGCAAATGATATCCGCTCGCAAATTAATCGCAGCCGCAGTCTCAAAGAACAAATCACTGCCCATCACCAGCAGCTAACGCAACTGGCTGACCTTAACCCAAACCTGCCAGCCGCAGCCAGTTTATCTGATCAGAATTTGCAAACAGCCAAGAAATTAACTGCTTCCGCACAGGCCAAAAACAATTGGCAGCTTTATTTCGGCGGTTTGGCAGCGGGGCTGCTACTAGCGCTATTAGCTTTCAGTCTGAATAAGTGGTTGCCATGGTTGCTGGTCATTGCTGGCGTGGCTAGCGGTTTTTATGGCTGGCAATTAAAACAGCAGCAAAAGCGAACTGGTGAAGAATTGTCCTTATTTTGCCGTCAGTATGGTCTGTCTTCGCAAGGCATAAATACGCAGCTATTGACAATTTTGCCGCAATATCGCAGCTTGCAAGGCCAGCTTGACCACGAGCAAACGGAATTTGATGAAATCAAACAACAATTAGCAACTTTTGAAGCTGAATTAGCACGCGCATTTCCAACTATTAACAAAGAAACGGATTTAGCAGCGCAGCTATTAGCTGCTGAAGAAATTGCAGTTGCCAATCGCCAGCAAGAACAAACTGCTAAACTGCAAGCACAGCGCTTGCAGGCACTTAAATTGCAGCGTGAGCGTTTAAATTTGCAGCTGCAGCGGTTGTTGCAAGCGGCTGGGGTTGACACTATGGCCGCTTATCGGTCTTTGCACAGCCGCTGGCTTAAAAATAAGCAGCAGGAAGCTCAATTAGCGGGTTTAAAGGAAGCGCTGGCGGATGACCAAGCCCAATTATCTGAACTTGCTAAGCGGCCAGAACAATTTCAAACTAACTTGCAAACTGCGACGGAACAACTGAATGCACAAATAAAGAATAATAACCAGTTGCGCGATCAATTAGCTGAATTAAAAGTTCGGCAGAGTCAGTTAGCGTCATCGCAAACCAAACAAGCGGCTGAGCAGCAACTGAGTTTAACACAAGCCCAGATTGCAACGCTTGGACAGGATTATTTAGCTGATTTGCTCGCAAGCAAATTAATTGACTCAGGTTTGAACTATGCTTCAAGCCAGCGCTTTCCTAAGATGCTTGAACAGGCACAGCACTTCTTTAGTTTGCTAACTTCTGGCCGCTACCAGCACATACAACTGAATAAAAAAATCAGCGTCATTAGGGCTGATGGCAGAATTAGGCCTGTCCAATATTTGTCACGAGCAACGGCAGAACAATTGTACTTTGCTTTAAAATTGGCGTTTGTACAACAGATTGCAGATCAAATCAACCTTCCAGTTCTAATTGACGATGCCTTCGTCAATTTTGACCCAGAACGGCAAACTTTAATCAAACAATTATTGACGAGCTTGAGCCGAACCAACCAAGTTATCGTTTTTACTGCTCAGCCGCGGCTAGCTAAAATACTCTCTGATCAACCAATCATGTTGCAGAAAGAAGGATAAAGATGCAAAAAAGATTGTGCGACTACCACGATAGTGAAGACATGGAGTTAGTTGCTATGTTGAAAATTGTCGAACCCAGAACCAGTCAGCGGGGCCAACATTATTTGGCGCTGACTTTTAGCGATCAAAGTGGGACCTTGAGGGGCAATTTATGGCAAGCGACCAAGCAAGATCTTGCGACTTTTACTCCTGGAACTTTAGTGCAAATATCAGGTCGCAGAACAACCTATCATGGACAAGCTCAAGTCACTTTAGACAACTTGCAAGTCATCGGCCCTAATGAAGGCTATGATTTAGGACAATTCGTTCGTTCGGCTCCTTTGCCGATTGCAAAAGCTGAAGAGGGCATTAGCAAAAAACTGTTTGAAATTGCCAATCCAACCTGGAACCGGATTGTCCGCTATTTGCTGTCCAAGTGGCATGATCGCTTTTTCTCATATCCGGCTGGCAAAAGCAACCATCATGCCGTCAGAGCTGGTCTAGCCTTTCATACTTATACAATGCTGCAAGTTGCCGCTGGTTTATGCCAAACTTATCCGCAATTAGACAAATCTTTGCTGTACGCTGGCTGCATTTTGCATGATATGGGCAAGGTGATTGAACTCTCGGGACCGGTATCAACGCAATACACCAAAAATGGAAATTTAATTGGGCATTTGGTTTTAATCGATGAGCAGATTGTACTAGCAGCACAGCACTTAGGACTTGATGAACAAAGTGAAGATTTGCTGCTGCTGCGGCATATGGTTTTGTCCCACCATGGGCAGCTAGATTATGGTTCGCCAAAGCGGCCAGCTTTACTAGAAGCAGAAATTCTTCACCGGATTGATGATATGGACGCTGCCGTCTATGCGATCACCGCTGCCTTGCAAAAAACAGACCCGGGTCATTTTACCAATCCGATCCCAGCTCAAGACAATCGTCGGTTTTATCGGCCTGAGCATAATCAAACTTTGACTAAAATCAAGCGGTTGGACTAAGAGAGGAGAGCAATGCAAATGAAGCTAATTTACTGTCCGCAATGCGGTCATAAGTTAGTGACAAAAACGATTGGCGGACAGCCGCGTCGGGCTTGCCCAGCTTGTGACTATGTTCATTGGAGCAATGAATCACTGGGAGCTGGCGGAATTGTTGTTAAAAATGGGCAGGTTCTGCTGGTTCAACGCGGACAAGCGCCTAACAAGGGCGGCTGGACTATTCCAGGTGGCTTTGTCGAGCAGCATGAGACAATTAGGCAAGCTGTAGTGCGTGAAGTAGCAGAAGAAACCGGCATCCAAACTAAGCCGGTAGGTATTGTAGGCATGGGCGAGACCAGCTATTTAGAGGAGCATAATCTTTATCTTGGCTGCAAATTGCGCTATCTGGGAGGCACTTTAAAGCCGCAATTGAGTGAGGTGCAGCAGGTTAGATTCGTTAGTCTTAAGGAGCTTGACGAATTGCCAGTAGCAGATTTAAGCCGTCGGCTGATTAAATTGGCCCTGCAGACGGATGGTCTTGCTCATTTTGAAAACTTTACCAATTGGCATCATCACCATTTTTATTATTAATAGCAACAAAAAAACGAGTTTCGCAATGAAACTCGTTTTTGATTTTGTCAGTTAATGCTAGTTAGAACTAGGACTTGAGCTGCTTGAAGAAATGTATTGTGATAAAACGTCTTTCAAGTCGTTATCCTTGATTGAAACGTCAGCCTTCTTTAAGACAGTTGAGATGACACTTTGCATCGTCGTTTGACTTTGCATCATCTTGTTGTAAAGCTGATTGTCAATCTTCTTCTTCATAGCTGGGTTTGACAATGGTTGCTTTTTGGTCTTCTTGACCAGTTTGATAACGTGGTAGCCATATTGTGATTTAACTGGGGTTTGCGTAATTTGACCAACTTTAGTCAATTTGAAAGCGGCCTTCTTGAAGCTGGAATCTAAGCTTGTGTCAGTTGAATCAAAAGCAGGCAGCTTGCCCGACTTCTTTTTGGTTGAAGTATCGGTTGAGTATTTGGCAGCCAAAGTCTTAAAGCTGGCACCTTTGTTTAATTGGTTAATGATATTTTGAGCAGTTTCTTTCTTAGAAACCAAAATATGTTCAACCGTAATCTTTGGTTGGTAGCTCTTGTAAGCTTTTTCTTCTTGCTTCTTGGATACTTTCTTGATGTCTTTCAAAGCCGCTTCAGATAATAATTGGGTCTTGATCGAATCTTTGTATGATGAAGCTGTCATGCCGTTTTGTTGCAAAATAGCCTCAAATTGTGAGCCATATTGCTTCTTAGCAGCGTTGTATTGCTTGTTGACTTGCTTTTGCGAAACTTTGCTGCCGTATTGCTGTTCCAAGGTGTTTTCAATAATCATGCTGGCTAAAGTTGATTTGCCAGACTGTGATTCTTTCATCTTGTTGTAGTATTGCTGTTGAGTGATTTTGCCGCCCTTGTATGAAGCAACGGTTTTATCTTGTGAGCAGGCAGCAGTAGTTAACGCTAAACCAGCAACGGCTACAAAAGCGGCTGCTCGTTTCCAATATTTGTTAGTCAAATTGATAACACATCCTTTTCCTAAAACCAAAAACTAATATATCATATTATCATAGTTTTCTTTGACGAATTTGTGAAAATTTAACGAAGTTATTGCTGATTGAAGTGCCGCAAGGAAGCCTTGATTTTCAGTAGCGAGTCTTGGCTAGTAGCTTGCCAAGCTTGGACTTGGTCTTTAACGGCAGCTTCACTGGCTTTAACTGCTGGCAGCTGCTGATTTAATTCGGTCCATTTTGTTTGCAGCCGTTTGCCTTGATTAATCATTTGCTTGCCAGTCGCTAGTTTATCAGTCAGAAAATTATAGACAGCGTCTTTGAGCGCCACGCCATGCTCGTCTTTGACAAAAGCAGCTCCTAGCCCAAGCAGGGCACCGAGCGCAAAACCATGTTTGAACAAGTGCCAACCTCCTTAATTAAAACTGCTGCGGATTTCTTTGGCAATTTCCTGGTAATCTGCTTCGCTATATTGATCGGCGTTGCTGAGGCTTTTTACCTTGATGGCATCGCCCCATTTGCTGTAGCGTGGAATAAAGTGGATATGTGAGTGCATCACAGCTTGTGAAGCGACTTCACCATTATTAGAGGAAATATTCATGCCTTTAATAGCTGGATTGCTGCGCTTAATTGCTTGGGCAATGACAGGAATGTATTGCAGGTAGCGGGCAGCATCAGCCTGGGTATAATCAAAAAAGTTTACCAAGTGTTTTTTAGGGATCATTAGTACGTGTCCGCGCGTAATTTGTGAAATATCTAAAAAGGCTTTCACATCATCATTTTCAAAGACTGTGTAACTTGGTACATCACCAGTGATAATTTTGCAAAATAAGCAATTTGGATCTAAGTCTGCCATCTTTTTTCCTTCTTTCAAACCGAGTTCTTTAGGCTCTGATAGGTTAATGCTATCATATAAAGTAAGTTTTTTCGATAAGGAGCAAGTAGAGGATGTCGCTAAAAATTGAGCATTTAACTGGTGGGTATGCTGGCGTGCCGGTTATTCACGATTTAAATCTGACGATTCAGCCAGGTGAAGCTGTGGGGTTAATCGGCTTAAATGGTGCCGGCAAGTCGACCACAATTAAACATATTTTGGGCTTGCTGCGGCCGCAAAAAGGCAAAATTGTTTTAGAAGAAAAAGAATTAACAAATGATCCAACTGCTTTTAAGCAAAAAATAGCTTATATTCCTGAAATGCCAGTGCTTTACCGCGAGCTGACTTTAAAGGAGCATTTGGAAATGACTATGCTGGCTTACGGTTTGCAGCCAGAAAAAACTTGGCCACGTGCGAATGAGCTGTTGAAAATGTTCCGTTTGGACAATAAACTTGACTGGCTGCCCATCCATTTCTCAAAGGGGATGCAGCAAAAGGTCATGATTGTTACGGCTTTTTTGCCAAAAACAGAATTGCTGGTGATTGATGAACCATTTACTGGTCTAGATCCTTTGGCCGTCGCTAATTTGCTGAAATTAATCAGACAAGCTAAAGAAGATGGGCGCATGGTTTTGATGACCACGCACGTTTTAGCAGATGCGCAGCAAGTAGTATCTTCATATGCGGTCTTAAATCAAGGTACTATTGAAACTACCGGCAGTTTAACTGATCTGCGCCAGCACTATGGTTTGCAGCCAGCTGATTCTTTTGACAAATTGTATGAAATCTTGAGCAAGGAGCAGGAAAATGCATGAATTAGCTATCCGGCGATTGCGTGCTAACGTCAAGCAGTCACTGCATTATCTGTCCTTGATTTTTAATGACTTCTTTGTTTTAGCTTTGATTTTCTTGTTTGGCGCTTTAATGTTTTGGTATGCCAAAGCTTTAAAAACGATGCCCGTCGGTCAAAACTTTTACCGGCCAGTTTTAGGCTTGTTGCTTTGGCTACCATTCTTAGTAGGGCATTTGGTTACGCTGCTTGAACCTGCTGATGAGCAATTTTTGCTGACGCAGGATCAGCATGTGCGATCATATTTAACACCGCTGCTGGCTTACAGCATGGTGCTGCCAACAATTATGCTGGTTGGTATGGGAGCTATCCTGGCCCCGTTTGCTTTGTTAAAAGTTAAACTTTCACTAGCCAATTATTTAGGCTTAGTAGCATCTTTATGGGTGCTGAAAATTTTTCAATTAAGTCTGCAAAATAAGCATTTATATTTTGGTTGGCATTTCTCTTTGTGGGGATACAATTTGCTGACTTTAGGAGTTGCAGTTCTTCTAACTTATAACTACTCGCTGGGATTGTGCTACTTTGCAGTGGTGCTGGCTTTAGGCTCATCTGGTTCGCAGCGTGTTTTCAACTGGGCCGAAGCCATTAAAACGGAAAACAAGCGCAAACAGGGAGTCTATGCATTTTACAGCTTGTTTACCGATGTTGATGAACGGCAAGTAGTCATCAAACGTCGCAAGTGGCTCGACTTTTTGCTGCCAAAGCGTTTGGGCTGGGAAACGCCCCAAACTTTTTTGTATCGCCGGACGCTTTTGCGCAATCCTGAATATTTGAATCTGCTGGTTAGAATGACAGCGTTTGCCTGGCTAATTTCCTGGCTGGTGCAAGATTATCGCTGGGCTTTAGGATTGTCTGCCTTAGTCGTACTGTTGACTCTGTATCAGCTGCAGGGGTTAGAGCATGTTTTTGATTATCATTTGATGTATCGCGTGATGCCAATTGACCCTGCTTGGCAGCGGCGGTCGTTAATCCGTGTTCTGTCACTGGCCTTGGAGCTGCAGACATTGCTAATTATTGTGGGCTGGGCGATTGTTCTGCCAAAGCAGACAATGCTCTGGCTGTACATGATTTTCCTGCTGGCCATTACCATTTTTCTTGTTAGAATTTATTTGCCGTTATCATTAGGGAGCAAGCATGAGACTAAGAAATAAACCATGGGCTGTAAAATTAGTGGCTGATCACCCAGAAAGCGTTCTGCAAAATCCTGATCCCAGTCAAAAAATCGATTGGTCTGCGCGCTTTGCTAAGCCAGACCAGCCACTAGCGGTTGAAATTGGCTCAGGCAAGGGCAGATTTATTACCACGCTGGCGAAGCAGCACCCTGAGTGCAATTTTGTGGCTATTGAATTGCAAACTACCGCTGCTGGCATTATTTTGCGAACTAAACTGGCTGAAAAATTAGACAATTTGCAAATTTTGCGTGGCGATGCTCTGAATATAAATTGCTTTTTTGCAGCTAACAGCATTAGCCATTTGTATTTGAACTTTTCTGATCCTTGGCCGAAGGCTCGCCACGAAAAACGCCGTTTAACTTATGCCGCTTTTTTAGAGCGCTATCAAATGGTTTTGCAACCGGGCGGTGAACTTGAATTTAAGACTGATAATGCCAGCTTATTTGCTTATAGCCTGAAAAGCTTGAATAATTATGGCATGATTTTTGACTTCGTCAGCGTGGACCTGCATCATGAAAGTACAGAGATTGTACAGCGAAATATTGAAACCGAATATGAACAGAAATTTGCTGAACGTGGCAACCCAATTTATGCTGTTCATGCTCATTTCATTGAGGAGGATTAATTATGAAGCAAATCAAATCCTTAGACCAAGCAAAATTAGCTGAAATTACCAAGCAAGGCCGAGTGGTTTTAGAATGGTCAGCAGGTTGGTGTCCAGATTGCCGTTTTTTGGAACCAGCCTTGCCAGAAATTGAGCAGAACTTTGCTGACTGCAAGTTCTATCAAATTGACCGCGATGGGTCGATTGATTTAGCGAAAGAACTGAAGATTCTGGGAATTCCAAGCTTTGTTGTCTACCAAGATGGTCAAGAAATTGGTAGACTGGTTAATAAAGATCGAAAAACCAAAGACGAAGTAGAAACTTTTCTAAAGTCATTGGACTAATAAAAAAGGGGTAAAAAATTAAGATGATTGCAAGCATTAACAAGCGCAGCTATCCAAATACGTTAATTGTGATTTTGGGACCAGATCATGGTCGCAGCGAATTTGTCGAAAAAGAAAACATCACCCAAGTTTTGGATGATAGTCAAAATGTTATCGGCTATAATTTCTTTAACGTTGATCAATATTTTGACTACGATGCTTTGCCTGACGGACAAGTTCATTTAACTGACGAGCAGTTGGCTAAATTAAATGCAGGTTTGAAAGATGCTGGTTTTAATGAACAATTGACTGCTGGCAAACCAACTTTGATTTACGGCGAAGTTAAGACTTGTGATCCGCATCCAGATTCTGACCATTTGCATGTGACGACGGTTGATACTGGCGATGGGCAAACTCATCAAATTGTCTGTGGTGCGCCGAACATTGCTACTGGTCAAAAAGTAGTTGTTGCTTTGCCAGGCACATTAATGCCAAATGGTCAGCAAATTTGGTCAGGCAAGCTGCGCGGGATTGAATCAGACGGCATGATTTGCTCGGCTCGTGAACTTGGCTTGGCCCATGCACCACAAAAGCGCGGCATCATGGTTGTTCCAGCTGATTTTCAAACTGGGGCTGCTTTTGAACCAGCTAAGTGTGATGAGCTGCTGGCTGCTGGCAAAATCACCTTATAATTTTCAAAAATCAACTAGCCGGATCGGCTAGTTATTTTTTTGCTAAAAATGGTAAAATAATTGGCGAATAACAATGAGTCGGGAGAAAAAAGTATGTTAGATAAAAAGCAAGAAATTTGGTTCATTGGCATTAAGGGGACAGGCATGGCTTCTTTAGCCTTGGTTTTACATGACTTAGGTTATCAAGTAGCTGGCTCAGACATTGAGAAGTATACTTTTACCCAAGTGCCACTTGAAAAGGCTGGCATTGTCGTAAAAGATTTTGATCCGGCCAATATCAAGGGCGCAGGTCAAATTATTGTTAAAGGCAATGCTTTTAAAGAAGATAATCCGGAAGTTAAAGCCTGCATTGATAAAGGCGTTAAGTGGCAGTCTTATCCGGACACGGTCGAAGAAATCATCGAAATGCATACTTCCATCGGTATTTCAGGTACCCATGGCAAGACTTCAACCACCAGTCTTTTATCACACGTTTTGGGTGAAGTTGCTCCAACTTCATATCTTATTGGTGATGGACGCGGTAAAGGCGTTGCTGGTTCTCGTTTCTTCGTCTACGAAGCTGATGAATATCGGCGCCATTTCTTGGCCTACCACCCAGACTATCAGATTATGACCAACATTGACTTTGATCACCCTGATTACTTTAAAGATCAAGCCGATTATACCAGTGCTTTTCAAACAGCTGCTGACCAAACTAAGAAGGCTCTCTTTGTTTGGGGTGATGACAAGCGTCTGCAAAGTCTAAAAACTTCCATTCCTAAATATACTTATGGTTTTAACGATCGTGACGATTTCCAAGCGGTAAAAATTGAAAAATCTACGACTGGCTCAAGTTTTAATGTCTTAGCCCATGGCCAAGATCTGGGCCGCTTTGAAATTAATTTGTTTGGCGACCACAGCATCTTAAATTCAACAGCTGTCATTGCAGTTGCTTATACTGAAAAAATTCCAATGGAAGACATCAAGAGGGGACTTTTGACTTTCAAAGGTGCCAAGCGGAGATTTTCAGAAAAGGACTTTGGCGATATTGCTGTCATCGATGACTATGCCCACCACCCAACTGAAATGCGAGCAACAATTCAAGCTGCACGGCAAAAGTTCCCTGATAAGAAATTAGTTGTAGTTTTCCAGCCGCATACTTTCTCAAGAACCAAGAAATATCAAAAGGACTTCGAAGAAATTTTGCGCGGAGTTGATAAAGCATACGTTACGCCAATTTATGCCTCAGCTCGTGAACAAAGCGGCGATATCTCAAGCCAAGATTTAGTTGATCAGATTCCAGGCTCAGAAATTATTGATCTTGATAATATTGCCGATTTGACTAAGAACAGAAATTCAGTAATCGTCTTCATGGGTGCCGGCGATATCCCTAAATATGAGGATGCGTTTGAAAAATTATTGAAGTAATGTGGACAGCTTGAGGGAGACAAGATGACAAGAAGTGAATTGAAAAGTCGTGCCAAAACTCAGCTGAATGGCAATTGGGGCTGGGCAGTTGGCCTGATTTTTTTAGTTTGGCTAATCAGCGCGCTGCTGCTTGATGCAAGCAAACGCAGCACAACTGGCCGCGGCTATTTTGATGATTATTATCGATTTCTAAATAGTGATTATTGGGCAGTCGTTGGCGGAAATATGTGGCTGTTTGAGTTGCTAACGATAATTGCCGGCATTTTCGCTGTCTTGCTGATTTGGGGCACTGCCTACAGTTTGCTTAACTTTATTGATACTGGTGAAAAGTGGCCAATTGGCCGGGCTTTGTTTAGCGCAATGGAGAGCAAGACCTTTAAAAACAGCTTTTTAACCTGTTTTTTTGACCAATTTGTTTTTAAGTTTATGGAGCATCTTATTAATAGTGCCTGGCATTATTAAAGCCTATTCTTATTCACAAACGGCTTACATTATGAAAGATATGTTTGCAGCAGGCCATAAAATGACAGCGACTGAGGCAATTACGGCTAGTCGGCAGGTCATGGATGGACACAAGGCTGAACTATTTTTGCTCGATTTAAGCTTTTTAGGCTGGTATTTATTAGGCGTGGTCACTTGGGGCATTGCCTTGCTTTTGGTGGTTCCATATTATCGCGTTACCCGGGCCAACTACTACCGTCAATTGGTCGGCAATAAATTTTTAACTGCATAAATTAAACTCGTCTTTTTGCAAGAAGACGAGTTTTTTTGTTTTTTCGTGAATTCTATTTAATAATAGATTTATAGAAAGGAAGAGACCAATGCCTAACCCCATACATGTTTATTCAGAGATCGGCCGCCTGCAGCTAGTCATGCTGCACAGGCCAGGCCAAGAATTAGAAAATTTGGAACCGGCGATTCTTAATCGCATGCTGATTGATGATATTCCTTATTTAAAAATTGCTCAAGCAGAGCACGATTTGTTTGCGCAAACTTTACAGGCTTGCGGAGCAAAAGTCGTTTATCTGGAAGATTTATTAGCACAAAGCTTAACGCAACCAACCGTTCGCCAACAATTTGTTGACCGCATTATTGGCGAATCTGGTTTTATGCCAGATGATCCAGTTTATCAAGCTTTGGAAGAATTGCTGCTAGGGATGCCTGTTAAACAGATGATTAGTCAAATAATTGCTGGCGTTCGCAAAGATCAAATTAAGTTGGCTCGTCCAACTTTGGCTGATCTAGCTGAAGATCCTGATTATCCTTTTTATTTAGACCCAATGCCCAATGTTTATTTCACCCGTGACCAGCAAGCTGCGATTGGTGATGGGTTAACGATTAATCGGATGACTTTCCGGGCTCGCCGCCGCGAATCATTATTTATGCAGACGATTGCTGCTCATCATCCTGATTTTGCCCAAGCCAAGGTGCCAATTTGGCGTCAGCGCAGTCAGCATGGCCGCATGGAGGGCGGAGATGAGCTGGTTCTTAGTTCGGAAGTGCTGGCGGTTGGCATTTCTCAGCGAACTTCAGCGCGGGCAATTACCGATTTGGCTAAAAATTTATTAGGCAAGTCTAGTTTTAAATATATCTTAGCCATAAAAATTCCGCATAACCATGCCATGATGCACTTGGATACAGTGCTGACGATGATCAATTATGACCAATTTACGGTTCATCCCTTTATTTTGAATCAGCATGGACAAATCGAATTATATGTTTTGTCAAAAGATCAGACAGGAGAAGTGCAAATTAAAGCTGAGCATGATTTGACGCATGTGCTTAAAGAATATTTGCATTTGTCTGAATTGGATCTGATTCCAACTGGCGGCGGAGACCGCATTGATGCTCCGCGTGAGCAATGGAATGATGGTTCGAATACTTTGGCAGTTGCGCCTGGTGAAGTAATTACATATGACCGCAACTATGTTTCTAATGAAGTCTTGCGCAAACACGGCATCTTAGTACATGAAATCAGGTCAAGCGAATTATCTCGCGGCCGTGGTGGCCCGCGGTGCATGTCTTGTCCGCTTAGCCGCGAAGATTTGTAGATAGAAAGCGTTAATAAATGATGGAAACTTTTCAAAATGTATTTCAAGGTCGCAGTTTTTTAGCGTGCAAGGATTTTACACCTGCTGAAATTGAATATTTGATTGATTTTTCATTGCATTTAAAATATTTAAAACAGCATAATATCCCGCATCGCTACTTAGAAGGCAAGGCTATTGCCTTGCTGTTTGAAAAGACTTCAACGCGGACTCGCTCAGCCTTTGTAGTCGCTTGCAATGATTTGGGCGCTCACCCAGAATTTTTAGGTGCTGATTCGACCCAATTAGGCAAAAAGGAATCAATTGCCGATACGGCGAAAGTTTTAGGCAGCATGTTTGATGGGATTGAGTACCGCGGCTTTGCGCATCGTGATATTGAAACTTTAGCAAAATACGCGGGTGTGCCGGTTTGGAATGGACTGACAACCGAATGGCACCCAACGCAAATGATTGCTGATTATATGACAATTAAGGAAAAATTTGGCTACCTCAAAGGTTTGACTTTGGCTTTTGTCGGAGATGGTCATAACAATGTGGCTAACAGCTTGCTAGTTTGTGGCAGCATGTTAGGGGTGAATGTGCACATTGTAGCTCCAGCCTCTTTGCAGCCGTCTGCTGAGGTGCAAGGCATTGCTCAAAAGTTTGCTCAGCAAACTGGTGTTCGGCCGCTAGTAACGAGTGATATTCAAGCAGGTGTTGCTGGAGCTAATGTAATTTACACTGATGTTTGGGTTTCGATGGGCGAGCATGATTGGGAAGAACGGGTCAAATTGCTCAAACCATATCAGGTTAATTTGCAATTGATGAAAGCTACGCACACTGATCCAGACCAGTTGATTTTCATGCATTGTCTGCCAGCATTTCACGATCTTAATACCAAATATGGACAAGAAATTCATGCCAAGTACAGTTTAACGGAAATGGAAGTAACTGATGAAGTCTTTCAATCCAAGTTTGCCTGGCAATTTAAAGAAGCTGCTAATCGGATGCCGGCGATTAAAGCCATTATGGCGGCAACTTTAGGCAATTTGTTTATTCCGAGCGTTAAAGAAGGCTAGGGCCATTCATTATGAAAAAAATCGTGATTGCTTTAGGCGGCAATGCAATTGCCGGCCGAGATTATTCAGCCGCTGCTCAGCAGCAAGCAGTTAGGACTACGATTAACAAATTGTGGCCAGTTTTTGCCAGTCACAATCAATTAGTCATTGTGCATGGCAATGGCCCGCAAGTAGGCAACTTGCTCTTGCAGCAAGCTGCCGGCTCCACCAGTAAGAATCCTGCTATGCCCTTAGATACTGCCGGCGCCATGACAGAAGGCAGTATTGGTTATTGGCTGCAGCAGGCGATTGATGAAGCTATGTTGGCCCATCATGACCCGCGCCGAGCAGCGACAGTGATTACGCAAACCATTGTTTCTGCCAATGATCCAGCTTTTCAGCATCCAACCAAACCGATTGGACCATTTTATAGTGAAAGTGAAATTGCTGAACAAAAACGACTGCATCCGGGCCAAGTTTTCGTGTCCGATGCTGGCCGGGGCTATCGAAGAGTTGTCGCTTCGCCGGCCCCAATGGCAATTTTGGAAGCACCAGTGATTGCCAAATTGGCCGCTAGCGGAGAAATTCCAGTAGTTGCTGGTGGCGGAGGCATTCCAGTCTATCAAACTGAAAGCGGCCAGTTAAGGGGACAGGCCGCAGTTATTGACAAAGATTTAGCAGCTGCCAAAGTTGCAGCTGATTTAGAAGCCGACGAGCTGATTATCTTAACGGCCGTATCTCATGTCTATTTGCATTTTGGACAAAAAAATCAGCAGGCACTAACCAAAGTATCAGCTGCCCAAATGCAGAAATATTTGCAAGCAGGCGAATTTGCTGCTGGCAGCATGGCGCCCAAAGTTAAAGCCTGCTTGGAATTCGTCAGCCGCAGCGGGCGACCTGCAAAAATTGCTGCTTTAGCTGATGCTGATCACTTGGAACAAGCGGGTACAGTGGTTATTCCTTGAAAAAACTCATCCTGTCCTTTAAAGTTGAGCAAAGGAGGCGGCCAATGTGAAACCAATTAAACGAAGAATTCAAACCGCATCGTCTATTTTGACTCGTCAGCAGCAAGATTTTGCGGCTAGTTTGGGAATTACGAGTCTGCAGATGAGCGTTTTGTCATTTTTGGCTGAACAAGACCATGCCCAATCTAGTCAACAAGAAATTGCGGACGCTTTTCAGATTCAACGCTCAACTACGACTGTCATGCTGCGCCGGATGGAGAAGCATGATTTAGTTAGGCGCGTTGAGGATGACTTTGATCATCGCAAGAAACAAGTTGCTTTGACGGATCAAGCACAAGCAATGCTGCCCAAAATTAAAAACTATTTTGAAGCAGATGATCAGGCTTTGCGGCAGCATTTTTCAGCAGCGGATTTAGCTGCTTTTGAAAAAGTTTTGACTTATATTTTGGATAAACACGACTAATCTTCGTGCTAAAGGATTTGCAAAAAAACTGTTAAAATAAGCGATGGACTTATGGCAACAGTTTTTTTATTTTAAGGAGAAAAAATGGCAACAGAAAAATTGCTTTTGGTAGATGGCAACTCAATTGCATTTCGCGGTTTCTACGCTTTGTATCGGCAGCTTGACCGTTTTAAAAGCCCGGATGGGATGCATACTAATGCCATTTATGCATTTAAAAATATGCTGGATGCCATGTTGAAACAAATTGAGCCAGATCATGTGCTGGTTGCTTTTGATGCCGGGAAAATAACTTTCCGTAACAAATTGTACGCTGACTACAAAGGCGGCCGGCAGAAAACGCCTAGTGAATTATCTGAACAGCTGCCGGTGATTCGCGAACTGCTGACTGACTTGGGACTTCATTCTTATGAACTGGTCAATTATGAAGCTGACGATATTATTGGCACGATGTCTAAACAGGGAGCTGATGCTGGTTATGAAGTCAGTGTTTTTACCGGTGACCGCGATTTGACACAGCTAGCTGGTGAGCACGTGACAGTTTATTTGACGAAAAATGGTGTCGGACAAACTGAGGCCTTTACGCCAGCGCATATGCAAGAAGTTAATGGCGTTACGCCAACAGAATTCATTGATATGAAGGCCTTGATGGGAGACAGCTCTGACAATTATCCTGGCGTTACCAAAGTCGGGCCAAAAACTGCTTCACGGTTAATTCAAAAATATGGCAGCGTAGAAAATTTATACGACCATGTTGATGACATGCGCGCCTCTAAATTGAAAGAAAATTTACTGCATGATAAAGACAAGGCCTTTTTGGCTAAAAAACTGGCCACCATTGATCGGCAAGCACCACTAGCGATTAATTTAACTGACACTAAGCGGCAAGCAGCAGATGCTGCTCAGCTGCGTTTGCTATATGAACGGTTAGGCTTTCGCAAGTTTTTGGCCGAACTGGATCAAAGTAGTCAGTCGGCAGAAGCAGCTAATGCTGCCGAAAACTATCAGTTTACCGTTCTTAGCAGGGATAATTTGTCAGCTGAATTAGGTCAAATTAAAACGGATCATGCTGCTTTTGTGCTAGAAATGTTGGGCGACAACTATCACTTGGCAGATTTCATTGGCTTCTCTTGGCGGATCGCTGATCGAATTTTTGTTAGTCAAGACGTAGAGCTCTTGCAGGAAGAACCATTAAAATCACTGCTGACCCGGGCTGACCTGCACAAAACCGTGTTTGACTTGAAGCGAACTTATGTCGGCTTGCACCGATTGGGCATTGCAGCTCAGGGACTGACAGACGATGTGCTACTGGCTTCATATTTAGTCGACAATGAGAATAATTCCAACGACTTAGGCGAATTAGCCGGCTTGTACGGAGAATATTCTTTAAAAACGGATTTGGATGTTTATGGCAAAGGCAAAAAGCAAGCAGTGCCAGCTGATGAAATTCTTTATCCGCATTTATCCGCAAAAGCTGCGATTCTTGAAAAACTGCAAGCTAAGCTGCTGGACAGACTGCAAGCTCATGAGCAAGACGATCTTTATAAAACAATTGAATTGCCGGCTGCCAAAGTGCTAGCTCGAATGGAAATCAGCGGTATGAAAGTAGAGCCTGCAGTTTTAAATGAGCTTGGCAATCAATTCCAAACAGATTTAACAAATTTAGAGACTAAGATTTACCAAGAAGCTGGCGAAAAATTCAATCTTAATTCTCCTAAACAATTAGGGCATATCCTCTTTGATAAATTGAATTTGCCGGTCATTAAGAAAACAAAAACAGGTTACTCGACCTCAGTCGATGTCTTAAACAAATTAAAGACGAAAAGCCCGATTGTTAGCGATATTTTAGATTACCGGCAAATTGCCAAAATTCAAAATACTTACGTCAGCGGCTTGCTGGATTGTATTCAGCCTGATGGCCGGATTCATACCCGTTATTTGCAAACCTTAACTGCCACCGGCCGGCTCTCGTCAGTCGACCCTAATTTGCAAAACATTCCAACACGCACCGATGAAGGCAAGCAGATTCGCAAAGCCTTTGTGCCTAGCGCACCAGATGGCTATATTTTTTCGTGCGACTACTCGCAAGTTGAATTGCGCGTTTTGGCCCATGTATCTGGGGACAGCAATATGCAGTCGGCTTTTAAATCTGGTTTTGATATTCATGCCCACACAGCCATGCGGATTTTCCATTTAGATTCTCCGGCTGATGTAACGCCGCTGATGCGCCGCCATGCTAAAGCCGTCAACTTTGGCATTGTCTATGGCATTTCAGACTACGGTTTGTCAAAGAATCTGGATATTTCTCGCAAACAGGCAAAGCATTTTATTGAACAATATTTTGAGCAATATCCACAGATTAAAACCTATATGGACCAAGCAGTCCAGCGTGCGCGTGAAAAAGGCTACGCTGAAACGATCATGCATCGCCGGCGTTATTTGCCTGATATCCATGCTAAAAACTTTAATTTGCGTTCATTTGCTGAGCGAACTGCGATCAACTCGCCAATTCAAGGGTCGGCTGCCGATATTATCAAAATTGCCATGATTAACATGCAGCGCAAGCTGGACGAGCTGCACTTGCAAACCAAAATGGTACTGCAGGTACATGACGAATTAATTTTTGATGTGCCAAAAACAGAACTATCAACTATTAAGAAAATCGTGCCTGAAATCATGCAAGCGGCAGTACGCTTAGACGTGCCGCTGACAGCTGATTCTAATTGGGGACACAATTGGTATGATGCAAAGTAGGAGCTGATCATATGCCAGAAATGCCAGAAGTTGAAACAGTCAGACGAACTTTAGGTCCTTTGATTGCCGGCAAGCAGATCCAAGATATGCGGCTTTGGTATCCCAAAATAATTACGGGGGATGCTGAAGCCTTTCGCAAGCAAGTAATTGGTCACCGCTTTGAAAAAGTGGACCGTTATGGCAAGTTCTTAGAACTGCGGCTTGATGGCGGACTAACGATTGTGTCGCATTTGCGCATGGAGGGCAAGTATCGTTTGACGACGCCAAGCGAGCCGAAAGACAAGCATGATCATCTGGAATTTTTGTTTACTGATGGTACGGCTCTGCGTTATAACGATGTGCGCAAATTTGGACGCATGCAGCTGGTTCTGACTGGGACTGAACGCCAAACGACTGGTATCGGTAAATTGGGGCCAGAACCTAATAGTCGAGAATTTACTTGGACTTATTTTTGGCGGGCTTTGCAAAAAAAGCATAAGAATATAAAAACGGCTTTGCTCGATCAAACGCTGGTTTGCGGTTTAGGCAATATTTATGTTGATGAAGTCTTATGGTTCAGTCAAATCCAGCCATTGTCTCCGGCTAATCAAATTCCTGCCGCAGCAGCCAAAAATTTGTATAAATTGATTAATGTGATCATCGCACGGGCTACCCAAATGCGCGGAACGACTGTGCATACGTATTTGGATGCGAGCGGGCGAGCAGGCGGCTATCAATTAATGCTGCATGTTTATGGCCGAGTTGGGCAGCCATGCGATCGCTGCAGCCATATCTTGCAGAAAATCAAAGTTGAGGGGCGCGGGACCACTTTTTGCCCGCATTGTCAGGAAAAGTATTAAGATGACTTTTTGTTTAGGCTTAACCGGTGGGATCGCTACTGGAAAAAGTATGGCTGCTGCCTTTTTTGCTAGCCAAGGTGCCAAGATTATCGATGCTGACCAAATTGCTCATGAATTGGAAGAACCTGATCAAAAAGGCTGGCAGACAATTAAAACAGCTTTTGGTTCGGATTTTTTTATGAGCAATGGGCGATTGAATCGCAAAAAACTAGGTCGCCTGGTGTTTGCAAATCCAGTCCAATTAGAAAAATTGAATCTATTGCTCCAGCCGTTAATTCGAGCAGAAATCGTCAAACAGATTCAACAGTCACAAGGCTTATGCGTCTTAGATGCTCCGCTGCTGTTTGAACAAGGTTATCAGCACCTGTGTGCTCGCATTTTGCTGATCGCGGCGGCGCCAGAAATTCAGCTGCAACGTTTGCAAGCACGCGATCAGTTAGACAGGCGAGCAGCCGAGGCTAGAATTGCCAGTCAGCTGCCATTGACAGAAAAAAGCCGGCTAGCAGATGATATAATTAACAATAACGGCAGTCGGCAGGCTTTTGAACAAGCCCTGACTCTTTATTGGCAGATTTTGATTAAAGAAGTGGGTACGCTATGATTTGTCCGCATTGTCATCAAAATTCTTCACATGTGTTAGATTCGCGTCCGACTAATGGCGGCGAGGTCATTCGCCGTCGCCGGGAATGTGAGCGCTGTGGCTATCGATTTACGACTTTTGAACGGGTAGAGCATACACCGCTGCTAGTGATTAAGAATGATGGCACGCGCGAACCATTTCAGCGGCAAAAAATTTTGCGCGGTCTGCTCAGGGCAGCTGAAAAGCGTCCGATTAGCAGCGAGCAGCTGAATGAAGTTGTCGATCATGTTGAAAATGTGGTTCGCAAGGATGGCCAAACAGAAGTTACTTCCAAAGAAATCGGCCAGCTGGTGATGGACAATTTGGCTGAATTGGATGATGTAGCATATATTCGTTTTGCTAGCGTTTACCGTCAATTTACCGATGTTTCCGGTTTTATGAAAACGCTCTATGACATGATGGCTAAAAGGCAGAAGGAAGGATAAGCAAGCGTGGCTAATTTATTCTATAGCGATGATCCCAAGCAGCCATTTTATGTGATCAATCAGCTTGATCTAACTGCTGGGCAAGCGCAAATTCTAACCAAGCTTTACCAGCCTTTGATTGGCAGCCAGGCAGCAGCCCTGTATTTTACTTTAGCCCATGAATACAGCTCTTTGCCGCTGGCTAGCGATTATTGCACTTTGCTACAGCTGGAAACAGAACTAGATTGCGGCTTGAGACCAATTTTTGAAGCACTGCACAAATTAGAAGCAGTGGGCTTATGCAAAAGCTACCTTGACCAAAACGTGGTTTTAGGACGAGTGTTGAAGCTGAAACTGCTGCCGGTTCTCAGTGCTGAAGCATTTTTTGATGAATTTTTGCTGCGCAGCCTGCTGTTAGAAAAAGTTGGCGTAGTAATTTATAAACGCTTAAAAAAGCAATTTGCAGATCAGCTTTTGCCGGTCAATGATGCTAAGGATGTGTCTGCTGGCTTTTTTGACGTCTTTAGTTTGACCCCGCAGCAGCTTGCTGAGGCACCATTAGAAAATAAGCCGCCAAAGGCTGCTCCGAGCATTGTCAATGATCAGAATGATTATCAAATCGACTGGCAATACTTGCAAGATCGGTTGCAGGCTTATCATATTTCGGCGAGAACGATTAATGAAAACCGCCGGCAAATTTATGCGATCATGGCGTTTTACCGTTATAGCGCTGATGATTTTGTTGACTTGGTTTTACCAACGCTAGTGCCTGGCAAAGATGAGCTTAGGATGGGTTTGATTGAGCAAGCCGCTAATCAGGCAGGGCCTGTCAAAAATGCCAGCAAATTGCGCAAAAAATTGGTGTCTGCCAGTCAGCGGTCAGCGGCGGCCGTTGTCCAGCAGCTTGATGACAAGGATGATCAATTGCTGCAAGAAGTTAATCAATTGCCAGCAGTAGCTTTCCTTGAAAAAGTTAAGCAAAGCAAGGGCGGCTATGTGACCGCACAAGAGCGGCGGGTAATTTTCAATTTGCAAAATCGGTCAGGCTTAACGCCAGCAATGACCAATTTAGTGGTCAAAACCTGTCTTGACTATGATGCTATTTTGACTCAGAACCGGGCAGACCGCATTGCTAACGACTGGCTCCAGCATGGGGTGACGACGACTGCGGCGGCAATTGTCTACTCGAAAAAGTTCAAAACAGCCGCCCAGCGCAAGTATCGCCGCCGAACTAGCAAGCGGGTTGAACAGGGTACAAACTGGCAGCAAAAATCAGCTAGCCATCAAAGCAAAGTTACGCCGGAACAGCTGCAGCGTTTGCTGAAAAAGCAAGCAGGAGGATCGGGAAATGGAACACATTAGCAAAGTTTTGCAATCAGTCATCAAAAAGCATGATGCTAAGATTGATCCAGAGCAATTGTTTCAGACTGCCATGTCAGATCCAGCTGTCCAGGAATTTCTGCAGTCTCATCGACAAGAGTTGACGCCGGCGATTATTAAGCGCAGCCGTGCCAACTTGTATGCCTTTTACGTGCAAAGACAGGATTTGGCTCGCGGACATGCTATTGTTGCTGGCTACGAGCCGCATTTGTTTTTAAATGGTTCGATGATTGATCTGACCTATCGGCCAACGCCTGCTTTACAAAAAGCGCAAGCTAGGCAGCAGCAAACACAGCGCTTGCAGTTGATCGATTTGCCTGAACGCTTGCGCAAAGCAGATCTTGCCAATCTTGAAGTTAAAGCTGGCGATGGCCGCTATGACGCCATCGCAGCTGCTGCCAGTTTACCAGAAACTTTTCGGCGTAATCAGCATGCTCGGGGCTTTTATTTGTCTGGTGACTTCGGTGTCGGCAAAACTTTTATCTTGGCGGCCATGGCCAATCGTTTGACTGCAGAGGGTGCAGAGGTTGTCTTTTTGCATGTGCCTACTTTTATTGCTGGTTTAGGCAGCAAAATTAAAACCGGGACGGTGAATGATGAAATTCGGCGTTTGAGCACTGCTCAAGTTTTAATCTTTGATGATATTGGAGCAGAAAGCTTGAGCCAATGGTCGCGTGATGACGTGCTGGGTGTGATTTTGCAAGCCCGCATGGATAATGAGCGGCCAACCTTTTTCAGCTCCAACTTTGATCAGGCAACTTTGGGCAAGCATTTTGCAGAAACTAAAGACAGCATTGATCCGGTTAAAGCAAAGCGGCTCTTAGAGCGAGTACGAACGCTGGCTCCAGAAATAATTGTTGCTGGTCCAAATCGTCGACAGTAGCCCTTGATTTCTGTGAAGCAGTGAGTATAATAATTGGCATTAGAAAGACATGATGCAAACCGTTCAGAGAGAAGGGTCATTGTTCTGAAAGCCCTCGTTTGGAATGCACCCCGACTTTCCAACTGAAAATTTGATATTAAGGCGTGCCACCTTTATCGGCATTTGAGGGAACAGGCAGGTTTGCTTGTTCTGAATTAAGGTGGAACCACGTGTTAACGTCCTTTTGATCGATTGATCGAAAGGGCGTTTTTTATTTGGAGGTATAAGATGAGTTTTGCTATCACTCTGCCAGATGGCAGCAAAAAAGAATTTGACTCAGCAGTGACTGCTGGTGAAGTTGCCAGCAAAATTGCCGTTTCTTTAGGAAAAGCAGCCGTTGCTGCCAAAGTTGATGGTCAAATCGTACCACTCGATTATCAATTGAGTAGCGATCATAAAGTTGCTATCTTGACTGACAAAGATGACGAAGGTTTGAATGTTTTACGGGCTACTGCTGCTTTTGTTTTCGCTGCCGTTGCCAAGAAGGCTTATCCTGAACTGCATTTAGGTCAACATGCTGCTGATGAGGATGGCTTCTATGTTGATACTGACAAAGCTGACCAAATCAAAGTTGGCGAATTGCCGAAATTGAAGCGGGCCATGGAAAAGGCAGTTAAAAATGGTGAACCAATCAAGCATGTGCAGCTGGCTAAGGCTGATTTAGCTAAACAATTTGCCGATGATCCGTTTAAGTCAGCTTTGCTTAAAGACGAAAGCGATCCAGTCGATGCTTATCAATTAGGCGACTTCATTGACTTTGGCTATGATGCTTTGCTGCCAAACACTGGCAAGATCAAGCAATTTGATTTGTTGTCAGTAGCTGGTGCTTACTGGCTGGGCAAATCATCAAACCCAATGCTGCAGCGGATCTTCGGGACTGCTTTCTTTAAGAAAGCAGATCTTGATGCCGATTTGAAGCGGCGGGCAGAAATCAAGGAACGCGACCACCGGACTATCGGCCGTGATTTGGACCTGTTCTTTGTTGATCCGAAGGTCGGTGCTGGTCTTCCTTACTGGATGCCTAAAGGCGCTACGATTCGCCGAGTTATCGAACGCTACATCATCGATAAAGAAGTTGCTGATGGTTACGAACACGTTTATACCCCAGTTTTGATGAACTTGGATGCTTACAAGACTTCCGGCCACTGGGCACACTACCGTGATGACATGTTCCCGCCAATGGACATGGGCGACGGCGAAATGCTGGAATTGCGCCCAATGAACTGCCCATCGCATATTCAAATCTACAAGCACCACATTCGCTCTTACCGGGAATTGCCAATCAGAATTGCTGAACTGGGCATGATGCACCGTTATGAAAAATCTGGCGCTTTGTCAGGCTTGCAGCGGGTGCGTGAAATGACTTTGAACGATGGACACACTTTCGTTGCTTTAGACCAAGTTCAAACTGAATTCGCCAAGATTTTGAAACTGATCATGGATGTTTATAAGGACTTTGACATCACTGATTACTACTTCCGTCTGTCATACCGTGATCCAAAGAATACTCAAAAGTACTTTGCTAATGACGAGATGTGGGAACGCAGTCAAAAGATGCTGAAAGGCGCGATGGATGATTTAGGCCTTGACTACGTTGAAGCCGAAGGCGAAGCTGCCTTCTACGGTCCAAAGCTTGATATCCAAACCAAGACTGCTTTGGGCAATGACGAAACCATGTCAACTATTCAGCTTGACTTCATGCTGCCAGAACGCTTTGGCTTGACTTATGTTGGTCAAGATGGTGAAGAACACCGGCCAGTTATGATCCACCGCGGTATTGTTGGTACGATGGAAAGATTTATTGCTTATCTGACTGAAATTTACAAGGGTGCCTTCCCAACTTGGCTGGCCCCAGTGCAAGCAGAAATTATTCCAGTCAACCTGGATGCACATGGCGATTATGCTAAAAAGTTGCGTGATGATTTGAATAAGCGCGGATTTAGAGCACATGTTGATATGCGCAATGAGAAATTAGGCTACAAGATTCGTGAGTCACAAACCCAAAAAGTTCCTTACACTTTGGTTGTCGGCGATGATGAAATGAAGGCCGATGGCGTCAACGTTCGTCCATATGGAACGGCTGATGAAATTTCAATGAGCCGGGCAGACTTCTTGAAGAAGATTGCCGCTGACGTTGCTTCTTACTCACGGGAAGAAAAATAAATATTGACCTCTGCTAGTGGCAAGAGTATCATATAGAAGTTGAGAACAAGAAGAAGCTTCCCGCTTCTCGCCTAAGTTAACTAACCTCTGGGCTGATCGATAATTTCTGTTGATTAAAAGCGGGTAGTCTGTGACCCGCTTTTTTCTTGTCCTCAAATTAACATGGAGGTGAAGACTCATACCAAGGAATATGATTTTAAACGAAGCCATTCGAGCACGGCAGGTTCGGCTGATTGGCGTCGACGGCAAACAAATTGGCGTTGTTTCTAAGCAAGAAGCATTACGGCAAGCTGCGGATGAAGATTTGGACCTAGTCCTGCTTTCACCAAATGCCAAGCCACCAGTTGCGCGAATCATGGACTATGGCAAGTTCCGTTTCGAACAGCAAAAGAAAGCTAAAGAATCTCGGAAAAAGCAAAAAGTCGTAGCCATGAAAGAGCTGCGTTTAAGTCCGACAATTGAAGGCAATGACTTTGATTTTAAATTGAAGCATGCCCGCAAATTCTTGGAGAAGGGCGCAAAAGTCCGAATTTCGATTCGTT
Organism: Lactobacillus sp.; assembly: GCA_022641965.1. GTDB lineage: Bacteria > Bacillota > Bacilli > Lactobacillales > Lactobacillaceae > Lactobacillus. Next base: position 51,840 of record JALCDX010000005.1, read on the forward strand.
TTCGCGGTCGGGCCATTACCCACAAGGATTTAGGCCGACAAGTTCTGCTTAAGATGGCTGATGAAACTTCTGATATTGCAACTGTTGTTTCACGGCCGAAGATGGAAGGTCGGCAAATGTTCTTAATGCTGGCACCAACGGGCGAAAAGGACAAAAAGAAAAACTAGTTAATTTGGAGGAATTTAATTATGCCAAAAATGAAGACACACCGCGCTTCAGCTAAGCGCTTTAAGAGAACTGCTAATGGTGGTTTGAAACGTCATCACGCTTATACTGGCCACCGTTTCCACGGCAAGACTAAGAAACAACGTCGTCATTTGAGAAAAGCTGCTATGGTTTCAGCTAGTGACATGAAGCGCATCAAACAGATGCTTTCCCAAATGCATTAATAAAATTAAGAAAGTTTTTGAGGAGGAATTTTAGATGCCAAGAGTTAAAGGTGGAACTGTAACACGCAAACGTCGTAAGAAGATCATGAAGCTGGCCAAGGGTTACCGTGGCGCTAAGCATATGGAATTCAAGGCAGCCAGCACGCAAGTCTTTGTGTCACGCAAATATGCTTTCCGTGACCGTAAGAAGCGTAAGAGCGAGTTCAGACGTTTATGGATTGCTCGTATTAACGCTGCTGCTCGGCAAAATGGCTTATCATACAGCAAGTTAATGCACGGCTTAAAGGTCGCTGGCGTAACTATCAACCGCAAGATGCTGGCTGACATTGCTTACAATGATGAAAAGACTTTTGCTGAATTAGCTGCTACTGCTAAGAAAGCTTTGAACTAAGCTCATCACAAAAAGACGTGCTCTGTAAGGGCGCGTCTTTTTTTCTTATCTGTGCAGGCTTATATTATAATTGATGATTGAAAAGGAGTTTGGCTATGTGGCTGCATCCCCGCTATACAATTGACAGCATTTATCATTTAAATCCTGAGCAATTGGCTAACAAGGGCATCAAAGCCGTTTTTTCTGATTTGGATAATACCTTGCTGGCTTGGAACAAGCGCGAAACAGCAGCAGAAATGATGCAGCTCAAGCAGGCTTTGCAAGCCGCAGGTATCAGGTTGGTAGTTGTTTCCAACAACTCTGATGAACGTGTTGGCAAAGTGTTAACGCCATGGGGGATTGATTTTATTGCTCGGGCGCGTAAACCTTTGCCTAGCGGCATTTTACGCGGCTTGCGCAAGTATGACTTGTCAAAAAAGCAAGTTTTAATGGTTGGCGACCAGCTGATTACAGACGTGCAAGCTGCCAATTTGGCTGGTGTTGGTTCAGTGCTGGTTAAGCCACTGGTCGAGACCGATAAATGGAATACGCGGATTAACCGCTTTTTTGAAAAAATTATTTTTGCAATATTTACCTTAACTGGCAGAAAAGTGACCTTTGAGGAGCAACTAAAATGAATGAGATTCGTTGTATTGGCTGTGGCAGCCCCCTGCAAGCAGAAAATCCCAAACAAGCTGGCTACGTGCCGGCGAGCGGTTTAGCAAAAGCTGAAGCCGGAGATGGCAATGTTTATTGTAAGCGCTGTTTTAAACTGCGCCATTATGGTCAGATTATGCCAGTTAGTGCTGACCGTGATACCTTTTTAAAATTGCTGTCGCAGTTAAATCAGCAGCCAGCAATGATTGTTAATGTTGTCGATCTGTTCGATGTTAATGGCTCGTTGCTTTCATCTCTTCCGCGTTTCATTGGCAACAACGATTTTATTTTAGTTGGCAACAAAATTGACTTGTTCCCAAAAAACAGCCGCTTCAGCCGGATTAAAGACTGGTTGCGACAAATCGCTAACAATGCTGGCTTGTATCCAAAAGCTGTTTTTCTGGTTAGCGGTCAAACTGGACAAGGCGTTGCTGATTTGGTTGCCTATTTAGATAAATTTAGTAGGCACGAAGACATTGATTTTGTTGGGATGACTAATGTGGGCAAATCGACCTTGCTGAATCAGATTATCAGTGAAGTCAGCCCTGAAAAGGATTTGATTACGACTAGTCGTTTTCCGGGCACAACTTTAGACCGAATCGAAATTCCGTTCGCTGGCGGACACAATCTAGTTGACACTCCAGGCATTATTGCTGATCAGCAGCTGACAGGCTTGCTTGATTCGACCGAACTTAAACAGGTGCTTCCCCGTAAGCCGCTGAAGCCTGCTACTTACCAGCTGGAAGCTGGACAGACCTTGTTTTTAGGTGGTTTGGGCAGGATAGATTATGTACAAGGCCCAAAAACCAGTTTTGTTGTTTATGTGAGCCGCGACTTATATGTTCACCGAACCAAAACCAGCCATGCTGCTGAATTTTATGAGAAGCAGGCTGGGAAACTGCTGATTCCGCCGCAAAATCCAGCTAAGCTGCCTGCCTGGCAAGGCCGCGATTATGCAGTTGCTGCTAAGAGTGATTTGCTCTTTGGCGGAATTGGTTTTGTAACGGTACCAGCTGGCTGCCACGTGCGGACGTATACGCCAGGCGGCATTGGCCAAGGAGTTAGAAAGGCGCTGATTTAGATATGACGAATACCCAGTGTGCAACGCGGCGCATGACACAAGTGGAATTAGCACCGCTCCCTAATAAAAAAGGCAAACAGATCGGCATTATGGGCGGGACTTTTAATCCAGTCCACATTGCTCACTTGGTGGGTGCCCAGCAGGCCCTAACGAAACTGCGATTGGATGAAATCTGGTTTATTCCGGACAATATTCCGCCGCATAAGCATATGGATCAGTGGGTTTCAGCTGAAGATCGGGTTGAGATGCTGCGTCTAGCGACTAAGGATAACCCCCGCTTTAAGGTAAAATTGCTGGAATTGCAGCGCGGCGGCGTTTCTTATACGATCGACACCATGCATTACTTGCTGCGTCATGCCCCGCAAAATCATTACTATCTAATTATGGGCGGCGATCAAGTCAACAGTTTTCCGACTTGGAAAAATGCTGATGAACTAGCTAAATTAGCAACTTTGGTCGGGATTCGGCGTCCAGGCTATCCGCAAAATCCGCAATACCCGATGATTTGGGTCGATGCGCCTGACATTCGCTTGTCCTCAACGGCAATTCGCCTGAATGTGGCTACTGGCAATTCAATTCGCTACTTGGTGCCTGAAAGCGTCCGCCAATTTATTAAGGAAAAGGGGCTGTATCGTGGTTGATTTTTCACTGTCAGAAACTTTTTCACCGTTAACCAGCGCTGAATTAATCGCTCAGGAAAAAAGCATGATGGATGAGCATCGGTTTCAGCATTGCATTGGCGTGAGCCAAACGGCAGCCAAACTGGCTAGGCTCAACCATTATGATGTTGCTAAGGCTGCCTTAACTGGTTTTGTTCATGATTATGCCAAGCAGATTCCGGTGTCAGTTTATCGCCAGACGATTAAAGAACAAGGCTTTGACCCGGACCTGCTTAATTACAATCGAGCAATTTGGCATGGCATTGTTGGCAGCTGGTTCATTCAACGAGATTTAAAGATCACTGATCCGGAAATAATTACGGCTGTTAAGCGCCACACTACTGGCGACGTGACAATGACGACCTTGGATAAAATCGTCTTTGTTGCTGATTTTATTGAACCAGGACGGGATTTCCCAGGCGTTGAAGAAGCCAGAAAAGTTGCTTACGCTGATTTAAATGCAGGCGTAGGCTATGAATTGGCTCATACTCTAGCTTTTTTGATCGAACAACGGGCAAAAATTTATCCTAAAACGCTCTTGGCCTACAATCAGTGGGCTGTTAAAAAATAATCACAGAAAGAAGGATTTGAAGACTGTGAACTCTGAAGACTTATTAAAAGCCGCTTTAGCTGCTATTTCTGACCGGCATGGACAAGAAACTGTAGCTTACGATATGCGGGGCGTCAGCATTTTAGCTGATTTTTACGTCATTACCAGCGCTGATTCCAATCGGCAGCTGCATGCTTTGGCCAATTCCTTGGTTGAAGCAATGCACAAGCTGGATTACACCGATTACCGCATTGAAGGAACTCGTGATTCCAACTGGCTTCTGGTTGACCTAGGCGATGTTATCGTCAATATCTTTACTCCAGATGCGCGGGCTTTTTACGGTTTGGAGCAGTTGTGGAGCCAAGGCAAGCAATTGGCTGTAACCGAAGATTAGCTGTGCTATGAGTACTGTTGGAATTATTGCTGAGTTTAACCCTTTTCATAGCGGGCATGAATTTTTGCTTAATCGGGCGCGTCTGATTGCGAAAAACGATCCGATTATCGTTTTAATAAGCGGCAATTATGTGCAGCGCGGCGAGATGGCTATTTTAAACAAATGGAGCCGGGCAGAAGCAGCTTTGCGCAGCGGCGCCGACTTGGTTTTTGAAATGCCGTTTTCTACAGCTGTGCAGCCAGCTGATCTTTTCAGTCGTGGCGGCTTGCAGCTGCTAGCTGGCTTAGGGACAACTGATCTGGTTTTTGGGACAGAAGACGGGACCCTGAATTTTACAGCCTTGGCTGAACGAATTAGCAAAATTCCTCAGCAAGATTTGCGTTTTCATGATTATACCCAGACTTATGCTACTCAGTATAATCAGGTGCTGGCCCAGGAGGTTGGCCGCGAAGTCAACCTGCCGAATGAAATTTTAGGGGTTGCATATGCTGTGGCAAACCTGAAATTAGCTCGGCCATTAAAATTGCATCCAGTTCAGCGCATTGGGGCAGACCACCGTGAGGCGGTTGCCCGTTTGCACGCAGTGGCGAGTGCTACATCTTTGCGCAATTTGCTACTGCAGGTTGGCCAGCCTGATTGGCAGCAATTGCAAGAATGGCTGCCAAAAGGCGAAGTTGCGTCTTTGCAAAAGCAGACGGTGTTACCAAGCTGGAATCTGCTCTTTCCATTTTTAAAATATCGTTTGGAAAGCAGCGAGGTGGAACAGCTGCGGCAAGTTTATCAAATGAGTGAAGGCCTTGAATATAAATTCAAGGCTGAAATTCATGAGGCAAAAACTTTCACTCAGTTCTTGCAGCGTGTGAAATCAAAGCGTTATACTTATTCACGTTTGCGTCGTTTGAGCCTCTATGCTTTACTGGGCATTAGCAATGAGCAAATGGCAGCTGCACAGGCTCAAACAAGCACTTTGCTGTTAGGCTTTTCTAACCGCGGACGCAATTATTTGAAAAAAATGCGAGGAGACTGGCAAGTACCGGTTCTTTCGAAAGTAGATCAGCATAATAGCAAAACCGGCAGCTTAGCCCTGCAGGTGCGAGCTGACCGTTTAGCTGAACAATTGCTGACTGAAGATCAAAATTTTGGCCGCCGGCCAATTGAAGTGGAGTAAAAATGCTGCAATATTCTTTTGAACAGCTGCATGAGCAGACAGATGTGCTCAAAGCAGTTGATGAGGACGTCACAGTGACTGATGCGTTTAAACAGCGCAGTCAGCATTTGATTAATGATGCCCGCAATTTGCATGTCAAAGGGCAATTTTTTGCTGATGGGGATTATGTAACTGGCAGTTTTCAAGTAACTGCGGAAGTGGAAGCCCCATCAACGCGAAGCTTAGCCCCGGTGGTACTGCATCAAGATTTTAATTTTACTGAAACCTATTGCGATCATCAGCCGACTGCTGAAGAGTTGGAAGATGACCCAGACTTGATTGTGGCTGAAGATGGGGTTATTGATTTGCAAACTGCGGTCGAAGATAACCTGCTGCTGAGTTTGCCTTCAACTATTTTGACGCCAGCCGAAGCCAATGATGATATCTTTCCGCATGGACAAGGTTGGGAAGTTGTTTCTGAACAAAAAGCGGCCGAGGCTAAAAAATATAAGCCTAATCCGGCTTTTGCCAAGTTAAAGGGTCTTTTTCCACCAGACAAAGATAATTAGAAAACACTTGCCAAAACGGGCTATTTGAGAATAGAATTAAAAATGAGATTTAGCTTAAAGAAGGACAAAAAGATTGAGTAAGATTCTAATTATCGAAGACGAAAAAAATTTAGCGCGGTTTGTTGAGCTGGAACTCCAGCACGAAAACTATGAGACCGCCGTTGAATTAAATGGACGCAAGGGTTTGGAAAAAGCTTTGCATGAAGATTTTGACGCGATCCTGCTTGATTTAATGCTGCCCGACCTAAACGGGTTGGAGATTGCTCGCCGTGTTCGGCAAGTCAAGAAGACGCCGATCATCATCATGACAGCTCGCGATTCAGTGATTGACCGTGTTTCGGGCTTAGACCATGGGGCTGATGATTATATCGTCAAACCATTTGCAATCGAGGAATTGCTGGCCCGCCTGCGGGCAGTCCTGCGCCGGGTGAAGATGGAAGAGGACAGTAATAGCGGTGCGCTTTCCAAGCAGAAGATCGTTAAGTACGATGATTTAACAATCGAAACTGCTAACCGGATTGTGCATCGCGGCGACGAAGCCATTGACTTGACTAAGCGCGAGTACAATTTACTCATGACCTTGATCGAGAACAAAGGCAATGTGGTCACTCGTGATCAGCTCTTAAATCAAATTTGGGGACCGAACTCGAAGATTGAAACCAATGTGGTTGAAGTCTATGTTCGTTACCTGCGGAATAAGATTGACCAACCTGGTCGGCCTTCATATATTAAAACCGTGCGCGGAACCGGCTATATGATGAGGGAAGAGCAAAGTGAAACCAAATAAAACCAGTAAAAAAGAGGCCCGGCATATCTCCTTGGTCTATAAATGGATCGGTGGAGTGCTGATGATTATTGCGGCCTCTTTTGCTATTTTCACAGCTACGATTTATTCAGTTGTCAACCAAGAATTTTTGCGTCAGCAAACCAGTAGTTCACAAAATGTCGTGCAGACTTTTAGGAGCAGGCTGGTAAAAGTTAATCAGCGCTTGACTGTTTCTAACGTCGTGCCAATCCTTTCGCCAAATACTGAACGAATTTTGCAAGGCGAAGCAGGGGTGAAGCGCTCGACTGAAGATGACGACAAGGGCGAGGACGTTGTTAATGATCCAGTGCTGGCAGTCTTATCAAATAAAGACCTGCACATTACTATCTATAACGACCGCGGGGAAATCGCTTTTACCAATGACAATCATCCCCAGTTGCTGAGCAAAGTTAAAAAGGCCAAGCGCTCGCAGGTAGTTAACACGAGCAGCGGCAAAGTTTTGCGCAGCAAAGCTCCTATTTATTCACAACGCAGTCATAAATTGACCGGTTACTTGGTCGTTGACAATACGATGCCAGCTTACAACAAAGTAATGAAACGGCTGCGGCGCGGAATTTTTATTTGGGCCTTTATTGCCTTGCTGCTTAGTGCGATTGCTTCGTATGCCTTGATTATCAGTTTTGTGCGGCCAATTAAATTAATGTCGAAAGTGGCGCGCAAAGTTGATGAACAGCCTGATAGCAGCGACCGGATCCCGGACTTGCATCGCCGGGATGAATTGGGCGATTTAAGCGTAGCCTTTAATCATATGCTGGACCGAATGCAAGCCTATATTCAGCAGCAAAAGCAATTTGTGGGGGATGTCTCGCACGAATTGCGTACCCCGGTAGCAGTCATTCAAGGACACTTGAATATGCTTGAACGCTGGGGCAAAGATGATCCGAAGATTTTGGATGAGTCGATCAAAGCTTCGCTGCAAGAAACAGACCGCATGAAGTATTTGATTCAAGAAATGCTTGACCTGACCCGGGCAGAGCAAGTTGACGTGCAATTCCCGCATGCGGTCACCAAAGTCTCCGAAGTGGTTAAACGCGTGGTTGGCGACATGCGTATGCTGCATAAAGATTTCTTGATCCAACTGGATATCGATAATTTGCCAGCCGATACGCAGATCAAAATGTACAATAATCACTTAGAAGAAATTTTGATTATTCTGATTGATAACGCCGTTAAATATTCAACCAATCGCAAAGAAGTCGATGTTAGCGCGTCAGTTTCTAAGAAGCGGGTTGATTTGGTTGTCCAAGATTTTGGTGAGGGAATCAGTCAAGACGACCTGCAGAAAATTTTCAACCGTTTCTACCGAGTTGATAAAGCTAGGACACGGGCTAAAGGCGGCAATGGTCTAGGATTGTCAATTGCTCAAAAATTAACGACCGCTTATCACGGGGAGATTAAGGTAGAGTCAGCGGTTGGTTCGGGCAGCCGTTTTGAATTATCCTTCCCGCTATTAGAAAAATAAGCAACAAAAAAACTAGCATCCAAAAATGCTAGTTTTTTCATTCCTCGAAATTCTATTTTTCTTGTTGATGATCATCGTGATCACGCTGCTGCTTAGCTTGCTGATTTCGCTTTCGCAGATCTTCGTGCAAATCTTGTTCAGCTTGTTTGGTTTCAGCTGTTGGACCAGCAACAATTTCATTGACGGCAGCTTCTGACGCAACTTCTTTAAATGGTTCGTCTTTTAACTCTTGTTCGATTTCTTTTTTAACGGTTGGCTTGAGCAGGAAGGTTGTAATTAGCTGCTGAATAATAGCAATAATTCCGCCGATCAGGAAGTACAGTGCTAAAGCTCCTGGTGCCGATAAAGAAATGAAGAAGGTCATGGCTGGGCTAAGCAAAACTGTGGCCTGCATTGCTTTTTTCTGCTCTTCAGGGATGCCGATCAAAGAAATATAGCCTTGAATTAAGTATAAAACTGTAGCCACAATTGTCAGGATCAGCGAGCGCTGGCCTAAGGAAATGCCAAAGAATGAAGTTGCCGCTAATTCTTTGGAATAAGCGACGGCTTGGTAAATTCCGATCATGATTGGCAGCTGAATAATAAGCGGCAGGCAGCCCATGCCGCCCGTCATGGAAATATTGTTCTCACGGTACACTTGCATTTGCAGCTGTCCTAATTGGCTTTGCTGCATTTGCGTCAGGCCAGGCTTTTGCATCGCTGCTTGCACGCGCTTAATTTGCGGCTGCAAGCGGGCAACTTTTTCTTGCTGACGGACAGCTTTCTTTTGCGATCCCAGCATGAATGGCATTAAGATCAGCCGCACAACAAAAGTAATAATAGTAATGGCCCAGCCGGCCCCGTTAGGACCGCTAATCGCATTTTTAACGGCTAGCATGATATTTTGAATTGGCCGTCCAAATAAGACATAAATCCAGTAGTACGGTCCGCTGGTTGGAGCCTGGTAAGCACTGCCGTGCCGGCTGCAGCCAGTAATCAGCAAAGCAACAGCTAGCGCAGCGGCAACTGCTAACATCTTTTTAGTTTTTGGTTTCATTAAAAATCTCTTTTCCCAAGTTAGTTACTCTGCAAATTTTACTAGTTAAAGGGAACCCGATCAACCAGAGAAATTTTTGTTAAAATATAAAGCGTGATAAGGAGATAGCAAGATGCAGCAAATTAGTTCAGTCAATAATGAAAAAATTAAGCAAATTCATAAATTGTTGCAAAAGAAATATCGTCAGCAATCAGGTTTGTACTTAATTGAAGGGTTTCATTTGGTCAAAGAGGCATTGCAAGCAAATTTACCGGTTGAGGCTTTGCTTGGAACGCAAGCCAGCTTAACCAGGCTGGAAGCAGAAATTGATTTAGCTTTGCCTGAGGATCAGATCTTTTTAATCAATGAAGCAATTTGCCGTAAACTAAGCGCCACCCGCAATTCGCAGGAAATTTTTATGGTTTTGAAGCAAACGCAGCCGAAGCATTTTAGTTTTAATTACGGCAAATGGGTAATTTTGGATAATCTCACTGATCCGGGCAATGTGGGGACGATTATTCGAACAGCTGATGCGGCTGGCTTTACTGGCGTAATTTTTTCGCCAGAGAGCGTTGATTTATATAATCCTAAAGTACAGCGGTCGATGCAGGGCAGCCAATTCCATTTGGATATCATTACTGCCGATCTGCCAGCAGCACTGGGCAGCTTTCATGAAGCCGGCATTCCAATTTATATTAGTTTGCTTGATAAAACTGCCAAACCGCTGAATGAATTTCAGCCGGTCAGTCAACTGGCCTTGATCATTGGCAATGAAGCCCATGGGGCGGAGCATAGTTTAATTCCGCTAGCAGATGAAAAACTCTATATCCCGATCAAAGGCCGGGCTGAATCATTAAATGCAGCTGTAGCTGCGGGCATTATGATTTATCACTTTGCTTAGAGCATCTTACTTGTATTTAGTAAGCAAACTTGCTAATAATAGTAATGACAAGCAATTTAAGGAGGGAACCAGGCTATGCCTGAAGAAAAGCAAAGTGGCTGTATTCCAGCTGAAGATTATTCGCAGTGTGCCCATTTTGTCAACGCCTTTCAAGTGATTGGCAAAAAATGGACCGGACTTATTATCAGTACTTTATGTGATCAAAAACCACTTAGATTTAAAGATCTGACCAGGTCGCTGACTCGGTGCTCCGACCGGGTTTTGGTTGAGCGTTTGCATGAACTCGAAGAACTTGAGATTGTCGACCGGCAAGTTGATCCGCAGACTGGGATCATTTCGTATCGGCTGACTCAGAAGGGTGCCGAATTAAAGCCGGTCTTTGATCAAGTTCATACCTGGGCTGATAAATGGGCTGAATAGAGAGCTTGTTTTCTAGCTTAACTTGTTTTAAAATGTTGAAAATGTGTTGATCAAGACTAGTAATGGCATCTGTGCTTTTCAGAGAGCAGCAGTTGGTGTAAAGCTGCAAGCCCGGACCATGAATTTCATCTTGGGAGCTGAATCTAATCAATTCCGGTTATTCACCGTTAACAAATAGCAAGTGTGGGCTCTTAGGCCCAAACTAGGGTGGTACCGCGTAGCTTCGTCCCTTTGGGGACGGAGCTTTTTTTGTTTAAGGAGATAAAAATGAGCGACGAATTAGACAAGCTGCTGGCTCGGCTGAAAGAAATTCAAGCTGAAGGCAGCCAAGAAATCGATCAAGCCGTTAATAAGGAAAAATTAAATGACATTCGGGTTAAATTCATGGGCCGCAAAGGCAAATTAACCGAAATTTTGCACTCGATGAAGGATATTGCCCCAGAAAACCGCCGGACTTTGGGACAACAAGTCAATTCTTTGCGTGACAAGTTTCAAGCCTCAATTGACCAAGCTAACCAGGATTTGACGCATAAATTGATCCAGCAGCGGCTCGAAGCGGAAAAATTGGATGTTACCCTGCCAGGCAGAGAACCGCTGATGGGCTCTAAACACGTTTTGCGGATTGTTGAAGACGACTTGGAAAAATTCTTTATTGGCATGGGCTACCAAGTTGTGCAAGGCCCAGAAATCGAAACTGATCACTACTGCTTCGAAATGATGAATTTGCCAAAAGATCACCCAGCTCGTGATATGCAGGCCACTTTTTGGATTGATGATGAACACTTGCTGCGGACGCAGACTTCTGGCGACCAGGCCCGGGTCTTAGAAAAGCACGATTTTTCACAAGGGCCATTAAAGATGGTTGGACCAGGCAAAGTTTACCGGCGTGATGATGACGATGCGACCCACTCCCACCAATTCATGCAAATGGAAGGACTAGTCGTTGACAAGCACGTCACGATGGGCGATTTAAAAGGCACTTTGGAACTGATCGCCAAACACGTCTTCGGCAGTACCGAAATCCGTTTGCGCCCAAGCTATTTCCCATTTACTGAACCTTCAGTTGAAATGGATGTTCGCTGCTTCAACTGCGGTGGCAAGGGTTGCCCAATCTGCAAATATGAAGGCTGGATTGAAGTTTTAGGTGCTGGCATGGTGCACCCGAACGTGCTGGAGAATGCTTGCATTGACAGCAAAGTTTATGGCGGATTTGCTTTTGGCGTTGGCCTAGATAGATTTGCCATCTTAAAGTACAGCATTGATGATATTCGTGATTTCTACACGAATGATATTCGGTTCTTAACGCAGTTCCGCCAGGAGGAAGACTAATGTTAATTTCATATAATTGGTTACAAGATTTTTTACAACTGCAAGTAGATCCAGCCGTTTTAGCAGAAAAAATTACCCGGACCGGGGTTGAAATACCAACGACTGCTCATCCAATGGCGGGTCTGAAAAAATTAGTGGTTGGTCATGTGCTAACCAGTGAAAAAATTGAAGGCACCCACTTGCATAAATGCCAAGTTGAAGTTGGGCAGGAAGCGCCGCTGCAAATTGTTTGTGGTGCCCCCAACGTAGCAGCCGGCGAAGATGTGATTGTCGCTTTGCATGGTGCCCGGATTGCTGGCAATGAAAAGATCAAGCGTGGTAAAATTCGCGGAATTGAATCAAATGGCATGATTTGTGGCTTGCAAGAAATTGGTTTTGCCGATAAAGTCGTGCCAGCCAAGTACTTGCATGGCATCTTTGTCTTCTCAGCTGGCAGCGACGTTAAGCCAGGTCAAGATGTGTACGAAGCTCTGGGAATGGATGACTACATTTTTGATTTTGACATTACTCCTAATCGGGCTGACACTTTATCAATGGAAGGCGCAGCCTATGAAGTTGGCGCTATTATCGATCAAAAGCCAAAAATTGAGCAGGTTGTGTTAAAAGAGGACGGTCCAGCTTGGAGCGATAAGTTTGAAGCACAAGTTGATCCAAAACTGGCTCCAAAATATTATCTGCGCAAATTAACTGGCATTAAAATTGGTGAAAGCCCGTTATGGCTGCAAACACGGTTATGGAATGCAGGTATTCGTCCAGTCAATAACGTAGTTGATGCAACTAATTACGCCATGCTCTTAACTGGGCAACCACTGCATGCTTATGATGCCAAAACTTTTGCTGCTGGCAAATTAATTGTGCGGCAAGCTCAAGCTGGCGAGAAGCTGGAACTACTCAATGAAAAAGAATTGGAACTCGATCCGCAAGATATCGTGATTGCTGATGAAAACAAGCCAGTTTCGCTAGCTGGCATTATGGGCGGCATGAATTCAGAAGTTACTGATGAAACGACTGAGGTAATTTTGGAAGCGGCTGTCTTTGATCCAACCTTAATCAGAAAAGCTGCCTTGCGCCACGCTAATCGAACAGATGCATCAGCTCGCTTTGAAAAAGGCGTCAACTGGGATAATGTTCAAAAGGGCATCGATGTAGCGGCATTACTCATGCGCAATCACGCTGCCGCTACTGTTGATCAAGGCTTGCTAAAAGCTACCGACCAGCAAAGACAAGCGGTAGTTGTCAAAACTACGACTAGCTACATCAACCATGTTTTAGGCACTGAGCTGAGCGGGGAAGACATTGCCAAGATTTTTGACAGATTAGGCTTTGGCCATGAATTAGCTGGGGATGACTTGACCGTTACGGTGCCAAATCGCCGGTGGGATATTGAAATCCCAGCTGACTTAGTAGAAGAAGTTGGCCGTTTGTATGGCTATGATAATCTTGAGTCAACGCAGCCGCTTTTGCCAGAAACTCATGGCGGCTATTCAGTGCGTGAGACTAAGATCAGACGCTTGCGCAAACTGGTTGAAGGCCAGGGCTTAAATGAAACTATCAATTATACTTTGACCTCGCCAAAAGCTGCCAAACTGTTTACCAAATCTGATCATAAGCTGATCAAAGTGGCTTGGCCGATGAACTCTGGCCGCAGTGCTTTGCGGCAAAGCTTATTGATTGGCCTGGTCAATGCCGTTTCTTACAATTTTGCTCATAAACAAGAGCAGCTAATGCTGTTTGAGCAAGGTCGGGTCTACAACCTGGATGACGGCAAGTATAACGAACTAGAGCATTTAGCAGCTTTGTACACTGGCACGGCTGCTCATCACAACTGGCAGAAGCTGGACCAACCAGTAGACTTCTACTGGGTTAAAGGTCAACTGACTTCTTTGCTAGCAGCTGTTGGCATTAAAGATTTAACTTTCAAAGCAGCAATTATTCCTGGCATGCACCCAACCAGAACGGCTGCTGTTTATGCCGGCGAGCGCTATCTTGGCTTTGTCGGGATGCTGGCACCTGTTTTGGCGGTCAAGGATAAAAACTTGCAAGGCCATGACCTATATGGCTACGAGCTAAACTTAGAAGCTCTCTTGCCGCTCATGACGACTGGCTTGAAGAATGAGCCGGCTCCAAAATACCCAAGCATTGAGCGGGACGTTTCTTTGCTGGTTGACAAGGAAATTACGAATGCGCAAGTTGTTGACTGCATTAAAGCTAATGGCGGCAAATACCTGCAAGCTGTGCACGTCATGGATGTTTACGATGGCATGCAAATTGAGCATGGCAAGAAGAGTTTGGCTTATCGTTTGATTTTCTTGAACAAACAGGCTACTTTAACTGATGATGTAGTAAGCAAAGCAGTTGAGAAAATCGACGCAGCTTTAGCTGACCAACTTGAAGCTAAGATCCGTTAACAGGGGGAAACAAGATGGCGCGCAAGTTTAATGCCGAAAAAAAGGCAGCTTATCAGCGCGAACAACAAGCAGCTGGCAAAATCACTCGGTGGATTGGGTCAACTTTAATTGGGCTGCTGGTGCTGATTCTGATTGTCGGCGGTCTGTATGTGCATCACGCTATGCAGCCGGTTGACCGTCACAGCGACCGTTATGTAGCGGTTAACATTCCAGTTGGCGCCACCAACCGGGAAATCGCTGATATTCTGCAGGAAAAGCATGTCATTCATAGCGCCAAAGTGTTCAACCTTTGGTTAAAAGTCAAAAGCGAGAGCAATTTTCAAGCCGGCAAGTTCTATGTTTCGCCGAGCATGAATACGCAGCAAATCGTGCGGCAGCTGCAAGGATCAGGCAGCCGTCCGATCAGTGGCTACTTGCTGGTGCGTGAAGGCGAAACAATTGATCAAATTGGAACGGCAATTGCCAAGAGCACCAATTACAGCAAAAAAGACTTTTTGGCTTTGATGAAAAATCAAAAATTCATCAATAAACTAGCTAAAAAGTATCCAAAACTGCTGACTAGCTCCATGAAGTCCAAACATGTCCGCTACCATTTGGAAGGCTACTTGTGCCCAGCCCGCTATGAAATTTATCGCGGGGCCAGCCTCAAGGAATTAGTTGAACAAATGGTTGCTAAAACAAACCAAGTTTTGCTGGCGTATCACAGTCAGATCAAGCGCAAGGGCTTAACTGTGCATCAAGTTCTGACGCTGGCCTCCCTAGTTGAGCGCGAAGGCGTGAAGACTAGCGACCGGCGCAAGATTGCAGGCGTCTTCTTCAACCGCTTGGATGCTAAGATGCCGCTGCAATCTGACATTTCAGTCATGTATGCTTTGAATAAGCATAAGCATTCATTGACGATTAAAGATACGAAGGTCAAGTCGCCGTACAACTTGTACAAGCACAAGGGCTACGGGCCAGGCCCATTTAACAGCCCAAGTTTGAATTCTATTTCAGCCGTCCTGCATCCAGCAGATCGCAGCAGCAACTACTTGTACTTTGTGGCTGATTTGAAGACCGGCAAAGTTTACTATTCACACACGCTTAACCAGCATTTGAAGAGAAATGCTAGTCTTGGCCAGTAAAGATTGACATTGCAAGCAAAAGTAATATGATGATTTTGCAAGAAAAGCAAAAATAAATTGAGGAGCAAAGAAGATGCCGGAAAAAGTTTATCCTATGACAGCTGAAGGCAAAAAACAGCTGCAAGACGAATTGAAGAATTTGAAATTGGTTAAACGGCCAAAAGTTATTGAACGGATTAAAGTAGCTCGTTCATTCGGAGATTTATCAGAAAACTCAGAATATGATTCAGCTAAGGACGAGCAAAGTGCCGTTGAATCTCGAATCGCTCAAATTGAATTAATGCTGAAGTACGCGCAAGTTGTTGATGCGGATAGCGTTGATCCTAATGAAGTTTCAATTGGCAAAACTGTTACTTATACTGAAGAAGGGACCGATGATCCCGAAACCTACACGATTGTTGGTTCCGATGAATCTGACCCGTTGAAGGGTAAGATTTCTAATAATACCCCAATTGCCAAAGCTCTGCTTGGCAAAAAGACTGGCGATAAAGTTGCCGTCAACACCCCAGGTGGAACTTTCAACGTGACGATCAACAAAGTTGAAGTTATTGGCTAAAGCTGATTAATCATCAGCGATAAAAAATGGGCTCCTTAATTGAGGAGCCTATTTTTTAGCTTTCTTTAAATTTAACTAGAATATTGGTGTTCGACTGACAAGTTTGCTAAACTAAGTCTAGTTTAAACGAGGTAAATTAAGCGTGAATTTTTTAAAGCCAAAGCAAACGGGTGGCAAGAAAAAGCAAGCCGTGACGCCGCTGCGAATGAAAATCATTTTGTGGGTCATCGGGGTGCTCTTTTTGCTGCTGATTGGACAGTTAGTTTATTTGCAGCTGGTTTACGGCAGCCGGTTTGAAGCGGAAGTTCAAAAAACTGATCAGCGTACGGTTTCGACCAATGTTCCGCGGGGGATCATGTATGACAATCGCGGGCGCGTCTTAGTCGGCAATAAGGCTAGCAATGCGATTACTTATACTAAAGGTACCAGTGCTTCAACAGCTGAAATCTATCAGGTTTCCAACCGTTTGAGCCACTTGTTATCATTAGATAATGAAAAGCCGACGGATCGTCAGCTGTACGACTATTATTTGGCTAATTCCAAAAATTTAAAACGCGTCACCGCTAAATTGCCGCATAATCAGCGTTATAACGCTAAAGGCGATGCACTTGACGACAGTGTTATTTACAATAATGCTTTGAAAGCTGTCGCTAAAGAGCACCTGCATTTTACCAAGCGTGAAAAAACGGCCGCCCTGCTTTATAACAAGATTGCCGGCGCTTATACGCTGTCGACCATTTATTTGAAAAACCAAGGCTTGACTGATAAAGAAATCGCTGTTGTTGGCGAGCACTTGTCAGAATTGCCAGGGGTCGGCATTGGCACCGATTGGACTCGGTCTTATCCAAATGGCAATTCAATTAAAAGTATCATCGGCTCGGTTTCAACTGAAAAATCCGGTTTGCCAAGTGACCAGCTTAATTCGTACTTGGCGCAAGGCTATTCGCGCAACGACCGAGTCGGCACTTCTTATTTGGAGCAAGAATATGAACCGATTCTGAAAGGCTCCAAAGCCAAGTCAAAAGTTACTACTAAGTCAAACCATGTCCAGTCGACTAAGACAACTTATGCAGGTAAAACAGGTGCTAGTTTGATTTTGACTTTGGACGCAAAGTATCAAAAAGAAGTACAATCCTCGCTGAGCAAAATTTATGCTTCTGCTCAAGTTGCTGGTGCTGCTCAATATTCAAACGGTGCCTATGCAGTTGTTATGAATCCGAATACCGGTGCGATTTTAGCAGTGGCTGGGATCAATCATGATACCGATACCAATAAAAATACTGACGATGCTTTGGGCGTCATTAACCGTTCCTTTGTTATGGGGTCGGCTGTCAAAGGCGCTACGGTAGCTGGCGGGCTAATCAATAAAGTAATTACGCCGGCCAATAGTACTTTGCCAGATACGCCAATTTACCTGCCTGGATCATCAGTTAAAAAATCAGTTTATCCAATTGGAACTTTTAGCGCGCTCGATGCGCCAAGTGCTTTGGAAGTATCTTCCAACATTTACATGATGCAGTTGGCTTTACGGTGGGTTAAAGCTAAATATGTTCCGCACTCTTACATCCACATGAATTCCAATTCATTTGACATTCTGCGTCGCAATTTTGCCATGTTTGGCTTAGGACGCAAGACTGGCGTGGACTTACCGGGTGAAGTAGCTGGTATTCAAGGCTCTAACTACAATAGCGATGGCCAGCTGAAAACTGGGTCAGTACTTGACTTGGCATACGGTAACTACGACGCTTACACGCCAATTCAAATGGCGCAATACATTTCTACGATCGCTAATGGCGGCTACCGCATGCGGCCATATCTGGTCCAATCAATCGGTCATACCAACCGTAGCGGCAACCGGACGGATATTTACTACAATACTCAGCCAACTGTGCAAATGCGCATCCCTTGGACGACGTCGGAGTTGTCGGTCATTAAACAGGGGATGTACCGGGTAGTTCATGGTACGAATAGTTGGGGCACTGCTCACGAACTGAAAAATGTAAAGCCATCGATTTCAGGTAAAACTGGGACGGCCGAAACTTTCTACTATGATCCAAAGCACCCGCACAACAATAACGCTCCGCAAGTTATCAACGCTTCCTTTGTTGGGTTTGCGCCATCGAATAATCCAAAAATCGCCTTTGCGATTGTTTTCCCTGGCTTAGATCCAGATGGCGAAGGTACTTACACTTTGCAAATGGGCAAGGCCATCGTGCAAGACTATTTCAAACTCAATAAATAGAAAAACTAGAATTTTCAGGCCGTTAATGGTAACATTTAAAGGTCAATATAAAAAGCATAGGTGGTGGATAAAATGGCAGAAAACATTCTTTTAGAGTGTACTGAATGCGGCGACAGATCTTACCTGTCCAAGAAGAACAAGCGTAAGCATCCAGAACGCTTAGCCTTGAAGAAGTATTGCCCAGTTGAAAGACGTGCAACTCTTCATCGTGAAACCAAGTAATTAAGGCAACAGGCAATTCCTGTTGTTTTTTTATAGCTAATTATTTTTGAATGGATAAAACAAGTTTTCGCAAGCAGCAGCTAAAGCGCCTCCAAGATTTTGCGGTTACACCGGACAAAGCGATCGAAGACAAGCAGCTGACTCAGCAGCTATTGGCACTTCCGGTGCTTAAGTCTGCTAGCACTATTGCAGTCACCAAAGCCTTGCCGTTTGAAGTGGACACCGCAGGCTTGATTGCTGATTTATGGCGTCTGGGCAAGCAAGTTTTTCTGGCTAAAGCCAGGCCAGATCGTCAGCTTGATTTTTTAGCTTATGGGCCGCAGACAAAGCTGACGATCAGCAAATTTGGCGTGCCTGAAGTGGCTGGTCCGGCCGCTATCAATAATGACTGCGAGCTAGTGATTGTGCCAGGGTTAGCGTTTGCCGCACAAGGCCATGCCCGTTTAGGCTTTGGCGGCGGCTATTATGATCGCTATTTGCGCCAGCATCCTAACCTCCAGACAGTTAGTTTGGCTAATTCGGCGATGTGGTATGACCAGCCTGCCTGGCCAGTTGAAGCAACTGATCAGCCTGTGAAAACGATTTTAACAACTGCGCATGAATAAGATCAAAGAAGCAATTACTGGTCCCGTTAAAATGACCAACTTGCTGCTGGCAAGTTTAGTCATTGTTTTTGTGGTAGAAGAATTTTTAGGCGGTTCGCAAAATTCTAATACTTTGTTAAAAATGGGGGCAATGTACAACCCGCTGCTCGTCGTTAAAAATCAGTGGTGGCGGCTGATTACTGCCCAGTTTTTGCACATTGGCATCCTGCACCTGGCAACTAATGCAGTGATGGTCTACTACATGGGCAACTATCTAGAAAGAATTCTTGGTTCAGCGCGCTTTTTGATCATTTATTTGGTTGGCGGCATTGGCGGCAATTTAGCCAGTTTAGCTTTTGGCGGCGATAGTACTGTTAGTGCCGGAGCCTCAACCGCTTTATTTGGCTTGTTTGGCGCGATGGGCGCTTTAGGCATTCTCAACCGCGACCAGCCAGCTTTGAAGCAGTTAGGTGAGCAGTCGCTGGCCTTGGCTGTTGTTAATTTGCTGATTGATATTTTTATGCCTGGCATTGATATTTGGGGCCACGCTGGTGGTTTAGTCACAGGGTTGCTGTTTACTGTTGCTTTGGGCAGCGGCAATTGGCGCTCAGCTTCCAAATGGTGGCGAGCAGCCTCAGCATCCGGATTGCTGCTAGTTTGGCTATTCTGCTTGCGGCAGGGCATGATCATCAATTATTGAGGAGCTTGCAAATGAAAAGCTTATACGATGTTCAGCAGCTGTTAGAAAAATTCGGCGTACTGGTCCATTTAGGCAAGCGCAAATGGGATATTGAATTAATGGCGATTGAGCTGGATCGCTTGCACCAGGCCAATGTCATTAGCCGCCATGACTACTTGTCAGCAAAGCTGATTCTGCGTCAGCAGCACGAATTAGAAGAACAGCATGAAAACGATCCAGATTGGTATTGAGTAAGGGGTAACAACAAACAATGAACAATTTCTTGATTGCATTAGATGTCTTTTTAATCGCTGTGATCATTGCCTTTTTGGTCAATTGGCTTTGGCAGCGAATTACAGTTAAACGTCTGGGCGGCGAATTGACTAATGAAGAATTTGAGCAGACGATGCGCAAAGCTCAAATTATTGATGTCCGTGAGCAAAAAGATTTTAAGCAAAAACATATTACTGGCGCACGCAACATTCCAATTACCACCATCAAGTTTCAATATAAGGAATTGCGCAAGGACATGCCAGTTTACCTGTACTCAGATTCAAAAAGCGTAACCTTGCGCGCAGCTCGCTACTTGCACAAGCAGGGCTATAACGATATCAAGTGGCTGCGTGATGGCTTTGAGCACTGGGAAGGCATGACTAAAAAGTCAAAATATTAAGCAATCAAAAAAGCTTGCTTTATTTTGAAGTGCCTCATAATTGTTAGACATAAATCTAACAGTTATGAGGTATTTTTTATGACTAAATATTCTTCTGAACTAAAAATAGAGATTGTATCGAAGTATTTGAAAAATGAATATTCCCTAGGAGG
>JALCDX010000006.1 GCA_022641965.1 Lactobacillus sp.
ACGACGTGTATGACAAGCCGCTGCATGATTACACCAAGAGCTTGATCTCGGCCGTACCAGTACCAGATCCTGAAATTGAGCGTCACAGTCACCGCCTTTCCTATGATGCTCAAAAAGAGGAAATGGATGGCAAAGCCAGATCGATGCATGAAATCGTGCCTGGACGCTTTGTTCGCTGCAGCGATGACGAAGTGCAGCATTACAAAGAAGTCGCATCTAGTTACGAAAAGTAGGCTAAACCAAGAAAGACTCAGCATGAAAATGCTGGGTCTTTTTTGTGTAATCAAGATAAAACGATTTTCTTTATAAAGGAAAAAAGAAGAAAAAAAGTCAATGATTTACTTTATAAGCAAAATAGTGCTATTATTTAGTAAATAATTACTTTATAAAGGAAATAGCATGAAACAAGAACTAATTGCACGTCCTCAATACTTGCATAAACTGATCGATTTTCAAAATACTGGCTTTATCAAAGTGTTAACTGGCGTCAGAAGAGCTGGAAAATCTTTCATTTTGTTGCTCTACCGCAACTATTTGTTGAAGCAGGGCGTCAATGCCAATCAGATAATTTATCTTTCTTTCGAAGATTTTGAAAATATTGAACTGCATGAGGCAACAGCGCTTTATGCTTTTTTGAAGAAAAAAATTATCAAAAATTCTAAAATGTATATTTTGCTTGATGAAGTTCAATTTGTTTCGAATTGGCAGCAAGTTGTGAATAGCCTGCGACTCAATCCTTTACTAGATATCACTATTACTGGCAGCAACTCTAATCTACTAAGTGGAGAATTAGCCACGCTTTTGTCAGGCCGGTATGTTGAAATACGTGTTTTCCCGCTTTCTTTTAGGGAACTGCTTGATTTTAAACATATTGATAATCCGACTGAACAAATAATTGAACAATTGTATCAAGAATATGTGAAATATGGCGGATTCCCTGCGGTCGTCTTGGCCAAAGAGGAATTAAAACAAACAATCCTTTCTGGTATTTATAATACTATTATTGTTAACGATATTGGCTATAAAAATGGCTTAAGGGAACCAGGATTAGTGATGCTGGTTTCCAAATATTTGGCAGATACGGTGGGCCAACTAGTTAACCCAAATAAAATTGTCAATACATTGAGATCAGCACGGTTCAGCATTTCTTATAATGCCGTTCAAAACTATCTTTCATATTTTGAAGAAGCATATCTGTTTTATAAAGCTAATCGTTACGATATTAAGGGACGAAAAATCCTCTCAGCTCAAGGAAAATATTATATTGTCGATACTGGTTTGCGGCCCCATGCCATCGGTGAAAAAATCAACGATCGTGGCAGCATTTTGGAAAATATTGTTTATATTGAGTTGCTGCGTCGAGGGTACCGAGTTCAAATAGGCAAATTGGGTGGCAAGGAAATAGATTTTATTGCCAGTAAAATTAATGATAAAAAGTATATTCAAGTCACTTATCAATTGCCAGAAAATTCTAATCGAGAAGTTGATAACTTGTTACAAATTCCAAATAATTATCAAAAAATGATTATTACTAGCAGATATGAAGAGCAAGCTATGGTTGCTGGTATTCCGATCGTTAATATTCGAGATTGGCTGTTGCAAGATAATTTCAGTAAAGAAAATTAGCAATAAATTTATATGAAAAAAGTCTTAGAAAAGTCTTGACTTAAATTAAAAATGGGATTAGATTATTAACAACAATTAATCGCATAGCAAACATATCGAAAAGCAGAGTAGGAAAATGGCCACCTGCAGAGAGCTCCTGGTTGGTGAAAAGGAGTGGTGCAAAGTTTTCTGAACATGGGCTTGGAATGGCATTGGCAACCAATTAGTCAATGACGGGATTGCACACGTTATTAGTGCAAGCTGCTTCAGCAATGAGTCAGCTAGTGAGCTTATTTTCGTGAGGAAATAAGAAATAAAGGTGGCATCACGACCTTGATCGTCCTTTATCAGTTAAGTCTGATAAAGGGCGATTTTTTTATGCAAGCTATGCGGTTGATCGAAGTAGTTAATATTTTTATGCAAAAGGGGATTGGAAATCATGAGAAAGAAACAACGCAATCGCATTATCTGGTTAGTCGTTATTGTCGTAGCAATTATTGCTGCTGGGATTTTTGGCATCAGCCGCCGGCAAACGCAAAAAGCTAAAACCGTCACTGTCGGCGTGGTTGCTATTTCAAATGATGAACAAAAGATTTGGAACCATGTTGCTAAAACCGCCAAAGACAAGTATGGCGTGACGATTAAGCTGAAGAACTTTACGGATTACAACCAGCCAAACAAGGCTTTGCAAAACGGCGACATTGATTTGAACGCCTTCCAGCACCAAGCTTTCTTGGATGCTTGGAACAAGGCTAACCACGGCAAGGTCGTTTCAATTGGCAAGACCGTGATCGCGCCAATTCGTTTGTACTCTAAGAAATACAAGCATTTGAAAGACTTGCCAAACGGAGCAACGATCGCTGTTCCAAACGATGCTTCTAACGAAAGCCGGGCCCTGTATGTTTTGAAAAATGCTGGTTTAATCACCTTTAAGAAGGGAACTGGCAAGCTCGCTACGGTCGCTGACATTGCTAAAAACAAGAAGAACTTAAAGATCAAAGAGCTGGCGGCTGATCAATGTGCACGGGCACTTGACGATGTAGCTGGTGCAGTTGTCAACAACACCTACGCAATTCCAGCAAAATTAACTGAAAAGCAAGTTATCTACACTGAACCTGTTAACAAGGATTCAGAACAATGGATCAACATCATTGCTGCCAACAAGAAGGACCGCAACAATGAAGCTTACAAGGACGTTGTTAAAGCTTTCCAAACCAAAGCTGTTAAACGCTTGTACCACAAGTACTTTGGCGATACTGAAGAAACCGCTTGGGACTTGAAGCTGTAAAGATCACTGATTAAGGAGAGGCAGAATATGGCAGACATCATTAGTTTGGACCACTTGAGCGTGACTTTTCCGCAAGGAAAAGAAACCTCAATCAAAGCAGTCGACGATATTACCCTGCATGTGGCAAAAGGCGATATTTTTGGAGTGGTTGGCTACTCTGGCGCTGGCAAATCGACTTTAGTGCGGACGATCAACCTCCTGCAGAAGCCATCATCTGGCACGGTCAAAGTGGTTGGCAAAACTTTATTTGCTGATGGGCAGACGGCTATTTCCAAAAAAGAATTGCAAACTACTCGCCGGCAAATCGGGATGATTTTCCAGCATTTCAACTTGCTGAATGAAAATACCGTGTTAGACAATGTGATGTTTGCTTTAAAACACAGTCCGCTCTCAGATGAGGAAGTTGAGCAAAAATCACTGAAGCTGCTCGATCTGGTTGGCCTAAAAGACAAGGCTGACAATTATCCAGTTCAGCTGTCCGGCGGCGAGCAGCAGCGGGTAGCCATTGCTCGCGCGCTAGCCAATGACCCTGAAATTTTAATTTCAGATGAAGCTACCAGTGCGCTAGACCCGCGCAATACCAATCAAATTTTGGACCTGCTAAAAGATTTAAACCAAAAGCTGGGTTTAACGATTGTTTTGATTACCCACGAAATGGATGCAGTTAAGCGAGTAGCTAATAAAATTGCCGTGATGCAAAATGGTCGTATCGTTGAACAAGGCAAACTGCTCGATGTCTACCTGCGGCCCAAGACAAAACTAGCTCGGCAATTCGTTGGCGGATCACTGGCTGCCATTGAAACCTTGCGGGCCTTTGATTTAGGAAAATTAGGACCAGATGAAGAATTGTTCCAAGTCGTCTTCAGCGCTCAAACCGTGACTAAGTCGGTTATCTTGGACTTGTATAAGCAGCTGGGCGTTGATGTGTCCATGCTGTATGGCAACATTGAAGTTCTGGGCAGTCAGCCAGTTGGGACGATGTTTATTTTGGTTAAAGGCACGCCTGCCCAGCTGCAGCAAGTGCCGGAGCTGTTAAAGGGCGGACATGTTGAAGTAACGAAGATTGATGATCGGGGGATCTGGAATGACTGAGTTTATTGCAAAAACGATGCCGAATGTGCTCAGACTTGGCTGGGGCGGCGACAGCGGCTGGGGCACAGCCATTTGGCAGACAATTTATATGACTTTTTGGCCAGCTATTTTTGGCGGGTTGCTCGGCTTGATCTTCGGCGTCATCTTGGTAGTCGCTAAACCTGGCGGCATTATGGAAAACCATTTTTGGTTCAGTTTCAGCGATAAGCTAGTGTCCCTGTTCCGGGCAATTCCATTTATCATTTTGCTAGCTTTTATTGCACCATTTACGCAATTGCTGGTTGGCACGCAAATCGGAACGACTGCTGCTTTAGTGCCATTATCTTTAGGCGTTTTTCCATTTTATGCCCGGCAAGTGCAAGTTGCTTTAGAAAGCGTCGATAGCGGCAAGGTTGAGGCAGCGCTAGCTTTAGGCGCAACAAATTCAGACATAATTTTTGACGTGTACCTGCGTGAAGCTAGATCAGAATTAGTACGGGTTTCAACCGTAACGTTGATCAGCTTGGTGGGGTTAACTGCTATGGCTGGTGCGATTGGTGCTGGCGGCTTAGGTAACACCGCGATTGCTTATGGCTACAACCGTTTTAACAATGATGTGACTTTAGTAGCCACACTGCTGGTCCTGCTGCTGGTGATTATTATTCAATTGGTTGGCGATGCGCTGGCTAAGCGTTTGAATCACCAAGACCGGTAGGAGAGTTTGAAAGAAGGCAATTTCCATGGATAAGGAAGCAAAACTGCAAGTTTTAAAAGATCTGATTGCGATCAATTCTGCTAATGGCAATGAAATTGAAGTAGCTGAATATTTGCAAAAACTGCTGGCTAAGCATGGCATTGAAGCTAAAATTGATGCTTTTGGCGATAAACGTGCCAATTTAACTTTTGAGTTAGGGGAAGGCAAGCAAATTTTAGGCATTACTGGTCACTTGGATACGGTTGCGTTAGGCGATTTATCAGAATGGAAGCATGATCCGCTGACTGCAACAGTGGAAGGCGACAAGCTATATGGACGCGGAGCAGCTGATATGAAAAGCGGCTTGGCTGCTCAGATCATTGCCCTGATTGAACTCCATGAAGCAGGCAAAGTGCCGGGGCATCTTCGCTTTATTGGCACAGCCGGTGAAGAGTATGGGACGCCAGGTGCTGATCGGCTTGAGGCTAATGGGATTGCCAAAGATTTATCTGCCTTGCTCGTGGGTGAACCAAGCAGCGGGAATGTAATTTTTGCCCACTCAGGCTGCTATAACTACCGAATTGTCAGCAAGGGCCAATCAGTGCATGCTTCAGAGCCTGAACGCGGGCTGAATGCGTTAGATAGTTTGATCGATTACTGCGTGGCCGAGCGGAATTTGTTTGCGTACGCACCAGAAGATAAAGACTTGGGCGTAGTTAAGCATTCAGTTACAATCATTAAGGGCGGCGAACAGATCAATACGATTCCGGATGCCGCTGAGCTGCGCGGCAATATTCGGCCAACGAATGCCTTTAATAACGATCAAGTTACGGCCAGAATTAAAGCAGCGGTGGCTAAAATCAATGCCAAAGGCAAAGCACAGCTTACTTTTAGCATTATCCATGATTGGTGGCCAGTTGCTTCAGATAAAGACAGTGACTTTATACAGGAGACTTTAAAAGCTGCCCAGGCAGCTTATGCCGACTACCCAGAGCATAGTAAGCCGAAACTGGCGACGATGAATGGGGCCACGGATGCATCAGTTTTTGTTAAGCATCATCAGGGACTGCCAGTCATTGTGTTAGGAGCAGATGAATGGTCAGTGGCTCACCAGATTAATGAATTTACAACGATTTCTAGCTATTTGGCAACAATCGCTGCTTATAAGAATGCGATTCAAAGCTATTTTGCATAAAAATTGAGAGAAATGAAATGACCCAGATCATTGCGATCTGGGTCATTTTTTTTCGCTGATTATTTCTTATGATATACCTATATCTTTTTAATTAGCGGCCATGTTAAAATAAAAAAGTGCACTGGTTGCCACCAATGCACGAGCAAAAAATAAAGAGGTGACCGCTTTTGGCGATGTTCTTTATTGCGCTTGGCTGTTGGTGTATTCCCGTACACCAGAACAAGAGCGCTAACTTTCGCTAAGCTATCAGCCCAATTGTTTAACACAATGTTGTTAATCATTTACTGATAACATTGTAGCATGGTTTAGCGACTTTATCGACCGTCTGGCTTTGGCTAGGCGGTTTTTCTGTTGATAAGGGAATTAAATATTAAAACTGATTCTTAGGATATTTTGCTTAATTAATATTAAACAACTGAATTGTTATAGTTACAAATTAATGACTAATGCTTTCATCGAGTATATAATCATGCATTAAAGAGATGCAAAATTGAGGAGCTGAATATACATGAGCAGGGCTAAATTAATGACCTACAAAGGTTATCACGGTACAGTGGAATACTCATTAGAAGATAATTTGTTGTTTGGCAAGGTGATTGGCATCAAGGGATTGATTCTGTATCAAGGAAAAACTATTGAAGAACTGCGCCAAGAATTTCATGCCATGATCGATGATTATTTGAATTATTGTCATAAAAAGGGAATTAAACCTGAAAAAGAATATAAGGGTCAGTTTAATGTCCGCATCGATCCCAAGCTACATGCAGCATTAGCTAATTATTCTGCGGCCAATCATCAAACCTTAAATAAAAGTGTTGAGCAAGCAATTGCTCAATTTCTTGATTAATTCACATCAAAAAAGGCTCAGATCTTTCGCTCTGAGCCTTTGTCTTTTTGCTTAGCAGCAATGTGAAAAAAGTGCACTGGCTACACCAATGCACAAGTAACATATAAGGGGTGATCTCTTTTGGGACGTTCTTTATTGCACTTGGCTGGTGGTGTATTCGCAGTACACCAGAACAAGAGCGCTACCGCTAAGCTATCAGCCCAATTGTTGAATACAATATTCACCAATTCCTGATAATATTGTAGCATGGTTTAGCGACTTAATCGACCGTCTGGCTTTGGCTGGACGGTTTTTCTGTTGTCTAACTGCAAGCAAAAAGCCCGAATCTTATGATCCGAGCTTTGCACCAATTTTCTATGCTAATGAGTCCCAAGCTGGCAGCGGCGTTGCTTCGCCTTCAGCTAATTTGACTTGTTCAGCTGTCAAATACTTCTTGTGTACAACAACTTCGTAAACATAGTCATTGAACCAATCATTGTCCATAACGAAGAAGCCTTTAGCACCAGATTTGTCGCCCCAAGAGTTTTCAACTTTCCACTGACGGATGTCGCCCTTGTCTTCATCAACGCCAACTAAGGTCATCGCGTGTGAAACCTCGCCAGCGCCAGTTTCCAGCCGTTCTTTTTTGCTCATTTTAGAGTCAATGCCAAATAATTCGTCCAATTTGTACAAACTGGTTGATAAGTAGCCAGTCTTGCGGTCCATTTGCCGTAAAACATCATTGCCGAACCAAACAGCTTCGCCATCCTTTAATTGGGCAATGGCTGCTTGTGACAAATATTCCATTGGCACATTCAAAAACTCAACTTCGTACTTACCGTTAACATTGTCTTCGCATGGCATAGAGTAAAGCTTGTTGTATTCATGGTCAGGTGCATTGGTCAAAACGACGTAATCTGACAAATCAACATTCTTGAAGTATTTGTGGAAAAATTCCAGCGGCGTTAAATTCTTGTCCAGATGGTAGCCTTTCTTGTCATCGCGGTATTCTAAATCGAAGTGCTTTGGCGGCTCGCCCACAGCCATTGCCGTCATCCGGTAAACTTGACCTAAAAATTCTTTGCGTTTAGCAGCCAGTTCATCCTCTTGACCGTATTGCTTCAAATGACGCAATACTAGCGCATCTTTTTTCAGCTTGCGGCCTAATGCATCAGCAAAGCCAGTCGTATCATTGGTATTAAACGTTTCTGGCATAGCGTAGGAAGGAACTACCCCATACTTTTCAACCAGGGAAATAGCCATGTGCCATTGGCCGCCGTCACCGCCAGCCATATCAAGCAAGGCGCGGACTTCGCGGTCGTTTAGCGGCTTGTCTGCGGTGTCGATGATTTGGTCGTAGAAAATATTAGCCCGTTCAATCTTATCCCAGAAGAAGTTGTAAGCTTGCGACAGGGTAAAGTTTTTGGCGTGGTATTGTTTGCCAAAACTGTGCCGCAGCACATTTAAAGTAGCAAATAGCCAGCAACGGCCAGAATGCTTTTGGTTGGTGACATTGTCGGTGTCCAGCTCAGTTGAGAAGACCCGGTTTAATTTGCCTTCAACTCGGTCGTTAAAAGCAGCTTCTAGCAAGCCGCTGCGTTTGGCAGCCCGTGCGACTACTTGATTTTTCGGATCGGCATTGAAATCAGCTGAAAAATCAGCAATTTCCTGCAATGTTAATTCATGTTTCTTCATGCAATGACTCCTTTGTTTGCGTATTCAATTAATTATACCCTTAACGCAGGTCTTCTTTGATCTTAGAAGTGGAAATGCCTGGCGTGCGCGGCAAGTAAACAACTTTGCAATAAGGCTTCAAAAAGTCGAATTGACCTTCCCAATCGCTGCCCATGACGAAAATATCAACGTGGTATTTTTTGACGTCAGCAATTTTTTGATTCCAATCTTTTTCGGGGATGACTTTGTCAACGTATCTGATTGATTCCAGGATGTACTTGCGCTCAGCATAGTCGTTGTAAGCTTCTTTATGCTTTTTCATGGAATTGAATTCATCTGTTGACAGGCCGACAATCAGATAGTCGCCCAGAGCCTTTGCCCGCTTGAGCAAACGCACGTGGCCGTAATGCAGCAGGTCAAAGGTTCCGTAAGTAATAACAGTCTTCATATTATGCTCCTTTGCAATCCAACTACATTTTAACAAATTGATAAGTTAAGACGAAAGGGCTTCCATTATTATCATGAAAATATTATTTTTGATAAAATGTAGGCAAGATTGAGGAGAATTATGAAAAGTTTTTTATTTCGCATCTATCTAAACCTGATCAAGCTGGTGCTGGGTTTTACCCGGACCGATGATCATTTGTATGTTGTTTTAAATGGGGCTGGCCGGTCAGGTTCTAACGGCTATGTGTTTTACCAGTATTTGAAAAAACAGCACCCAGAAGTGGAGGCAGTTTTGGTTGAGCCATGGCCTAGTTCACACTTGTCTTGGAGCGCCTGGCTAAAAATTGGGCGGGCCAAATATTTGTTTACGACCCACCAGCCTTTCAAAATCAAGCGCGACCAAATTTGTACCTGCTTTTGGCACGGAATTCCGCTGAAGCGGATGGGCTTTATGGCCGCTAATGACAGTTATGATAACGATGTCAAAAACCGCCGCGTTTGGCAGCATAATGCCGATCGGGTAATTTCTAGCGGGGATTTATATGAAACCCTCATGTCTGCCTGTGTGGGCATTGCGGGTTCTAAATACCGCGGGATCGGTTTTCCGCGGATCGATGCTTTGCTGCACCCAGAAATTTCCAAAGCTGAATTGTTAGCAGACTTGTTCAAGACCCAGGATGAGCAGGCTAAAATAGGGGTATACATGCCAACTTTTCGCTATGAGCTAGGTGATCCGCAGCTCATGGACGTAATTAAAGGTGGCAACTTTTTTGCTTTCCAGGATTTTGATGGGGCAGCCTTGAACGTTGAGCTGGCGAAGCTGCACCAATACTTGATCGTGAAGCTTCACCCTTATGAAATGAAGTTAATCCCGCAGAGTCAGCAGACTTATTCGCACCTGTGCTTTTTGAGCAATGATTATTTATTCTCCAAAAAGCTGGATCTTTACAGTCTGCTCGGTCAAACTGATTATCTGCTAACTGATTTTTCATCGATTTATTTCGATTACTTGCATTTAAATAAACCGGTCTTCTTTGTAACTAATTTCTTGCAGCGATATGAACAAGTACGCGGCTTGCTGCTGACTCCCTATGCTGAAGCAGTGCCTGGCGCAACTGTCAATAACCAGGAGGAAATGCTAGCAGCGTTAGCTAATTTAGAGCAAGATCAGTATCAGGCCAAGCGAAAGTATTGGCTGGATTTGACTTATCCAATTGAACGCGACCATAATTGTGAGCGCAATTTTGCCAGTTTGCATAAATAAGGTGAATTTTTGTGAGAAAAACCCTGTTAAATATTTTTTATAATGCCATTTATCAGATCTTTCTGGTATTAGTCCCGCTGATTACGGTCCCGTACTTGTCACGGACGCTAGGTCCCAGCAAATATGGGATCTATTCTAGTGTGAACAACACTACCCAGTTTTTGATGGTGTTTTGCTCGCTGTCGATTTCTTACATTGGCATGCGGACTATTTCGCGGACTCGTGCTTACAGCACCCGAGAAGAATTAACCAATGCTTTTTGGGGATTATGGTATTTCCAAGCTTTGGCCAGCCTGATCATGATTACCTGCACGGTGATTTTCTTGAATCTAGTGCATGTCCGCTATTGGAACTACTTGCTGCTCATGGTGCCATTCATGATTTCTTCGCAGCTGGATATTTCATGGTTCTTCCAAGGCTTGGCTGAGTTCGGCAAGGTGGTTTTGCGGAATACCTTGGTAAAATTGTCTTCGGTCGTTTTGATCTTTTGGCTAGTCAAAAGCCCGGCTGATTTAAACAAATATTTGCTGATTATGTCTTTGTCGACCTTAGCGGGTTCGCTTGTCTTTTGGGTTGGCATTCGCAACTATGTTGACGGCCCAACGAAGCATTTTTACAAGTTCAAAGAATCAGCAATTGCGATTATTACTTTGCTGATTCCACAGATCGCCACCCAAGTTTATACTTCATTAGATAAGCCGATGCTAGGCTGGTATCAAAATTCAACGCAGGTGTCGTTTTACGATAACTCGCAGCGAATTTCCAACATGATTCTGGGTGTGATTACCTCAATTACGCTGGTGATGATGCCTAAGATGGCAGCCGAAGGCAAAGATAAGCAGCGGATTGTACTGAAAAAATCGTTGGAAGCCACAGTTATGCTGGGGATGCTGTTTGCCGTCGTGGTCATGGTCAATACTAAGCAATTCGTGCCTTTCTTCTTTGGCGAAAAGTATATTCCGATGACAAACTTAATGTTTTGGTTTACTTTAACCATCGTCATCATTCCGCTCGGCGGAGTGTTTGCTAATCAGTTTGCTTTAGCTAATAAACGCGACCTTGATTATGCGATTCCAGTGGTAATCGGAGCCGTATCAGAAGTGGTTTTGTCCTACTTCTTTGACAGGGCTTGGGCTGCTACTGGCGCTCTGATCGCCATTCTGATTACTGAAGTGATTGTGTGCGTTTTGCGGCTATGGATCGTGCGCGACGCTTATGACTTCAAATACGTTTTCGCTGACGTTCCGAAGTACTTCTTGATTGCACTGATTTCATTTGCAGCGGGGATGCTGATGCCAAATGTGATTCCGTCAGCATTTTTGAACATGTGTCTGAAATCGATTATCGTGATGGCCATTTATATTGGTCTCATGTTCCTGCTTAAATTAGATTTAAACCAAGACCTGCTGGTGATGGCCAAGAAATTTTTCCATCGCGGCTAGGCAGCAAAAAAAGCAAGCTCAGCTGAGCTTGCTTTTTGATATATCTGGATGAATGAAGATTTATTTAGTTAATGGATAAGCTTAGTCAATGCTGATGGCACCATTATCAGTGCTGGAAGTTTGCTTTGGCAAAACTACTGTTAGAACGCCATCGTCATAGCTAGCATGAATGTCGCTAACTTGTACGTTTGGCAGACGGAAGCTGCGAGAAACGTGACCGGTGCTGCGTTCTTGGTGGATCAAATGCTTTTCTTTGTCAGATTTGTCAACAAAGGTTTCGCGTTGGCCAGCCACCGTTAAAATGCCGTTGTTGTAGTTCAATTTGATTTGGTCTTTTTGCATGCCAGGCAAATCGATTTTGACGGTATAGTTGTCATCATTTTCAGCTACATCGGCTGGCATAATGCTCTGCAGGTCGCGGTCGCTAAAGAAGTTTCTTGGAAAACCGAACCAGTCATTCATTGCATCAAACATATCTTCGTTGTGACGATTCATCATTTCACGAGCCATGATCAAAGCTTCCTTTCTTTAAAGTAAGTATCTTGTTTAAGGATCAAGCGGTTGTTCTTTTTCTCCTCCTGACACTATTTATTATAGCACTAATGTTATATATGTAAACAAATTAGCAAATATTTATCATAAATGCTAATTGTCTAGCTTGCTTAGCCTGAGTACGGTAAAATAAAGACAACTAGGGAATAAAAAGAGGTTGTAAATGATGAAAAAGAAGCATGTGTTGATTGGCTTGACATTAGCCGCAGTTGCACTGTTAGCAGTCGGCTGTGCTAATAGCAAGTCAGCTGAGCATGCCAAGAGCAGCCGTTCAGATCAAACAGAAACCAAGCGTAAAAAAGCAAAAACTGCTAACAAGCATAAAACCGAGCAAAGCGGCTCTGATCAGTCGGCTAGTGATCAGCAGTCAGCATCAGCAAGCGATAGCACCAAGACTGACACGCAAAACTCGACTAATAACCAAGCCAGCAGTGCTAATGAGCAGACAAATAGTGCTCAAACCGCTGTTTCAGACAGTACAGTTATCAATGATGTGATTAGCCGCATGGGCTACCCGAGCAATTATGATGCCAGCGATTTCAGCATTATGCGTGATGGCGACCGAATTGATGTTGCTGAAAATCACGATTCAGCACATATGAAAGCGGCTGGCGCTTATCCGGGCGTGTCGCCGGTCATTGCCCACTATCAAGTCATCAATGGGCATCTGTATTACTTAAACCCAGCTGATAATTCACAGCAGGCAGTCAATTAAACATGGTCTATTTTCAAAAAATGACCCTAGCGGGCTACCAGCAGATTAAAGATGAAATTGCGGCCTTGAAAAAAGATCGCCCGCGGCGCATTAAACTGCTGCAAGAAGCTCGCAGCTTGGGAGACTTATCAGAAAATACCGAGTATTCTACTGCCAAGCGGGAGCTGGGCCACTTGCAAAGCCGACTGCGCTATTTAAATAAGCAATTAAAATATGCCCAAGTCATTCAGCCAGCTGCTAGCGGCGTGGTAGATCTAGGCAGCCGGGTCAAGCTGGCTTTTGTCGATGATGACGAAGAAGTTGACTACCAAGTGGTTGGCAAACTAGAAGCAGATTTAGCACAGGGCAAAGTGGCCTTTGATTCGCCATTAGGCCAGGCCATCATGAAGCAGCCTGCAGGCAAAACCGTGACAGTGGCGGCGCCAGCAGGCAGCTATCAAGTTAAAATCATCAGTATTCAGTAAAGCAGAGGCTAGTTAAACTGGCCTCTATTTTTGATTGATTTTCCGAACACAAGTTCGTATAATATTGTCAGAACAGATGTTCGGGAGGCGAGCATATGTATGATTATCGTTATGAGCCGCACCGGTTGATTTTTATGATCGATAATAAGTCTTTCTATGCGTCTTGTGAGGCCTTGCGGTTGGGCCTTAATCCGATGACTGCTTGCTTGGCAGTGATGTCACGGCAGCCGCATTCAAGTTTTGGCTCCGGGCTGATTATGGCAGCTTCGCCGACCGCCAAGCGCAAGTATGGGCTAGTCAACGTCATGCGGGCCCGCAAATTGCCGCCGCACAAGGACGCACCCGATTTACGCTTGGTCGAGCCGCATATGAATCTGTATATTAAGCGCAGCCTGGAGGTGCTGCATATTTTTGAAAAATACGCGGCTCGCGAAGATATTCATGTTTACTCAATCGATGAGTCAATGATCGACATGACTAAATCTTGGCGTTTATTCGGTGATGATCCTTATTTAGTAGGTCGCAAAATTCAAGTCGATATTCGCAAAACTTTAGGTTTATACACTACTTGCGGCATTGGCGAAAATCCGCTGCTGGCTAAATTGGCCATGGATATTTCTGCTAAGCACCGCCGGTCGATGATTGACTTCTGGCATTATATTGACGTGCCTGATACGATTTGGCGCATTCCTAATTTAACTGATGTCTGGGGGATTAATCGGCGTACAGCTGCTCGCTTAGAGCATTTAGGAATTCACAATATGTATGAACTAGCGCATACGCATCCGCAAGTGCTGCACCAAGAGTTTGGCATAATCGGCGATCAATTATTTGCCATGAGCTGGGGCGTTGATCGCAGCATTATTTCGCAGCCCTATGTCCCCAAAAGCAAGTCTTACTCAAATTCACAGGTCTTAGGACGTGATTATCGTCGGGCTGGCGAAATTGAAATAGTTATTCGCGAGATCGGTGAACAAGTGGCGGCTCGCATTCGGGCACACGGCCTGCGCACGAGTTTAGTCCACTTATTTATCGGCTTTTCTTTGCATGATGCTGCCCATCGCCATGGCTTTTCCGTGCAGTCGAAAGTGACGCCGACTAGTTTAAACAGCGAAATTGTAGGCGAATTGCTAGCTTTGTTTCGTCACCATTGGCAGGGCGAAACCGTGCGCGAAATTGGCGTTGATTTGGGCGGATTAACGCCAGATGTTAGCCAGCAGCTGACTTTTTTCTTATCACCGCAGCAGCAGCTTAAATGGCGACAGTTTGACCGCACGATTGATCAAGTTCGCCGCCGCTACGGTTTTACCAGTTTAGTCAAGGCCTCAAGCCTGCTGCCTGGCGGTACGGCTATTCAGCGTGCTAATTTAGTGGGCGGTCATAATGGCGGGAATGCCTATGAGTAGCGACTTTGATCAAGAAGTGACGAATTTTTTTAAATATTATCAAGATCGCGGCATGAAAAAATGGGCTGGCTATTTTTTGAGCGATCATACGCTGAAAATGAATAAAGAAAAGGCAGCGGTTCGGGCGGCAGCTAGCCGCAAGCGTGAAAAAGCCATGACCATGGCTGCAATTAGCGAAGTGCTGCTAACAGCTTTTGCAGAGCACTATCCAGTTAGTCTGCAGTTAAAAGAAGTCGATGAAAATGGGCAAGTGCCGGCCGAAATAATTGGTTTTGTCGCTGGCTGGAACGAACAAAATATCATTATTGATCATCATTTGCTTCCTTTAGACCACATTAATCACGTGAAATTGCTTAAAGATGAAGTGTGATTTTTTGGTATAATCAGACAGGATCAATTAAGACCTGTTTGGAAAGAAGTGGCAAGCGAAGATGAATACGCCAGCATCGCATCAAGGCAATTTAGTCCGCATCACAATTTTTGCGGTTGTTTATTTTATTGTTTTCGGCGTTAAGTATTTGGCAGCCAATGTGCTGCAAGCCAATATTTGGGGCTGGCTTTTGCTGGTGATAGTGGCGGCGGTCGGCATTTGGTTTCACATTCGCCAATTCAACCACGAGGAACAATTTTTTGTTAAACAGCAGCGCTGGCCGCTTTTAACCAGTTTTACAGTTGTGGCAGGGGCAGTAGTTTTGATCACGGCCTTGCGCATTTTGATTGCTTATCTCACTATGAAACAGCGCTTGCCTGAAAGCTACTTGCATAAATTTTATTTGCAGCATGAAGCAGCCCGTTTGTTTTGGCTGCTGATAGCTGCTGATGGCGTAATTATGCCGGTTATGCAGACTTACTTGACGATCGGCTTTTTCTTTAATTACTGGTTTAGAGATAGCAATCTGGTAAATGCGGTGCTTGGCATTATCGCTTCAGGACTGCTGTTTATGCTGCTGCACTGGCAGCTGTCAGTGCCCCTGCTGATTATGAATGCTTGTTTGGGAATGCTGCTGGCCTGGACGTATTTATACACGCAAAATATTGCCGTCCCCATGTTTTTGGCAATTATCAACGGCCTGCTGCAAGTGGTTTTGCTCTAAAACAAAAAAACAGACTTCATCATGAGATGAAGTCTGTTTTTGATTGCACATATTTAAAGCGGATAGCGTGAATCGAACCCGCATCTCCAGCTTGGGAAGCTAGCGTTCTACCATTAAACTATACCCGCAAGACAAGCTTTATTTTAACATGAAATTATTTAGGTGGCAATTGTTCCTTGTCTAATGGCGTATCAGAACGATCAAGCAAGTTGGTGAAGTTTTGAAACAACCAGCAACGCAGTTCTGATGGTTCTAAAATTAATGGCATGCGGTTATGGATAGGAGCCATCGTTTGATTGGGCTCAGTGGTCACCATGGCAAAATGATCACCATCATAAATGCCAGCTATTAAAGTTAGCGGCTGATTGGGACTGGCGAAGCGATAGCCTTGCTTATGCTGGTCAGTTTCATAAAAATTTTTAGCAATGATGATGCAGCGCTGGCGGGCAAAAGACTGGTCCCACATTGATGGCCGACTCTCAAAAAAACGCTCGGCGCGGGCATTGAACAGAACCTGCTGCGGATGATAGGGGTTAGGATAGCCCCAGCTTTTGGCAACTAGCTGCAGCTGCTGGTGCTGATACAGCAGGATCGGCGCTAGCTTTTTAGGAAAAATTTCCTGGGGCATAACCGGCAAAGTTGGCTCAATTAGTGGCAGTTGCAAATCATTAACTAAATAATGCTGAATTTGCTTGAGGGGCGGTAAAGTGAAATGGTGACACATAGCAGTTCCTCCTGGCTTCCATTTTACCGCTAGCACTTCAGAATGCTTTAGTTTACACTTAAAAGCAGAGAACTTTTTACAGAAACAAGGGAAGATTATGAGTAAGAAAATTTTATTAACGGGTGACCGTCCAACTGGCAAATTGCATATTGGTCACTACATTGGCTCACTGAAGACGCGCGTTAAGCTGCAAAACACTGGCGACTATGAGCCTTTCATTATGATTGCGGATACGCAGGCTTTAACTGACAATGCCCGCGATCCGGAAAAAATTCGCCGCAGTCTGGTGCAAGTGGCCTTGGACTATTTAGCGGTAGGTTTGGATCCAAGCAAGTCGACAATTTTCGTGCAATCACAAGTGCCAGCCCTGTTTGAATTAACTAGCTACTACATGGATCTGGTCACAGTTGCCCGTTTGGAGCGCAACCCGACCGTAAAAAGTGAAATTGCGCAAAAGCACTTTGATCAAAGCATCCCGGCCGGCTTTTTAGCTTACCCAGTTTCACAAGCTGCTGACATTACTGCTTTTAAGGCGACGGTTGTGCCAGTTGGCGATGACCAAGAGCCAATGCTGGAACAAACGCGTGAAATCGTTCGGACCTTCAACCGGGTTTACCAGACTGATATCTTAAAAGAGCCTGAGGGCTACTTCCCTAAGAAGGGCCAAGGCCGGTTGCCAGGCTTAGACGGAAACGCCAAAATGTCAAAATCTCTGGGCAATGCGATTTACTTATCTGATGACGCTAAGACTGTGCAAAAGAAAGTAATGTCAATGTACACCGACCCAGATCACGTGCACGTTGAAGACCCAGGCAAAGTCGAAGGCAACACGGTCTTTACTTATTTGGACGTCTTTTGTAAAGACCAAGCCAAAGTTCAAGATCTTAAAGATCAATATAAACGCGGCGGCTTAGGCGATGTCAAAATCAAGCGCTTCTTGAATAAAGTGCTGGAAGAAGAATTAGCACCAATCCGTGAGCGCCGGGCTAAGTTCGCACAAGATACCGATGCTGTTTATGACATGCTGCTGGCTGGTTCAAAGCATGCCAATGAAGTGGCCAACCAAACTTTGGCGGAAGTTCGTCATGCGATTGGCGTTGATTACTTTGCAGGGCGCAACTAATGAAAAAACTTTTAGCTTGTTTTTTAGCCTTCACGGCTGTCATCACCATGGCGTTTGCGCCGAAGCGGGTGAATGATCCGGTGCAAATATTAGACCCCGACACGGTGGCCCTGGTGAATGACAAAGATATTCGCTATGAACGCAGCGATGCTCAGCCGCAGATTTATTTGCAAACGCAGCAAGGCTTAAAGCTGAAAGCGCATAAACATGTGACCGGCAACCGAATTTATATAATGGTCGGCATTAAGGGCAGCCGCGCCAACGTAAAAGTTTTTCGCGGCAGCGGCGTGAAAAAATGGCTGTCCCAAGAAAAATGCGACCAAATGGTTGTTAGTCAAAGCAGTCAGCTTAAGCCCAAGAATGAAAAGGACTTCAACCAATCTCTGCGTAAAATTGTCCAAGGCTTAGCTACGCTAGTTGAAGATCATTATGGGATCGGCCATGACAATAGTAGCTTGGGCAAGCAGCAAGTTAATAAGATGCTGCACCCGCACCGGACCAGCCTGCCGTTTGCTTTAGGCGTCGGGATTGTTGTCTTTGGCTTGTTCTGGTTTGCTCGCAACCGCAAATTAGATTTGGACAAATAGCTGCTAACTGCGCAAAAAGACTTTGCTAATCAGCAAAGCCTTTTTTTGCTGGGCAATAAATGGTGTATGATTAAGTGTTAAGAAAACTGAACTGAGGTGCAATGCAATGTCGAAAACTTACTATATTACAACCCCGATTTACTATCCATCTGGCAGGTTGACGATCGGCAACGCTTATACGACGATCGCTGCTGACGTGATGGCCCGGTATAAGCGCAGCCGCGGCTATGATACTTTCTTTTTGACCGGGACTGATGAACACGGCTTAAAAATTGAACAAAAAGCAGCCAAATTAGGCGTTAAACCACAAGCTTACGTTGACAAAATGGCCGCTTCTTACAAGAAACTGTGGAAATCGCTCAATATTTCTTATGACAAGTTTATTCGGACAACGGATGCTGACCACGTCAAGGCCGTGCAAAAGATTTTTGAGCAATTAAAAGCCCAAGGCGATATTTACTTAGGCGAATACCAAGGCTGGTATTCAGTCGAAGATGAAGAGTACTTTACTGAATCGCAGCTGAAAGAAGTCTTTAAAGATGATGCTGGTCATGTGACCGGCGGGATTGCCCCATCAGGCCATGAAGTGCAGCTGGTTAAAGAGCCATCCTATTTCTTCCGGATGAGCAAATATTCAGACCGTTTGGTCAAGTACTACCATGATCATCCTGATTTTATTCAGCCGCATACCCGTGAAAAGGAAATGATCAACAACTTCATCAAGCCGGGCTTGGAAGACTTGTCAGTTACCCGGACCACGGTTGACTGGGGCATTCCAGTGCCAAGCGATCCCAAGCACGTGGTTTATGTATGGATTGATGCTTTATCCAACTATATTACGGCCCTAGGCTACGGGTCAGATGATGACTCACTTTTCAAAAAATATTGGCCGGCTGATGATCAACTGGTGGGCAAGGAAATCGTCCGCTTCCACACGATTTATTGGCCAATTATGCTGATGGCGCTAGGTTTGCCGCTGCCAAAACACATCATTGGCCACGGCTGGGTGTTGATGCGGAATG
This sequence comes from Lactobacillus sp., assembly GCA_022641965.1. Taxonomy (GTDB): domain Bacteria; phylum Bacillota; class Bacilli; order Lactobacillales; family Lactobacillaceae; genus Lactobacillus. The sequence goes on from JALCDX010000006.1 coordinate 19,194, forward strand.
GCAAAATGTCTAAATCCAAAGGTAACGCCATTTACCCAGAATCTTTGACTTCACGCTATGGCGTTGATCCTTTGCGCTACTACTTGATGCAGGCTCTGCCATTTGGCGATGACGGCAACTTTACCCCGGAAGACTTTGTTGAGCGGATCAACTACGATTTAGCCAACGATTTGGGCAACCTGCTGAACCGGACAGTATCTATGATCAATCAGTATCAAGGCGGCAAAGTCGCTCCCGTTGCAGCTGATCAAGATGAATTTGGTCAAGATTTGCAGGCCGTGGCTCGTCAGAGCATTAGCGACTATTACGAAAATATGGACGACTTGCACTTTACGCAGGCAATCCAAGCTATTTGGAAACTGGTTAGCCGGGCTAACAAATATATTGATGAAACAACGCCGTGGGTTCTGAATAAAGAAGGCAAAACTGACCAGCTGTCTAAAGTCATGACTAACTTGGCTGAAAGCTTGCGGCTGATTGCAATTATGATTGCGCCAATTATGACGGAAACACCGGTCAAGATGTTCTACCAACTGGGTTTGGATTGGCAGCAGGCTGATCAGCATGAATTAGGCTTTGGCAAATTTGCTTGGGGCGTCACTACGGTTGAAAAACCAGAACCAATCTTCCCGCGGCTGAAAGCTGCTGAAGAGATCAAATACATTCAAGCTGAAATGGCCAAGGCTAAGCCAAAGAAAACTACGCGCAGCGAAGCTAAGGGTGGCAAAGAGATTTCGATTGATGATTTTGACAAAGTCAAAATCCAAGTGGGCAAAATTTTGTCGGTTGAACCAGTGCAAGGGTCTAAGAAATTACTGCTCTTCAAATTAGACTTTGGCGAAGGCCAAGAGCGGCAGATCCTGTCTGGCATTCGCAAGTTTTATCCAGACACTAGCGTCCTGCTCGATAAAAACGTTTTAGCCGTGACTAACTTGAAGCCGCGCAAAATGGTTGGTCATGTAAGCGAAGGCATGCTGCTGTCGAGTGAAAAAGATGGTCAAGTCAAACTGGCAATTGTGGGCGATGAGCATGAACCAGGAGCAGAGCTGGGCTAATGGAAATTTTTGACGCTCATACTCACTTAAACGATGAGCCTTTCCGCGGCCAGGAGACGGTTTATCTGCAGCGTGCTAAGGACTTGGATGTAACAAAATTAGCCTGCTGCGGGCAAGACCCGGATTTTAATCGGCGGGCAGTGGATTTGTCTAAACAATTTGACAATGTTTATGCCATGGTGGGTTTTTGCCCAGATGTGGCTAAAGACTACGATCAAGCTGCCGAAGACGAACTGGTCAAGCAGTGCCAGGAGCCCAAAAACGTGGCCATTGGCGAAATCGGCCTGGATTATTACTGGGATGAGTCGCCGCGTGAGATTCAGCGGCAGGTGTTTGCTGAGCAGCTGGATTTAGCGCATGAGCTGCATTTGCCTGTTTCGATTCACACTCGGGATGCTTTCGACGATACTTATCAAATTTTGCGGGACAGCCGCGTTAGTGAATATGGCGGAGTACTGCATAATTTCAATGGCGATCCTGAGTGGCTGGCTAAGTTTTTGGATTTGGGCTTAACCATGTCTTATTCGGGCGTGGCATCTTTCACCAAGGCGACAGATGTGCATGCTTCCGTCAAACAGACACCGCTCGACCGCATGGTGATTGAAACCGATGCGCCTTATTTGACGCCCAAGCCATACCGCGGTAAGCGGAATGAACCCGCTTATGTGCGCTATGTGGCTGAAGCAGTGGCCAAATTAAAGGACTTGCCAGTAGAAACAATTGCGCAAGCAACTTATCAGAATGCGATGAGAATTTATGGAATTAAAGCAGACTAAAGACAAATACGATGCAGTCGTGGTCGTTGAAGGCAAAGATGATACCAAGCAGCTGCAGAACTTTTTTCCCGGCATTGAAACTGTTGAAACCAACGGCAGCGCTGTCTCCGAAGAAACGCTGGCTTTGCTGAAAAAATTAGCAGCCAAGCGTCCTATTATTATTTTTACGGATCCCGACTTTAACGGCGAACGCATCCGTAAAATCGTCAGTCAAGCTGTGCCGACTGCCAAGCAGGCTTTTATTACCCGCAAAGAAGGTGCACCGCACAAGAAAGGCAGCTTAGGCGTAGAGCACGCTTCAAAAGCCGCCTTAACGCGGGCCCTGCACGACTTGCACCAAGTTGAGCCTGAAAAAAGCGATTTGACCTGGGATGCGTATGTCAATTTAGGCTTGACCGGTCAAGCCGATAGCAAGCATTTGCGGGAAACAGTTGGCGAAGAATTAGGCATTGGCTACGGTAATGGCAAGCAGCTGTTCAAGCGGCTGCGCATGTTTGGCATTAATCTGGCAGCTTTGCAGAAGGCGGTGCAGGCAGATGACTAGAATTCCGATTGCTGACCCGGTGCGGACACAAGCGATTGTTAACCGTTATTTGAAAACGGCGAAAAAAAGCCTCGGGCAGAATTTTTTAATTGATTTAACAGTTATTCAGAAAATCGTCGCGGCTGCTGACATCAAGCCTGGCGACCAAGTCATTGAAATTGGCCCAGGGATCGGTTCTTTGACTGAGCAATTGCTGCTGGCCGGCGCTAAGGTAGTCGCTTATGAAGTTGATGACCGCCTGCCAGAAATTCTGCAAAATGAGCTGCCACAAGACCATTTAGCTGATTTTAAACTGGTTATGCAGGATATTTTGCAGGCCAATTTCAAACAAGATCTAGCTGGTTTCTTTCAACCTGATCGGCCGGTAAAAATTGTCGCCAATTTGCCGTATTACATTACGACGCCAATTATTTTCAATTTGCTTAGCAGCGGGCTGAATTTTACCAGTTTGACTTTAATGATGCAGCAAGAAGTGGCTGATCGGATTGCGGCTGAGCCTGGCGGCAAAGACTATGGCCCGTTGACGCTGGCTGTGCAGAATCAGATGCAAGTTGAGCAAGCACTAACTGTTTCACATCGCTCGTTTTGGCCGCAGCCAAAGGTGGATTCGGCAGTTTTAGTGCTGCGGCCATTGCCTAAGCCGCGCTATCTTGGCAAAACTGCTGAATTCAATCGCCTGGTCAAAATGTGTTTTGCCCAGCGGCGGAAAACCTTGAATAACAACCTGAAAGCAATTGTGCCGGACAAAGAGCAGCGTGCGGAAATTTTTGAAAAAATGCAAGTGCCAGCGAACATTCGGCCGGAAAAATTGGACTTGGACCAGTTCATATCGCTTGTTTCGTTAATTGTCAAGAGTAAAGCTTGAGTTTGTGAAACATTTTTGTTATAATAGTTACCCGAAGGAGTGACTTCAATGCCAAGAACAATTACGGACATCAAGCAAACGCTAGATTCTCATGTAGGCGACAGTCTGACAGTGGTGGCTCAAGTAGGCCGCAAGCGGGTAACTCGCCGCAAGGGCATTTTAGCTGAAACTTTCCCAGGCGTTTTCGTTATCAAGCTGAACCAAGAAGAAAACAACATCGCCCGGGTTTCTTACAGCTACACCGACGTTTTAACCAAGAATATTGAATTGCAGTTTGAGGATGCTGCTGAATAACCAGTTAGCTAATCAAGATTAATTCAGAACAATCACGAAACTTTTTTAGAAAAGTTAGTGATTGTTCTTTTTTCTTGCGTTATATTAGATTAGGAATAAAAGACAAATAATAACGAGGCACAGATTATGAAACGTTCAGAAAGATTAGTAAATATTACGAAATACTTGATGGCCCGTCCACATGTCTTAACCGCCCTGCCATATTTTGCCGAAAATTACGGGGCTGCTAAGTCATCCATTTCTGAAGATTTGGGCATTTTAAAGCGGACTTTGGCCGCTGATCAAGATGGGATTTTGGAAACCGTTGCTGGCGCTGCTGGCGGCGTGCGCTATATCCCATTCATGGGTGAAGCCCACGCCCGCGCTTATATCAAACGGCTGGTGAATGAAGTGCAGCAGCCAGACCGGATTTTGCCAGGCGGATTTTTATACCTGTCAGACGTCTTGGGCTCACCATATCATTTGCAGCAAATCGGCAAGTTGATTGCTACCCACTATGCTTACAGCAACGTCGATTACGTCATGACGATTGAAACTAAAGGGATTGCGATGGCGCAAGCGGTCAGCCGGTATTTGAACGTGCCGTTTGTTACTGTTCGCCACCGCTCACGCGTCACGGAAGGGGCGACTTTGTCAGTCAACTACGTAGCTTCAGCTAGCGACCATGTTGAAAAAATGGAACTGGCCAACCGGATGCTGCAGGAAAACTCCAACGTGCTGATTGTCGACGACTTTATTAAGGGCGGCGGTACTTTAAGCGGGATGGAGCGGCTGGTTAAGGAATTCCACTGTGAACTGGTCGGCAAGTGCATTTTGTGTGAAGCTCACTACCCGCACCAGCAGCAAGTCTCAGATTACCTGGCTTTAGTCTCAATTTCGCAGATCGATCAGCACAATAAGACTATCCATGCGCAACCGGGCAATTTCCTAGAGCAAACTGACTTTAACAAGTTTGAAAAATGATATACTAGTCCCTAGCTTAATTAGTAAAGAAGGAAATTATTAATGAACAAATACGTGGTTGTGCTGGCAGCTGGCAAAGGCACCCGGATGAAGTCCAAGCTGTACAAGGTTTTGCATAAAGTCTGCGGCAAAACGATGGTTGAACATGTTGTGGCAGCAGCTAAGGAAACCAAACCAGCTAAGATCGTCACGATTGTCGGTTCTGGGGCTGAAGATGTTGAACAAGTTTTGGCAGGGCAAAGCGAATTTGCTTTCCAAAAAGAACAACTGGGCACCGCTGATGCTGTTAAAACTGCTGGCCAGGCGCTAGCTGACAAAGAGGGCGACACCCTGGTTGTGACTGGCGACACGCCGCTGTTTACGGGCGACACCTTCAACCACTTGTTTGCGTACCATGCAGAAAAAGGCAATGCTGCGACGGTTTTGACGGCTGAAGCGCCAAATCCGTTTGGCTATGGCCGAATTATTCGCGACGAGCAGGGCAATGTGCTGCGGATCGTGGAAGAAAAAGATGCTAAGCCGGTTGAAAAACAAATCAAAGAAATCAACACCGGCGTGTTCGTTTTCAACAACCAGCTGCTCTTTGAAGCTTTGAAACAGGTTAAGAACAACAATGCCCAGGGCGAATACTACTTGACGGATGTGCTGGAGATTTTGCGTGAACAAGGCGAGCGCGTTGGTGCGTACAAGATGCCTGACTTTTCTGAAAGCTTGGGCGTTAACGACCGGATCGCGCTGGCTAAGGCCACCAAAATTATGCAGCGTCGGATCAATGAAGAGCACATGCGCAATGGTGTTTCCTTTATCGATCCTGACACGGCATATATTGATAGCGACGTTAAGATCGGCAATGATACGGTGATTGAAGGCGGCGTTGTCATTAAGGGCAAGACCGTGATTGGCAAGAACTGCTTGATTACCATGGGGTCAAGAATTGAAGATTCTACGCTGGGCGACCATGTGACTGTTACTTCTTCAACTTTGCAAGAAGCTGAGATGGACGACAATACTGACATTGGTCCAAACTCGCACTTGCGGCCAAAGGCAGTTATCCGCCAGGGAGCACATGTCGGCAACTTCGTGGAGATCAAGAAGGCAGAAATTGGCGAAAATACTAAAGTTGGTCACTTGACTTACATCGGGGATGCCACTTTAGGCAAAGACATTAACGTTGGCTGCGGGGTAATCTTCTCCAACTATGATGGCGTCAAGAAGTTTCACTCATATGTTGGTGACCATGCCTTTGTCGGGGCTGGCGCAACCATCATCAACCCGATTAACGTGGCTGACCACTCATTTATTGCCGCTGACTCAACGATCACTAAAGACGTGAAGCGGTATGAGATGGCGATTGCACGTGGCCGGCAGGTTAATAAGGAAGACTACTGGCACAAATTGCCATTGTCAAAAGATAAAGAGTGGCAATAAAGGGCATATTTGCTAGAAAGATAACTGTCTGAGCTAGTTTTCTTATAAATTAGATTTAGTAACAAAGCATCGACTTCATGAAAAGCCGGTGCCTTTTTGCATGCAGCGGAATAGCGGAAAAGTCAGCCTAAAAAAGGATAAATTATATGAAATTAAGATACAGAGTGGGGGGGCTGCACTTATTGACCAACTTTAGGAGTTATTTAATCCGATTGAAATATATACCAAACACGTTCATGAATTCACATAATATGCGCAAGCGCTTTCAGTTTTTTGATATAGCAAGTCTGTGTTTAATATATCCGTATCTCTTTTACAGAATTAATTTGATATGATTGGCATGAAAAGAATGTTCGTAGATTATGCAAAAGTGAGGTTATTAAAGATATGTCTAATAAAAATAGAATGATGGCCGGCAAGATGAACCGCAACCATTTCCGTTTCTCAATCAGAAAACTGAGTATTGGCGCCGCTTCAGTTCTGTTGGGTTTAGGTTGCGCTGGTGCATTGCACAGTAACGTTCAAGCTTCTACACATATGACAGGGATTGTTCATGTCAACCCAGTTCCTAATCACCCAACTTGGAAGATCTTATTATGGAACGGTGAAGGCCATGGTACCGGCGTCTTCATCAAACCTAACACCAACTGGAAGGTTTACGAAAAGAAGTCGATGAATGGTCTGGATTATTACCGGATTGGTACTGACAGACAATGGGTTGAAGCACAATACGTTGACGACTCTGGTGCTTCTGAAGTAGCAGGCAAGGCTATTTACACTGTTGGCTCAAACTCAGTTAACTTAGTAGACGGCAAAGGCAATGCTTCAGGTCAAGTCTTAGCACCAGGAACTAAGTGGAAGGCTTTTGCTAAGAAGAATATCAATGGTCAAACTTACTACCGTTTGGGTTCTGATCAGCAATGGGCTCCTGCTAATGGTGGTACCCTTGATGGCAGCGTTGCTGACGCTGGCAGCTACCAAGCTGAGCAAAATACTTCTTCAAACTCTAGCTCATCTTCTGATGATAGCTCAACTACTACCCCTACTACCCCAACCACTCCTAGTGAACCCAAAGAAGTTACAGAGTGGCGCACAAAGTTAGCCAAAAATGCATAGGTTTCATACACTCCAAATGAACAAATTGTTAATGTTGATGATGTATTGACAGCCCACGGTGTTACATTACCAGAGGGCTATAATGCTATGTTCTCTAAAGCTAAAGATGGTACCCCTACTAAAAAAGCTCCTTTTGGAACTGATCATGAACAAACTTGGTCAATTGAGATCGATGACAATCATGGCAAGAAAGTCGGCGATTTCGAAACTCATTTTGAATTGCAATCGGCTGATGCAAAGCTAATAAGTGACATTACCCCTAAAATGGCAAAAAGCGTTGAAGTCGATTATGATGTAAACAACGAAGTGCAGATTTCGGAAGTGTTAAAAGCTCATGGTGTTACATTACCAGAGGGCTATAATGCTATGTTTAATAAAAATTCTGATAAAACACCAGTAACTGAGAATCAATTTGGCCCCGTAGGAATCCCACAAAAAGCTACTATCGAAATTGACAACAATAAGGGTGAAGAGATTGGTAAAGTGCCAACTACCTTTGTTTTGCAATACATCCAAGGTGGTTACTACCGCTTCTAATAAAGTGTCTGGCAATGAATTAGCTAAAGATTATGGCATTCAATTGCCAACTGGATACAATGGATTGATCATTAACCAAAGTGGAAAAAAGGCTGATGAAAACCCTAATGGAAAAGTTGAATTTGGTAATGGTCGAACAGTAAAAGGATTTTCTTTAGAAATTGATGACAATCAAGGAAAACTTGTTGGTACTTATCCAATAACATTTAAAACACCAGCATAAAGCAATTTGATTTTTAATATTTATGACTAAAGGTCTTCTCTCCTTATTTTGGAAAGAAGGCTTTTATTTGTGAATGAATTGATAAATGGTTATTTAACATAATTGTGACACGAGCCGCCATCTGCCCGCGAGTAGTTTGTTAGCGATTATAACATTTGCTTTTAGCTATCTATTGACATATTTAACTTACCAAATCCAAGATCACTGCTATGATGAGCTTGTATTGTTGAGTAATGGAATACGAGGAAGAAATATGTCAAATATGATTAAATTGGCATTAACAAAAATGAATCGAAATCATTTTAGCTATGCAATCCGTAAGTTAACTATCGGTACTGCCGCTGTGCTTTTAGGGGGGGGTAATTGGGCTTAGTACATTAACTAATCACGCTAACGCCGCTTCTACTCGCATGACTGGTGTCGTTCATGCCAACTATGTCCCTAACCACCCAACTTGGAAGATTTTGCTGTGGGATGGTGAAGGCCATGGTACTGGCGTTTTCATTAAACCTAACACTGATTGGAAAGTCTTTGAGAAAAAGAATATCAACGGTCTTGAATATTATCGCTTGGGTACAGATAAGCAATGGGTTCAAGCTAGATGGGTAGATGCATCAAGAGCTAAAGAGTCTACCCCAACGACTAAGCGTGCAATCTTTACTACCAACAGTGAAGTTTCCTTAGTTGATGGTAACGGCAATGCAACAGGTGCAACTTTGCCGGCTAATACTGATTGGAAAGCTTTTGCTTCTAAGATTATCAACGGCAAGACTTATTATCGTTTAGGTACTGACAAGCAATGGGCTCCAGCAGCTAATGGCTCATTGAAGGGCAGCGTTCCATCAGAAGGCAGTTATGATAGCTCCAGCAGTTATGCTCCTTCTGACAACGACTCGACTTCAACAACCAATCCTTCTGATCAGAAAGCTCAGCTAATTAATAAATTACGCACCGAATTAGCTAAAAATGTTGATGTTCCTTACGTTGGAACTAACCAAATTGTGAAGATTTCTGATCTGTTGTCAGCACACGGCGTAACATTGCCAGAAGGCTACAACGCTATGTTCTCTAAGGCAGCAGATGGTACTCCTACTACAGAAGCTCCTTTTGGCCCAACCGATCAAGAACTTACTTATTCAATTGAAATTGATGACAACCATGGTAGCAAAGTTGGCAATTTTGAAACCCACTTAACCTTAAACTCTGCTAAAGCTGGCGACACGCAAGTTATTTATTTAGCAAAATCGAATCAAACTGAAGCAGAGATTGTTCAAAATAATAGTCAAGAATACTTTAATTTGGAGTATGTTACCGAAGATGGTACGCTGTATAAAAAAGTAGATACTGGTAATTATTCAGGTACTATCGGTGCTAAAACAGGTATTTCTTCAGATGATGTAAACAGTTTGAAATCCGATGGCTATAAACTTCATAATGCGTCTGAAGAGGTAACAATTGAAGCTGGAAATGTTGAAAGTCCTCATATCCAGTATGTCATCGTGGACCCAATTCACGATACAAGTGCAAAAGCAGCATTAAGTTCAGATGATCAAACCAAACTTGGTAGTTTGGATACGCCTGACAAAGATGATTTACCTTCATCGGGCTGGGCAGATTTTGCGTTCTCTCCAGATCAATATCTTGAAAAACGCTTAGGCAAGTCTTTGACGGAATTAGGTATAACTAATGCGGCATTTGATAAAGCAGTTTCTTATGGCTTTGATCCTGCTACAATTACGACGGACACAGATTTGAAACAAGTTCCTAATACAACAAACATGTATTACTGCAGCCGTACTTTAACTTATACAGATGCTCAAGGTACACACCACATTCCTGTTAAAATAGTTGTTAAAATTGGTTAATCTTTACCGTTCTCACAAAGTCTAAAACCGCGCTTTCGCGGATTTAGGCTTTTTTATTTATCCGAACATAATTTGACTAACTCAGCGCAAACGTCCACTCTAAAAATAGATAGATAAAACGCTTACATTATGATTGCTAAAGAGGGAGCCAGATTATGTCAGTCAAAACATTAGTTGCCTATTATACTTGGTCCGGCAATACCGAGCAGGTCGCTGAAAAGATCCATCATCAGATGCCTGGCAGTGATTTATTTCAAATTCAAGTTGCCGCTAATGTCTTTTCAAAAGACATGTATAAAACCAGTGATATCGCCCGCCACCAATTAGTGACGCAGGAATTTCCCAAACTGCTTGGTCAGCTGCCTGATTTCAGACAGTATGGCGCTATCCTGATTGGATCGCCGATTTGGGACAACCGTCCAGCTACGCCAGTTTATAGTTTTTTGAAGCAGATCGGCCGGCCGTATGAAGGCAAAATCGCCATGTTTTACACGTCGACTGGACAAGATAATAAGGCGGGGGCTGTGTTCGGAGATTGGGTTAAACAAACGTGTCCATATGCCCAATGCCTCCTGTCTTATGAAAATGAGGAAGGCTTAAAATACTGGTTTTAAGTGCATATCAGCAGCTAGGAAAATTTCCTGGCTGCTTTTTTTGATAAAATGCGATTAACTTCACAATTTGCCTGCGAAATTGGTCGCTTTTTGTTAAAATAGGACTGTGATTAATACGAGGAGGAAATCATGTCCGCAAGTAATAAAATGAAGCTGTTTGCTTTAAATGGGAACCTGCCTTTGGCTGAAAAGATTGCTGACCGTGTTGGTGTGCCACTAGGCAAGTCTAGCGTTAAGCGCTTTTCTGACGGTGAAATTCAGATTAATATTGATGAATCCGTCCGGGGCTGCGATGTGTACTTGATTCAATCAACCAGTGCACCAGTCAATGACAACTTGATGGAACTGCTGATTATGATTGATGCCGTTAGACGTGCATCAGCTAACACTGTCAACGTGGTCATGCCTTACTACGGCTACGCTCGTCAGGACCGCAAGACTAGAGCCCGTGAACCAATCACTGCGAAACTGGTTGCCAATATGCTTGAACGGGCTGGTGCTGACCGGGTGCTGGGTCTGGACTTGCACGCAGCGCAAATCCAAGGCTTCTTCGATATTCCTTCAGACAACCTGATGGGTGCACCGCTCTTGGCTGATTACTTCCTGCGTCACCACTTGGAAAAGGATGCCGTTGTTGTATCGCCTGACCACGGCGGCGTTAGCCGGGCACGGAAATTAGCCGAATTCCTGCACACCCCAATTGCAATTGTTGATAAGCGCCGTCCACGTGCCAATGTTGCCGAAGTTATGAACATCATTGGTGATGTTAAAGGCAAACGGGCAATCATTATCGACGATATGATCGATACTGCCGGAACGATTACCTTAGCTTCCCAGGCTTTAATTGACGCTGGTGCAACTGAAGTTTATGCTAGTGCTACTCACGCTGTTTTATCAGGCCCAGCTATTAAACGCTTGAATGATTCACCGATCAAGACGTTAGTCTTGACTGACTCAATCAACCAACCAGCTGAAAAGAAGCTGGACAAGATGGTCTTGCTGTCAGTTGGGCCATTGATCGGGGATGCAATTAAGCGGATTCAGAATAATGAACCAGTTAGCCCATTGTTTGATGAACGCTACCAACAATAATTTATTATCGAAATTGCAAAAGGCTTCCATGAGGAAGCCTTTTTTGTGTTTGATAATAAATTGACTTATAGGTCAACTTTTGCCCAAAATTGCATAAAAATTGACTTATAAGTCAATTTTTATGGAGAAACAGGATATAATTGACTTATAAGTCAATTATTAAGGAGATATGACAAATGATGGAATTGATGCCGCGCCCAGCATATTTGCAAAAACTGCTGCGCTTTAAGAATAGCAATTTTATTAAGGTAATTACTGGCGTCCGTCGTGGTGGCAAATCCTATCTGCTTTTGCTGTATAAACAATATTTAGAGCAGCATGGAGTGAGTGATCGGCAGATTATCTATCTTTCATTTGAAGATCTGAAACACTATCAGCTGCGCAATATGCAGGCCTTATATGCTTATTTGCAAAAACAAATCATTCCGAATCAGCGCATGTATTTTCTGCTTGACGAAATTCAGCTCGTCGATGACTGGCAAGAAGTTGTTAATAGTTTGCGCCTGTCTGAGCTTAACGATATTACGATCACTGGCAGCAATGCCCAAATACTCAGTGGTGATTTATCTACTCGGATTGCTGGTCGTTACGTGGAAATAAAAGTCTATCCGCTATCATTTCAAGAATTTGCAGCTTGGCGATTAGGTACTGAATATGATCAGCGGCAGTTACTAAAGTGCTATCGGCAATATTTGCAAATTGGAGGCTTTCCTGCAGTTGCTTTAGCAGATGCAGACTTGCGCCCGACTATCCTATCAGGCATCTACAACACGATTTTGCTAAAAGATATTAATGTTCGTAGCAATATTCGCGATGCCAATATGGTAACTTTGGTTTCTTCATATTTGGCTGATACAGTGGGTCAATTGATCAATCCTAATAAAATCGTGCGTACTTTGCAATCTTCTGATCCTCATAATCAAAAATTATCTTATCGGTTCGTGGCAAAATTGCTACGCAGTTTTCAAGATGCATATTTGTTCGAACGAGCTGAGCGCTACGATATTCGCGGGCGCAAACGCCTGACTTCTCAGGGAAAGTATTATATTGTCGATCAAGGTCTGCGCCGCTTTATTTTAGGCTCTGAACAGAATAACCGTGGCAGTGAATTAGAAAATGTAGTTTATTTGGAACTACTGCGCCGCGGCTATCAAGTGGAAGTGGGTAAATTAGATGAAAAAGAAATCGACTTTATTGCAAGTAAAGGGGAAGATTTACAATACGTGCAAGTCACGTTGAAATTGCCGGAAAATTCTACGCGAGAAACAGACAATTTGTTGGCAATTCCTAATAATTTTCAAAAGCTGGTAATTTCAGGCAGCATAGAGGAGTATGACCAAATTGCTGGCATTCCTGTGGTCAATATTATTGATTGGCTGCTGAATCAATCCAAATAAAAAATCCCCACAACTGCGAGGATCAATTTACTTTTGCTTTGGCTGCCGCAAATAATGCAGGCGGCCATTTTTAATGTACTTTTGAAATTCTTGATACAGCGGGTCAAACAATTGCGGTTCGTCCGATTGGTGCAGCATCATTTTCGGGAAGAAGAAGCGCTTGTCGCCCTGGAAAGTCCCATTCAAGGCCTTGACTAGCGGCGACAGCTGGGACAATTCAACCAAGCTGCCATCTTCTTGGTGCAGCTCAATTTGACTATTAGCATTTTTGCCAGTTGGTTTGTAAGAATCGTACGGCTGATCAAACGCGGAATTAATTGCCGTGTAGTAGTCAGGGTCAAACCCGGCTTGCTTGATCAAATTGCGCATCTTAGGCAGCAGGTTTTTCGTTGAGTCATCGATTTGAATTGAAGCAAGCGGTTTGCGGTACAAGTAGCGCTTAGCTAAATCCGCCAAAATTGGGTCAGGATTGTCCGTCCATAATAAGAAGTTGGTTTCCATCACCCCGTCATCAAGCTGCAAATAATCGTTTAAAGTCCAGTCATCTTTTAAAAAGGCGGCTAGCTGCGGGCTGACTGGCAAAGTGTGGTGATTGAAAACATATTTTGCCCGCATCAGCAAATGCTGCAGGACGACTTCCATCCCGCGGCTGGCTGGGTGGAAATAGACTTGCTGGTACATCTGGTAGCGTGACACTACATAATCTTCCACTGCGTGCATCCCGCGATTTTCAAAACAGATGCCATCAGCATACGGACGGATGACCCGCAAGAGCCGGTACAAATCAAACGCCCCGTAAGAAACGCCAGTAAAATAGGCATCCCGCAGCAAATAATCCATCCGGTCGGCATCAGCCTGACTAGAAATCAATTTAACTACTTGCGGGTTAGGATAGGTTTTGGCGATAACGCTAGCGACCTGTTCAGGAAAGTTGGGCCCGACTTTTCGCAAAGCCGCGTTAATTTCGGTGTTTTGGTCGAGCATGATCTGTTGGCCCATCTTTTCATGGTTAGTCCCAAAAATGTGCTCAAAAGTATGCGAATACGGGCCATGCCCTAAGTCATGCAGCAGGGCCGCACATTCAACCAGTAGATCATTGTTAGGATCCCACAGCCCGTCGCCTGGCCGCTGACTAGGATATTTGCGGTCGAACGTTTCACAAATCCGCAGGGTCAGTTCGTAAACGCCCAAGTTGTGTTCAAATCTGGTATGCGTTGCTCCCGGGAAAACGTACGAGGCGGGGCCTAATTGTTTGATCCGGCGCAGGCGCTGAAATTCTTTGGCATTCAGCAGATCATAGATAACCTGCCGATTGATATGAATGTATGAATGAACCGGGTCGCGCAGGACTTTTTCTTCTCGCAGCCGCGGACTATAAAATCTCACCATTTATTTTGTCTTTTTCTGTTTAATCACTTAAAATATAAATTGGATTGTTAGGGCCATTATAGCAAAAAGCTGTTCAAACAGTGAAATAAGGCGGGATTGAGGCTGGTTTTGACCAAGGTAGCGATTAATTTTTACAGCAAAATTGTGCAAGAAAATGAGAGCGAAGAGTTTAACCAGCAGGTCGCAGGCGAAATTAAGCAAACTGGCGCGGTGACGCGGATTGCTTATACTGATGAAAATGGCGCCCAGGTGCAGATGCTGCTGACGCCGGCCAAGTTAATTATTTCTCGCCGCCAAGGCACAAGCTCATCGTTGCTGCGTCTGGCACCAGGCGAAAGCTTGTCCTGCCAGGTGAGTGCTGCTGGCCGCCAAATGGACTTGTCCAGCCAGACAAGCTTGCTGGAGTTTACAGACACTAAGCTGGAGGTTGAATACCAACTCTTCAGTGGACTATACTTAGTAGGTAATTATACGGTCAGATTGCTTTTTGACTAGCCACCAGGTATGATGGTGGGCAGACTGATTTTTGAAAGGACGTTGGATTGTGGGATTAGCTGATTTTGAAGGCGAAGATCGAAATGAAATGTCAATGATCGAAGTGGCCCGGGCCATTTTGGAAGATCATGGCAAGCGCATGGCTTTTGCCGATATTGTCAATGCCGTCCAAAAGTTTTTAGGCAAGAGCGACGAAGAAATTCGTGAACGTCTGCCGCAATTCTATACTGACATTAATACGGATGGCGAATTTATTTCTTTGGGCGACAACGTTTGGGCCCTGCGTTCTTGGTTCCCATACGACTCAGTTGACGAAGAGGTCAACCACCCAGAAGACGAAGAAGATGAACCGCGCAAGGATCACCATAAGAAGGTTAATGCCTTCTTGGCCGATGTCAGCGCTGATGACATCATTGACTATGATTCAGATGACCCAGAAGACGAAGATTTGTCAGCTGATGATGAAGACGAAAACGATGATGAAGATGCTGACGACTTTGATGATGATGGCGAAGCCGACGATGAACCAGATGACATGCTGCCAGATGGCATTGAAGGTCAATTGTCAAAGATGAACGAAGAAGACGAGGATGACGAAGATTAATCGCCTTTCCTGTTGACGTGCGTCAGAAAACCCGCTAATATATTGCTTGGGCACACTGAGTGCGAATTACCAAGCTCCCTGCAAAGGGAGCTTTTTTGTTTTTGTAATTAAAGAGAATTAGCAGCAAGAAAGGATTACGTGCAGTATGACCAAATATATTTTCGTCACTGGTGGGGTAGTTTCATCATTAGGCAAAGGCATCGTGGCTTCTAGCCTCGGCCGGTTGCTAGAAAATCGCGGTTTGAAAATCACCCTGCAAAAATTTGACCCATATATCAATGTTGACCCAGGGACGATGAACCCTTACCAACACGGCGAAGTGTTCGTGACCGACGATGGGACAGAAACCGACTTGGACTTGGGCCACTATGAACGGTTTACTGATGCGCATTTGAACAAGTATTCCAATGTAACGACTGGCAAGGTTTATGCTGAAGTAATCCGCAAAGAGCGTCGCGGCGATTATCATGGCGGAACTGTGCAAGTAATTCCGCACATTACCAATATGATTAAGCAGAATGTCATGCGGGCTGGCCAAACAACTGATTCTGACGTTGTGATTACGGAAATCGGCGGGACCGTTGGCGATATTGAGTCGACCCCATTTTTGGAAGCAATTCGGCAGATGCGGGCTGAAGTGGGCGCTGAGAATGTAATGTACATTCATGTCACTCTAGTGCCATATCTGCACGCAGCGGGCGAAATGAAGACCAAGCCAACGCAGCACTCGGTTAAAGCACTGCGCAGCATTGGCATTCAGCCAAACATGCTGGTTTTGCGGGCTGAAAAACCAATTGCTCAATCTTTGCGCGACAAGATTCATACCTTTACTGATGTGCCAGTGGAAGCAATTATTCAGTCAATTGATGCTCCATCTTTGTATGATTTGCCGCTGTCTTTCCAAAAACAGGGCATGGACCAAATCGTCTGCGACTTTTTAAAGCTGGATTCCCCAGCACCAAAAGCCGACATGCGGCAATGGGAAGCATTGGATGAGCGGGTGCACAACTTGCAGCATCATGTCAAAATTGCCCTGGTTGGCAAATATGTGGAACTACAGGATGCTTATATCTCAGTTGATGAAGCTTTAAAGCATGCTGGTTTTGCTTATGATGCTGACGTGGAAATCAAAAAGATTCAATCCGAAGATGTGACTGCCGACAACGTGGCTGAATTGTTAAAGGACTGCGACGGCCTGCTGGTTCCAGGCGGCTTTGGCACCCGGGGGCTAGAAGGCATGATTACGGCGATTCAATACGCCCGCGAGCACGATTTGCCATTCTTGGGCATTTGCTTGGGTATGCAGATGGCTTGCGTGGAATTTGCCCGCGATGTTTTGAACCAAGCTGATGCCAATACGACTGAAGCTGATCCAAAGACGAAGCACAATGTCATCGATTTAATTGCTGACCAAGTTGACCAAGAAAATATTGGCGGGACCTTGCGCCTAGGCTTGTACCCAGCTCGCTTAAAGCAGGGCACTAAAACAGCAGCTGCTTATGCTGATCAATCAGTTATTCAAGAACGTCACCGTCACCGCTATGAATTCAATAATGCCTACCGTGAAAGCTTTGAGCAGCATGGAATGATTTTCTCCGGCGTTTCGCCTGACAATCATCTGGTTGAAATTGTTGAATATCCGCAGAATAAATTCTTTATTGCCTGCCAATACCACCCAGAATTTTTATCCCGGCCGCTGAAACCGGAGGGATTATTTAAAGCCTTTATGGGTTCAGCTAGCGGTTTGCCAGCAGTTAAGCTATAATTAAATTTGTCGAGTTTGCAAGAGTCAGCAGCAAGTGCCGGCTCTTGTTTTTTAAGCTGATTTTTTATACCATTACTGGTGATACTTTTGATAATGCAAGTCGTAAAGAGGATTATTCCCGAATGAAGCAAATGATTATTCATGGTGGAAAACCCCTCAAGGGGGATGTCTGGATTGGTGGTGCAAAAAACTCCACTGTTTCCCTGATTCCAGCATCAATATTGTCACGGACGCCGGTGATTTTAGAAGGCGTGCCCCGCATCTCTGATGTGGATAATTTGACTTACCTGCTGGAGTCGATGGACGTCACTTGCAATTTTAAAAATACGACTTTAACGATTGACCCAACGCAAATTCAGATGAAGCCGCTGCCAGCTGGCAAAATCAAGAGTTTACGGGCTTCTTACTACTTCATGGGGGCGCTGCTGGGCCGTTTTGGCAAGGCAGTAGTCGGCTTCCCGGGCGGCGATGATATTGGTCCGCGGCCGATTGACCAGCACCTCAAGGGCTTTGTGGCTTTAGGTGCGACGGTTGAAAATGAAGATGACCAAATCATCATTTCCGCGCCCAAAGATGGTTTGCACGGAGCGCATATTATTTTAGCGATGCCGTCAGTTGGGGCCACGATGAATATTATGATGGCTTCGGTGAAGGCCAAAGGTCAAACGGTAATTGCCAATGCTGCCAAAGAGCCGGAAATTATCGATTTGGCTACTTTTTTAAACAATATGGGGGCCCATGTGCGCGGCGCCGGGACCGATACGATCAGAATTGATGGCGTTGAGCACTTGGCGGCTGAACACCCGCATACGATAATCCCTGACCGCATTGAAGCTGGGACTTATGTGGCCCTGGCAGCCTGCATTGGCAACGGCATCGGTATTCATAATATTATTGCTGAACACCTGGACAGTTTTTTGGCAAAAATTGAGGAAATGGGCGTTGTTGTTGATACTGACGAAGACTCGCTGTATGTGTATCCAGCCGGCGACTTGAAGATGGTACAGGTCAGAACTGAGCCGTATCCAGGTTTTGCAACTGACCTGCAGCAGCCAATTACGCCAGTCCTGCTGGCAGCTAAAACCGGCGAAGGCGTCATTATTGATGATATTTATCCAAAACGCGTCCGCCATATTCCTGGCCTGCAAGCCATGGGAGCCAATATTAAAGTGGCGGATAATATTATCCTGGTTCACCCTAGTCCGCACCTGCATGGTGCCCGTGTCCGCGCTGATGAAATTCGCGCTGGGGCCTGCCTAATGATCGCTGGCCTGATGGCTAGCGGTACCACGAAAATTGATCAAGCTGACAATATTCTGCGCGGCTATGACCGCATTGACATGAAATTACGCAAGCTGGGGGCAGAAATTACTTTTAAAAATGTGCCTGACCTGCGGAAAGCTGTAATGATAGATTCGGAATAATGAAATTGTTAAAAACTTATTTGCATGGCTATGAAAAAGAAAGCATCCTTGCGCCGCTGTTTAAGCTGCTGGAGGCTTTTTTTGATTTATTAGTTCCCTTAGTAATTGCTCAAATTATTGACGTTGGCCTGAAGAACCGCAACCGGTCGCAAATTTGGGGCCAAATTGCAATTTTGCTGGTCCTGGCTGTGCTCGGCCTGGCGGCTTCGATTTCAGCCCAGTATTTTGCTGCCAAGGCCAGCGTCGGTTTTGCTACCAAGTTGCGGCAGGCTGCTTTTGATCATATTAAGGACTTGTCTTACTCTGCTTTGGATGCGACCAGTCAAAGCACCTTGATTACGCGGCTGACTTCAGATATTAACCGGGTCCAGGATGGGCTGAATATGGCGCTGCGCCTGCTCTTGCGCAGTCCTTTTGTCGTCTTTGGCTCGATGGTGATGGCTTTTACGATCAACGTGAAGTCGGCTTTGATTTTTGTAGTGGCGATTCCAGTCTTATCCTTAGTCGTTTTCGGGATCATGCTGGTTTCTATTCCTCTGTTTAAAAAAGTACAGTTCAAACTGGACCGTATTACGCAGGCAACAACTGAAAACTTGACGGGTGTGCGTGTCATTCGAGCATTTCGCAAGGAAAGCGATGAAGTCAAAGATTTTGACCAAAGGAACCAAGAACTGACTAACTTGAATTTATTCGTAGGCCGCTTGTCAGCAGCAATGAATCCGCTCACCTACGCTTTGATCAACTTGGCCACGATTGTCTTGATCTATCAAGGCGCTTTGCAGGTTAATTTTGGAACCATGCAGCAAGGGCAAGTGGTTGCCCTATACAACTATATGGCCCAGATGATCATTGAGCTGATCAAACTGGCTTCTTTGATTATTACGATTAACCAAGCGATTGCTTGCGGTCAGCGGGTGCAGCGCGTTTTGGCCATTCCTAGTCAGGCGCAAACGATTAGCCATGGCAAGCAAACTCAGCTAGCTGACAGCAGCGTAGAATTTGACCAAGTCAGCTTTACTTATGAACATGCCGGTGCTCCCTCTTTAAGCGATGTCTCCCTGACGGCTCGCCCGGGACAAACGATTGGCATTATTGGCGGCACGGGCAGCGGAAAATCGACTTTGATTAATTTGATCCCGCGCTTTTATGATGTTAGCCAAGGGACGGTCAAAGTTGGCGGCTATTCAGTCAAAGATTATGCGCCAGGAGCATTAGTCAAAGCAATTGGCGTCGTGCCGCAAAAAGCGCAGCTCTTTGCGGGCAGCATCCGTGATAATTTGCAGCTAGGCAATCCTGCTGCTACTGATGATGAATTATGGTCGGCTTTAAGCACTGCCCAGGCTAAAGATGTCGTGGAAGCCAAGCCAGGTCAGCTTGATTTTAAAATTGAACAAGGCGGACGCAATTTGTCTGGCGGGCAAAAGCAGCGGCTAACGATTGCCAGGGCACTAGTCACCCACCCGCAGATTTTGCTGCTGGACGATAGCGCTAGTGCACTGGACTTTGCAACGGATGCTCATTTGCGCCAGGCCATTCATAATCTTAACGGCCAGCTGACGACCTTCATCGTCTCGCAGAGGGCAGCTTCAATTATGCAGGCTGACCAGATTTTAGTCCTCAGCGACGGACAAGTGGCCGGTTTAGGCAGCCACGAAGAGCTGCTGGCTAATTGT
This sequence comes from Lactobacillus sp., assembly GCA_022641965.1. Classification (GTDB taxonomy): domain Bacteria; phylum Bacillota; class Bacilli; order Lactobacillales; family Lactobacillaceae; genus Lactobacillus. Next base: position 39,313 of record JALCDX010000006.1, read on the forward strand.
CCTGTTTACCAAGAAATTTTCTACTCCCAATTTCCAGAAAAAAGAAAGCCGGTGCAAGCATAATGGCAGCAAAAAAAGTCAATCGAGTGGAAATGGCTGCTGATCGCATGTCTTCAGGCGAGGCTATGAAAAAAGTGCTGCGCGTGATTGGCGGCTACCGGATTTTGCTGGTCTTCAGCATTGTACTGGCTGCAATTTCAGTGATTTTGCAGCTGTATGTGCCAATTCTGTTTGGCCGGGCAATTGACGGCATCGTTGCCAAAGGCCGTGTCGACTTTAGTCTGGTCAGCGGTTATTTACGGCAAATTCTGCTGTGGGTTTTGATTGCAGCGGCGGCTACTTGGGTCATGAACCTGATTAACAACCGGCTGACTTATCAAATCATCCGTGACATCCGGGTGCGAGCTATTCGGCAGCTGCAAGTTTTGCCCCTGTCATATTTAGATGCCCACTCCGCTGGCGACATCGTCTCACGGATTATTGCCGATACAGATCAGCTGTCAGACGGATTGCTGCTTGGCTTTAGCCAGCTGTTTTCCGGGGTGCTGACCATTTTGGCAACCTTGGTGTTCATGTTTTCGATTAACTGGTGGATTTCGCTGATTGTGGTCTTGCTGACGCCAGTCTCATTTGGGGTTGCTCGCTTTATTGCCCAGCACTCTTATAAAATGTTTCACCATCAAACCGAAACTCGCGGCGAACAAACAGCTCTGATTGAAGAAATGATTGGCGGGCAAAAGCTGGTTCAAGCTTTTGGCTACCAGCAACGGGCTAGCCGGCGTTTTAGCAAATTGAACAAGCAGCTGCAGTACTACTCACAGAATGCTATTTTCTACTCTAGCATTACCAATCCATCGACGCGGTTTGTCAACGCGGTTATTTACGCCATTGTGGCACTAGCTGGCAGCTTTGCCATTCTTAGCGGCAGCTTAACCGTCGGCGGCTTGAGCGTGCTGTTGAATTATTCCAACCAGTACATGAAACCGTTCAATGATATTTCCTCGGTAATAACTGAGCTGCAGAATGCTTTGGCCTGTGCGGCCCGGATTTTTGCTTTGATTGAAGAAAAACCAGAACCAGCTGCAGTGACGGTTCCAGCTTTTAAGAACGAATCACAAATGCAGCAGACTTTGCCAGCCATGCCAGCGGCTAGCGGGGCAGTCGAATTAAGCCATATTGATTTTTCCTATGTGCCTGAACAGAAGCTGATTCAAGATTTTAATTTAAAAGCCAAACCGGGCATGCGGGTCGCACTAGTGGGCCCAACTGGCTGCGGCAAAACAACCACGATTAACCTGCTGATGCGCTTTTATGACCCGCAAGCAGGGAAAATAACAGTTGATGGCCGCAGCATTTATGAGGTCACCCGTCATTCTTTGCGGGCCAACTATGGCATGGTGCTCCAAGATACTTGGATTAAAACTGGCACTGTTCGGGAAAACGTAGCTTTTGGCAAACCGACAGCTAGTGATGATGAAATTATCGCTGCCTGCAAGGAAGCTCGGTCGTGGTCCTTTATTAAGCGCCTGCCGCAAGGCCTGGACACCGTTTTGACTAATGATTCGCTTAGCCAGGGCCAGCGGCAGCTGCTCTGCATTACCCGCGTCATGCTGGCTTTGCCGCCAATGCTGATCCTTGATGAAGCAACTTCCAGCATTGATACGCGGACGGAATTGCTCGTGCAAGCAGCTTTTGATAAATTAATGCAAGGGCGGACCAGCTTCGTTGTTGCCCACCGTTTGTCGACGATTCGCCAAGCCGATCTGATTTTGGTGATGAAAGATGGCAAAATCATCGAGCGCGGGACACATGCAGAACTGATGGCGCAGGGCGGTTTTTACACCAATTTGTACAACAGTCAGTTTGCCCATTTGGCTTAAAAGCAAGCTTGAATTTACGGCTGAGAGATGCTAAACTGATTAGGTCAATTATGAGATTAATCTATGGTCTGCGAGATTGACCATGGCAAAGGAGCGTTAACAATGAAACAAGGTATTCATCCAAAATATCAACAAGTTGTCTTCATGGACTCAGCCACTGGTGCTAAGTTCTTAGCAGGCTCAACCGTTGACTCAAAGGAAACTATCGACTATGAAGGCAAAACTTACCCATTAATCAGAGTTGAAGTTTCTTCAGATTCTCACCCATTCTACACTGGCAAGCAAAAGTTTGCACAAGCAGATGGCCGGATCGAAAAGTTCAACAAGAAGTACGGCTTGAACAACAAATAAGACAATTAATCAAGGGGGCAGCTCCGCGCGGGCTGCTTTTTTTGCTTTAAAGCTGAGAGGTTAATTCAGTATAATACCCTTATTAACTTTTTGAAGTTAGGAGTATGAATGATATGAAAATGCAATTGGCAGAAATTGCCAAAGCCGTTGGATCAGTGCCTGAGCACGATGAACGGCAAGCAGTTATTACTTCAGTTTCGTTTGATACGCGTTCGATTCAACCAGGTGCCCTGTTTATTCCGCTGTCAGGAGCGCGCGACGGGCATGATTTTATTGACTCGGCAATCGCAAACGGCGCCAGTGCTGCTTTTTGGCAAAAGGGCCACCCGGGTGCACCAACTGATTTTCCGTTGGTGGAAGTTGACGACCCGCTAACTGCTTTTCAAGATTTGGCTAAGCACTACTTAAACAAGGTCAATCCGACCGTGGTCAGCATCACCGGCTCTAACGGCAAGACTACGACCAAAGACATGATTGCGGCTGTTTTGTCAAAGGGCTACAACGTTTATAAGACTCAGCAGAATTTCAACAACCTAATTGGCGTGCCATATACGATTCTATCCATGAAACCGTCGACTGAGGTGCTGGTTTTGGAAATGGGGATGGACCGGCCTGGTCAGCTGCATCATTTAAGCGAATTAGTCCGCCCGGACGTGTGCGTCATTACCATGATTGGGGAAGCTCATATTGAATTCTTCGGCACGCGGGATAAAATTGCTGATGCCAAAATGGAGATCACGGATTTCCTGCGTGAAGATGGCGAGTTCATCTTTAACGGTGATGAACCACTGCTGCGTGCTCGTGCTAAAAAATTAGTGCAAAGACAGCGCACTTTCGGGTTTGAAGATGATGACACCATTTATTGCACTGGTTTTAGCTCATACAAGCATCACGCTTCATTCTTTATCAATGGCAGCAAGCGCAAATTCCGCATTCCGATGATCGGCAAGCACAATGTGTCTAATGCGATGGCAGCTATCAATGTCGGCCGGCATTTCAATGTGCCTGATGAACAAATTGCGGCAGCGCTGGCCCACTTTAAGCCAACGGCTAACCGGATGGAATGGGTTAAAGGCACTTTAGGCGAAGACATTATGGACGACGTCTACAACTCTAACCCAACAGCGGCTAAAGCTGTTTTGACCAGTTTTGCCAATGTGCGCACGACCCATGGCGGCAAGCGCATTGCAGTGCTAGGCGATATGCTGGAATTGGGGGAAGAGTCACCACAGCTGCACGCAAGTTTGGCCTCGTCCCTTGATCCAGACGTCATCAGCGATGTTTATTTGTATGGTCCAGACATGCACTATTTGTATGATGCGATCAAGAGCAAATACGGCCAGCATGTTCATTACTACGAAACTGCTGAACAAGCACAAATGACAGCGGATTTAAAGACGATTATCAAGCCACATGATTTAGTCATGCTGAAAGGGTCGCACGGGATGCACTTAGAAAAAGTGCTGGTCCAATTACAGCAGGAGGGCAAGCGTGAAGTTTAGCGATTTAGAGTTAAAACCTATTACAGCAGGAGGGCAAGCGTGAAGTTTAGCGATTTAGAGTTAAAACCTAGCCTGCTCAAGGCCATCAGACGGGCCGGCTTCGAAGAAGCAACACCAATTCAAGCTCAGACCATGCCACTGATTCTGCAAGGCCGCGATGTAATTGGTCAGGCGCAGACTGGCACAGGCAAAACCGCTGCCTTTGGCCTGCCAATTTTGCAAGCTCTGCCCCCGCGGGCTAGCAAGCTGCAAGCTTTAATTATTGAACCAACTCGGGAGCTCGCCTTGCAAACGCGAGAAGAGCTCTTTCGTTTGGGCCGCGATGAGCATGCTCATGTGCAAGTTGTGTATGGCGGCACTCCTATCAGCCGGCAAATTAAGGCCTTAAAGCACAATCCAACCGTGCTAGTGGGTACGCCAGGCAGAATTTTGGACCACTTGCAGCGCCGGACAGTTAAGCTAACCGACGTGCAGCAAGTAGTATTAGATGAAGCCGACGAAATGCTGGACATGGGCTTTATCCAAGATATTGAAAAAATCTTGTCCTACGTCAAGCAGCCTCACCAAACGCTGCTCTTCTCAGCTACTATGCCGCAGGCTGTCATGAAGCTGGGCGAAAAGTTCATGAACCATCCTGACGTCATCAAGATTCAGGCGAAGCATTTAACGACTGATTTAATCGATCAATACTTCGTGCGAGCTAAGGATTACGAAAAATTTGAAATTTTGTGCCGGCTGTTTGACGTGCAAGCACCAGATCTAGCTTTAGTGTTTGTCCGCACTAAAAAACGGGTGGATGAATTAACGCATGGATTGCAAGCTCGCGGCTATAATGCGGCTGGCATTCATGGCGATTTAAGCCAAAGCCGGCGGGAAATGGTTTTGAAGCGTTTCCGCCAGGGCAAGATCGACTTTTTGGTAGCAACGGATGTGGCCGCCCGTGGTCTGGATATTTCTGGCGTGACGCACGTCTACAATTTCGACATGCCACAGGATCCTGATTCTTACGTGCACCGGATTGGACGAACTGGCCGGGCAGGACAAAATGGCATTTCTGTGACTTTTGTCACGCCTGATGAAATTGGCTACTTGCGGACGATCGAGCAGCTGACCAAAACTAAAATGCAGCCCTTGCGGCTGCCATCTGACCGGCAAGCTTTGCAAGGACAGCTGGCAGCTTCTCGCAAACAAATCGAAGACTTGCTGGCTAGCGATTTGTCGAAGTATACGCAAGCGGCTAACAACTTGCTGGATGAATATTCAGCTGTCGATTTAGTTTCGGCGCTGCTCAAGGACTTGACCAAAGATCCAAGCACGGTCAAGGTGACCATCAGTCCTGAAAAGCCGCTGCCGTATAAGCCGAAACGCCCGCACAAGCACCAGCGACGCGACAATCATCGGCGACCGCGGCGCAATAACCGGCAGCGTCCGCATAAGCAGCGAGGCAGGCGCAAACATAAATGAGAAAAGTAAGAAGCGGCATTGGCATTGATATCGTGTACCTGCCGCGGATTGTTAAAATTATTGCCAAAGGCGATCGTTTCGCCAAACGGGTACTCACGCCAGCTGAATTTGCCAAATATCAAACTTTGCATGGCAAGGCGCAGGTGCAATATTTGGCTGGGCATTTTTCGGTGAAAGAGTCTTTTTCAAAAGCGATGGGGACCGGTTTAGGAAAATACGTTGGTTTTCAAGACGTTGAAACTTTGTCTGACCCCTTAGGCAAGCCTGTGACCACTTCCACCAAATTCTCAGGCAGGATTTTGACGAGTATTTCTGATGACGGCGACTATGCCATCACCATTGTAAAATTGGAGGCAAAAGGATGGTTCCAGCGATTCATCGACCGGCTCAAGTTGTAGTCGATTTGGGAGCAATTAAACATAATGTCACAGCGGAAATGCAGCATTTGCCGCAAGGCACGCAGATGTGGGCGGTCGTTAAAGCTAATGGCTATGGCCATGGCGCAGTGCAAGTTGCTAAAACTGCCTTAGCAGCTGGCGCGACCGGTTTGTGCGTGGCAGTGCTTGATGAAGCTATTCAGCTCCGCAATGCTGATATTACCGTCCCAATTTTGGTGCTTGGCATTGCGCCCGCTAAAGAAGCAGCTTTAGCTAGCAGCTTTGATATTTCGCTTACGGCCGGCAGCTTGGCTTGGCTGCAAGCAGCTGACCAAGTTTTGCATGCTGCAGGCAAGCAGCTGAAGATTCATTTGGGAATTGACTCGGGCATGGGCCGGATTGGTTTTTCAGAGGATGAAGAATTTGTTGCTGCCAACCATTTGCTTGAGGACAATAAGCATTTCTTTGTTGAAGGGATGTTTACTCACTTTTCAACGGCCGACAGCAGCGACGATGTCTACTTCAACTACCAAGTTAAGCGCTTCAAGCACATGCAGAACTTGCTGACCATCAAGCCGAAATACATTCATTTGGACAATACCGCCGCCAGCATTTTTGGCAAGGATGTTAAAACTGACTTGGTAAGATTTGGCATCGGCATTTATGGCCTAAATCCATCGGCTAATCCAGCTAGTCCAAGCTTGCCGGCAGAGATTGATTTGAAACCGGCTTTATCGCTGGTATCTGAATTAAGCTTTGTTAAGCAGATTCACCCAGGCTACGGCGTTGGCTATGGTGCCACTTATCAAGCTGATTCTGATCAGTGGATTGGCACAGTCCCGGTTGGCTATGCTGATGGCTGGCAGCGTTCTCTGCAAGGCTTTAAAGTTAAAATTGGGGACACCTACTGCCCAATTGTTGGCCGCATTTGCATGGATCAATTTATGGTTCGCTTGCCTAAGGAAATGCCAGTTGGCACAAAAGTTGAACTGATTTCAGCTGATCCAACTGCTCCGAATAATATTAAGGCTGTTGCTGACAAAGTCGGGACCATTCATTATGAAATCACCTGTTTGCTGTCTGATCGCTTGCCGCGCGTTTACCATGCATAAGCAGTTAGATTTTCAAATTTAAACAAAAGCTAGTGAAAACAACTTCACTAGCTTTTTTTAGATTCGGCAGCAATTGACATTTAATGAGAATTAAATTAAAATTCGATTAATATTTCATCTAGTCAATTGAAGGTCTATCAAGGGATGATTCCGATGCCGATTTATAACTATGCTGCCGGTCCGGCAACTTTGCCTAAAGAAGTTTTAAAAACTGTACAAGCTGAACTGCTTGATTATCATCATTCCGGGATGAGCATCTTGGAAATTTCCCATCGTTCGGCTTTATTTGACGATATTATCAATCAAGCCCAAAGCCGGTTGCTGAAATTAATGCATTTAGGCTCAGATTTTACGGTTTTATTTCTGCAAGGAGGCGGCAGCCTGCAATTTACGATGGTGCCGCTTAATTTAGCGGGCCGCTACCACCGTGTGGCTTATGCGAATACTGGCCACTGGTCTGAGCGAGCAATTGAAGAAGCCAAACGGATCCCCAACCTGCAAGTCGACCAGGTGACCGATGCTGGCCCTGAGTTTGCTACGATTCCACCTGTTCCATCCCTGACTGAGCAATACGATTATCTGCACATCACGACTAACAATACTATTTTTGGCACGGCTTATCATCAGCTGCCGCAAACTGATTGCCCACTGGTGGCTGATGCTTCGTCAAACTTTTTAGCTGAAGCCTATCCTTTTGATCAATTTGACTTGTTGTATGCTGGCGCCCAAAAGAATCTGGCGCCAGCTGGCTTAACGATCGTGGTGGTCAAAAAATCCTGCTTGCACCCAAGCGATTTGCCGACCATGCTGAACTATGAGGCACTAGCCAAGAAAAATTCATTGCTAAATACGCCGCCAGTTTTCCAAATTTATGTCGCTAATTTGGTTTTGAGATGGCTTGAGCAGCAAGGCGGCGTGGAAGCCATGGAAGAACTGAATAAAAAGAAAGCTAATTTGATTTATGACTTTTTGGACGGTTCGAAGCTTTTCCACAATGATGTGGATCCTGCGGCCCGGTCGCTCGTGAATATTCCATTTAAGACCAATTCGAAAGGCTTGGATCAGGAGTTTATTCAAGCAGCTGCTGATCATGGTCTGCTCAATTTGAAGGGCCACCGCCTAGTGGGCGGGATGCGGGCCAGCCTGTACAACGCCATGCCTTATGCTGGGGCAGTCGCTTTGCGGGACTTTATGGCGGAATTTGAAGCAGCGCATCTTTAAGGACCAGAAACGGGGCAAAAAATGTACCAGATTAAAACTTACAATGCAATTGCGGCTGCGGGTCTGGCTGCCTTTACAGCCGACTATGGCATTAACCGGGGACAAGAGCCGGATGCTTATATGATCCGCAGCATTGATTTTCATGGGCATGACTTTCCAGCCAGTCTGAAAGTGATTGCCCGCTGCGGGGCAGGCTTTAATAATATTCCTTTGGGACAGGCAACTAAAGCGGGTATTGCCGTGTTTAACACCCCTGGCGGCAATGCTAATGCCGTCAAGGAATTAGTTATTGCCATGATGATCGCAACCCAGCGCAATTTGTTTGCTGCCGTTGATTGGAGTGCCCACGCTCCGGCAGGAGCAGATGTAACCTTGCGCAGTGAAAAACAAAAGAATCAGTTCAATGGGACTGAACTGGCTGGCAAAAAACTAGCTGTGCTAGGCCTGGGCCATATTGGCTCGTTAGTTGCTAACGCTGCCGTTGATTTGGGGATGCTGGTTACCGGCTATGACCCATTCTTGTCAGTTGAATCGGCTTGGCAGCTGTCGCCGCAGGTGCAGCAGGCGCAGACTTTGCAAGAGACGGTGGCTGATGCTGATTTTATTACTGTGCATGTGCCAAAAACCCAAGAAACAACGGGGCTGATTGGGGCTCGAGAAATCGCCAGTTTTAAGCCGAATGCCGTGCTGCTCAACTATTCACGCCTGGGAATTGTTGATAATCAAGCGGTGCTGCAGGCTTTGGACAGCGGGCAGATCAAGCATTATTGCACTGATTTCAGTGAAGCGCAAATTCTGCACAAACCCGGCATTACTATTACGCCGCATATTGGCGGTTCGACGAAAGAGGGAGAAGCAAACTGTGCTAGACAGGCAGCTCAAGAAATCATGGCTTATCTGCAAACTGGCAGCACCTTGAATTCCGTCAACTTGCCTAATGTCAGCGCGCCCTTTGCTGGTGCGGCCCGCTTGACGATTATTCACCAAAATATTCCGAACATGCTAGGGCAAATCACCTCAGTAATTGCTAATTTTAAACTCAATATTGAGAATTTGGTCAACCGTGCACGTGGACAAGTTGCTTATACCTTGGTTGATTTAGCTGCTTTGCCAGCTGAGCAGAGCCAGGCAGTGATTGCTGCGTTAAAGAAAATTCAGCTGTTTACCGGGTAAGGCTTTTGTCAAAATAAATTGATTTGCAAGTATAAAAAAACAAGCTTATTAAGAAGCTTGTTTTTTGTTGGGTAAATTTACTGTTTAAATTAATGCAAAAATTCGCCAGGGTGCTCATCACTCATTAAAGTGATGCCAGCTTGCAGGTCTTCGACTTCAGCGACAACGAACCCTTTCTTTTGAATGCGGGCCACAATATTTTCCATCGTCGTCTTGGAGACGCCTTCAGGCAGGGTGAACAAAGTGCGGCGGACGTACTCGCCCTTGCCGACATCTAAAGTCAAACAGCCAGCTAAGTTGGAATATTTGTAAATAGCTTTGACAATCTTAGTCAAATTGCCGCGACGGTTGTCAGACAAAACAGTCAAAACGTAAGAGCCATCGTTGATGTTCCAAGCGTCAGACAGCATGTTCAGCAGGCTGGAGTGGGTCAAGATGCCGTAGAATTTGTTGTCTTCATCCAAAACTGCAATGTAAGGCAAGTCTTTAATATTGAAGAAGACCTTGTAGAAAGGCGAGTTGACCTTGATGGTCTTAGTAGCGTTTTTCAGCAAGTAAGTCACTGGCATACTCATATCGCCGCCTTGCGATTTGTGGCGGTAAATGTGCATCTTGTAGATATTGCCGCGAAAGATCGTGCCAGTGTCATCAAGAATTGGAACACACCGGTAGCCTGAATCTTCTAAAGTCTTTAATGCCTCTGCCAGGGTTGCTTTTTCATTGACTGTCGTAAGGTAGTCCTTTTTCAGGACTAATGGTTTAATCAGCATTAGACAATCCTCCCATTTTCAATCAAATTTTAAGTCTATTTTAACAATTATTTTGGCAAGAAAAAAGCATGAAACTTCAGCAAAGCTGAACTTATTTGCTGTGTGCTATAATCAATGAGCAAGTAAGAGGAGTATGGCATGAAATTAATCGCAGGCCTGGGCAATCCAGGCAGCAAATATGACAAAACTAAGCACAATACCGGCTTTATGACGATTGACAATTTTTTGGTCAAAGAAGGCTGGTCGCTGGACAAAGACAAATTTGCCGGGCACTGGACCAAGCGCAAACTAGCTGGCGAAGACGTAATTTTAGTGGAGCCGCAGACTTATATGAATGATTCTGGGCGTTGCATCGCCCAAGTCGCCAATTTCTTCAAAATCGCGCCTGCTGATATTTTGATCATTCACGATGATATGGACCTGCCTTTAGGCAAACTCAGAATTAAGCAGGGCGGCAAATCTGGCGGCCACAACGGCATCAAATCAATCATTAGCTGTTTAGGCACGACCGACTTCAACCGGCTGAAAATTGGCATTCGCCATCCGCGCCAAACTTCAGTTGTTTCTTGGGTTTTGACCCCATTTAATGCCGAGCAAAGTCAAAAAATGGAAGCTGCGTTTGAAACAGCTGCGGATGCAATTGAAGACTTTGCGGCTGGCAAAAATGCTCAGTTTTTGATGAATAAATATAATTAACAAACGCAATGAAATTTAACGAATTAATCAGCCAGGACCAAGCACTGACTGATTTTTTAAATCAAACAAAAAATAAAGGCAATTCGCTGCTGACTGGCATCAATTCTGGTTCTTTGCCAGTCCTGCTGATGCAGCTAGTGCAGGTTCAGCAGCGACCGCTCTTGTTAGTAGAAGAAAATGAGCATAAAGCACAGGATGCTTATGCCGCATTGCATGAAGCCTTAGATGACGAAACAGTTTATTTGTTTGCGGTTGACAGTACTTTAGCTACCGCAGGGGCAACTGCTTCAGCTGATGAATTGGCTTCCCGTTTGGATGCCCTGCGCTTTTTATTGTCGGGCAAGCCTGGGGTCGTCGTGACGACTCCGCAAGGGCTGCAAATGAAATTGTCGCAGCCGCAGGCGTTCAAGCAGGACAAATTGACCCTGCAGCTTGAGCAGGAATATGACTTGGAACAGGTCAGTCAGTGGCTGGTTGGCGCAGGCTATACCCGGCAGCCTTTAGTTGCTCGTCCGGGAGAATTTGCCCTGCGCGGGGACATCTTGGATGTTTATCCCTTAAATCTTGACGAGCCGCTAAGATTAGAATTTTTCGGGGATGAGCTGGATGCTGTCAAAAGCTTTGACCCGTCTACGCAACGGTCGCTGTCAGAACTCAAACAGGCAGCTATTTTGCCAGCAACTGACCGAGTATTTGCTAAACAAGATCTGCTGGCAGCTGGACAGGCGCTGAAACAAGACTTGCAAGCTGCCGGCCAGTCCGAATTGACTGATAAATTCAGCGATGATGCTGATAATTTGCTGGCAGGGCAAATCCCAGCAGATTATGCTTTTCTGATTGATTATTTGCTGCCGGAGCCAGCTAATTTGACGGCTTATTTGTCAAAGACTGGTTTGCTAATGTTTGATGACTGGTCCCTGATTAAGAAAAATATTCAAGACGTCGATCAAGCTAATAGCGAATTTATCAAAGAAGAGCAGGACACAGGCTTGTGGCTATCGCGTCAGCACTTGCGCTTTGATTGGAAACAGGTTTTAACTAAAGATCAGCATCACCGCTTGTATCTGTCCATGTTTCAAAAAAGTATGGGCCGCATCAAGCTAAAGCAGCTTTATAATTGGCCAACACGGTTGCCGGAGCAATTTTTCTCCAAGGTGGAACTGGTCAAAACGCGGCTGAAAGAATTTGCCAAAAGCAAGCAAACAGTGATTCTGCAAGCTGATAATCCCCGCCGTCTGCGGCAAATGTCGGAAACCTTTGCTCAGTACGGGATTTTGCTGCCGACTGTCAAATTGGACAGCATTGTGCCGGGTGAAGCACAATTTTTAGTAGGCGATTTTTTAACTGGCTTCGTCCTGCCACAAGTTTCACTAGTCTATTTGACAGAGCGGGAATTGTTCAATGCTCAGCGCCATAAAAAACGCCGCATCAAAACGCTGGACAATGCCCAGCGGCTGCGCAACTATACTGAGCTGAAGCCTGGCGACTATGTAGTCCACGTCAATCACGGGATTGGGCGCTTCGAAGGCATCAAGACCCTGTCAGTTGATGGGCAAAAGCGCGATTACATCACGATTACCTACCAGCATGGCGATCAATTATTCGTTCCTGCTGAACAGCTGCGGCTAGTCCAAAAATATACTGCTTCAGAAGGCCATCGCCCGCACATCAATAAGCTGGGCGGCAGTGAATGGGCGAAAACCAAGCGTAAAGTTGCTGCTAAAGTTGAAGATATCGCTGACGATTTAGTCGAACTATATGCCAAGCGCGAATCAGAAAAAGGCTTTGCTTTTTCACCAGATAATGAATATCAGCGCGAGTTTGAGGCTGCCTTTCCCTATGTTGAAACGCCTGATCAGCTGCAAGCTGCTAAAGAGGTCAAAGACGATATGGAAAAGCCGCGGCCAATGGACCGGCTGCTAGTCGGCGATGTTGGTTTCGGCAAAACTGAAGTGGCGCTGCGAGCAGCTTTTAAAGCCATTCAAGATAATAAGCAGGTGGCCTTCTTAGTCCCGACCACAATTCTGGCGCAGCAGCATTACCAGACCATGCAGGAGCGGTTTAAAAATTTCCCAGTTGATTTTGCCATGCTTTCGCGTTTTCAGGGCGCCAAAGAAAGCAAGCAGATTCTGGCTGGCCTAGCCGATGGCAGCATTGATATTGTGGTTGGCACCCACCGCCTCTTGTCAAAAGACGTGCATTTTAAAGACCTCGGTTTGCTGATCATTGATGAAGAACAGCGCTTTGGCGTGAAGCATAAAGAAAAACTCAAGCAGCTTAAGGCTAATGTCGATGTATTGACTTTAACCGCCACCCCAATTCCCCGCACCCTGCACATGTCGATGGTTGGCGTGCGCGATTTGTCAGTGATGGAAACGCCGCCGCAAAACCGCTTTCCAATTCAAACCTATGTCATGGAAGAGATGCCGTCGGTTGTCAAAGAGGCCTGCCGGCGTGAAATGGCTAGAAATGGGCAAATTTTCTTCTTGCACAACCGGATTGATGACATTGATGAAACTACTGCCCGTCTGCAGAAAATGCTGCCTGAGGCCAAAATCGAATATATCCATGGCCGCATGCCACAAGAGCAGCTGGAAGATGTTTTGTACCGGTTTATTCACAATGAATTTGATATTTTGGTAACCACGACCATCATTGAAACTGGGATTGACATGCCCAATGTGAATACCATGATTATTGAAAATGCTGACCGCTATGGCTTAAGCCAGCTGTATCAGCTGCGCGGGCGGATTGGCCGCAGTGCGCGCCTGGCTTATGCTTACTTTTTGTATCAGCCTAATAAAGTGCTGACCGAAGTCGGAGAAAAGCGGCTGGACGCGATTCGCGACTTTACTGAACTGGGTTCAGGCTTCAAAATTGCCATGCGTGATTTGGCCATTCGCGGGGCTGGCAACATGCTAGGCAAGCAGCAGCATGGCTTCATTGATAGCGTAGGCTATGATTTGTATGCCCAAATGCTGTCTGACGCGATTAAGAACAAGCAAGGCAAAAAACAAGCGGCGATCTCTAATGCTGAGGTCAATTTGCAGGTTGAAGCTTATATCCCAGATGACTATATCAGCGACCAAGAGCAAAAAATCGAATTCTACAAACGCATTAAAGCTGCACAGGACAAAGTTGAACTGCAGTCAATTGAAGATGAATTGGTCGACCGCTTTGGCGATTACCCGCAAGCAGTTGAAAGCCTGCTAGCAGTTGCCAAATTGAAACTGGCTGCCGATTGGGCGCAGATTCTGCTCGTGCAAAAGTTAACTGGTAAAATTAAAGTTGTCTTCAGCAATCGTGCGACAAAGGAACTAGAAGGGCCGAATATTTTTAGGGCGCTTGAACATGTTGACCTGCGGGCGCGGGTCTCGCTCAATCCTGCCCAGCGGCTGGTGGTGCTGCTCGAATTGCCAAGAAAATTGAAACCGCGGGTATTGTTTAACGAATTAGCAACGTTTTTCAACGGTGCAGGTAAAATCGTTCAGAGATAAAATAACAAAGGAGCAAAAATGAGACTTGATAAGTTTTTAAAAGTTTCACGGCTGGTAAAACGTCGTCCAGTCGCTAAAGAAATGGCTGAACAGGGCCGGGTCAGCGTTAATGATCGAGTCGTTAAATCCAGTTATGACGTGCAGCCAGGCGATATCATCGCTATTAATTTTGGGACGCGGACGCTCAAAGCGAAAGTTGTGGAACTTAAGCAAACGACTAAAAAAGCAGAGGCAAGTAAGCTCTATGAGCTGATTGACTAATGACATCTGGCCTCAAGATTGTTATAATTAAACGTAGTTTTGTGCACAATCGAGGTCGGCAAAAATGAATAATCCAAGAATATATAACGCATTAAGTGATGAAGCTCGAGTCCAGCGGCTGTTAAAAAAGCAGCAGCGCCATGAACGCGAAGTGCACCGTGTTCGGCGCAACCGGATTATTGCCGTCTTCGCTATTGTGTTCATATTTTTGGGTATTCAGCTCGGCGTTAAGCTGATGCAAACTAGACAAATCAACCAGCAGGTTGCCAGCCAGCAGCATGCAGTGACAAAAATCAAGCATCAGAACAAGCAGCTGCGTGAGAAAGTCAGCGACCTCAAGGATCCCAACTATTTGGGAAAAATGATCCGTTATAAGTATTACTACTCTAAATCTGGCGAAACCATCTACACCATTCCAGAAAAGGCGGAGGATGATCAATGATCTATCCCGTTGGTCAGCGCGTTAATGGCCAGATTAACAATATTACCGACCTGGGCATCTTTGTCAGTCTGGACCAGCATCATTCTGGGCTGGTTCACCATTCTGACTTTGGCCAGGAATGGCCATTAGCTCAAAGACGCTATGAAGTTGGGCAAACGGTGCGAGTTGTGGTTGATCGCCGCCGCGGGCGGCAAATTGGCTTATCGCTGAACCGGGTAAACGATGATCAGCTGGTAGATCCGACTAATGATTACCGCAACCTGGCCCCGGCCGATTTTGAACGTGTTTTAGAAAAATTAGTCCGCCGGGCGGAGCAGGAAAATCACCGCTTTGCTAAACTAATTGCCGATGAACACTAATGATGGCACAGCTAAGGCTGTGCTTTTTTGATGGGATAATTGCTCATGACACAAACGCTTATGGCTGCTCTGCAGCAGCTTCAGTTGCCTTGGCAGGGCAAAACTTTAATAGTAGCAGCCTCAGCCGGTCCAGATTCAATGGCTCTGCTGGATATGGCTCGGCAGCTCACGGGGGCTAAAGTTATTGCTGCTCATTTTGACCACCAGCTGCGTCCTGATAGTCACCGGGAAACTCAGCTTTTGCAGGCTTATTGCCGGGCTCATCAGCTAACTTGCTTGACTGCTAAGTGGCCGCGCAAGCAGCAGCCAAAAGCGGGCATTGAAGCAGCCGCGCGGACTGCGCGCTATCGTTTTTTAGACCAGGTTTGTCAGCAGAATCAGGCTGATTATTTGCTGACAGCTCACCACGGGGATGACCTGCTGGAAAATATTTTGCTCAAGCTGCTGCGGTCTGGCTACCCGCGTGAGATGAACGGACTGCATCCCGTCAGCCAGCGTCCAGGCTATTTGCTAGTCAGGCCGCTTTTGTCCTGGAGCAAGGCTGACCTGGCTAAGTATGACCGCGAGCGCCAAATTGAATTTGTGACCGATCAGACTAATTTTGAGCCAGTAACCTTGCGCAACCAGTTAAGACTGGAGATCGTACCAGCTTTGAAAAAATTCAGCCCGGATTTATTGCGCAATGCTAATCGTTTTGCGGAGGCAATGTCCCAGCTGGAAGCTGAGCGGGCTGCGTATTTTGCTAATTTCCCTCTGGCTAAAGACTTGCTGCCTGGCGTGTTGTTAGCTCCTAAAACTCCTAATCCGGATTATTATGCCTGGCTGGTTGAACAGCGCTGGCAGCGGCAGGTCAATTTTAACCACAACTGGAATCAGCATGAGTTTGCAGTGCAGTTTTATCAGCAGCAGGCTTTTGTCAGTAATAAGCAGCAATTGCCAGCGCTTACTCAAAATCGTCAGCCAATTAAAGTGGATGAGCCATTTGTTTTTGCTGGCCGAACTTGGCTATTGTCGACTAGCAAAAATGATAGTGAGCTGGATTATTTTTACGGACCAGTCACTGCCCATTGGTTTGCAGGCAGCCTGCAAGCTGGCGATCGGCTGCAGACGGCTGCGGGCTTGCGCGTGAAGCCTAAAAAATTCTTTCAGGTGCCAGCTAGTTTGCGGCCGCTATGCTTAGGCATTTTTAATGGCAAGCAGCCTTGGTTTGTGCAAGGAACTTATCGCTGGCAAAAATTTTCCAAGTCGTATATTAGATATAGCGTGCAAGCTCTGTTAAAATGATGAGCGAGTAGGTATTTCATTAGGAATCGACCAGAAAAAGTGTTAAACTTTTTCTATTCTGATTAGAAATTACCGGAGGTAATCTATGAAAAATAGACGGAATTTAGAAATTACCGGAGGTAATCTATGAAAAATAGACGGAATCGGCTGTTATCAAATGGCCTGTTCTATATCGTCGTTTTCGTGATTCTCCTGTCCGGCATTAACTGGGCCCTAGGCGGGTCTAGCAATAGTGGCGGCAGCCGGACGATTCGCTATTCCGAATTTGTCAAAGAATTAAAGGCTAAAAAAGTTAAAAGCTTTGACATCCAGCCGGCTAATGGAGTTTATACGGTGACTGGCACTTACCGCAAGGCTCAGACTGTCACACAAAGCGGTGGTTCGTTCAATTTGTTGGGCAGCCAGCAAAAGACGAAAGTTACGCACTTTAGTACGACCATGCTGCAATCAGATGCAGCCGTTAAAGATGTGCAAGACTTAGCCAAAACGACCAATACTTCGCTGTCTTCGCGAGGAGAATCGCAGACGGGCAGCTGGATTTCTACTTTGGTGATGCTGGTGCCAACGATCATCTTCATCGTCATGCTTTGGATGATGATGAACCAAACCGGTGGTGCTGGCCGTGGCGGCAACGGTGTCATGAATTTTGGCCGTTCACATGTCAAACCGCAGGATCCAAGCAAGAACAAAGTCCGCTTCTCCGATGTTGCGGGTGAAGAAGAAGAAAAGCAAGAACTGGTAGAAGTTGTTGAATTCTTAAAGAATCCAAGTCGGTACCTGAAATTGGGTGCCAGAATTCCAGCCGGGGTTTTGCTGGAAGGCCCTCCTGGAACTGGTAAAACCTTACTGGCTCGGGCTGTAGCTGGTGAAGCCGGTGTGCCTTTCTACTCAATGTCAGGTTCTGACTTCGTTGAAATGTTCGTTGGTGTCGGTGCTTCGCGGGTTCGTGATCTGTTTGAAACAGCTAAAAAGAATGCCCCATCTATCATCTTCATCGATGAAATTGATGCGATCGGTCGTCGGCGTGGCAACGGCATGGGCGGCGGCAACGATGAACGTGAGCAAACACTGAACCAATTGCTGGTTGAAATGGATGGTTTCTCCGGCAATGAAGGCGTCATTGTTATTGCGGCTACCAACCGATCTGATGTTTTGGACCCAGCTTTGCTGCGGCCTGGCCGGTTTGACCGGAAAGTCTTGGTCGGCGCGCCTGACGTTAAAGGCCGTGAAGCTATTTTACGGGTTCATGCCAAGAATAAGCCTTTAGCTAAAAGCGTGGACTTGCGCGAAGTTGCTCGGCAAACGCCTGGCTTTGTTGGGGCTGACTTGGAAAACGTTTTAAACGAAGCGGCTTTGGTTGCTGCTCGGCGCCATAAGACTGAAATCGACGCGGCTGATATTGATGAAGCTGAAGACCGGGTAATTGCTGGACCAGCTAAAAAAGACCGGATCATTTCACCAGAAGAGCGCAAGCGCGTGGCTTACCACGAGGCTGGTCACGCCATTGTTGGTTTGGTTTTAAGTGATTCACGGACAGTCCGCAAGGTTACGATTGTTCCGCGCGGCAAGGCTGGCGGCTACAACATCATGCTGCCAAAGGATGATGAATTTATTCTGACCAAACGGCAATTGATGGAACAAGTCGCTGGTTTAATGGGTGGCCGTGCTGGTGAAGAAGTTGTTGTTGGCGATCAGTCAACTGGTGCTTCCAACGACTTTGAACAAGCAACAAACGTAGCTCATTCGATGGTTGCCATGTACGGAATGAGCGATGTTGGTTTGGCTGAGCTGGACAAGCAAGGCGGCGCAGTTGATCAATACGGCACTAAACCTTACAGTGAAGCTACTGCTGCGCAAATTGATCAAGCAGTCAAGCAGATCTTGGAAGAAGGCCATGCTGAAGCGATCAAGATCATCAAAGAAAATCGCGACAAGCACCGCTTAATTGCTGAAGCGCTGCTGAAGTACGAAACTTTGAATGAAAAGCAGATCATGTCCTTGTACAAAGATGGCAAGATGCCTGATGACGAGCAAGATGAATTCCCATCAGAAAGCAAGGCTTCAACTTACGAAGAAGCTAAAGCTGCCATGGAGAAGAAAGAGCAAGTCAAATCTCAGCAGAAAGCACTTGATGCAAGTTCTGCTGATGAAAATGATCAAGCTGCTGAACCAGATACTAACAAGACAAAGCCTGAATCAAACGAGCCAAACGATGACTCGGACTCAGATCAGGAATAATACGCAAAACAGAGTCGCCTTCTTCGTGACTCTGTTTTTGTTAGGAGCAAAAGCATGAATGATTATTTAGTAAAAGCAATTGATAAAAGCAAGCAGCTGCGGCTGTTAACAGTAACAGCTAAAGACCTGGTTCAGGAAGCGCATCAGCGTCATGATACCTGGGCTGCTTCGACGGCAGCTTTGGGCCGGACTTTAATTGGAACTTTGCTTTTATCGGCAGCAGAATTGACTGATAAAGAAGAATTAACTGTCCGTTTACTGGGCAATGGGCCTGCTGGTGCGATTATTGCGACGAGCAAGGCTAATTACACTGTCAAGGGCTACCTGCAAAATCCGCATGTGCAAGTACCAGTGGCTAAAGCTGGTCATATCAACGTGAAAGCGGCAGTAGGCACTCAGGGCTGGCTGGAAGTAACCAAGGATTTAGGCTTAAAAGAGCCTTATACTGGCCAAGTGCCGATTGTCAGCGGCGAAATTGCTGAGGACTTTACCTACTACCTAGCTAAGTCTGAGCAGATTGCTTCCTCGGTTGGGTTGAGTGTTTTTGTCAACCCTAATGAAAGCGTGGGGGCAGCTGGCGGTTTTATGCTGCAGGCGCTGCCAGGTGCCAGCGAGCAAACTATCAGCCGAGTAGAACAAAATATCAAATCGCTGCCAGCTTTATCGAAACTGTTTTTGGATGGCACAACGCCAGAACAGTTAGCACAAAAGATTCTTGGTGCTGATTGCAAGCTGCTGGAAACTGATCCAGTTGCTTTTGCTTGCGATTGCAGCAAGGAAAAATATGGCCGTATTTTGGAAACCTTGCAAACACAGGAATTGACCAGCATGATCAAAGAAGATCACGGCTGCGAGTTGACTTGCAAGTTCTGCGGCAATCAGTATCATTTTAATAAAGACGAACTGCAGGCTATTTTGACCAAAAAACAGCAGGAGCAAGAGTATTAATGAAGCAAAGCTGGAAAATTCGTGAAATTGAAATTCCCAACCGCGTAGTTGTTGCCCCGATGGCCGGCGTTTCTAACGCTGCCTTTCGGGTGGTTTGTAAAGAATTTGGGGCCGGGCTGGTTAACTGTGAAATGATTTCGGATCACGGCATCATTTACCGCAATAAGAAGACTTTGTCGATGATGCAGGTTGATCCGCGCGAACACCCGATGGGCATTCAAATTTTTGGCGGGACCGAAGAAACGATGGTGCAAGCTGCGCAATATGTCGACCAGCATACGGCGGCTGACATTATCGATATCAATATGGGCTGTCCGGTGCCTAAAGTCACCAAAACCGATGCTGGTGCGCGCTGGCTGCTGGATGCTAACAAAATTTATCAAATGGTGCACCGAGTAGTACAGAACGTCTCTAAGCCAGTCACTGTCAAAATGCGGATTGGCTGGGACCGCAAGCATATTTTCGCCGTGGAAAATGCTTTGGCTGCCCAAGAAGCAGGAGCTAGTGCGCTGGCGATGCATGGCCGCACCCGTAAGCAGATGTACATGGGCGAAGCAGATTGGGAGACTTTGCATGAAGTTGCCCAGGCCCTGACGATTCCATTTATCGGCAATGGCGACGTGACGAGTCCGCAACTGGCAGAAAAGATGCTGACGGAGGTTGGTGCAGACGCAGTCATGGTTGGCCGAGCAGCCCTTGGCAATCCATGGATTTTGAAAGATATGGTTCACTATTTGGCAACGGGTGAAACTTTGCCGCCGCAAACAGTGCGTGAACGCGTGGAAACTGCTAAGGAACAGCTAGACGGTTTGGTTAAATTAAAGGGAGAAAAAGTTGCCGTCCCAGAATTTCGCCAGCAAGCAGCTTATTATTTGAAAGGAATGCCTCGTTCAGCTCGAACCCGTGCTAAAATAAATTCTGTTTGGACGCGGCAAGAGGTGTATGATTTATTAGACAATTTTGTCGCTGATTATGAAAAACGACAGCAGCAGAAAGCAGCTCAAGCAACCATGAGGGGGAAATAAATTGGCTAAGAATGAAGTAAATGACCAGATTTTAGTTCGTCGGCAAAAGATGGACGAACTGCGTGCTAATGGGATTGATCCTTTTGGCAGCAAGTATGAACGCGAAGATTTGGCAACAGACCTGCAGAAGAAATATGCAGTTGATGACAAAGAAGAATTAAACGCTGATATGCCAATCACTAAAGTCGCCGGCCGGATGCTGGCTAAGCGTGGCAAGGGCAAGGTTGGCTTTGCTGACTTGTATGACCGGACGGGCAAGATTCAAATTTATGTCCGCAAAGATATCGTTGGCGAAGACAACTACAAGATTTTCAAGAAGTCTGACTTAGGCGACTTTTTGGGCATCGAAGGCGAAGTTATGAAAACTGATACCGGTGAATTGACGATCCGGGCTCAGCACGTGACCTTCCTGTCCAAAGCTTTGCGTCCATTGCCAAACAAATGGCAAGGTCTGCAAAATGTTGAATCCATCTACCGCCAACGCTACTTGGATCTGATTACCAACCGCAAGTCTTACGAACGTTTTGTCCACCGGACTCAAATTATCCAAGCAATCAGAAACTACTTGAATGAACGCGGCTTCTTGGAAGTTGAAACGCCAGTTCTGCACAATATTCCAGGCGGGGCTGAAGCACGGCCATTTATTACGCACCACAATGCTTTAGACATTGACTTGTACATGCGGATTGCGTTGGAATTGCCGCTGAAGCGCTTAATTGTCGGCGATATGGAACGGGTATACGAAATTGGCCGGGTCTTCCGTAACGAAGGTTTGGATACCCAGCACAACCCAGAATTCACCGAGCTGGAAACCTACTGCGCTTACTGGGACTTTGAAGATGTTATGGATGAAACCGAAGGCATCTTCAAGGCTGCAGCCAAGGTAGTCACTGACAACGGCAAAGTAACTTACCAAGGAACTGAAATCGACTTGGGCAAGCCATTCAAGCGCGTCCACATGGTTGATTTGATTAAAGAAAACACTGGCGTTGACTTCTGGCAGCCAATGACTGATGAAGAAGCTAAGCAAATTGCGATTGACCACGGCATCCAGCCTGAAAAATACTGGAAAGTTGGGCACGTTATCAATGCCTTCTTTGAAGAATTCTGCCAACCAAAGATTGTTGACCCGACCTTTGTTTATGGCCACCCAGTTGAGATTTCACCATTGGCTAAGAAGAATAAGCAAGATCAACGCTTCACTGACCGGTTTGAGGTTTACATTATGGGCGAAGAATATGGGAATGCTTTCTCAGAATTGAACGACCCAGTTGACCAGCGTCACCGTTTCGAAGCGCAAATGGCTGAGCGTGAAGCCGGTAATGACGAAGCCGACTTGATTGATGAAGACTACCTGCGGGCGATGGAATACGGCATGCCGCCTACAGGTGGTTTGGGCATCGGCATTGACCGTCTGGTCATGATTTTGACTGATGCGCCAGCCATTCGTGATGTATTGCTCTTCCCAACCATGCGTCCTGAAAAAGTTGAAGACGTTGATGCAGAAGTACAAGCCGATTTAAAGGCTGCAAAGAAAAAAGCAAATAAATAGCTAAACACTAAATTGTCCTTGTTTTGGTTCACAAAACAGGGACTTTTTTTACGCAAAATTTAATAAAAAAGTTTCACTCCCCAGCCTGATAATTTTTTGTCATATACAAGATGATCGTGTTCCACAACGTTCGGATACAATATCTAGTATCTGTGCTAGAATTAAGCCAGCATATTTAGAGGAGTGGATGCGCAATGCTAAAACCGACTGCCAATGCCCAAGTTATTTTCAATTTGAAGACGCCGCAATTTTTGATTAAGCGTGATGGCTACAAATATCCATTTGCCTTATTCAAGTTGCAACTGGTCTTGGACGAGTTAGGTTTGGAGGATCGGCATCAGCAGATTTTAGCTGACGTGTTAGCCAAATTGAACGGACAAGACACGGTGACAGCTGAAGCTGTGTCTGCTGCCATGCATGCAAGTCTGCTTGAATTAGGCTACTCAGAGCAAGCTAAGCAATTTGCGGCTTACCGTCAGCAAGAGGCGGTTAAATTTAAAGAGCAGACCGATACGCAAACTAGGCTTGAGCGCATGGTGCACAAAGATCCGACAATTATCAACGAAAATGCCAATAAAGACAGCAATGTGTTTAGCACGCAGCGAGATTTGACTGCTGGAATCGTGGGCAAAACCGTCGGCTTGACGATGATCCCTGAGCATATCGCCAAAGCGCACTTGCGCGGCGACATTCACTGGCATGACCTCGACTACACGCCACTGAGTCCGATGACGAACTGCTGCTTGATCGATTTTAAGGAAATGCTGACGCACGGCTTTAAGATCGGCAATGCCCAAATGGAGAGCCCGCAGTCGATTGGCGTTGCTGTCAGCCAAGTTGCGCAAATTATCGCCAATGTTGCTTCCAGTCAATATGGCGGCTGTTCGTTTGACCGGGCTGATCAAGTCTTAGCTCAATTTGCCAAGAAAAACTGCGACAAGCACTTGGCTGCTGCTCATGAATTAATTGATGACGAAGAAAAAGCAGCCGCTTTTGCCAAAAAACGGACTTGCAAGGACATTTATGATGCGATGCAAAGCCTGGAATACGAAATCAACACCTTGTTTTCTACGCAAGGGCAAACGCCATTTACTTCTTTAGGGTTTGGTTTAGGAACTTCTTGGATTGAAAAAGAAATCCAAAAAGACATCCTGCGAATTAGGATTGTTGGCCTAGGCAAAGAGCACCGGACCGCAATTTTTCCTAAATTGCTGTTTACGATTAAACGCGGGCTTAATCTGCACCCAGGCGATCCCAACTATGACGTTAAGCAATTGGCGATCGAATGCTCAACCAAGCGGATGTACCCTGATGTTTTAATGTATGACAAAATCAAGGAAATCACTGGTTCATTCAAATGCCCGATGGGGTGCCGGTCATTCTTGCAAGGCTGGAAAGATGAGCATGGCCGTGAAATCAATTCTGGCCGGATGAACCTGGGTGTAATTACTGTCAATTTGCCGCGGATTGCCATGGAAAGCCAGGGCAATAAAAAGCTGTTCTGGCAGATTTTCAACATTCGCATGCAAACGGCCCATGAAGCTTTGCAGCTAAAAGCGCGCCGGGCGCGGCAAGCTTCACCGCTGAACGCTCAGATTTTGTACCAGCACGGAGCCTTTGGCATCCGTTTGCCGGAAGATGGCAATGTCAATGATTTGTTTAAAAACGGCCGGGCGACGATTTCACTAGGATATATTGGTTTATATGAAGTTGGGACTGTCTTCTATGGCCCGAATTGGGAGCACAACCAGGAGGCGCATGCTTTTACCGTCGAAATCGTTAAAAAGATGCACGACTTGTGCGCCAAGTGGGAACATGATGATCCTAACCACTACCATTACAGTCTGTATTCCACGCCGAGCGAAAGTTTGACCGATCGTTTTTGCCGGCTGGACACGAAGAAATTTGGCAAGGTCAAGGATATTACTGATAAGGAGTACTACACCAACTCTTTCCACTACGATGTCCGCAAACACCCAACCCCATTTGAAAAATTAGAGTTTGAAAAAGATTATCCATACTACGCAGCGGGCGGTTTTATCCACTATTGCGAATACCCGAATCTGAAGCAAAACCCGGCAGCCCTAGAAGCCGTGTGGGATTGGGCTTATGACAAAGTTGGCTACCTGGGAACGAATACGCCGATTGACAAATGCTACAAATGCGGTTTTGCTGGTGAATTCAAGGCTACAGCTAAAGGCTTTGAATGTCCAAAATGCGGCAACCACGATCCGCGCACTTGCGATTGCGTCAAGCGGACCTGCGGCTACTTAGGTAATCCGCTGCGCCGGCCAATGGTGCACGGTCGCCACGAAGAGATTGCCCACCGGGTTAAGCACATGGGCACAGGCTTGGAAGGATCCCTAGCCGCCGCTGAAATGGCCAAGAACAAGGAGTATTAACGCCGTGCCAGAAAAAGATAAAAACAATCAAGAAGGTCCAGACATGCGCAGCAGCATGATCAAGGTCAATATTGATGGCGATACGATGTTCGTTGATGCCAACCAATATAAACCGCAAGTTGAGCATGCTAAAAAGTTGCTGCGGCAAAAGCGGCTTCCGAAAAATCCTAAGCCGCAAGAGTGGAAGTCAGAAGATTATAGCTTTCATAAAATTGCCGACTACAAGCCGTTTAACTTTGTCGATGGCGAAGGTGTCCGCTGCAGTTTGTACGTTTCCGGCTGTTTGTTTGATTGCCCAGGCTGCTACAATTTGGCGGCGCAGAACTTTAATTACGGTTTTCCTTATACGCAGGAGCTGGAAGAGCGAATTATTAAAGATCTGGCCCGGCCATATGTGCAAGGATTGACTTTTTTAGGCGGCGAACCATTTTTAAACACATGGGTCTGCCTGAAATTAATTAACCGCATTCGGCAAGAATTTGGCCATAGCAAAGATATTTGGTCCTGGTCAGGCTATACTTGGGATGAATTGCTGCAGGAGACGGCTGACAAAAAAGAAATGCTATCGAAAATTGACATTTTAGTGGATGGACGGTTTTTGGAAGCTAAAAAAGATTTGACCCTGCAGTTCCGCGGGTCGAGCAACCAGCGCATTATTAACGTGCCTAAATCTCTGCAATCCGGTAAAGTCGTGATTTGGGACAAATTAATCAGATAGGTTAGAATGAAGAGAAACTGATAGCAGTTGCTCTTTTTTCTTTAGACGGAGAATTTAAATGAAAACAGATCGGGTTAAATTGGCAGATCAGGTTATTCAAAAGCTGCACACCATAGAAGATCCTGAATTATTTGTGGATATCGTCAATTTGGGTTTGATTTACGGGGTAGATTTAGCTGGTAATAAGTGCACGATTTCTATGACGCTCACAACGATGGGTTGTCCGCTGAATGATTACTTGGAAGAACATATCAAGCAAGCAGTTCTGTCGCTGCCTGAAATTAAACAAGTGGAGATTAAATTGGTTTGGTATCCAGTTTGGACGGTCGACCGGATGTCGGAAGCGGCTAAAAAAGCTTTGGGCGTTGGCCAGCCTGTTAAGCAAGAAAAAAGAGCAGCTGATAAGCGGAAAAAAGTTTTGGACCTGCATACCCCAATTAAAACTTTTGCTGATCGCTATCCAGAGTTTGTGAAAGATATGTATGACATAGGCTTTACCCGGATTACGATTCCAGGGATGCTTAATACAGTGGGCCGCGTGATGACGCTGAAGCTAGGCGCTAAAGCAATGGGGTTTGATTTAGACAAAGTCAAGCATGATTTGGAACAGAAAGGGTATCAGATCGATGACTAAGGCGCAAACTTCTAAGGAGCGGCAAGCAGCGATTGTCAAAATTCTGCAGTATATTCAATCTGGCGGCGACTTTGACACAGCGAAAAAGATGTTTCAGGAGGAATTTGACCAAGTCGATGTCGCAGAGATTACGGCGGCTGAGCGGCAATTGATTGCTGGCGGGCTTGATCCAAGCAAAATTCAGGCTTTGTGCGATATTCATGCTGATGTGTTTAAAGGCAGCATTAAGCAGCCAGCGGAAAATCCAGATTTTGCTAAACCTGGTCACCCAGTGAAAACTTTTAAATTAGAAAATGTTGTCATTAAGTCGCTTATTAATGATTATTTATTGCCAAATTTAAAAAAATGGCAGCAGACGGGCGATAATGATCAGTTAGCAAAAGTCAGACAAGCGCTAGCTGATTTAGCAACAATCGATAAGCATTATGCCCGTAAAGAAACTTCGCTGTTCCCGCTCATGAACAAATACGGCATTACTGCTCCGCCAGAAGTGATGTGGGGCGCTGACGATGACATTTGCGGCGAGATTAAGGCGGCAAGAAAATTAGCTGCTGCAGAAAAGCCAGCTGCTGAGAAGTTGTCAACTGCCGTTCAGCAAGCTAGCCAGGCAGTTTTAGGGATGATTTTTAAAGAAGAAGCAATCATGATCCCAATGATTGACGAAGTTGCCAGTCAAGCAGATTGGTACAACGTCAAACAAGAGGAACAGCAGATTGGCTATACTTTGATTAACCCGCCAATGAATTGGCGGCCAAAATTGCCGCAAAAAGCCGCAGGTCCAGTCAGCATTAGCGATCTGTCTGCGCTCTTTATCAACTTTAAAGAGGGCAAATTGAATTTGCAGCAGCTGCAGGCGATTCTAGATAGGCTGCCCTTTGCCCTGACTTTTGTGGATGCTGATGATAAAGTTGCTTACTTTGGCGGCGGGGCAGAAATTTTCCCGCATTCTAAAAACGCACTGGGCAATTTAGTGTTTTATTGCCACCCAGCGGAAGTGCGGCCGAAGATTAAGCAGATGTTCAAGCAGATGCACGCTGGCGAGAAACAGGAGTTTGATTTCTTCATTAACCAGCACAAGAAAAAGCGCCAGCTTTATTTACGTTATTATGCAGTGCATGATCAGCAAGGCAAATACTTGGGCTGCTTAGAAGTAGCTCAGGATGTAACCACGATTTGCAAGTGGGCAAATAAACTTAAGAATAATTGATGAATCTTTTGGAATAAAAATCATATCTCTGCTATTGCACAAAAAAGTTTTTATGGTATATTAAGAGATGTGCTGCGGAAGTAGTTCAGTGGTAGAACATCACCTTGCCATGGTGGGGGTCGCGGGTTCGAATCCCGTCTTCCGCTCCAGTACAAAGAGGGCTCACGTCAGTGAGTCCTTTTTACTAGCGGGAATTAGCTCAGCTTGGTAGAGCGCTTCGTTCGGGACGAAGAGGTCACAGGTTCAAATCCTGCATTCCCGATTTAAGGCAGTTTTAAAGGGTTTCAGAACAAGGAATGTTGATATATCAGCATTCCTTTTCTTTTTGCGATTGCTATAAACTAGCTGAAACTATGTTATAAAGAGCCAACGAAAGGAGCCAACGAAAAAATGAAACGGAGCCAACGACAGAGTTAATAAAAAAGTCGTATAAATGTTGTAATGGAGCAGGTTAATCAAAGCAATCAAATAAACGAAAAAGCATCAATTCTAAAAAGTTGATGCTATTTTTGTGCTCAAAAACGTCTTTCAAAAGCGTTATTTAAACAGGTTAATAATTGATTAACGTTTTGGCTGGGGATGGATGCGAGTATAAATGCTGCAGATTGCATCCCGTTTGTGGCTGCCCCTGTGTGGATGTTCAGGCAGCCGTTAAATATACCAGCTTCATGAGTACCACCCCCCGTTCAATAGGGGGCTAGGGTGTTTGCCTTTTAATTAACCGTCCCGCAGTTTTCCTCACGAAAAATTCCTTAAATAGAATAATTATGCCTGTGCATAATAAAACCCGCCTAAAGGGCATTTAAGCGCCTTTAAACGGGTATTAGATTGTTTGTAATAAATGTTAAGAAAAGTATTACTAAATTTTAGCTATTCCACCATCTGCAAACGGTGCATCGGCATCTGGTTCATATAATCTGCCAAACTGAATCTGTGGATGATCGACTTGAATTTTACTGTTGGAAACAATAATGATTGCATCATTTAATTTTGTTTTGGGCTGAATAGTATCTGTTGACCTATCTTCTAAAGCACTGCCAGTGCCATGCCCGTGACCGAAAGCGTCTAAAGAAACACCATTATCTAAAATAATTGAGCGTTCATTAGTTGATGAATCTACTGCCTTATTGCCTACATTTTCAATAGTGAAATAAACTGTAGCTCTATAATATTTAGAATTCAGTTCTTGACTAGGGTCGCCCTCCATATTGTATTCAGCATCCGTATAATTATCTGTATCATTTTTAACAGTTTCATATTTCACACCGATAAAGTGAACCTTAAGAGTGTCACTTACCACATTGGAATCTTTATCAATTTTAACTAGTTGATAGTTGTCAGAATCAGAATTAGTTGATTTTTGTGGTTTAGTATTGGATTGCTTTTGACTTGTTTCTGAACTTTTGGCACTGTCAGAATTATCACCTTGTCCCATACCATAGCCTATAGCTAAAAGCCCTAGCATCAAACATACTACTCCGATAACTGTGCCTGTAATCAATAAAACTTTTTTCTTCATTTCATTCTCCCTCAACATAAAACTATTTAACATCAGTATACGCTACCAGCCCAATCTTTTGCGAACGCTTTCAAAAAACTTGTTTCTACGATAAAACAGGGTAGTTCTGCTTATATGCAAAGACATTGCAACGCCATCAACCGTTTTATTAGGGTCACGGTTTAAGTAAAGGGCGTCAATAACTTGCCTGGTATCATCACTTGATTGGTTAAATACGTCCTGTACGGCAGCTTTATGCTGCTTTAGGGTCAATATACGTTGTTCATCATCCCTGCCAAAATAAGGGCTATTCTGGCTAATTTCAATGAATTCATCAATGCGTGGATATTCCACGATGATATGTTCAATATGTAAAAAGACCGATCTGTTAATAATAATCATCTACAATCTATAAATAAATATTATGCATCTATATAAATTATAAATGATTTGAATAATAAAAACCGCCTAGTAAGTTAACACTAGACGGTTGTTTACCCAAGATACCCAAATTACACCAACTTTTAAAATACCTTCATCCCTTGCAATAACTGCAATACCCAACTTATTTTTAAGTTTAAAAACTTAAACTTCCCACACCAAATAAGACAGTGAGGCCTTGATGCTTAGCTGTTTTTACGTTCTATACTATTTCTGCCTGTAATTTGTTGCTTTTTAGCAGCTTTCGCATATACTCTGGCAAGCGATT
>JALCDX010000007.1 GCA_022641965.1 Lactobacillus sp.
TATATTAGCTATTATAATTTTGAAAGAATTCGTCATACATTAAAAGGCAAGACACCAATGGAATATTGGCAGCTTGCCTTAGAGAAATATCTTTAAATTAATGTCCAACTTTGGGGGTTAACTTCACGTGTTTTTGTTTCTACTTGTTAAGCCTATAAAATTTTAAAACAAGTGTTACGATATACATAGAAAGATTTGATTTGAAAATGAACAGAGGCAAATTATGTTAGGGAGAAATAATCTCGACGGCAGGAGGAATAATGCCGCTGACAAGCAATATCGGTTTTCTATTAGGAAATTAACAGTGGGTGCTGTTTCAGTGCTGTTAGGGATAATATTTTGTAGCACTATACCGGGAGCGCCTGTTCATGCAAATGCTGATTCAAATGTTAAAACAGCTGAATCTAAAGTGCGAGATATAACCCCCAAAAATAATCCTACTATTGACTCGAAGGTATCATCTGTTTCCATTTTAGGGGGGGCATATAGCCAGTCTAAGAGAAATGCTGAGGATGAATCAGAAGCTATTGTAAATTATGTTGATGAGACTGGTGCAATAATTACAAGTATTACTGTACCAGTTGAAGTCGGCAGTACAGTTAACTTTAGTGAATCAGAGTCATCGGGCAAAGCTCCTACTGGTTGGATAATTAAAGATAATCAAGTTATTCCATCTACGCTTTATTCAGGTGAGCAGGTAAATATTACTGTTATTCATGGTAGTAGTAAACTACCTGATCAAACAAAAACCATAACCAGAACAGTTTATGCTCTGGATCCAACAAACAATAAAAAAGAGCTTGTAAAAAGTGAGCCAGCAACAATTTCAAGATCAGTATATAAAGACGCAGCCACAGGTGAACCGGCTTATGGTAAATGGAGCACTGCAAAATGGGATAAAGTCGAGGCTCCGAGTTTTCCAGGATATACATTACAGAATGTAAATTCGGCTCCAGAGCAGGTGGTGAATGATACGACAAACAATACAGAAGTTGTTTTTGAGTATACCCCTAATCCACAATCTTTCTATTTAAAATACGTTGACCAAGTAACTAATAAAACTGTTGGAACTCATCAAATATCAGGTAAAACCGGTGACACAGTTAAGTTCAATGTACAAGATTATATACCAGCGGGTTATTTATTTGTATATGGGCAAACGATTGAGTGGAACATTAAAATGAAGGGACAAACGCTTAAGGACATAATTATTTATGTTTACAAATACTTTGTATCAATTCCAACTGGTGAGGAAGTAATCACTCACGTTGGTGCTAGGGCCGATGCACGAATTATGTCTAAATCGCTAAATCCCTCAAAAATTAGGTTAACTTGGACAGGTCCAGATGGTCATAGTATCTCACAACCATCAAACGTAACTGTGACTTGGGCAACTGTTCCAGATACTAGCAAAATTATTAAGGAAACTGGTACTCTAAAAATCATTTTACATAACGGTAACACGATAACTAACGATGATATCACAACCTTAGATGTCCCCGTCATTGTCAAAGGCGCAAAACGAGGTAAAGTTAAGACAGTTTATGTTGGTGATCCAATTCCATCAGCTAAAATTGCAGTGAATACTGAAGACGTCGATAGCTTTGTCATTTCAAAAGTTGAGTGGTTATCAACGGATACCCCAAGCACCGCCGCAGTTGGTAACAATATTCCAGGAATCGTACGCGTAACTTATTCAGATGGCACTTATCAAGATGTACCAGCTGCTATCAATGTAATATCTAATGGCGGTGGTACAACCACTATTCCATGGACGAAGATTGATCCGAAGCCTAAGCCTGAACCCAATCCAGATAAGCCTAAACCAGATCCAACCCAGGATAAAAAGCATGATCCTGAAGATCAGCCTAAACAACCTGAAAAGCATCCTTATACTAAACAGCCTGCAGATAAGTTTACAAAGGTAGCGGGAAAACTGATTATCCGTAAAGCACTTAAAAAGACTGCGAGAGTATCAGTAGCAAAATCAGTTAACAAACCGGTTGTAAAGCAAATTAAACAAAAAGCAATTTTGCCGCAAACTGGCACAAAAGAGAGCAGTTTAACTGCGATACTAGGTGGTTTAGCCATGATGATTGGCTTGTCTTCACTATCTTTCACAAGTAATAAGAAGAAAAAGAATTAAAATTTGATGCCAGATTTTTCTAACTAAGAAGCACAGTTTCTAGAGCATAGAAGCTGTGCTTTTTATTATTAAATTAAATATAACTATGGATATAATATTCTTAAATATACAAATTATATAGCAACGAAATCAGACTGAATAGTTCAAAAAGGGCAAGGTAATGGTACTATGACCGGCAAAAATAACGATTACTTAAAGCTTAAAGAAACATCCAATGAGCAGAACCGCTTTTCGATTCGTAAATTAACTATCGGTGTAGTATCGGTAGCATTAAGCATATGCATGTGGAGCACTTTATCTCTTGAAAAAGTGCAGGCGGATTCGAACGATTCACAAGTTCAAAAGAGTAATGTAACTCAGGAAAGTATACATAATCAAACAACAGCGGCTCCAGTAGATGAAAATGGGGGGGTACAAACAAGTACTAAAACTGAAACTGTCCAACTGAAAAATTCTGTAACTAAAACTACCACAACTACTACAAATACAGATCAACATGAAATATTTGTGGAGGATTCTCACCCTATCTATCAGCAAGATTCAACCTTAGAACCAGGGACAATTAAGACCATTCAAGATGCAACAAAAACAGAGCAAAATACAATAACTACTGTTGAAACTGAATATGAGATTCCGGTTACAATTCATGTTGGGGATAATAAAAAGTTTAAGTACATAACTCCTGAAAATAGTATAGAAACTCACGCTGGTGCTAATGAAGGCGTCCCATCACTTAATCTATCAAAGATTACTTTGAATTGGACCGATGAAAACGGTAACAATATTTCTCAGCCTGCGGGTACACAAGTAACTTGGTATTATGTTCCCGACACTACTAAAATAACCATTAGCGAAACCGGCACTTTGAAAATTAAATTTGCTGATGGAACATCTACTTTCGTTAAAGTTCTTGTATTCGTTTTGGGGGCTACTAGGGAGTATTACCCACAAAGTGTTAATAAAAACGACCCAGACTTACAGAAAAAAGCTAGCAGCAGTGTAAATACTTCAGCTGTTGATCATTTTGGTATCAGTAATATTGATTGGGCAAAAACACCTGATACTACAACTCTAGGAACAAATAAGCCGGGCACTGTGCGCATTCATTATTCAGATGGAACCTACCAAGATCTTGATGTTGTAGTTAACGTAGTTAGCCAAAATTCAAGCGATCGAGCAACAACTACTAATTATATGAGAACTTATAGTTCTCCAAGCATGTATGCTCAAAGTGCCCAACCAGCAGAAATTTCTGCAAATGATGTAACTGAGATTGATAATTCTGAAGATTTGTCCTTTATCAAGAAGCAAGAAGCATATATCTCTGTCGGAGATAAGTTATCTGATCAGCACCTTGAAGATTTTATTGATTTGTCTAAATTGCCAACATCACAATTTCCAGCAGATGCTCATGCCGAATTCGTCTGGGATCAGCCAACTGATACAAGCAAAGCGAATGATATCAAGGGACATATAAAGATCACATATTATCGTACGACATTGAATCACACTCAAACTAGCAAGCATAAAATTATCGCTTGGAATGACGGTCCTGTTCATAAATACGTTACTAGAACTATTCACTATCAAGGCGCTGGCGACCAAACGCCAGATGATGAAGTGGAAACTGTTGATCTAAGCAGAACCGCAACATTTGATGGGCATGGTGGTTTTACTTGGACCGCTTGGGTAGCAGATGGTTCATTTAAGAGAGTCGAAACACCTCAAATTATAGGTTATACTGCTGACAAGAATGTTGTTGAGTCTTATACTCCAACAGCAACTGATTCCGATTTCACCGTGACTGTGACTTACACTCCGAATACAAACCCTGACATTCCAGGCGAAACGCCTGATATTCCGAAGAAGCCAGACAATCATCCTAAGGATGACAAACCGAAGAAGCCTGACCAACCAGTTAAGAAGCCAACCAAATCAGTAGCAAAGAAACAGAACAATCAAAAATTGATTAAGAAACAAGCGACTATGAGTCCGCGGACTAGAAAAACAGCACCAAATACAAACTCTGTTCGCAAGCATGCTCAAGCATCACTCCCGCAAACTGGATCGCATTCTGGCTTGGCTTCTACGATCTTTGGTAGTTTAGCAATATTGCTAGGCCTGTCAGCATTTCTATATCGAGACAAAAAGAAACGTAATTAGCAATTAAAACTAATCCTCCCATAAATCGGGAGGATTTTTTTGTATCCAGATGTTGCATTACAAATAACTAAGATTATATAATATCTATAAATAGATAAGATAACAAAGAATGAAATCTATAGTGAGTTGCAATGGAGGATACAAAGATGTTTGGAAAGAATGATACTAACAATAAAATTAGGGCTGGCTCGGAGAAACAATATCGTTTTTCAATTCGTAAATTAACAATTGGAGCTGCTTCAGTCATGCTAAGTGCGTTTATGTGGAATGCTGTTTCAACGACACAGGCTCACGCCGCT
Organism: Lactobacillus sp.; assembly: GCA_022641965.1. Classification (GTDB taxonomy): domain Bacteria; phylum Bacillota; class Bacilli; order Lactobacillales; family Lactobacillaceae; genus Lactobacillus. The sequence goes on from JALCDX010000007.1 coordinate 4,609, forward strand.
GAGCAGCCACAAGCCACTGTTTCTGAAGAAATTGGGGGGGGTGCCACAATCCTCTAATTCTAAAACTACTACAGAAACCAAAACTGACGAACTTGATCAATCAGTTACAAAGAAAACCACTACTACTAAAACGGAGACGATTGGTCAAGCTACGACTATTCCACATGATACTGTTCGTCAAAAAGATCCAAACTTAGATCCAGGCACAACGAAGGTTGTTCAAGAAGGCAAAGATGGTTCTAGGGCGGATAAGACTACAACTACTACCACCGATACTGAATATGACGTTTCAATTACTGTTCATGTCCAAGATAAGCATGAAACGATTACTACCGGTGAAGGTACTACTGAAGAGGTAAGTCGGGATATCTACACTCAACTTGATGATAAACTAGCAACTCTTCACGATACTCAAAGGATTACCCTTCATAGAACTGGGGATAAGAACTTAACAACTGGCAAAATTACTTGGGACGCATGGAAAGCAGACGCAATGCCAGCCTACAGTGCTCCATCGATTCCTAACTACACTGTCAAAAATCCTGACGCAGGTGCTTCTGTATCGGTTGATGGGTCACAGACTAAGCTTGCGGACTTAGTTTTCAACTATGATCGGATTAAAGATAATTGAAAATACCACGTATCAGTTCCAGCTGGTGAAAACGTAACTACCCACGTTGGTGCTAATGAAACTGTTCCATCATTGAACCCATCAGGCATTACCTTGAACTGGACTGATGAACATGGCAACAGTATTTCTGAACCTGCAGGTACTCAAGTCAGTTGGGCGAGTGTTCCAGACACCACTAAAATAACTAATGAAACCGGGACTTTGAAAATTAAGTTTGTTGATGGTACTGCCACTTCAGTTGACATACCTGTAGTTGTTCAGGGTGCTACTGCTGGTGACGTACAAAAGGTTCATCAAAACGACACAGTTCCAGCAGCCAGTGGCAGTGTAAATACTTCAAGCGTTGACCACTTCGGAATTACAAGTGATCAATGGAGCAAGGCCCCAAGCACTGCAACTCCAGGTGCACGTGTACCAGGTACTGTACGCGTAAACTACGCAGATGGTACTTACCAAGATGTTGATGTCAATATTGATGTTATTGGAGTAGAAAATGGCCTTGATCATAAGGACGATCCAAAGGTGTATAGATTGGTGGGATTTGATGAGGAACTAAAAGATATTAATAATCAAACTGTAAAAAGACACGTTGTAGTTGAGATGTACAAATTTCGTTACACTGACTATGCATTTGGTGAAAATCATCCATCAAGAGTAACTTATTCTGACTGGCATAAGAATATGCTTCCGTCTAACTCTACAGCTTCTTCTCTAACCAAATTAGCCCTATTTGCTCAAGCTGCTCCAGTAGCCAAATCATCAACTAGCGATTTGCCGTTCACTATTAAGAAGCAAGAAGCGTATAAAAACGTCGGTGATGACCTTAGCAAATTGCTGCCAAAAGATTTCATTGCTAACCTGCCAGAATGCGCAACAGCCGAATTAGTTTGGGATACTACAGATGGAAAGGCACCAACAACCGCTGGTGATTTTAAAGCTCATATCAAGATCACCTTGCATAAAACCGATACTACAACCACTCCTGTAGAAATTGCTCCGCAAGATGAAATCATAGCTTACAATCAGGGCACTAAGGTCATTGATGAAAAATCCACTACTCGTACAATCCACTACCAAGGCGCTGGCACTCAAACACCAGCAGATGAAGTTGAAACCGTAACTTGGACTAAGAAACAAAACGTTGATGATCAAGGTAATGTAACTATCATTGACTGGTCAACTGACAACGGACAATTCAAGAATGTTCCAACACCTGTAATTGCTGGCTACACGGCTGATAAAGATCACGTTGCAAGTTCGACTCCCAAGATTGGCGATCCTGACTTTACTGTTACCGTAACTTACACTGAGAATTCAAACCCTGAAACTCCCGGAAAAACTCCAGATACTCCAAAGCCTCCAAAAGAGGATCCTAAGAAAGATGATCCGAATAAGCCTGATCAACCTGCTGGTAAGTCAGCCAAGACAACAGAAAAGAAACAGAACGGTTCAAAGCTGATTAACAAGCATGGAACTACCAGCTCAAATATCGAAAAACTTTCATCAACTACCGCAACTCACAAGCAAGCTCAAGCAGCACTTCCGCAAACTGGCAGCAGTCGTGAACTTAGCTTAGCTGCGATTGTCGGTATTTTGAGTATTGGCTTATCTTTAGCGGCAGCTCTTTTCACCAGCAAAAAGAAGCACAGCTAAATAATCTTTGCAAACTAAAAGCGGCTCAGTAGCCGCTTTTTTCATATCCAGTTTTATGCTAAAAATTTCTGATAAATCGTCTGAATAACTGCTTTTTCCTGATTGCGCCGTGTCCCAATCATAATCGAAATCTGCGATGAACCCTGATTGATCATTTGAATAGAAATATCTTTCTTGCCGAGTGGTGCCAAAATGCTGGCACACAAGCTCAGCTTATCCTTCATGCCTTCACCGACAACCATCGTAATTGCATAGTCATCAATCCACCGCATCTGGTCCGGGCTGACAGATTTTTGAATCTCATCGCAAATTTGGTCAATCAGCCGGGAGTTCAGATTGTCTTTTTTGAAAATGATCGTAATATCATCGATCGCAGATGGCATATGCTCATATGAAATATTGTGCCGCTGCAGCACTTGCAAAACGCCCAAAGTAAACCCTGGCACCTGATTTAATAAATATTTGTGCAGGTACAGAGCACAGAAATTAGTCCCCCCAGCGATGCCAGTCACCACGTGCTCTGGCTTAAAGCCAGCTTCTGGTACAATCCAGGTTCCTTCTTTTTCAGGGTGCTGGGTATTTTTCACATTGACTGGAATCTGTCCCTGAATGACGGGAATCAGCGCTTCATCGTGGAAAACCGAGAAGCCGGCGTACGACAATTCCCGCATTTCCCGGTAAGTCATCTTTTTAATCGGACGGGGATGGTCAACAATTTGCGGATTAGCTGAATAAATAGCATCAACGTCGGTAAAGTTTTCATATAAGTCCGCATGGAAACCGCGTGCTAAAATAGCGCCTGTAATATCAGACCCACCACGCGAGAACGTCGCGCTATGGCCAGATGGGGAAATCCCAAAAAAGCCCGGGAAAACAATCCGTTTAGCCGGATCGAGCTTGACCTGCGCCAAATTCAAATATGCTTCTGGATTGACTAAAGCATTGTTAGGCTCGCCAGTAACAACCAAACCAACGTCGCGTGGACTCAAGAATCGTGTTTTGATGCCTGTGTGGTTCATAATGGCAGTGATCAAGCGGGCATTCAGATATTCGCCATGCGCCTTAAAAGCGGCCACTAAATAGTCGTTGTTTGGATAGTCCTTTTCAGCTAGCCCTGCCAAGATCTGCCGGATTTTATGCAGCACGGCCGGGGCAACTTGAAAATATTCGCCGATTTCTTGGTAGCGCTGATAAATAGCATTCAAAATTGCGGTGTAGTCGCGGTGATCAATCACATTGTTGGCATAGCGGATCAATAAATCCGTGACCTTAATGTCGTCATCATTACGCTTGCCAGGAGCCGAGACGACGACGACTTGCCGCTGCTCATCGCTTTTGACAATTGACAGAACTTGTTTAATAGCGGGGCCGTTAGCCAGCGAGCTGCCCCCAAACTTTACAACTTTCATCTTTTCACCTATTTCAACTTCAACTGTTCGTCAATAATTGCTTCCATTTTATCTTTGGTAATAACTTGCTCGGCTCGCGGCTGGTTGTCAAAGAGTGCCTGCACGCCTTGAGTTAAACTTCCACCTAAGAAGTCATGCAGCTGCTTGATTGCTGACAGGCCTTTAGCATCAACTTGTCGGCCAGTGACCGCATGGAAGACAGTTTCTGGGAACTTGTAAGGGCTGGCCGTCGAATTGATGATGGTTGGCGTTGTGTCGCCGGTTTGTTCATGATACTGCTTAGTGACGTAGGACCCAACCGCCGTATGCGGGTCGATCACGTAGCCATCCAGCTGATACAGCCGGTTAATTTCTTGTTCAACTTGGTCTTCTTCAGCGTAGCCGCTGGCAAAGAGCTGCTGCAGCTTGGTAAAGAGGCTCTCACTGACTTGATAATGCCCATCCTGGTCTAGGGCCTGCATCCAGGCAGCAATTTCTTGCTCGTTTTCTTTATCTGCATCAAACAAAAGCCGCTCCAAATTGCTGGAAACCAAGATATCCATCGCCGGCGAATTGGTGATGTAAAACGGCCGCAAACGGTTGTAAGTGCCAGTGTGGAAGAAATCAGTCAGCACATTGTTTTTGTCGGAGGCACAAATTAGTTTATGAATTGGCAGACTCAACTTTTTTGCATAATAGCCAGCCAAAATATCGCCGAAGTTGCCGGTAGGCACCGCAAAATTAACTTGGTCGCCCAGCTTGATTTCGCCGCGGTTGACTAATTTGGCATAAGCATAGAAGTAGTAAACGATTTGCGGCATCAAGCGGCCGATATTCATCGAGTTGGCTGACGAGAATTGGTAGCCGTTATGGGCCAATTTGGCCTTGAAATCCTGATCGTTGAAGATGCGCTTAACTTCCGTTTGGGCATCGTCAAAGTTCCCCTTGATCGCAAAAGCGCGCAGGTTTTGTCCTTTCTGGCCCAGCATTTGCTTAAGCTGAACAGGACTTACTCCCCCATAAGGATAAAAGACGATGACTTGCGTGCCAGCCTGATCGCTGAACCCGCGCATCGAAGCGGTGCCCGTATCGCCAGAAGTGGCGGTTAAAATGACAATATCTTTGTTCATTTTTTCCAGCGTAACGCTCCGGGTAATCAGCCACGGCAGGACTTGTAGCGCTACGTCTTTAAATGCCAGAGTTGGGCCATGGTACAGCTCTAAATAGTAATTGTCGTCATGCTTTACCAGTGGGGTAATTTCCTCATCATCCCATTGGCTGCTGTAAGCGTCACTTACCACTTGCTGAATTTGCTGGCTTGAAAAATCTGGGAAAAACAAAGTCAAAATTTTGGCAGCTAAAGTTTGATAGGACACATGAAGCAGATCTTGCAAGTCCCAAGTCGGTTTTGGAAATTTAACCGGGACATACAGACCGCCATCTGGGGCTAAGCCTTGAATTAACGCGGATGCCGGGGAAAGGACAGAAGCCGAAACTGAAGAACGAGTGCTGCGATATTTCATATAATTATGCCTTCCTTGGTTGTTTTCATTTTGATATCATGATACAACAACATTAAAAAATAAGAAGGAAAATCTGAGGGTAATTTAAGGATGAGAACAATTAAAGTAGGTTTGCTCGGACTAGGGACGGTTGGGTCTGGCGTCTTGCGAATTTTGACTAACAATCAAGCAAAAATCACTCAAACTGCTGGCTGCCAGCTAGAGCCAGCCAAGGCTTTAGTGAGAAATCCTGCCAAACATGCAGCCGCTGCCGAGCAAATCCAGTTGGTGACGGACTTCGGCGAAATTGCAAATGACCAGTCAATTGCCTTGGTCGTGGAAGCGATGGGCGGAATTCATCCAGCCAAGGAATATATTACCGCCTTGCTGCAGGCTAAGAAAAGCGTCGAGACTGCTAATAAGGATTTAATTGCCAGTTGTGGGCCTGAGCTAGTGAGACTTGCTCGTGACAACGGCGTTGCTTTGCGTTACGAGGCCAGCGTAGCGGGCGGAATTCCAATTTTGAATACGCTAGCCCAAAGCTTTGCTGGGGATGAAATTACGCAAGTAGCTGGAATCGTTAATGGCACGACTAATTACATTCTGACGCAAATGGCGCAGCAGCATTCATCCTTTGCAGCCGCTTTAAAGCAAGCCCAGCAGTTAGGATTTGCAGAAGCTGATCCGACCAACGATGTTACTGGCAAAGATGCAGCTTTTAAGATGGTGATTTTGACTAAATTTGCCTTTGGAACTGATGTAAAAATTGCCGATTTCAATTATCAGGGAATTGAAGATGTACAAGCCTTTGACGTTGAGCAGGCAGCTGACTTAGGCTATGTCATTAAGTTAGTCGGTATCAGCCGCAAGCAAAATGGGGAAATTTTTGTCGAAGTTGCTCCAACCTTGGTGCCGCAAACTAGCCAGCTTGCTCAGGTAAACAATGAATATAACGCCGTTGCAATTGAGAGTATGGCGGTAGGACGTAGCTTCTTCTACGGGCCGGGCGCTGGCAGCTTGCCAACTGCCAACAGCATTGTCAGCGATTTAATTGCCGAAGCAAGTGCAGCTCATCCCACCAGCTTTAATAAGTTGGACTGTCAGCTCCCGTTAGCAGGACCAGCTGAAGTTGTGGATCCTTATTACCTATCATTGCTAGCGGGGACTAAAACGACCGAATTGGCCCTGGCTCAGCTGGTAACCGAGCAAAAGCTGGAAACTACCAATTTGCAAGCAATTGGTGATGCAGCTGGCCATCATTTGATTTTGACAACTAAACCGATGAGCCGCTTGGCCGTCGACAAATTTATTAAAGCAGCGCAAGCAGTGAAAATTTCCGTTGATGCTGCTTACAAGATTTTGGAATAATGCATATGATTATTAAAACTTCCGCATCGAGTGCAAATTTAGGCCCCGGCTTTGATTCAATCGGGATGGCAGTGTCTTTGTTTTTGGAGGTAAAGGTCTTAGGACCGGCGCCTACTTGGCAAGTCGACCATGACCTGCCTGGCATATCACACGGGGCAGACAACCTGATCATCCGGTCCGCTTTAAAAACCGCACCAGACTTGCCGCCGCAGCATTTGCAAGTTACTAGCAATATTCCTTTAGCCCGGGGGCTGGGGAGCAGTTCGAGCGCCATTGCGGCCGGAATCGAATTAGCTAATCAGATCCAGGGTTTAAACCTGACCGCCCAAGAAAAAGTTGAATTCGGCAGTCAAATTGAAGGCCACCCCGACAATATTGCCCCCACGATTTTGGGCGGGCTGGTCGTGGGCTCCTTTGTCAGCGATCATTTTGACACAGTCCAGCTGCCATTTTTACCATATGCTTTGGTAGCTTACATTTCGTCATACCAGTTATCGACCAAAAAGTCGAGGGCAGTGCTGCCAAGAGAGTTGACGCTAGGCCAAGCTGCACATGGCAGCGCTATCGCTAATACTTTTGTCGCTAGTTTAGCCATGAAGGATTACCAGCAGGCGGGTGAATTGATGCAAGCGGATATATTCCACGAGCCTTACCGCGAGCAGCTGGTACCAGAATTGGCTAAAATTAGGGAAATTGGTCAGCAAGCTGGCGCGCTAGCTACTTATTTAAGCGGAGCAGGTTCAACGGTGATGACAGTCATCAAGGAGGATTTAGCTCCTGCTTTTGTTAGCAGCTTGCGCAGTGCGAGCTTGACTGATCGGATCGAAAGCTTGCAGCCAGTCAAACAGGGTGTACAAGTCATTCATAATTAGGATATAAACATTTAACTTTGAAAGAAGGAATTTTAAATGAGCAAGGCATATAATGTCGCAATTTTAGGAGCAACTGGCGCAGTTGGCCGCCGCATGATTCAGCAGCTGGCTCAATCAACGATTAGGGTTGAGAGCTTAAAGCTGCTGGCCTCTTCGCGGTCAGCTGGAACTAAACTGGCCTTTAAAGATCAGGAACTGACAGTTGAAGAAACCACTCCAGACTCCTTTGAAGGCGTTGATTTGGTTCTGTCATCTGCTGGCGGATCAGTTTCGAAGAAATTTTTACCGGAAGCAGTCAAACGCGGTGCTGTCTGCGTTGACAATACGAGTGTCTTCCGGATGGAAGAAGACGTGCCACTGGTTGTGCCAGAAGTTAACCCAGAAGCTTTAAAACGTCATCACGGCATTATCGCCAACCCTAATTGCTCGACAATTCAGATGATGATGGCACTGGAACCGGTTCGCCGCAAGTTTGGGTTGAAGCAGATTATTGTTTCGACTTATCAAGCTGCTTCTGGTGCTGGTCAATCGGCTTTAAATGAAATGAAGCAAGAAGCCCAGGACTTTTTGGATGGCAAAGATATGCAGGCTGATGCGAAAATTTTGCCAACCAAGGGCGATAAAAAGCACTATCCATTGGCTTTCAACCTGCTGCCACAGATCGACGTTTTAGAGGATTCTGGCTACTCGCATGAAGAGTGGAAAATGATCCATGAAACCAAGAAAATCATGCTGGATGATATGAATTCAGACAAAATCAAGGTCACGGCTACTTGCGTGCGGGTGCCTGTGCCAATTGCCCACGGCGAAAGCATTTACTTCACGGTTGAGGACGAAACAGCTACAGCTAAAGACATTATGGAAGCAGTTGCAGCTTTTCCAGGCAATGTTCTGCAGGACGATATTGCCCATCAAATCTACCCGCAGCCAATCAATGCCGTCGGCAAGCGGGAAACTTTTGTTGGGCGGATCAGACCGGATTATGAAAACAAGGGCGCGTTCAATATGTGGGTTGTTTCTGACAACTTGCTGAAGGGCGCAGCTTGGAATACAGTCGATATCGCTGAATATTTGGATAAAATGGACTTGCTGCATCAGTAGTTTGAACGCAATGATGAAAGCATAGTAAATGCACTGCCTGATCAAGAGGCAGTGCGTTTGTTTTTAGCCTTTCCTTTTGAATTGATAGAATTCACCACGTCATAACGCATGGATTTACAAAAAAGTCTGAAAAAAGCACCTCAAAAAGAAATTTCTAAGGCATTATTAAGAAGCAAGCAGTATAGGAGTGAACATCATGAGCTTTATTGATAAATATATAGAGAAAGATATAAAGAATGACCCTCAAGCTGATAAAGAATATGAGCAGCTTGATTTAAATATGGAAGCTGCTGTGATGATTAGAGATCTAAGAGATAACTTGGGAATGTAACAATTGAGTTATTGAATGAAATTGTAAACGCAGCTCACCATAAAATAAAATTGGTTTTGGTTTAATTTTTAATCATAAAAAGCTCGTATTCTTTAATTACAAGGGAATACGAGCTTTTTATATTGACGGCAATATTAAATGTCAAAAATAGATCAAAAACCAAAGTTAAAAATCATGTTTACTAATTGGGCCGCTTGATAAAATTCTTGATTATCTAGCGTTTCAATCAATTCTACTTTTAGACCAGCTTTGTTTGTGAAATCATATGAATATAATTGCTGGCAATTAATTTGACCATGAACCTTATATTTATCTAGTGGTAAAGTTATAAATCCTGGGAAATTACGTATCGTTGATGTTATTGGGCAAACAACAATAAAATGTGTGCTTTTGTTATAGTTTGTACTGCTCATCACGACAGCAGGGCGTCGTTTCTTTATCTCTTGTCCTCTGCTTGGATCAAAATTTATCCAAACTATATCTTTTTGCTTAGGAATATACATGTTTACTCCACGTCACTTTGATTGATGTCTTGCCACTCTTCTGGTACATAAAACTCTCCGTCTTTGGCATTAGTATACGGATTTTTTAATTTCGGTACTAAAGTAATATTTGCACTATTTTTACTTTTAATTACTAACCAAGTCTGGTTTAATTTAAAACCGCTGTTAGCAGGTAAGGCTAATGCTAATGAATTACCTCGTTTCACAACTTTTGATTCAAACAAAATAATCACGTCCTTATACATGTAATACTAGTTAAACTAATTGTACTTTTTAAGCCAAATAAAAACAAATGATAGATTTGTCAAGAGACTTAAAAATCAAAAATATCTGTATTTCACTAAATTTCTCAACCGGTAAAACTTTACCGAATAATTTTAACTGCACTATAATAGAGGCAAGGCCCTATAGCGCAATTGGATAGAGCACTGGTCCTCGGAACCAGGAGTTAGGGTTCGAGTCCCTATGGGGCCATTAAAAAACTGATACTCAGCATTAATCAAACGCTGAAGTATCAGTTTTTTCTTTACCAGGACTCTTTGCACAAATGATGCACAAAGAAAAAGACAAATATATTAAACTATGATCCGGGTGGGATTCGAACCCACGACCCACGGTTTAGAAGACCGTTGCTCTATCCAGCTGAGCTACCAGACCATCAACTGCAACAACCAACATTATAAATAATCACGCTCCCTTTTTCAATATTGGACTTGAAAAATCAAAAGATTAATTTTTCTTTTAATTCCTCTATAACTAAGTTGTGCCAACTATTTTTCGCTATAATTTTAAAGGTTATGGAGGAATGAATTCATGAAAAAAGTCTCTGGACGTGCTTGGTACGTCTTGATTGTGTGCTGTTTGATTTCACTGCTCGGCTTTGGCCTGCTAGTGAATACAACCGGTCTCTTCTTTGCACCGCTAAGTCAGGAGTTCCAAGTTGGCCGCGGCCAAGTCAGTTTGCTGGTTACCTTGCAAAACGCCGCTTCAGCGATTGCGCTTTTGTTTGTGGGCAAGCTCATGAAAAGCCAGCATCTTAATTGGCTGCTTGGCGGCGGTTTTGCTATCATTGGCTTATGTCTACTAAGCTTAAAGTGGGCAGGGAGTTTAACCCAGTTTTACTTAGTTTGGACCGTTATTGGCTTTTTGCAGGCGATGACAGTTACTTTGTCAATCCCTGTCTTGCTCAGTCAGCATTTTAAAACTGGTCTGGGCACCGCGATGGGAATCAGTTTAGGTGCTTCAGCCTTGGGCGGGACTATTTTTAATCCGATTATCGCTTTAATTATCAAGCAAAGCGGGTGGCGAACGGCCTTTTTAGTTGAGGGCTGTCTGCTTTTATTGCTGTTCCCGTTATGCGCTTTAATTAAAAAGCCGGAAGTTTCTGCTCATACTGCTGAATCTAGCAAGCAAACTGGCGTTACGCAGCGGCAGGCTATGCGCATGCCAGCGTTTTACGCTTTGCTAATTGCCATGTTTGCGTTGCAGCTTGTTTCAGGCTCAGTTCAGCACATTTCTGGCTACATTGTAACCCTGGGTTTGCCAGTAATGACTGGAGCGAGCGTTGTATCAGGCGTGATGATTGGAGCTTGTTTAGGCAAAATTTCGATTGGCTTCTGCTTAGATCACTGGCCGCGCAAATTAGTGCTAACGATTTTCTGCGTGCTGGGTTTGCTCGGCTGGGCAGGGTTGCTGGCTTTAAGAGCTGCAGGTTTATTGATCGCGGCCGGCTTAATCTTAGGCTTAGGGCAAGGAGTCTGCCTGGTTGCTCTACCTTATATTATTGAAAAAGAATTTGGACAGCGTGATTATAGCCGCATTCTGGCCCTAATTAATTTCTTCGGGGCAGTGGCTATGTCAGCCTCGGTTTATCTGAATGGTGCCTTGTTTGACAACACTGGCACTTACCAATGGGGCTGGCTGATTAATTGCGGCGCATATGTCATCAGCTGGCTGCTGCTGATGGGCTTGAAAAACAAACAGCAAAATTAATGCATAAAAAAATAGGTGGCTTCTTTCGAGTCGCCTATTTGCATGACATTAATAAGCCAATTTCTTATTAATAGAAACTTGATCAGCTCTGATCCATTGGTTACCGCCAACGTTATACATTAACACGCCATAGTTTTTGCTATCGAAAACTTTCCAGCGCGAACCTGCTGGTAGGACGCGATTAGTGGCTTTTTCGTTAGGAGTATATTTGCCAACATAGACGCTAGCACCGCCTCTTGAAACAGTAGCAATTGTTCCTTTAGGGATTACTGGAGCGATATGGCCGATATGAGGATCCTGCCCATAGTTAACGTATTTTTGCGGAATCCACTGATTGCCGCCCAAGTTGTACCAATTTGGTCCGTCTTTAGTAGTTACAACCTTGAAATATTTCCAAGCACTGTTTCTTGGCAAGTAGCGCTTAGTTGGGTTAGCACCTGGTGTAGCCCAGACAACGATCGGTGTACGATAGGTTACCACCGCAACGCCAGTTAAATCATTGCTTTAGCTTTCGATGTTGCTGCTGCTTTGCGATTTATTGGAAATTTCTTTTAGCTGAGCTCCTAAAACCCATTGATTGCCGCCAAGGTTATACCAAGTCTGGCCATTAATAGTCTGTTTAATAAAATATTTCCAGTTGGTGCCTTGCTTTAAGGTGTTTTTGATAGTGTCCTTAGAAGGCTTGGGTTGTGAATAAACCAAAGTAGCTGGCTCAGTTGTTTGCACAATGCCAAGCGACGTGGCAGCTTGAGCTTGATTAGACACTGCCAAAGCAGTTCCTGCAAGTGCTAATGCTGCTGATGAGGCGAGCAATGTTTTTGTTAATTTCATTATTAATTCCTCCATTTACTATTCAACGATCCCTTTACCTAACATTATCTCACTAACAAGTAAGTAATGTTTGCAAACTAAAAAGGTTTAAAGATACTTAATCTACATAAAAAAGCAGCTCAGTTGAGCTGCTCGAAAAAACAAATCTATTACTTAGTTTCATAAGCGTAAATCCATTGGTTGCCACCAAGGTTATACATTAAAAAGCCGTTGTTAATATAGCCAAAAGATTTCCAACGTGAGCCATTTGGCAACAAACGCCCGGTGCTGACGCCCTTGGAATTTCTGACATAAGTACCACGACCATTAGAATTTTGAACCGTAACGGTTTTATGCTGAATGACCATACCGTTCAAGTAGTTGGAGTTAGAAGTGGTGTTGGTATTCGTGGTCTTATTGTAGTGGCCGATCAATGGATCTTGATTATTGTTGACATATTGTTGCGGAATCCATTGATTGCCGCCCAAATTATACCAGTACTGACCGTTAGCAACGACAACTTTGAAGTATCTCCAAGCTGAGTTTCTTGGCAAGTAACGGCTAGTTGGATGTGCACCAGGCGTAGCCCAAACAACGATTGGCGTGCGATAGGTGACTGTGGCAACACCGCTGGTATTAAATGTTTGTGTGTTTGAGGTAGTTGGAGTAGATACTGAGCTGGTATTCTTCTTATTTTCCTCGTAATTTGCATCAGATTCTAAGATCCATTGGTTAGAGCCTACGCGGTACCAAAGCAGGCCATTGTCTAGCAAGAGGCTAACTTTCCAGCGCGAGCCATTTGGCAAAACCCGGCTGGTTTTAGTTGCTGTATTCGGACTAGAGTATAAAATTGCTCCTTGGCTATTCTTAATAGTAGCAACACCTGATACTACGCGATTGTAACAATGAGTAGCGGTAGCTTTTACACTTGTCTGAGCCTGATTAGAGTTGGCAGCTTTGACTGGTGCAGATACTGCTAATAGGGAAGCAGCACAGACAGTCACTGATAATAAAATAGCTGATTTAGTTGTTTTCATAATGACAACCTCCTTAATCATAAAAAATGATTATTTACCAGCACCCCATTGAGTGTAACGCTTAGGGATGTATTCGTTGTTACCTACGCAGTAACAAATTTCACCATTGATTTCTTTAACGCTAACGATCTTCCAACGAGTACCTGTCTTAAAGGTCTTATTTGATCCTGCAACTTGAGTACCATCTGCACGCAGAGCGTTGACACCGTAATTTGGAGTGTAATGGATCGTAATCACGCCGTTATCGTAGTGGTTGGTGTAGCGCTTAGGAACGTACTCATTGTTACCAACCAAGTACATTTCCTCGCCATTGATTACTTTTGAACCGAATGTCTTCCACTTGGTTCCATCTTTAAATTTGTAATTGCTGCCGCTAATTGATTTACCGCTGTTGTTGAAGCCTAAAACCCCATAGCCGGGAGTGTAAACAATTTCGACAATTTTTTCTGATTCTTGCAATACAGATCCGCTTTCTTTGTCCCAAGAAGCCAAACCGAATGAATCAATGACGTTAATCAATGAATTTGCATAGTTAGGGTCAGTAGCATAGCCATCTTGTTGTAGCAGGCGAGCTACTTGATGATAATCGGTCTTAAATAATAAATTGTGGTAGCGTGAATTTTGAAATAGAAAATTGGTATGGTCCTCAATAGAAGCGCTCAGCGATGAATAAGAACGGAAGCGAGCAGTCACAGTATGATAAGCGCCGCCATAGTATTCCTTCGTTGTGGAAGTTACGTAGGGACCTGAACCAGTCCACTTAATGCCGAACAGGTTATTTCCTAAAGCATATTTACCCCAACCACTTTCAATAATTGCTTGTGCGGCGGTGATTGAAGGTAAAACGCCCTTGGCTTTACCAGCTAAAGCACCTGGTTTAATTTTGTTCAAAAAGGCTTGGTTAGCTTGTGATACGTAAAGTGAAAGAAATGGAGAAGCAATATTTAGGTGCTTATAAGCGTTAATTGCTTCTTGACTATAATAACCCGGTCCGATCTCTGGATCTTTTTGCATAACAGTTTGAGATTGCTTATCAGTATTTTCGGTCTGAGTTTCTTTAGAAGAATTATCAGTTGATTCTTTAGTCTGCGTTGCTGCGAAAGTTGGAGCAGCTAAAGTACTTAGCAGGGTAATAGATACTAAGCTAGAAACTAATGATGCCTTAATTTGTTTTTTCATTATTCCTCCAAAATAGAAAAATATGATTTGTTTACGGCACTTAGTCTGGCACAAAAAAATTAGTAAAATAAAAAAATTCCCATATATGGGAATTTTTTTGAAGCTTTAAATTAATTTAGTATGATTACTGAGGTCAAAATAAATTTATTTGGGCCAAAATATTTGCTTCAAATCTTTGAAGTCTGTTTGATAGTCATCTAATAAATGATGTAAGCCTAAGAAACTCAGCATTCGAAAAATGTTTTGAATCTCAAAATCATTTTTGGTTTGACAAAATTTAATCAACGCGAAGTAGAATTTTTTTCTTAGTATTATTGAAACAAAGTTTTCAGGAACATAAACCATATCTATACGTTTAATAAGCTTGTTTGCCATAAATAACTCCTTTCGCTCCAATAATGCTATTACAGCGTTAAGTATCATATCCATCGTGTTGATGAATTGCGATTCATTAGATTTTCTAATCTCATCTGCCCTATTAATGATTAAACTAGCGATTCCGTTAATTTTTCGAACAGGTAACCGCATAAGTGAGCTTCCGAATAATTCGATTTTTTCTTGAGACCACAGCTCTGTATTCGAAAGTGCAAAAACTAATTTTTTTACATCGGTTTCATTGAATAAGTTAATCTTAGACAGTATTAAAAATGTATTGCATGCAAGAGTAGCATGAAACAGATTGTCAAAATTATTTGGATTATGATGAAATTCTTTCAAGCCTTGTTTTGACAAACTTTCTAATTTAGAAATATTATGGTGCCAATATGCCATATTAACTTCTTCTATGAACTGATCATGATGAAAAGTAAAAAACTCAGCGGGATTAATACCTATTTTGTTTAATAGTTTAATTGCTTTTTCGACTTACATGCCTCCTTCGTTTTTTTCCCATCTTGACAAACTTGATGTAGAAGTGATGCCCTCAGCAACAATTTTAATAGTTAAACCACGATTTTTGCGTAAAAGTGAAAATTTTTATCCATATTTCATACAGGAAAGGATATATTATGAAAAAATTAAAAGCAATTATAGGTGTCGCAATAATTTTCTTTTGCTTAAACTCCACAAAAACGCCAGGTCATAGTGCAACCATAGTTCCACAGCACCTTATTCAATTGATTTTTAATTTAGAAGAATAACAACAGATATATTCCTGGTATCAGTTCGGCTTTTATTTTGCTTTCATCAGCCCAAAAGTTTAGCATTAATTACGATTCAAAAAGAAAGTTTGATTTTATGTTTGACTATCGTAATAACTTAAAACGCATTCTGCAGCAGACCACTGCTGATGATCGCAGTCTGCAAAATAGCTTGGCAGCGATCAAATTAGTACTGGGCATGGCCGATGATGGTGACAAACCTGCTCAAAAATCGACCAGTGTAGCGTCTGCTAAAACGCTGCCAGCGGTTTCTACAAATTTTGCTAATTTGTTGACTGGCTTGACCAGCCTACTTGACCAGCCTAATTGCTAAACCTGGTGATGAACAAGCCAAAGCGCAGTCTTTAAAGGCCCTGCGCAAGCTGACTTTTGACCCTGCTTTTGGACAGCGTTATGGTCAGCAATTATCTGCCTTGGAACATGCAATTCAAAAGTCAACTACCACTGCTAGCGTTATCAACCAGCAAACTTTTGAAAAAGCGCTGCAGCCGAAAAAGCCTAAACGTGATTATCGTAAAGGTCAGCGTTATACCGTTATTCGTCTGCTGACAGGTGCTGATTTAATCAATCATAATGATGAAGTTGTTTATCACGTCGCCGAAGGCCAAATTCATTCTTTGAATTTGCAAACAGGGGATATTGTCGAAGCCTTGCCGCTGCCAGCAGACACTGGCCTGGAAGCAGAAGTCTTGCGTGTTGTCGGCCACCACGATTTGAACTCGAACCAATATGATCAAATTGACGAGTTCCGTTTCGGCGTGGTCCGCAAAAATGGCAGTCACTACACCGTGATGCGCAATATTAAGGGAGAAAAACTGCGCATCCGCGGTAAAGACGTGCTGGTTTCAATTGATGGCAGTCTTTTTCAAGGCGGTCCTGTCAACTTGGAAGATGGATCGATTGTTGACCTGGTTTGGTATCGCGGTGATGTCCGCTTAAAGAGCGACCCGGCTGCTGCCGTGCAAGTACGTTGGATCTATCAAGTGGATCAGCCAGCGCCGAAGCGCCAGTTAAAACGCCACCGCCAGCATAAGCAGACCAACTTGCTGCCAACTTTAGACCTGGACCTGCATTATCAGCGGGTGGGGATCGCCATTGGCGGAAATCAGAATGAAGCAATTCTCGACAGCATTGTTGAAAAGTATCACGGCGTTCCAATCGCGATTGATGCTTTCCAAGGCAAAAAGAAAGTGATTGAGAACCAAGTTAAAGATTTGGACATCGTAATTTTGGTCACGGCTTTGGCGGCCCATGATGCGACTTGGAATATTTCCGAGTTTGCCACGAAATATCATGTTAAATTCGCCGTTGCCTCTAGCAAAGGCTACCAATCATTTGAACGGGCGTTATATCGCGCTGATCAAGGCCTGCCAGCCTATGAAGGCACCCAGCAGATCGAGTATCACACCCGTTAGGCCTGAGCATAAAACTAGCCTTAGTGGCTCCTTTCCCGTAAGCTAATATGGGAGGCTTGAGGAAAGGATTTTACGATGACAAATAAGCTGCAGTCAAATGTTTTAGTGCGCTGGCTCTGTTTAGTCGGTGGACTAGAACTAGTCACGCTGGCAGTTAACTTTTTCTACGGACCGATTTCAATTGCCGTGGGCGGCACGACCGGTCTGTCAATTTTAGTTAAGGCTTTTTGGGGCTGGCCGCGGCCACTAGTCGTGCTAGCGATTAACTTGGTCATGCTCGTAGTGTCAGCCCTGTGTCTTGGCAAGGAAGCGACGCGCAATATTGCTGTGGGCAGTTTTTTGCTACCGATTTTATTGGAAATTACTCCCAGCTTTAAAGTGACCAATAATGACTTTGTTGCCGTAATTTATGGCGGAGCGCTGGTCGGCTTAGGCATGGCCTTGCTATACCGGGTGAACGCCTCCTCTGGCGGTACGACTGTGCTGCCGATGATTTTAGAAAAATACTTCTATTTAAGTACTACCATTGGTCTTTTGCTGGTAGACCTGGTGATTATTTTTCTTAATCTCTTTGTCGATGGCTGGGAAGCCTTTTTGCTGGCGGTGCTTTCGCAGATTGTTACTGCTTTGACGATGCGTTTTGCTGAAGTTGGCCTTGACCGCAAGTACCAGCTGCGGATCATGAGCAACGAGCACCTAGCTGAAATTCAGCGGCTGCTCGAACAGGATTACCAAGGTCTAACGATTTTCAACGTGATTGGCGGCTACAGCAAGGATCCCAAGCAGCAGCTGCTGATTGTGGTTGACTCTAAAGAATATGGTCAGCTGCTGGCGAAAATTAACCAAATTGACCGCCAAGCTTTTATTACCACTGAAACTGTGGCCAAAGTTCATGGCGGCCGGTGGGGCCTGTAATTTTATGATTGCAAGCTTGGTTTTTAAGTAGTAAACTAAAAGAGTTGTATTTGTGGACTCCTCCACATCTGCAACCGCGCGGCTTGAGGTTAAAAGCAGGCGAAAATCGTCTCACCCGAGTTGGCGAGTCTAAGTTTTTTCGGAGGTGTACAAATGTACGCAGTAATTGAAACAGGCGGCAAGCAATATAAAGTCGCTAAAGGTGACAGCGTTTTTGTAGAAAAGTTAGACGCTGAAGCTGGCAAAGAAGTTAACTTTGAAAACGTCATTCTGGTTTCAGAAGACGGCAAGGTTAAGATTGGTACCCCATACGTTGAAGGTGCTAAGGTTGTTGCTAAAGTTGACAAGCAAGGTAAGGAAAAGAAAGTTGTAACTTTCAAGTACAAGCCAAAGAAGCACTCACACACTAAATATGGTCACCGTCAACCTTACACTAAGGTTACGATTGAAAGCATTGAAGCTTAATCAGGGGTGAAAAAATCATGATGAACAACTTATTAGAAATGAAATTATTGGCCCACCACAAGGGTGGTGGTTCAACTGCTAACGGCCGTAACTCAGCTGGTCGTCGTTTAGGCGCTAAGCGGGCAGATGGCCAAAGCGTTCATGCCGGCTCTATCTTATTCCGTCAACGCGGTACTAAGATCCACCCAGGAAAGAACGTCGGCATCGGCGGCGATGACACTTTGTTTGCTAAGATCAACGGCGTTGTTAAGTTTGAACGTCTTGGCAAATTAAGAAAGCAAGTTTCAGTTTACCCAGAAGACAAGTAAACTAAAGCTTAGCTCATTAAGACTGCAGACCAGTTGGTCCGCGGTCTTTTTTTATATATAATAATTACAATGAGCCGCAGATGAACTTTTGGCTGAAAGGAGCTGACCGTCATGCAGCAAACAGAATTACTGGCACTGCTTCAAACTAGAATAAAACGGGTCACTGATTTAATTAAAGATCACCAAGCTGATGCTTTATTAGTGACTAGGCAAATCAACTATCGCTATCTGACTAACTTTACAGGTGAGGAGGCGCAGCTGATTTTGACTGCTCAAGGGGACCGGGTTTTGTTTTCGGATTCTCGGTTTTCAGAGCAGATCAAAGCGCAAGCTCCAGGCGAGATGACTGTTATTATGCGTCGCGGCGATTGGGTTGTCCGCATTGCCGAAGCGTTTAAGAAAATGGGCTTGCAACGTGTTCTAATTGAGGGCGAATTTATTGGTGCCAGTGAATTTGCTGAATTAAAATCTGCTTGTCCTGAAGTTGAGCTGATTTTGACTGAACAGCTGGTTGAACGGGCCCGCAATGTTAAAGATGCGGCTGAACAAGCAGCTTTGCGCAAGGCAATTGATCTATCAGCTGAGAGCTTCAAAGAAATTCTGCCAGAGATTAAGCCAGGCGTAACTGAACGCAGCTTGGCTGCTAAACTGGACTATTTGTTCAAAGTCAACGGCGGCGATGGCCCGTCCTTTGATACGATTTTGGCTTCGGGCTATCGGTCAGCCTGGGCTCACGGGGTAGCTTCTGACAAAAAGATTCAAAATGGCGAACTGGTTGTAATTGACTTTGGCTCTTTTTACCATGGTTATACTGCCGACATCACGCGGACTGTGGCAGTTGGGCAAGTTGAACCAGAACTTCAAAAGATTTATCAGATTGTATACGAAGCGCAAAGACGCGGCATTGAGGCAGCAGTGGCAGGCAATACCGGCCACGATGTTGACCAGGCTGCTCGCTCTTATATTAACGAGCAGGGCTATGGTGAATATTTTGGCCACGGTATCGGCCATGGAATTGGTTTGGAAATTCATGAGCTCTGCTCCCCAGCATTTCCATTTGGCAAAGAAACACTGCAAGATGGAATCATCCATACCGTGGAACCGGGGGTTTATCTGCCGGGCAAGGGCGGAGTACGCATTGAAGACGATGTCTTGGTCAATGGACAGCATCCCGAAACTTTATCGAAACTGCCTAAGAAAGACTTGTTAGTCCTTTAATCGGCGCTAGCAAGTTATAATGAAGATTGGTAAGATATAAAAGAATATAATGCGATTTGAGGTAAAAAATGTCTGATAATTCAACAATTCTTTTATCAAATGACTCTGGAAACGAAATTAAAATTGATTTAAGCGTTTTAGAAACTGTGTTAGGCATGGCTGCTGTCCAAGTTGATGGCGTTGCTGACATGCGCGGTAATTTGCGGTCAAACTTGAACGACCTGTTTGGCGTAGCCAGCCCAGGCAAGGGCGTCGATTTGCACGTTGATGACGACAACAATTTGACCGGCGACATTTATGTTTATCTGAATTATGGCGTCAATGTCCCCAAGGCAGCTTCAGAACTGCAAATCAAATTGCGCGAGCAATTGCGGCAAATGACGGATTTGACCTTGAAGCAAATTAACGTGCACGTGGTTGGTTTAGTTGATGAAACAGCTGCTAAGAGCAGCGATGAGTCAGCCGCTGAAGACAAGAAAGAAGATTAGCGATGACTCAGCATGAAATTCGACAATTAGCCCTGCAAGGGATTTACTTAGCCAACCAGCATCCAGATTGGACTGAAGATGAGGTCTCTCAGCACTTGCAAGCCAGCATGGATGTCAAAGCCATGCCTGCTTACGCTGATGAATTGATTAGCTTAGTGCGCGAACACCAAGCCGACTTGCAAGCAGCCATCAGCGAGCATTTAAAAAAAGGTTGGTCTTGGGATCGGCTTAGTCAAATTGACCGGGCGATTTTGCTGCTGGCTACTGCTGAAATCAAATACAGCCAAAAAATTTCTGCCGTTGGTGCAGTTGATGAAGCTTTGAATTTATGTGAAGAATTTGGTGATCCCAAATCAAAGCGCTTTATTAATGGCATTCTGGCTAAATTTGTCGATTAAAATGCAACTTTGTCGGCCCTTTGCGAGCCGGCTTTTTTGATTAAGAAAATGGGTGCTGAGGCATGGTTCAGTGGCTGAAAAGCAAAAGCCTGAAAATTGAAAAAATCAAGCAGCTGCAAGCAGCAGCAAAAATTTTAGCTGCTGACGCTCAAATGCCAACTTTTTGCGTAATTAAAGTTGGGGATGAACCAGCCAGCCAAGTTTACTGTCGGCGCTTGCATGCCCTTGCTGGGCAAATTGGCATTAACATGCTGACGGTCGCCTTGCCAGCTACCAGCAGCCAAACTGACCTGCTTAAGCAGATAGCAGAGCTGAATCAAAAGCCGACCGTGCACGGTATTTTACTAACCATGCCTCTGCCGCCAGCTTTTGACCAACTGCAAGCGGGCAATGCTATCCTGCCAGCTAAAGACATTGACTGCTTAACTGCGGTTAATTTGGGCTGGCTCTGGCAAGATCAGCCGCTGTTTGTTCCAGCTGCTGCCAAAGCAGTGATGAGCCTGCTGGCGCATTACCAAGTGCCAGTAGCTGGGCAGCATGCCGTTATTTTGGGCCGCAGTCAGGTAGTGGGCAAGCCACTGGCAGCCTTGCTGCTAAAAGCAGGTGCTACAGTGACGATCGCTGATTCGCAAACGCAAGCTTTACCTGAGGTGGTCAAAGCTGCAGATTTGCTAATTTCGGCTGTTGGCCGGCCTGCTTTTGTGCAGGCAAAATGGTTGAAAATTGGCGTCAACGCAGTTGATGTCGGAACCAATGTCGTTGCTGGCAAAGTTGTTGGCGACTTGGACCCAGCCTGCCGCCAGCGTGTTAATTGGTTAACACCGGTGCCAGGAGGAGTGGGGCCCTTAACGACGGTCAGCTTAATGGAACAAGTTATTCAGGCTGAGAGAAGACAAAATGACAACTAAACCGGTTTATTTAACCGTTTCGGATTTAAACTACTACATTACTCAAAAATTCAAGCGAGATCCTTATTTGCATAAGGTATACCTGCAAGGCGAGCTGTCTAATTTTCGCCTCCGGCGCAATTCTCACCAATATTTTTCACTCAAAGATGAGCATGCCAAGATCAATGTGGTCATGTTTCGCTCATATTTTGACAAAATCAAATTTCGCCCTGAAGAGGGCATGAAGGTTTTTGTCACTGGCTATGTCAGCGTTTATGCACCGCAAGGCTCGTATCAATTTTATGCCGAAACAATGGAGCCGGCTGGTCTGGGCGCTTTATACGAACAGCTGCAGCAATTAAAAGACAAGCTGGCTAAAGAAGGCTTGTTTGCACCAAAGCACAAGCGGCCGCTGCCGCATTTCCCTGACAAAATTGCGGTGATCACCTCGGCTTCTGGGGCTGTTATTCACGATATTATGGTGACTTGCAACCGCCGCTTTCCTTACGCAGAAGTCGACCTTTATCCGGCCAAAGTGCAAGGCGATGAGGCCAAGGATGATTTAGTCAGAGCGATGCAGCAAGTGGCAGCCGACAGCGAAGCTGATGTGCTGATCATTGGCCGAGGCGGCGGTTCATTAGAAGATCTGTGGCCGTTTAATGAAGAGGCAGTAGTGCGGCAGGTTTACGAGATGCCAATGCCAGTTATTTCTTCAGTAGGACACGAAACAGATACTACTTTGTGCGATTTAGCTGCTGATCAGCGGGCAGCAACGCCAACTGCGGCCGCTGAATATGCAACCCCTAATTTGACCGATGAGCTTAGCAATTTAAAGCAGCTCTCGGTGCGGCTAGTGACAGAGATTCAGAGCAATATCACCCAGCGTCAGCAATATTTGCGCCGGCTTGAAAATTCGGTGGTGCTGCGTCAGCCTGAGCGAATTTATGACCAGCCCGCGCAAAGTCTAGATCTGCTGAAAACTAGATTGCAGCAAGCGATGAATCAGATCTTGCAGCTTAGCCAGCAGCAATACCAATCAGCGGCTAGCCGGCTGCGGCTGGCTTCACCTGCCCATCGACTAGAGCAGGATTTGCAAAGTACTAGCTATTTGCAAAAGCGCTTGCAAACTGCTGGGCAAAATTTATTGAATTCCAAGCAGGTTTCTTTGCAGCGTTTAGTGCAGAAATTAGATGCAATCAGCCCGCTCAAAACGCTTGGACGAGGGTTTGCAATCGCAACTGATGACAAGCAGCAGCTGATAGCTAGCACGCAAGTTTTGCAGCCTGGACAAATGATTCAGCTGCAATTTAAAGACGGGCAAGCCGATGCTGAAGTGAAAAAAGTTAGGAGCAAAGATCATGGCCAGCAAGAAAAATAATTTTGAAGAAGAATTGAAACAGTTAGAAGCAATTGTCACCAAGCTTGAAGATGGCAATGTGCCGCTAGCGGATGCCCTGGACCAGTTCAAAGAGGGCGTCGTTTTAGCACGCAGCTTGGAGAAAGAACTGACGGCTGCTCAAGAAACGGTCGCTAAATTGGTCAATCCCGATGGCAGCACGCAAGCTTTAGATCCGCAGAATGCAGGCACTCCAGATGACAACTACTAATTTTCCAACTTTTGTCAAAACCTGGACGCCGCGCATCAATTCCTATTTAAAGGAACATTTGGCCAGCGAAATTGATACTTTGCAGCTAAGCAAAATCATGGCTTATTCGGTTATGGCTGGTGGCAAGCGTTTGCGGCCGCTGCTGTTTTTGGCAACCCGGCAGGCGCTGAATTTGCCATTAGACGAGGCCGCTTTGCGCGCGGCTTGCGGGATTGAATTCATTCATACTTATTCGCTCATTCATGATGACCTGCCAGAGATGGACAATTCTGACTTGCGCCGCGGTCAGCTGACTAGCCACAAAAAATGGGGCACAGCGCAAGCAGTTTTAGCAGGCGATGGTTTGTTGCCACTAGGACTAGAGTGGATTGCCACTGGTACGCAGTCTGCCAAAGCAATTGCGATCATGACTGACGCAATTGGGCCTAACGGAATGGTTGGCGGCCAGTACCTTGATATTGATGCCACTAACAACCAGGAAACGGCTAATGATCGTGATCTGATTGAGCGGATGGAATGGCGCAAAACTGGCTGCTTGCTGCTGGCTTGCGTGGAAATGCCGCTGGCTGAAGTCAAAATTGAGCCAGCCCTGCAGGCAGACTTATTAACTTTTGCCCGCAGCTTTGGTCGCGCTTACCAAATTTACGATGATTTGGTTGATGTCTTAGAAACCAGTCAAGAAGCGGGCAAAGAAACGCAGCTGGATGAGGCTGATGGCAAAAACAACACATTGACCCAATTAGGCGTAGCAGCTAGCCGCAAGCGGATTAACCAGCTGATTCAGCAAGGACAAGCCAGCCTGCATGGCGACTACCCAGTTTTAAGCGGGTTTTTTGAAATATTGAAACGGGTGCTGGCATGAGTAAAGAAAGAGCAGACGTGCTGCTGTTTGAGCAGGGCCGATTCAATTCGCGCAGCCAAGCTCAACGGGCGATTATGGCTGGGCTGGTTTCAGACCATAACCACCAGCGCATTGATAAAAGTGGGACTAAATTTCCGCCGGATGAAATTTTTTATGTCAAAGACGATGGCAAAAAATATGTTTCTCGGGGCGGTTTTAAATTGGCTAAGGCCTTAGAATCATTTGACATTGACTTAACAGGCAAGACCTGCCTGGATATTGGTGCTTCAACTGGTGGCTTTACTGACGTAGCCTTGCAAAATGGGGCAAAACAAGTTTATGCCTTGGATGTCGGCTACAACCAGCTGGCTTGGCAGCTGCGGGATGATCCTCGGGTCATTGTCATGGAGCGGCAGAATTTCCGCTACAGTAAATTAGCTGACTTTAAACATGGCCGGCCTAACTTTGCGATGACCGATGTTTCCTTTATTTCATTGGAACTCATTCTGCCGCCAATGTACGACATTATTGCCGATCAGTCAGAAGCAGTTTGTTTGATTAAACCCCAGTTTGAAGCTGGACCAGAAAATGTTGGCAAACACGGCATTGTTCGTGACCATACAGTGCATGTAGCTGTCATTAATAAAATTGTGCAGGCGGCCTTACAAATTGGTTTTAATGTCCTGGGCGTTGATTTTTCACCAATTAAAGGCGGCAAAGGCAATATTGAATTCTTGCTGCATTTACAGAAAAATGAGGCTCATCCTGGTCAGCAGCTATGGACAGGTACGGCTGAAGAAGTATTGCAGGCGGCTTTAAAGGCGCTTGATGAATAAAAGGAATGACAAACGATGCTGGTTGAACTTGATATTCACAACTTTGCCACTATTAAGGATTTGCAATTAAAGTTTGCTCCCCGAATGACGATTCTGCTGGGTGAAACAGGGGCCGGCAAATCAATTTTAATTGATGCGGTGTCTTTGTTAATGGGCCGGCGTGCGCAAAGCGAATTCGTCCGTTCAGGCGAGCAAAAAGCCACCGTAACGGGTTTATTTACCCTGCAAGCAAGTCAAAT
This sequence comes from Lactobacillus sp., assembly GCA_022641965.1. Classification (GTDB taxonomy): domain Bacteria; phylum Bacillota; class Bacilli; order Lactobacillales; family Lactobacillaceae; genus Lactobacillus. Next base: position 29,753 of record JALCDX010000007.1, read on the forward strand.
GCAACCAGTTAAGGCACTTTGCGAAGAATATGGGCTGCCGCTGGATGGTGACGATTTAATCATTAGCCGGCAAATCTCTGCTAAGGGCCGCAACATCATTAGAATTAATGGCCAATTGACCACGATTACGGCTTTAAAAAAATTCAGCTTGTTTTTAGTCGATATTCACGGGCAGGGCAGCAACCAGCTGCTGATGAACCAAGATTTGCAAATCGACTTGGTGGACCATTATGCTGGCGCTGATTTTGCCAAATTGCTAGCGAAGTACCATGCTAAATATCAAGCTTGGGCTAACGCTAAGCGGCAGCTGAAGAATTTGCGCGAACATTCGCAGGAATTGGCACAAAAGCATGATATTTTGCAGTTTCAAAAGGAAGAATTAACCAATGCCAACTTAACCGATTTGCATGAAGATGATGAATTAGAAGACGAATTTACCAAGTTAGATAATTTCCAAAAAATTGCGCAGACGGCCAGCTATTTGACCCAGCTCTTCGATGATGAGGAGCATGGTTTGTCAGCCCTGCTGGATTCAGCGCAAACAGCAGCTGAAGAGCTGGCCCAATATGGCAATGATTTTAAAGATATGCAGCGTACGCTTGATGATGGGGCTTATGCTTTAAATGATGCCCGCAGCGAATTGGGCGATATTGTTGACCAGCTTGACTTTGATCCTGAACGTTTGCAGGAAGTTAGCGGCCGTTTAGATTTGCTGAATAATTTAAAAAAGAAGTATGGCCCGACTTTAGCTGACGTACAGCGTTTTCACGAGCAAGTGCAGGCTGATTTGGACAATTTTGAAGCGGGCGGCAGCAATGAAGATGCGCTCGTCAAGCAAATTCAGGAGCTGGAAAAGGCAATGGCCAAGCTGGCCGCTCAGATTCATGCTCAGCGTCAGCAAACAGCAGCTGTCTTAACTGACAAAATTAAGCAGGAATTAACCGATTTGTACATGGAAAAGGCCCGCTTTGCGATTCGTTTTCGTGAAAGCAGTACTTTTTTGCCGCAGGGGACTGACCAATTGGCTTTTTATATTGCACCTAACCCTGGTGAAGAATTAATGCCACTAGTCAAAATAGTTTCTGGCGGTGAGCAATCACGGCTGCTGCTAGCACTAAAGGCGATCTTCTCGCAAGTTGAGCCAGTGGGCACAATGATTTTTGACGAAATTGATACTGGCGTTTCAGGACGGGTATCGGCCGCAATTGGCCAAAAAATGCGCGCAATTGGCAGGGAAAAGCAAGTGATTGCGATCACTCACGCCCCGCAAGTTGCTGCTGCCGCTGATCACCGCAAGCAGATCGTTAAACTGGTTAAAGCTGGGCAGACCTTCACGCAAGTTAATGATTTAGATCAAGCGGCTAGCGTCCAGGCAATTGCCCAGATGATTGCCGGGAAAAACGTGACGGTAGCTGCTAAACAGAATGCTGCTGATTTGCTTGCTCGCAGCGCGGCTGCTAAATAATTTTTCAAGCAAAACATAAAAAGAGCTTGCTTAAGTTTGAAACTTGAGCAAGCTCTTTTTAGTTAGTAAAAAAATAAGTATTAAAAATCTAAGCGAAAGACGTCTTCTAAATCCAGTAAACGCAAAAGCTGCTGGTCATGCGTTAAAAATAAGAACCGGCCAGCAGACACGCGTTTGCTGATGCGGCCGATTTCGCTGCTGCCGTCAGGGTAGGTTAATAGCACAGGTACCTGTGTTAGCAAAGCCTTGGTTAAATTAGCAACTAAGCGCTGTTTCGATTGGCTGTAAGTAGCAAGTCGCTGCGGATCGTAAACGAATAAGTAATTATATAAGCGTTTGCATTCTGAACTGGCTGTTTGCAATAAATTAGTCATTGTATCATCCCTCTGCCCGAACTTGTGTTTGCAATTTATATTATACGAACTAATGTTCTAAAAGGCAACTTTAAATTCTAAGTGGCTAACTTGCACTGCTCGCGCATTTAGGGCAAAATATTGCTGATAGAAAAAAAGTGGGAGAGCAAATGAAAGAACAAGGTTTATTGCTTGTCTTGTCGGGTCCTTCTGGGGTCGGCAAAGGCACCGTTAAAAGCGCGATTGTAGCCGAGAAGGCCTTTCCGTTTGAATATTCAGTTTCGATGACCACGCGCAAGCCCCGTCCAGGCGAAGTTGATGGCCGTGATTATTATTTTGTTAGCGAAGATCGTTTTCAAAAGGCGATTGCCAACCATGAGCTGCTGGAATACAACGAGTACGTTGGGCATCATTACGGCACTCCGCTAGCACCTTTGCGCAAGATGCTGAAGGATGGCATCGACGTTTTGCTGGAAATCGACGTCAATGGTGCGCGGCAAGTACGTCAGCAGTTTCCAGACGGTGTGTTCATTTTTCTAACCCCACCTGATTTGCAAACGCTCAAGCAGCGTATTACCAATCGCGGGACGGATTCTGCTGCTGTAATTGCTAAGCGGATGCAGCAAGCCAGAAATGAAATTTTGCTGATGGCAGATTATGATTATGCCGTAGTCAATGATGAAGTGAGCCGGGCAGTTGATCGCATCAGCGACATTGTTGCAGCAGAACACGTTAGCGTTAAGCGGGTTTTGGCTACTTATCAAGCTATGGTAAAGGAGGACTAATCACTTATGAAAATTGTATATCCATCAATTGACAAGTTGTTAGACCGGGTTGATTCACGTTATTCATTAGCAGTTTTGGCCTCTAAACGGGCTCATGAGCTGGAAGCTGGCGACCCAGAAGCACTGAAAAACTATAAATCTCTCAAATCTGTCGGCAAGGCTTTGGAAGAAATTGCTGCTGGCAAAGTTTGGATTGATCCTGATAGTGAACAATAATTTATTCTTGCAGATTGCAGTCAAGCCTTCACCATTTGATGAAGGCCTTTTTTGGATGGTGAGCGCATGATTGCGCAAGTAATTGTTGATGTAGCTAGCCAGCAGACTGACCGTATTTTTGAATATCAAATCCCAGCCGAATTAAGCAATTTGCAGGTTGGCGCCCGAGTCATCGTGCCGTTTGGCCGACGCAAAGTTCAAGGCTTTGTAGTTGGCATCAGCCAGCAGGCTAGTTTTGCTGGCCGCTTGAAGCCGTTGCTGGTTGATGTTGACGAACTCCCGCCTCTGACGCCAGAATTGCTGCAGCTGTCGACCTATTTGGCGCAAACTGTTTTTGCTTACCGGATTAGCATCTTGCAGGCAATGCTGCCGCAAGTTATGCGGGCCGATTACCGCAAAGAACTAAGGCCTCTAAGCCCAGAGGCTGAGAAATTGCCGCTCTTTACTCATGGCAATTTCGAAATGCCAACAGAAATTGCCCCTGATTTAGCTGCTAAAATACGCCAGCTGCTACAAACGAACCAGGCTGAAATTGAATACGTGGTGGGCAATCGAGCTAAGAAAAAGCAAACTTGGCTTTATGCTTTAACCAAAAGCCAGTCAGAGTATCAAGCTCTGCTCGGCAAAACGCGCAGCAATGCAAAAAAACAGCGGGCTTTTTTGCGGCTAGCCCTTAAGCAAGCTAGCAGCTTTCCATTGCCGCAGGCAAAATTGGAAGCAATGCTGGCTGCTGACAGTGCTTTTTTAAAGCAGCTAGTGGAAAAAAATTGGCTCAGCCGCAAGCAAGTAGAAGTTCTTCGCCAAGCCACCCAGGCAGTAGCGCCTTCGCGGCCGCTAAAGTTGAATGCTCAGCAGGATGCTGCCTTAGCTCAAATTACGCCGGTCATTCAGGAAAAGCAGGCTAAAACCTTTCTCTTAGAGGGAGTTACTGGTAGCGGCAAGACCGAAATCTATCTGCAAGCGATTAGCCAAACGCTAAAGCAAAAACGCACGGCGCTGATGCTAGTGCCGGAAATTTCGCTGACCCCGCAGATGGTGCGGCAGGTGAAATCTCGCTTTGGCAACTTAGTCGCGGTACTTCACAGCGGCTTGTCTAGCGGTGAAAAATACGATGAATGGCGCCGCATTCGGCGCGGTCAAGCCAAAGTGGTCGTCGGCGCACGCTCGGCGGTGTTTGCGCCGCTTGAAAATATCGGCTTGTTAGTGATTGACGAAGAGCATGAGAGCTCATACAAGCAGGATATTATTCCGCGCTACCATGCCCGGGACGTGGCCCGCTGGCGCAGCAAGTACAATCATTGCCCGTTAATCTTAGGCAGCGCAACGCCTTCCTTAGATAGCCGGGCCCGGGCCCAAAAAGGGGTCTACCAGCTGATTAGAATTACTGAACGGGCCAATCAGCAGCCGCTGCCCACAGTTAAGCTGCTTGATTTAAAACAAACAATTTTTGCTGGCAAGCAGGTTGATCTGACCACAAATTTGGTTGAAAAATTAAAGCAAACGATTGCTAGCGGCCACCAAGCAATTCTGCTCTTGAATCGGCGCGGCTTCTCACGGTTCATGCTTTGCCGCAATTGCGGTTTTGTGCTTAAATGCCCGCACTGCGATTTGTCCTTGACCTATCATAAAGATATTAATCGCATGCAGTGTCACTACTGTGGCTATGAAGGGCCAGTGCCTCAGCGCTGTCCGCAATGTCAAAGCCAGCAAATTCGCTTTTTGGGAACTGGTACGCAAAAAGTTCAAGAAGAACTAGCGGATTTGCTCCCGCAAGCGTCAGTTTTGCGCATGGATGTTGATACAACCCGGCGCAAAGGCAGCTATCGCCGCATCTTGACAGCTTTTGGCCAAGGGCGAGCTGATATTTTGCTGGGCACGCAAATGATTGCTAAGGGCTTGGATTTTCCCAATGTCACTTTAGTGGGCGTGATCAACGCTGATACCTCGCTTTGGATGCCGGATTATAAGTCTTCAGAGCATACTTTTGAGCTGTTGACGCAAGTAGCTGGTCGAGCTGGCCGAGCTGAAAATCAAGGCGAAGTTTTGATTCAAACCTACAATCCAAATCACTATGCGATCAAATTAGCTCAAACTCAAGATTATGAAGCCTTTTACCGGCAAGAAATGGCTGTGCGGCATGCTGGCAACTATCCGCCTTATTACTTTACGGTGTTGATTTCTGTAGCCGCCACTAAAGAACAAGCGGCTGCCAAGCAGGCTTTTGTCATTAAGCGCAAGCTGCTGGCAGCCTTGCACCTGCCAACGATTGTACTAGGGCCAACCCCAAGCGCAATTTCAAAATTAAAAAATGAGTATTACTATCAGATCTTGGTAAAATATAAACGAGAACCAGCCTTAAATGAACTTTTGCACCAAGTGCAGGCTGATGCACAAGTTTTAGACAAACAAGGAATTCACGTTTATATTGATCCTTCACCGGAACGGCTTTTGTAGTAGAAAGGAGTCAAGCTCATGACTTCAGTTGTTTTTTTAGGAACTCCTCAATTCGCGGTACCAATTTTGGAAGGGCTGCATGCGCATGGCTACCAAATTTTAGGAGTGGTAACCCAGCCTGATAAAAAAGTTGGCCGCAAGCAAAAACTGCAGGCTTCACCAGTCAAGCAGGCTGCCTTAAAATTGGAGCTGCCCCTGTATCAGCCTGCAAAATTGAGCCGCAGCGAAGAGCTAGCTGAATTAATTGCCTTGCAGCCAGATTTCTTAATTACAGCTGCTTATGGCCAGTTTTTGCCAGCCAAACTGCTCAAGGCTGCTAAAATTGCTCCGGTCAATGTGCACGGGTCCCTGCTGCCTAAGTATCGCGGCGGGGCGCCAATTCAATATGCTTTATTGAATGGCGACCAAGAAACCGGCATTACCATTATGGAAATGGTCAAAGAAATGGATGCAGGGAAAATGTACGCTCAGCAAACAGTCAAAATTGAGCCTGCTGACACTGCCGGCAGTTTGTTTGCCAAACTGTCAATCGTTGGCCGCGATTTGCTGCTAGATACTCTGCCTAAAATAGCTAGCGGTGAATTGACTGGGGTCCCACAAGACCCAGCCAAAGTCGTTTTTTCGCCAACGATTAAAAAATCAGCTGCTCAGATTAAAACCAATTTGTCAGCTGAACAGGCAGTCAATCTGATCCGGGCTTTAAATCCCGACCCAGGGGCTTTCATGCTGATCGGCGGCAACCGCCTCAAGGTTTGGCAAGCAAAAGCTAGTGAGGAAACGACTAAACAAGCAGCTGGCACTTTGGTCAGCAACAAAAAGCGTTTTGCCATTGCCATGGCTGATCAGACAGTGCTTGAGCTAGCAGAGGTGCAAGCGCCAGGCAAGAAGCGCATGTCAGCTAAAGATTTTGCCAATGGACAGGGTTCTCATTATGAAATCGGTCAAACCATCCTTGCAGACTAACGGGCGGGCTGTTTGCCTGGCAGCGCTGATGCGGGTATTTAAGCAAGGTGCTTATTCAAACCTTAGTCTGAATTTAGAATTGCAGCAGGCCCGGCTATCATCGGCTGAGAAACGGCTAGCCACCAGAATTTTTTATGGGACGATTCAACGGCGGCTATTTTTGGAATATCAGCTGCAAGGCTTGGCCAAAACCAAATTGCAGGAAGCTTATTTGCAGCCGCTGCTGTTGATGTCGCTCTACCAACTGTGTTTTTTAGATAGGGTGCCAGCCTCGGCGGTCTTAGATCAAGCTAACCAATTGGCCAAGGCTTTTGGCAGGCATCATTCAGCAGGCTATAGAATCGTCAATGGCATCTTGCGAGCTTTTCAAAGACGTGGAGTAAAATTGCCGCCAGCCGAGCCGGCTGATCAATATTGGAGCATCAAAGAAAGCTATCCGGTCTGGCTAGTGCAATATTTGCGCCAGCATTTTGGCAGCCAACAGTCCCAGCAGATTATGCAGACTTGCAACCAGCCGGCTAAAACCAGTGTCTGTGTCAGCGGCTTGGCTAATTTTGATCAAGTGGCAGCTGATTTAGCCGCAGCAGGTTTTCAGCCGCAGCGGTCGAAATTGTCTACAACCAACCTGCTGGTCAAAAAAAGCGTTTTAGGAACTGTTTGGTTTAAGCAAGGACAGCTGACTTTGCAAGATGAAGCGGCGTCTTTGCCAGTTCAGGCGTTTGACTTTAACGGGTCTGAGCAAGTACTGGATGCCTGTGCTGCTCCTGGCGGAAAAACCGTGCAACTGGCCGAGCGGCTGCCGCAAGGCCATGTTTGGGCCCTTGATTTGCACCAGAACAAATTGCAGCTGATTAAAGACAATGCCCATCGGATGCAGGTGGCCAATCGGATTAGCACGCGGGCTTTGGATGCCCGTAAAGCCGCTAGCGCCTTTAAGCCTGGTCAATTCCAAGCAATTTTGGTAGATGCGCCTTGTTCTGGTCTTGGCTTGCTGCGCCGCAAGCCTGAAATAAGGTATACTAAAAGTGAACAAGACTTGCAGCAGCTGAGCAAGATTCAGCTTGACCTGCTGCTACAAGTTGCACCGCTCTTGGCTCCGCATGGGCAGCTGGTTTATTCAACGTGTACGATTAGTACCGAAGAAGATGAACAAGTCGTCCAAGCATTTTTGCAAGCGATGCCGCAATTTGCACTTTCTCCGCTGCCTTTTGGCCCGCAGGAGCCAACTTGGAAAATTTTGCCAAGCGATTGTGGCAGCGATGGCTTTTTCATTGCCAAGTTCATTTTGAGAGGTTAAAAATTTGATTCAAACGGCTTATTCTTCAAGCATTGGTCGAGTTCGTAAAACCAACCAAGATTTTGTCCGAGTTTTTAAAAATAAAAAAGACATCACCATGGCAATTGTCTGTGATGGGATAGGCGGCCACCAAGGCGGTGATGTTGCTTCAACAATGGTTGTTAGTCATTTAGGGCATCATTTTGGGCAGACAGATTTCACCAATTCCCAGGCTGCCAAAAGCTGGCTGGAAGTCCAATTGAAGCTGGAAAATGCCACTTTGCTGGCCACTGGCGACCGCTTTAGCGATTTAAATGGAATGGGCACCACAATCGTGGTCTTATTGGCGTTTGACAATGAAGTTTTGGTAGCACATTTAGGCGATTCACGGGCTTATGCTTATGCTGATGGGCAATTTAAGCAGCTGACTGAAGATCAGTCGCTAGTTAACGAATTAGTTAAAATGGGGCAGATTACCAAAGAACAAGCGCGGACGCACCCGCAGAAAAATATCATTACGGAAACTTTGGGCGTATCCAGCTCGATTAACCCAGAATACGATACAGTCCCGGCTAAGCGTGGCAGCCTGTTTTTGCTCTGCACCGATGGCTTGACTAATTCTTTAGCTGATGAGCAAATTCAACAAATTTTGGCTACCAAGTCATATTCATTGGCCGATAAATGCCACCGTCTGATTACTGAAGCCAATCGTTTAGGCGGGGATGACAATATCACTGTTTGCTTGCTGTCATATACTGCAAAGGATGTGAAGCCAAGTGATCGCTAAAGGCTATTTGTTGGGAGATCGCTATCGCATTATTGATACGCTTGGTGAAGGCGGCATGGCCAATGTTTATTTGGCTAAAGACATCATTTTGCAAAGAAAAGTTGCCGTTAAAATGTTGCGCTTTGATCTGCAGAAAGATCCGCAAACAGTGCAGCGCTTTCAGCGGGAAGCTTTGTCAACCAGCGAATTAAGTCACCCAAATATTGTTTCAGTCTTTGATGTAGCCACTGACCACGGTGTCCCATACATGGTCATGGAGTATGTTGATGGGCCAAATTTGAAACAATATATTCAGGATCATGGCCCTTTGCCGCTGCCACAAGTGATTTCTATTATGGATCAGATTCTGAGTGCCGTTTCACTGGCGCACCAGCACAATGTAATTCACCGCGACTTAAAACCGCAGAATATTTTAATGGATCAGCATGGGACGATTAAAATTGCTGATTTTGGCATTGCTCTGGCCTTAAGTCAAACAGATATTACGCAAACAAATACTGCACTGGGTTCAGTTCACTACATGTCTCCTGAGCAAGCGCGTGGGGGCGTAGTGACCAAGCAGTCTGATATTTATTCTTTAGGAATTATTTTGTATGAACTGCTGGCAGGCAAAGTCCCATTTGGCGGACAGACGGCTGTTTCCATTGCTTTGCAGCATATGCGCGACCAAGTGCCGTCGCTGCACAAATTGAATCCTGATATCCCTCAGAGCTTGGATAATGTGGTCCGGCAAGCAACCGCCAAAGATCCGCGCGACCGTTTTGCGTCTGTGAGCGCCATGAAGCAAGCGCTTGATCAAAGCTTGTCGCCGTCCATGGCTAACGCGCCAGTTTTTCAGCCTTTGCATGATCCCACCAAAGAAGAAACAATTGTTCTGCCACAATTTAATGGCAAAGTGATCAGTGATGACAAAAAACCAGCCATTGCGCTAGCTGGCGAGCCAGAACAAAAATCAACTTTATGGGATAGCATTAAAAAGCATAAATGGTGGTGGCTGGGTTCATTTTTAGGGATGCTGCTCGTTTTGCTGCTGCTCGTTTTTGCTTTCGGCCGCAGCAGAGAAGTGCATGTGCCTGATGTCAGCAGCTTGTCAGCTGAAAAAGCTGAATCTTCACTGAAAACTGCTGGGCTAAAAGTTGGCAGCAAAACCTATCGCTACTCAAGCAAGGTGGCCAAAGGCAAAGTGATTGAAACTTCGCCTGCTAGCGGAAAAGCAGTCAGCCAGCACAAAAAGATCGACCTGGTGATTGCTAAAGGCTATAAACCAATGCGCGTGCCTGATGTGACGAATGAAAGCTACCGTGAGGCTCGCAAGGAGCTGCGCAAGCGCGGCTTTAAAGTTGTCAAAGAAAAAGCTTATTCTGAAACTGTTGATAAAGGCTACGTCATTACCCAGAGTTTAACGGCCGGCACTAAAGTCAAGCGGCCAAACAAACATACAGTCCGTCTATCTGTTTCTTTGGGACGGCGGCGTGGTCGTCCAAATATCAGCAAGGGTATTAAACTTCGTGATCTGACCGGCTATACTTTGCGCGGGGTGCAGGATTATGCCAATGACAACGGTTTGCGTTTACAAATTACGGAGAAGAATTCTGATGACGTCGCTAAAAAAAATGTCATTTCACAAAATCCGGCCGTTGGTACTGTTGTTCACCGCGGCGACACTATTTCTGTAGTAATTTCTAAAGGCCCTGAAGGCGATCAAGACAGCAGCCAGGACAGCGTTACGAAGACAGTTTCTGTTCAATACGATGCTGATAATGATCAGAGCGGCCAGGGGAATCACGTGCAGATTTATATTGCTGATGATAATCACAGCTTGAACAATATTTACCGTGATTTGTATATTAAATCAGATCAAAACTTTTCAATTCCGTTCTCGCTGAAACATGGCAGCGGTCATCTGCGAGTTGTCCGCGATGGTCAAACAGTAGTTGATGAAAGCGTGGATCATGACTGAGCTTAAACAAGGCATTGTTGTCAACTTGTTGGCTGGCTATTATGATGTCCAGCTTGGCAATCAGCTGGTTCGGACGCGGGCGCGTGGTGTTTTTCGCAAACGCGGGCAGAAACCGCGAGTTGGCGATGTAGTAGATGTTCAGCTGGATGAACAGGGGACCAATTATCTAGTTGCAGTGAAGCAGCGCAGCAATTTGCTGGGCAGGCCAGCAGTGGCTAATGTGGCTGGCATTTTGCTGGTGATTTCAGCCGTTGAACCGGATTATACTCGGGCTTTTTTAGATCGCTATTTGGTTTATTTTGCCTGGCAACATGTCCCAGTCACGCTTTATTTGTCGAAAAGCGATTTAATCACGCCAGATAAATTGGCCCAGATCAAGCAAGATTTAGACTACTATGCTCAAATTGGCTACCACTGCTTTATTGAGCAAGCAAAATTAAAGCAGGCTTTGCCCAAAATAATCGGTGCTGGTCAAGTTTGGACACTGGCTGGTCAATCAGGAGCTGGCAAGTCAACCTTGCTGAATTTTCTTAAGACAGAAGCTCACCAAGCAACTGCTCCGATTTCCAGCAGCTTGCACCGCGGACGGCACACTACCCGACAAGTCAGTCTATTTTCTCTAGGAAAAGGTTTTTTGGCAGATACGCCAGGCTTTTCAGCCTTAGATCTTGGTAAAATTAAATTGACAGATCTAGCTAGTTACTTTGTCGAATTTGCTGCTTGCAGCCGCGATTGCAAATTCCGCAGCTGTCAGCATTTGTCTGAGCCAGGCTGCGCTGTCAAAGCAGGATTACAAGCTGGCAAGATTGCTGCCTGGCGTTATGACGACTATTTAGCCTTACGGCAGGAAATTGCTGACACAGGCCTGCCAGACTATTTGAAAAAATAAAATTTTAGAAAAGAGAACATTATGAAAACCATTGCTCCTTCAATTTTGAATGCCAATAACCTGCAGCTGGGCCAAGAGATTGAACAAGCTGTCCGAGCTGGCATTCACCGCTTTCATATTGACATTATGGATGGGCATTTTGTCCCTAATTTGTCGTATGGACCGCAATTAGTCAGCGACTTCAAGGCCGCTTATCCAGCGGTCACGGCGGAAATTCACCTCATGGTCGATGAATTGTCTTTAATCGAAAAATTTGCAGCTGCTGGCGCAGATTTAATTGAATTTCACTACGAAGCTGCTCCAGAGCAGGTAGACCACTGGCTTGATTATTTGCATGGGCAACACGTGCAAGCGGGATTAGTATTAAATCCTGAAACACCCGTTGCCGTAGTGCAAAAATTCTTGCCGAAATTGGACCAGATTTTGCTGATGACTGTGCATCCTGGTTTTGGCGGACAAAGCTTTTTACCGGAATCATTAAAGCGGCTGCAAGAATTGCGTCAGCTGGTTGGACCAGATTTCCCAGTTGAAGTTGATGGCGGCATTAATGATCAGACTGGTCGCAAGGCTAGTGCCGCTGGAGCCAATGTGTTTGTGGCTGGCTCTTATATTTTTGGCGGCAAATCAATCGCTGAGCAAGTTAAACAGCTGCAGCAGGCTTTATAATGCGCAGTTTTACTGAGGGCGTAGCCGTATTAGGCGGGCCAGCTGACCTGCGCCCGCTAGATTTTGGACGCAGAATCAGACAAGCAAAAGATCAAGGCAAGATGCTAATAGGAGTGGATGGCGGCAGCCTTGCTTGTTTGCAGGCAGGCACTGTCCCTGATTTGGCTATTGGCGACTTTGATTCTTTAACTGAAGCTGAGCTAGGGCAGGTTGAACAAGCTGTTAGCGAATTGCGCTACGCCCAACCTGCTAAAGATTTAACCGACTCTGAGCTGATGCTGGAAGCGGCGATGATTGACTATCAGCTAGATCGACTCTTGATTATTGGCGCGACTGGCGGCCGGTTAGATCACTTTTTAGTTAATTTATTTATGGTCAACAAGCCTGCATTTCGGCAGTTTGCAGAAAAAATCACCCTGCTTGATCGGCAAAATTTGGTAGAATTTTTCTTACCTGGCCAGCATAAGTTGCAGAGTAAGCCGGGCTATAAATATTTAGCATTTGCACCCCTGCAAAGCGTGCAGAATTTGGTAATTAAAGGTGCTAAATATGAATTGCCAAGTTTTGCGGCCAATTATCCGCTGTGTTTTAGCTCAAATGAATTCGTTCCTGGGCAAGCAGTTCAGCTCAGCTTTAGCCGCGGGCTAGTTGCGGCAATTTACAGTCATGATTAATAATAAAAAATTGCATGAAAAAAGCGTTGAGGGAAAATCCTCAACGCTTTTTGGTGTTATAACTCTGCAGAATTAAACACGAGTAACCTTGCCTGACTTCAAAGCACGAGCTGAAACCCAAACACGCTTTGGCTTGCCATCAACAAGGATGCGCGCTTTTTGAAGGTTTGGCTTCCATGCACGCCGCTTGGAATTCAAAGCCTTTGAACGTTTGTTGCCGAAAACCGTTTTCCGACCAGTAATCACGTCTTTTGCCATTTGCTAAACCTCCTTTGCTGAAAAATTCACCTAACTAATATATCATACCGGCGGCGAGCATGCAATTAGCTTTCGCTTTTAGGCTTTTTTATCTAGTTGTGAATGAACAATTATAGAAAAACTGTGCTAAAATAAACTCTTAAATTGAAAGTATAAGTAGGGAAAGAAGTTCTCCCCTCAAATGCATTAGCTGATGACTTCTGTGATTTTTCACAGAGGTCATTTTTTTGTCTGTGGAGGTAAACATGGAAGATTTTAGTTTGCTAGCCGATCATGCTGCCATCAATTACTTTGATAAGCCACCAGCTTGTATTCATGACTTAAATTTAGATCAAATTTTTAAAGAAATTATCGCTAATAAAGGCGAGTTTGAGCTTGCCTCTTTCTTTTACACGCTTGTTTATGAACAAACTGTTTTATATAGGCAAGCGGTGATGCGGGATCTACTTGGCAATGAAATTTTGGCCAAAGACCTGGACCTATTTGCTAAAACGATGGTGAGACTAAACCAAAGACGACTAAATTTGGATCGGGCTGACGAATTCGTGCCGGTAATTAAACAAGCTGACTTTCTGGAAATCATGCAAACTTACGTCAAAACAGTGGCAACCGCTGAGCGCAATTTGGAAGTGCCTATTAAAAGTTCAGGGCTGCGAGATTTTCAAAAATATTTGGTCAAGCTTCAGCAGCAAACCCAATTTCGCAAGATGAAAGCAGAAATAGCTGCTTTGCAAGCAGGAATTAAGCAGGTGAAGTACCAGCTTTTGTTCAGCGTTGGGGAAGTCAGAATTAAAGACAAGGGCCATAGCCAGCCGCAGCTTGTTCTGCCCTTAGTGCAAAAGGACTTTTCAGCACTGGCTCAAGATAGTCAGTTGTCAACGGCGATGGAGCCAGAAAATAATCGCTCAGTTGACATCGAGGAAAGATTTCTAACTAATTTAGAGCATTATTACCCGCAGATGTTTAAACAATTAGCTGAATTTTACAATGAATTTCAAACAGCAATGGATCAGACGCTGCTTGTTATCAGCAATGAAATTGAGTTTTATTTAAGCTGGCTAGAAGAGATGCGGCAAATCCAGCAAACCACAGGGCTAAGTTTTTACTTACCAGAATTAATTTATAACCAAAATCAAATCCAAATGAAAGCAATTTACGATTTGGTTTTAGCCGCACACTCGCCTAACAAAATAGTGACTAATGATTATCAAGCCAAGGCAAATTGTCCTTTAGTCGTAATTACTGGTCCAAATTAGGGCGGCAAGACTACTTTTTTGCGGGCCATTGGAGAAATCTTTTATTTGAGTTCATTAGGCTTGCCAGTTCCAGGTCAAGAAATCGCGATTACTTTGCCCAAGCGGGTGTTAACGCATTTTATTAGTCCACAAGCTGTCAATAATGCTGGTCAGCTGATGAATGAATTAACCCGCCTGCATCAAATTTACCAGCAGACTGACAAAGACAGCATAGTTTTGATTAATGAAATCTTTACTTCAACCACCTTTGATGATGCGCTGCTTTTGACTAAGAAAATGATGACCTGGCTCAAGCAAAAGGGCAGTTTAGCTTTCATTGTCAGTTTTATTGATGAATTGAGCAGCTTGCCAGGCGTGTTGAGCTTGGTTAGTCAATTAAAAGCAAATCATGAGCGCTCATTTAAAATGGTCGAACGATCAGCCGATGGCAATGCAGACGCTGTCTTTTTGCTGTCGCAATATGAGTTGACCAGCAAGCAAATTGAAAGAAGGGTCGACAATGAAAAGTAGGCTTTTGAGCTTGTCTAAAGATGAGTTTCATCTGAGTGATGAAACTTTTTCAGATTTGGAGTTGGATAAAGTGGTGCAGATTATGGCCCGACAAGACCGGGCAGTTGCTAAAACATGTTCACTGGTTTTGCGGCATCCCACTGCCAGCCGGACAACAATAATTCAGCGCCAGCACGTGCTGGAAGACTTTATCAACTATGAGGCTGCTTTTAAGCAGCTTTACCAAACAGTTCACGCAGCTATTAGCAAGGCAGAACGAATCTGGGGCGAGATGGACAGCGTGTATGCGAGCATCCCCGTTAATTTGGAGACGGCGACTGCTTATTTAAAAATTTATCTGCAGAATTTGAAAAAGGTGCAAGCAGTCTTAACAAAAACTGATTTTCAATCTGAAGGCTTAATACGGCTGCAAGCCGAAATTAGCAAGTATCTTCCGGGAGAGTATGCGCAAGCGATAGCTTTGCTTGATCGTCTGCGCAATTACAAACAACTGCTGATGCGCGCCTACTTGTCTAACGATTTGCGAGGACGGGATTATCAGCTCCTTGCCTATCAAGAAAAATTAATTGATTTTCATTGGCTGCATACTCCGCGCTTAAAACTGGCGCCACGCGATGACGCTGGAGCTAATGATTTTGCCTTTCGAAAAGGTACCGCTTTAGCACCAATTGCAGCTATCTTAGTTAAATCAGCCAAAACAATCATCAGCTTTTACCAAGAACTGGCCAGAGATCTGGAATTCTACCAGGGCGCGCTAAATTTGTATCACTTCTTGCAGGAGAAGGCTTTACAGACTGCTTGGCCAATCGTTTTGCCCACAGACTCTTTTAGACGGAAATTTGTCGAGCTGCATAATGCGGGATTAGCAGGACATGCAACTGACATAGGCAATTCATTAGATATTCAAGGCAAGAACCTATATTTAATCAGTGGCACTAATCAAGGCGGCAAAACTACTTTTCTAAAGAGTTTAGGCCAGGCGCAAGTCATGATGCAGTGCGGACTTTTTGTGGTTGCTAAAGAATTTCAAGCCCCCGTGCGTTTGGCTATTCTTTCACATTTCAAGAAGGCAGAAGATCATGGTTTGCAAAGCGGCAAGCTGGAAGAAGAACTCAGGCGGATGAATCAATTAGTGGCACAAATTCGGCAGCCAAGTTTGTTTTTGCTAGATGAGTCCTTTGCCTCAACTAATGAGCGTGAGGGCAGTTTAATCAATGAAAAAATCTATGCCGGTTTGCGGGCAACAGGCAATGAAATTGTATCTGTAACGCATCTATTTTCGCTAGCCAAGTTTTATGCAACTGATATTAACGCTGTTAGTTTGATAGCGTCAGCCAGCAGAAACTTCAAAATTTTTCCGGGTCAGCCTAAGCCGACTGCTAATGGCCTGGATTTGTATCGTCGGATTTTTGCCAGCTAACCCCCTAGCTTTCGCTTTTGTCTGCTGGTTGACCTATGATAAAATAAAAAGCAAGTATCAAAACTCGCAGAAGTGGAGGATCAGCATGGCAGTTAAAATAAAAACAAAGTACGGTCTGATTGATATTTCCAATAATGTCATTGCGACAGTTGTTGGCGCCAGCGCTACCGCCAATTATGGCATTGTCGGCATGGCATCTAAGAATGCTTTGCGCGATGGCGTCTATGATATCCTGAACCGTGAGAATTACAAACGCGGCGTGGTTGTCCGCTCAAAAGAAAATGAAATTGTGGTCGACGTTTATATTATTGTTGGCTATGGCTTAAAGATCTCAGAAGTCAGCCGCAATGTCCAATCCAGCGTCAAATACAATTTGCAGCAGCAATTAGGCATTCATACTAAAGCTGTTAATGTCATTGTGCATGGCGTGAAAATTTTGGATGAATAAGCGTCAGAGGGGGAGTTTTTCTTGGCTGTAACTGAGGTAAACAGTGATCAATTTCGTGCGATGGTCAGAGTTGCCAACCACCGGATGAGCAAAAATGCAGATTTTGTCAATTCATTAAACGTCTTTCCTGTACCAGATGGCGATACAGGTACGAATATGAGCTTGACGATCGAAAGCGGCGCGCAAGCTGTCGGCAGCAACAATAGCACTAAAATTGGCGATTTAACCAAAAGCTTTTCAAAAGGTATGCTGATGGGTGCCCGTGGCAACAGCGGCGTCATTTCTTCACAGCTGTTCCGGGGCTTTTACAAGGCAACGGAAAAGTACGACGTACTAACAGCGCAGCAGCTGGCTGATGCTTTTCAAAATGGGGTGAACGCGGCTTATAAAGCGGTCATGAAGCCAGTTGAAGGCACAATTTTGACAGTAGCTCGGGAAGGCGCGCAAGCTGGCGAAAATCGTGCCAATGAGACCAATGATGCAGTGGAAGTAATGACTGCGGTAGTTGAAGGCGCTAAAAAGGCGCTGGCCTCAACACCTGACCTGCTGCCAGTGCTAAAGCAGGTTGGCGTAGTCGACTCTGGCGGACAAGGGCTGCTGTTTATTTACGAGGGCTTCTTAGAAGGCTTGTCCGGTCAAAAGAGCAGCGATTCCTATCAGCCAGATTCAATCGAAATGGACGAAATGGTTAACGCTGCTCACCACCAATCAGTGCAGAGCCAACTGTCAACTGCTGACATTAAAAACGGCTATTGTACTGAAATCATGGCTGATTTGCAGGCTGAAGTTCCTGACAAACAGCCGTTTGATTTAACGCGGTTCCGCGAACATTTGTCAAAATTAGGCGATTCTTTGCTGGCTGTGTCTGATGGCGAAATTGCCAAAGTGCATGTGCACACTGAGCATCCAGGCGCTGTGTTCAATTATGGCGCTCAATTTGGTCGATTAGGCAAAATCAAAATTGATAATATGCGGATTCAGCATGAGAGTATTATCGACAAAGACCAAAATGAAGAAAAGCCAGTTGATTTTGCGGTGATTGCTGTCTGCTCAGGACGTGGAATTCGCAAATTGTTTACTAGCTTGGGAGTCAACCGGATTATTTCTGGTGGCCAAACCATGAATCCGTCAACGCAAGATATTATTGATGCCATTAAAAAATCTGGCGCTAAACGGGCAATTTTGCTGCCAAACAATGGCAATATCGTCATGGCCGCTAAACAAGCTGCTGAAGTAAGTTCGATTCCAGTTGGGATCGTGCCAAGCAAGACGATTTCACAAGGCATGACAGCGATGCTGTCCTTCAATCCTGATGCCTCAGTTGAAGACAATGTCGCCAATATGACTGAAGAATTATCCTCAGTTAAATCAGGCGAAGTTACCAAGGCGATCAGAGACACGCAAATCAATGGCGTGACAATTAAGAAAGATGACTACCTTGGCATTATTGATGGCGAGATTTCGGTTGATGACAGCGATTTGGTGGAAGCAGCAGCAGCTATGGTTGATGAGATGCTGGATGAAGACAGTGAGATCATTACCGTCATGTACGGCCGCGATACTAATAAGCGCACTGCCAAGAAAGTCGTCAAGAAACTGCAAGCTGAACACGATGATTTGGAATTCGAAATCCATGACGGCGGTCAGCCGGTCTACTACTTCTTAATTTCAGTTGAATAAAATGAGCTTGGCTTTATTTGATAAGGTGGAAACACTAACCGGCGTAGGCCCGAAAACTGCACAAGCCTTGAAAGGATTAGGCATTCAGACCGTTTACGATTTGCTATATTACTTTCCTTTTCGCTATGAACAGCTGCAAACCGTTCCCTTAACGGACTTGGCAGATGGTCAAAAGGCAGTCATTAAAGGCATTGTCGTGACTGAACCAACTGTCAGTTACTATGGCTATCATCGCAGCCGGTTGAGCTTCAAGCTCCAAATTGACCATGCAGTCGTCATGGTCAATTTTTTTAATCAACCTTGGCTGCACAAGCAGCTAGCTGTGCAGCAGCCAGTCGCAGTTTACGGAACTTTTCAAAAAGCACGTCTGGCGATGACTGGCATGAAGTTGAACTCTGCTCGCAGCGATGACAAAATGGCGCCGGTTTATTCAGTTTCTCAGCATCTTCGGCAGAAAACGTTAATTAAATTGATTAAACAGGTTCTGCCATTAGCTAAAACAGTTGGCAATGTAATTCCAGCTGCTTGGCGCTTGCAGCGTCATTTTTTAACCGATGAGCAAATTATTGTGGGGATGCAAATGCCAAAGTCGCCGCAGCAAAATCAAACAGCTCGCCAGTCGGCGATTTTTCGCGAATTCTTTTTGTTTGAGCTGCAGCTGCAGCAGCTGCTAGCACAAGGCAGCAGTCAAGCTGGCATTGCTAAGCATT
The DNA here is from genome assembly GCA_022641965.1 of Lactobacillus sp. Lineage (GTDB taxonomy): Bacteria > Bacillota > Bacilli > Lactobacillales > Lactobacillaceae > Lactobacillus. The sequence continues at coordinate 48,523 of JALCDX010000007.1, forward strand.
ACCAATTGCCCGCCATTAATGAATTGACTCAATCGCTGCCTTTTGAACTGACAACTGACCAAAAACGAGCCGTCAATCAAATATTTATTGACTTAAAACGGCCGCAACTGATGCGCCGTTTGCTGGAAGGAGACGTTGGCAGCGGCAAAACAGTCGTAGCTGTCTATGCTATGTATGCCGCGGTCACTGCCGGTTTTCAGGCTTGTTTAATGGCTCCCACTGAAATTTTAGCTACGCAGCATTTCGGCAAAGTCAAAAAACTGCTCGAACCATTTGGAGTGCGGGTAGCCCTTCTGACGGGTTCGACGCAGACTAAGGAAAAGGCTGAAATTCAGGCAGAACTAGCTAATGGCATAATTAATGTTGTGATCGGAACGCATGCTTTAATTCAGCCGGCGATCAAGTTTCAGCGACTTGGCTTGGCAATCATTGATGAGCAGCACAGATTTGGCGTTAATCAGCGCCGAGACTTGCTAGCTAAGGGCCAGCAAGTAGATTTGCTCTCGATGACTGCTACTCCGATTCCGCGGACTTTGGCCCTGAGCATTTATGGGCAAACTGCCGTGTCTGAAATTAGACAGCTGCCAGCTGGCCGCAAGCCGATTAAATCAGCCTGGGTGACCAGCAATCAGCTGCGGCAGGTTTTAGTAACAATGAAGGAGCAGCTGGCCAAGGGCCGGCAGATTTACGTGGTCACGCCGTTAATTGCTGCTTCTGAGAAAACGGACTTAAAAAATGCCCAAGACCTGCAGGCTAGGCTGGCAGCTTATTTTAAAGAAGAAACAGTTGCTTTGCTGGATGGGCAAATGCCTGGGGAGCGCAAAGACCAAATCATGGCTGCTTTTGCAGCTGGTCAAATCAATATTTTGGTTGCGACGAGCGTGATTGAAGTTGGAGTTGACGTCGCTAACGCCAATTTGATGATCATTTTTGATGCTGACCGCTTTGGTCTGAGCCAGCTTCACCAACTGCGCGGCCGTATTGGCCGTGGCCCATACCAGAGCTACTGCTATTTTGTGGCTGATCCGAAAAATGATCAGGCAAAACAGCGGCTAGAAATTGTTGCTGCTACTAACGATGGCTTTCGGCTGGCCGCTGAAGATTTAAAATTGCGGGGCCAGGGCAATTTATTCGGCCAAGCCCAGTCTGGCTTGCCCACTTTTCAAGTTGGCGATATCGTGCAGAACAATGACTTGCTTATGCTAGCAGCTCAGGCCGCAAAAGAAACGCTGACAGCTGACCCAGATTTGACTGACGCTGAACATGCTTACGCAGCGGAAGTGTTAAAATATAAACAAAATTTTAATTAAACAAGTAGTTGATAATTAATAGGTGAAATGATGAGGACAATTGCAATTGATGCGATGGGCGGTGAACATGCGCCAGCCGCTATCGTGGAGGCTGTTTGGCAGGCAAAAGCCAAGCTGCCGCAAACAAAATTTGTGCTGTTTGGCCAAGTTGAGCAAATCAAAGCCTGTTTGCCTGGCCCCCTGGATGATCAAGTAGAATTAGTGCAGGCTAGCGAAATAATCAAAGACGAAGACGAACCGGTCAAGTCAATCAGACGCAAAAAGGATTCTTCTTTAGTCAGAGCCGCCAATTATGTTAAAGCAGGCAAAGCTGATGCTTTATTGTCATTAGGCAATACTGGGGCGCTTTTAGCCAGCGGCATTTTTATCATTGGCCGGTTAAAAGGCGTTAAGCGGCCAGCCTTAATGCCAACTTTGCCCGCAACTTCAGAGCGGGGCAGCTTCCATATCATTGATGTTGGCGCCAATGCTGAAGCTAAGCCGGAATATCTCTTGCAGTGGGCAGAGCTAGCTGCTTTATATGCACAAACGATCGAGCATATTGATCAGCCAAAAGTCGGCTTGCTGAATAATGGGGCCGAATCCGATAAGGGCGATCCGCTTCACCAAACGGCCTATCAGCTCCTGTCAGCTTCACAGCTGAATTTTACTGGCAATATTGAGGCCAATGAACTGCTCCTTGGCAAAAACGATATTGTGGTTAGCGATGGCTTCAGCGGCAATGTGGCTTTAAAGTCAGTTGAAGGCGGCACAACGATTCTGATGAAGCAGATCAAATCGGCTCTGGTTAATAGCGGTCTGAAAACTAAGATTGGGGCTGCGATGATTAAACCTGCTTTAGTCAAAGTTTTGCATAAATTCAGCACGGCTCGTCATGGCGGTGCCGTCTTGCTTGGCGTCGCTGCACCGGTTGTGAAAACGCATGGACGCTCAGATGCCAAGCCAATTTATTACACTTTATTGCAATTAGATCAAATGCTTTCTGAACAATTGATTCAAAAATTTGAAGCAAAACTAAGTCAAACGGAAAAATAAAAGGAGTTTCTCATGTCAGAACAAGAAATATTTAATAAAATTGCCGACTTGCTGGTCGAAAATTTTGATGTCAAGCGTGACCAAATCACGAATGATTTAAACTTCACAAAGGATTTAGATGCGGATTCTATTGATTTCGTTGAATTTGTCTTGGATTTGGAAGATACTTTTGGGGCAGAAATCCCAGATGAAGATGCTGAAAAATTACAAACAGTGGGCGAAGCGGTCAGCTACATTAAAGCTCATTTAAAATAGGGCGGTTGCATTAACCGCCTTTTTTAGGCTAAAATTAAGACATTGTTAGCAAAGCAATTGTGAATTTTCACACTAAGGCGAGAGGAGAATGGTCATTGGACAGGCAAAAAGACGTCTTGCTTGATATCCAGCACCTGCATACGGGCTACCGCTTAGGCGGCAAGTTTTATGATGCGGCTGATGATATCAATTTGACCTTGAAAAAAGATGAAATTCTAGCGATAGTTGGTGAGTCCGGCTGCGGCAAAAGTACGATTGCGGCCAGCATCATTGGCTTGTACGACCACAAAAATACTAAGGTCACTGGCGACATCTTATATAACGAATTAAATTTAGTTGGATTAAATGAAAATCTTTTTGATAAGATTCGCGGTAATAATATTGGCATGATTTTTCAGGATCCGCTTTCTAGCTTGAATCCACTGATGCGGGTTGGCGACCAGGTAGCTGAGACCTTGTACTACCATACTGATATGAATGAGGAGCAGCGGCATGCACGGGTCATTGAATTATTTAACCAAGTTGGCATGCCAAAGCCTGAAGAAACTTATGCTATGTACCCGCATGAGCTGTCTGGTGGTCTGCGCCAACGGGTTGTAATTGCGATTGCGATTGCCTGCAAGCCAGAAATTATTATTGCTGACGAGCCAACTACAGCCTTAGACGTGACCATTCAAGCTCAAATTTTGGACTTGCTGGAAGACATTCAGCGTCAGAGCCACTCAGGCATTATCCTGATTACTCACGACTTGGGCGTGGTCGCTGAAACAGCTGACGAAGTGGCTGTCATGTATGCTGGCCAGATTGTTGAAAAAGCAGATGTCAAAACTATTTTTGAACATCCGCTGCATCCATATACTCGCTCGCTTCTAAATTCTATGCCGCAGGCTGATGATGAAGATGCGGCTGATTTGCATGTGATTCAAGGTACTGTTCCATCTCTGAAAAATATGCCGCGAACCGGCGATCGATTTGCAGCTAGAATTCCATGGATTCCGGCCAGCGCCCATGAAGCTGAACCGGTGATGCATGAAGTCGAACCAAATCACTTTGTTCGCTGCACCTGCTACAAAGAATTTCACTTTAAGAATGAGGAAGGGGTGCAAGCTTAAACATGGCTAAAGAAATACTGCAAATTAAAGACCTGCGAGTCCTCTTCCCAATTCGGTCCGGCTTTTGGAACCGTATTACCGACTATGTCCGTGCCGTGGATGGCATCAACTTCTCGATTGAAGAAGGCGAGACCTACGGTTTGATTGGCGAATCAGGGTCTGGCAAATCGACGACTGGCAAGGCAATTGTGGGCGTTCAAAAAGCAACTAGCGGCCAGATCATCTACAAGGGCTTGGATGTCACACAGGCCCGCAACCGCAAGAAGCTGGGCTACAACAAAGATGTGCAGATGATCTTTCAGGACTCAATGTCTAGTCTGAACCCGCGGAAGCGGATTGAAGATATTATTGCGGAACCAATCAGAAACTTTGAAGATTTAACGACTGATGAAGAACGTCAGCGGGTGCAAGAATTGCTTGATATCGTTGGTATGCCGAGCGATTCGATTTACAAATTCCCGCACGAATTTTCAGGCGGTCAGCGTCAGCGAATTGGAGTTGCTCGGGCAGTTGCTACCAATCCAAAATTGATCGTGGCTGACGAGCCGACTTCCGCTTTGGATTTGTCAGTGCAGGCGCAAGTGCTGAACTTTATGAAACACATTCAGCAAGAATACAATATTTCTTACTTGTTTATTTCTCACGACTTGGGCGTAGTTAAGCACATGTCTGAAAATATTGCGATTATGCACCGGGGACGCTTGGTAGAGGTCGGCACTAAGGATGAGATCTACAAACATCCAATGCATATTTACACTAAGCGGCTGCTGTCGGCAATTCCTAAGGTTGATGTTGAGCACCGCGATGAAAACAAGCGGCGCCGCGAGGAAGTCGAAGCCGAATTCCAGCATGACCAGAAAAAATGGTATGACAAAGACGGCCGCGTCTTTCCGCTGCAGCAACTGTCTCCGACTCATTGGGTAGCGCTGCCAAAAAAGGAAGTTCAAGCACAATTGAAGGAGGAGAAATAGGATGTGGAAAACAGTTTTACGGCGTTTCTTGATTATGATCCCGCAGCTGATCATCTTGAGCATGCTGGTCTTTCTGCTAGCTAAAATGATGCCAGGCGATCCGTTTACGGGCATGATCAATCCTAACTCCGATGCCAAGGAAATTGCCCGTTTGCGGCAGGTCTATGGCTTGAACGACCATTGGTGGGTTCAATATTGCCGCTGGGTTGGCAACATGTTTCATGGTGATTTGGGGCAATCCTACATTCAGCACGTACCAGTTGCTTCTTTGATTTGGGACCGGGCAGTCAACACTTTCTGGCTGTCTTTGTTGACTGTGCTTTTGACTTACGCAATTGCCATTCCAATGGGTATTACAGCTGGTCGTCATCAAGATGAATGGCAAGACCAAGCTATCCAAGTCTTCAACTACATTACCTTTGCTGTGCCAGGCTTTGTGTTCTACATTCTTGGCATTTGGCTATTCAGCTTTACTTTAGGCTGGTTCCCCATTTCAGGTTCAGTCTCAGCGAGTGCATCTGGCTTTTGGGGAGTTTTAGGTTCGAGGCTGTATCACATGATACTGCCAGCAATTCTGTATGCCTTGATTACAACGACCACTATCGTGCAGTATTTGCGGACCGGGATTGTTGACAACAAGGTTGAGGACTATGTCAGAACAGCTCGCAGCAAAGGCGTACCTGAAAACGTTGTCTTCAACAAGCACATCTTGCGCAACTCTGTTTTGCCAATCGTAGCCTTTTTAGGCAATACGATTACTGGTTTGCTCAGTGGATCAATGATTATCGAAAGCGTCTTCTCATACCCGGGCATGGGCAAATTGTTCTTGGATTCAATTTCCCAACGTGACTACACGACTTTAACAGCCTTGATTTTGCTATTCGGGATTCTGACCTTGCTTGGGAACTTGATTTCTGACATTCTGCTGAGCATTGTTGACCCAAGAATTAGAGTTAAATAGGGAGGAGTTTAGAAATGTCGCAAAAGAAAAAGTCGACGAATAATAAGTCAGACAAAACAGAAGTTTCCTTGCCTCCTTCCGGTTTTAAGGTTGCTGTACGAGAAATTTGGCGTGATAAAATCGCGTTAACGGCTTTCATTATCATTTGCTTGATTTTGATTTTCACTTTCGGTGGTTCGCTGTTTTTGAAGAAATCGCAGGTTACGGAAATCAATATCGCCGAAGCCTATTATGGCTGGGGTCAGGCTGGACACATCTTTGGTACTGATGACGGCGGCCGTGATATTTTTAAGCTGCTGATCATGGGTGGCCGAAATTCAATTTTGATTGGTTTATCGGTAACAGCGATTGATGAAACCTTAGGTTTGTTAATTGGTTTGATTGCTGGCTACTTTGGCGGGACAACGGACGCAATCATCATGCGGATTGTCGATTTCGTCCAGATTTTGCCACAGTTTCCAATCATTATCGTGTTAACAACCGTTGTGCCGAATTATAACGCTTTTGTTTTAGTTATTTTAATGGCGATGTTCTACTGGACGACAACGGCGCGGCTCTTCCGGAGTTTTGTTTTGTCGCAGCGCGGCCGTGATTATGTCTTGGCATCAAAGACTTCAGGTTCGTCAGATTGGCGGATAATGTTCCATGAAGTGCTGCCAAACATCACCTCTATGCTGATCATCGACGTTGTGTTAACGGTTGCCGGGAATATCGGGATTGAAACATCCTTGTCTTTCTTAGGCTATGGCTTGCCAATTACTACGCCGTCATTAGGAACTTTGATTGGCTTTGCCAACGACCCAGCCAACGTCGTCGCGCGGCCATGGTTGTGGGTACCAGCGACGGTGCTTCTGCTGCTGATTTCGATGAACGTCAACTATGTTGGTCGAGCTTTGCAGCGGGCTGGCGATGCGCGTCAAAGAGAAAATTAAACAGCTTTTATAAGCCCTTCAAAAAGACTTCTTGTCAAAAGAAGCCTTTTTTTGTGTATGTAAAAAGGTTAGAATGGAGATGGTAAATGATAGCGCTTACACGCAGGAGGTTTATAGATGTCTTTTTACGATAATGAAAAATCAGTTATGATTCCGTCATATAAAGAGGGGATGCAGCTGCATCTGGTCACGGATTTAGCAGATACCCCGCAAGCTAATTTGATTATTGTTCATGGTTTAGCCGAGTATGCCGGCCGTTATGACCCAATTGCCAGCTACATGGTTAAGCATGACTTCAATGTTTTCCGCTATGATCAGTTTGGTCACGGCGAATCAGATGGTGATCGCGGATTCATGAGCTCACCAGATGATTTATCGGAAAACTGTGCTGTAGTCGTTGAATATGTGAAAGAACATTACTTTGATTTGCCAACCTTTGTCTTAGGTCACTCGATGGGCGGACAAACCGTTTTGCTGTACGGTTCCAAGCACTCAGGCAAAGCTGATGGTTTAATTGTGACTGACCCAGTTTCAGTTGAAACTCACAAAGCAGAACACTTCTCAGTAGATCTGCCAGCTGATACGGATGAACACCAAGAAATGCCAAATGCAATTAACGGCGGGCTTGACCGCGATCAGCGGATCGTTGACAAGTATGTGGCTGACCCGAAAGTACTGCACACCTTGCAAGCCGGCATCTTCAAGAACGCAATGCTGCCAGGAGCTTTATATTTGCGGGATAATTTGTCTAATTTGACTGATCCAATTTTATACCTGCAAGGTCTAGAAGATGGGCTGATCAATTATCAAGACGCACTAGAATCTTACACCAAGATCAGTGCTAAAGACCGCGAATTGCACGTTTACCCATTCTTAATGCACGAAATTTTGAATGATAATGAACGCAAGTGGGAAATCTATGATGAAGTTATTCGCTGGGTTAACAAGCATATCTATTAAAGCCTTATTGTGTTTCTGAGAGCTGAATGATAGACTCTTAATGTAACTGTGTTTAGTCTTTCATTTTTGCGAAAGACTTCAGGAGGAAATGTAATGAAAAAAGGAAAACTGTTGGGCAGCGCGCTCATGATGGGTGCACTGGCTTTAACTCTGGCTGCTTGTGGGCAATCGTCAAATAATGCTCAACAAGCTCCATTTAAAGACTGGAAGATTTCAACACCTGCCAAACCAGCAAAAAAGGGCGGTTCCGTCAAAGTGGCTGTTGAAACTGATACTCCATTCACTGGAATTTTTAACGATGAATTGTCATCTTCGGGTGTTGATACCGAAGTTTCACAATATGGATCTGAATCATTATTCAGTACGGATGACCACTACAAAATCAACAACTCTGGTGCAGCTACGCTGAAGATTGACCGGGCTGCCAAAACTATTACCATTAATATTAAACCAAATGTTAAATGGTCTGATGGGCAACCAGTAACTGCCAAGGACTACGAGTACGCTTACGAAATTATTGGCAATAAAGCTACTAACTCACAGCGTTACTCAACATCTTTGGAAGATTTAGTCGGCTTTAAAGAATATCATGAGGGCAAAGCCTCAACTATTTCTGGTCTGGAAATGCCAGATGGCGAATCTGGTCGCAAAGTTGTCTTACACATGCAGCAAATGAAGCCAGGCATGAAGATTTCTGGTAACGGCTACTTCTGGGAAACTGCTGCCCCGTATCATTACTTAAAAGATGTGCCATTTAGCAAATTGATTTCTAGCGACAAGGTCCGCAAGCACCCATTGTACTTCGGTGCTTATCGGGTAACCAAAGTTGTTCGTGGTCAGTCAGTTACTTGGAAGCCAAACAAGTACTACTACAAGGGCAAGCCAAAATTATCGAAGATTACCTGTTCAGTAATTTCGCCAAACTCAGTTGCTCAATCAATCAAGAGCGGCAAGTTTGATGTAGCTGAAGTGATTACTTCGCAATGGCCAAACATTTCTGGCGCTAAGGGCGTTCGCTACATTTCAACCAAGACTTTAGGCTATACTTACTTAGGCTTTAAAGTCGGCAAGTGGAAGAACGGCCAAAACGTGATGAATAATAATAGCAAGATGAACAACCGTGCTTTACGGCAAGCCATTGCTTACGGCATGAATGTTAACCAAGTTGCTAAACGTTATTCATATGGTTTGACCTTCAGAGTTCCAACTTTGATCCCAGATCAATTTGGTGCTTACCATGACAGCAAGATCAAAGGCTATTCTTACAATATTAAGAAAGCCAACAAGATCTTGGACAAGGCTGGCTATAAGAAGAAGGGTACTTACCGGGTACAGCCAAATGGCAAACCATTGACCATTCACTTTATGGCAATGTCAGGCAGTTCAACGCAAGAGCCGATTATCCAAAACTACATCCAGCAGTGGAAGAAGATGGGTCTGCACGTTGTTCTGACTGGTGGTCGTTTGACTGAGTTCAACTCCTTCTACGACAAGCTGCAGAATGATGCCAAGGGTGTTGACATGTTCCAAGGTGTTTGGGGCTTATCAAGTGAACCATCTGTTAACGACCTGTACGGCCGCGGTGCTCAATTCAACTACAGCCGCTACGCAACTAAGAAGAATGATGAATTAATCGCTGCTATGGATTCACAAAAGTCCTTTAGTACCAAGTACCGTGTTAAGAAATTCCACGAATGGCAGGAATACATGAACAAAGAAGCTTATGTTGTTCCTGTTTCTAACCACTACACGGTTATGGCAGTTAACAATAAGCTGACTGGCTACTCATTGCGTCCATCTAAGTCAATGAACAATGGTTGGCCAAACTGGTACTACGTTGGCTATGCTAAATAATTTTCAGCTTAGCTAAAGAAAGTCGCTCACTTGAGCGGCTTTTTTATTGTCCAAGAGCCAATCCTTAACTGGTATAATAGTTCCAGATTGAAAGGAATTAAGCATGATTTCAAATGAATTTCGTCAAACTTTAAAAGACAAGTATCAGATCGTTTTTAATAATGAAAAATTACTGGAAGAAGCCTTTACTCATTCTTCATATGCTAATGAGCATCCTGACTCAGTGCGCGATTATGAAAAATTGGAATTTTTGGGTGATGCCGTCTTAGAATTGGCTGTTTCGGACTATGTCTACCGTCATTTCCCGAAGCTGAACGAAGGGGAACTGACGCGGCTGCGTTCAAATATTGTCCGTACTGAAGGCTTCTCTGAATTTGCCATTGAATGCGGGTTTCAAAAAGAAATTCGCTTAGGCAAGGGCGAGGAATTATCTTGGGCGCGCCACCGCAAAACTCTGCTCGAAGATGTTTTTGAAGCTTTCAACGGTGCCCTGTTCTTAGACCAAGGTATGAAAAAGGTGCAATATTTCTTGCACCTGACTGTCTACCCGCGGATTGCTACAGGAGAATTTACTGATTCGCGTGACTATAAGACTGATCTGCAGGAACTTTTGCAGCAAAATGGCAGCGTGAAGATTGACTATCAAGTCATTGCCAGCTCGCAAGATCCTTCATCTTTCACCGTCCAGCTGCTGGTTAATGGTAAAAAACTAACGCAAGGGACTGGCCACAATAAAAAATCAGCCGAACAAGCAGCTGCGCAGCGGGCTTTAGTTCAGCTAGAAGGAAGCAGGGCCCATTAATGCCGCTTAAACAAATTATTCTGTCTGGTTTTAAATCTTTTGCGGACAGGACAGTTCTGAATTTGGCTCCCGGCGTGACTGGTATCGTTGGGCCCAACGGTTCAGGCAAAAGCAATATTACCGAAGCCGTACGCTGGGTCATGGGAGAAGGTAGTGCTAAAGCACTGCGCGGTCAGTCCATGCAGGACGTCATTTTTGGTGGCAGCGCGAATCGTCACGCAATGAATCACGCCAGCGTAACGCTGGTTTTCGACAACAGCAAACAGGAACTATCTTGGCCGGGAACTGAAGTTAATATTACCCGGCGCCTGCTGAAAAATGGGGATGCTTCTTATCTGATCAATGGCAAGCAAGTCCGGCTTAAAGATGTTCGCAGTTTGTTTTTAAGCGGAAATTTGTCGGCTGGCTCATTAGCGATTATTTCGCAGGGCCGGGTTGATCAAGTGCTGGATTCAAAACCAGAGGCTAGAAGAGCAATTTTTGAAGAGGCAGCTGGAGTTTTGCATTTTAAGGAGCAAAAGCATGAAGCGGTGCTGCGGCTACAGCAGACGAATGAAAATCTAGTGCGCATTCATGATTTGCTGACTGAAGTGCAAAGCCGGGTAGAGCCTTTAGCTCAGCAAAGCAGTGCAGCTCGTGATTATCAATTTGAACAAAGTCGTTTGGCAAAGCAGGAGCAAGCTTTACTAGCTTTGCAAATCGATGATTTGCAGACAAAATTGTCAAAAGCTAAATCAGCTGGCCGTCAAGCTTCTGGTGAAATTGCTAAAATTGATCAAAATTTAGCTCAAACTAAAAATCGAACGCAATCCTTAAAAAAACAGCAAGCCGCTTTGCAGGCTGAACAGACGGCTGCTCAATCTCAAAATTTACAGCTTACTAAGCAGATATCGACTTTAAGCAATCAAATTGAATTAGCAAAACAAACTGGCGATTTTAATCAGGCTAACCGGCAAGAGCTCAGCGGGCAAATTGAAGCTTTGAAGAGCAGCTTGCAAGCGCGGCGAATGACTCTGCAGCAAAATCAGCAAGAGGCCAAGCAAATAAAGACTGCTCAAACTCAGCAGCAGCTAGCGCTAGAAAAAGCGCAAGCTGGCCGGGTTAATCCCGATAAATTGCGCCAGCAGGTGAATCAAACACGCGCCAGCTATCTGCGACATTTGGATCAGCAAAATAAGCTCAGTATTCAAATAGCGGCCGTGCAGTCAAATTTAACTCAACTCAAGCAGCAAAGATCAACTGCCGATGAGCAGCGACTTGCCCAAAAAACGCTGCTGCAGCATGATTTGGCGGCAAAAGAGCAGGAAATAGGGGCATTGAGGCAGCAAATCCAAACTCAGCAGACTCAATTGTCGCAGCTGGCAGCTAAATTAGAGCAGGTGAAAAAACAGCGTCAGCATAAGCAAGCTGAACTTAATCAGCAGGCGAAAACTATTCATTCTTTGGCAGGTCAGCTACAGGCGCTGCAATCAATGAGTCAGCGTCACCAAGGCTATTATTATGGCGTGCGCTACGTGCTGAATCATTTGTCTGCTTTCACTGGTATTATTGGTGCAGTTGGGGATTTGATCAGTTTTGACAGCCGTTATGAAGCCGCTTTGAAAACAGCATTGGGCAGCGGCGTTCAAAATGTAATTGCGCAAGACCGTTACGCTGCCCGTGATGCAATTCAGCGTTTAAAGGCTGAGCGTGCTGGACGTGCCAGTTTTCTTCCGCTTGATAACTTGCGTATTCGGCGAATTGCCGCGCCGACACGCGCGATGCTGCAAGGAGCACCTGGCTTTATTGCAATTGCAAGTCAGTTAGTTCAAGCACAAAATAAACAGATTCAGCCGGCCTTAGACTATTTGCTGGGTTCCACCATTGTAGTTGACACTATCGCTAGCGCAACGCGCTTAAGCCGGCAGGTACACGCCTATCGCATTGTCACGCTTGATGGCGATATTATTTCTCCAGGCGGTTTAATGACTGGCGGGTCGCGCTCAAAACAGGATAATTCGCCCCTGGCCGTGACAAGTCAAATTACGGCAGTCAATGGGCAGTTATCAGCTGCGCAAGCTAAGCTGCCCGCTTTGCAGCAAGAACTTGGTCAGCTGGTTGCTGAAACTGCCGATTTAGTGGCTGCTAATGAAAGCCAGCAGCAAACTTTGCAAGCGCTCCAGCAGCAGCTTGCTGGTGAGCAGGCCAAATATGATCTGGTGAAACGGCAATTATCCGAATTAAGCGGACAAGCTAGTTCACTAGCTGGACAAGCAAAATTGCAATCCCAATTGCAAGATTTGCAGACTCGCAATCTGGCCCTGCTGCATTTGTTGGACCAGGAAAAAGCGGAAGCCGATACGCTCAACCGGCAAGCCGAGGATGCTGAAGCAGGCTGGAAAAGCAAGCAGCAAACAATAGCCAGCTTGCAAGCCAAATTAGCTGTTATCAGCAACAAGCTCAGCAATAATCAGCGCTATAACGACCAGCTGCTGGCAGCCCAAGGACAAGATCAAGCTAAATTGACGCAGCTGCAGCATAAACTCCAGCAAGCAGAAGCAAATAAAAACAGCAGCGAGCAAGAACAAGCAGCAGCGGAACGAAAATTGACTGCTTTGCGCAAAGATCAAACCAAGTTGTCTAGCAAATTGGCGGCTGTAAGTGCCAAATTAGGAACTATTACCCCGCAGCTTGAACACCTGCAGGCAGCTGCTGATGAGGCTTATGAGAAGCGGCAAAATGCAGCTGATGAGCAGGAGCAGCTCGCTGTTAAAGTGGCCAGTTTGCAGGAAAAACAGCACCACTGTTTAGCAGCTTTGCAAACTAAATACCAAGTCAGCTTTGAAGCGGTCCAAGCAAAGTTGAACCTGGAAAATACAACCGCCAACCGGCAAAAACTGCAAAGGCAAGTTAACCTGCATCGCAAAACGATTGCCGAAATTGGACCAGTCAATTTGCAGGCAATTAAGGAATATCAGGCTGTTAAAGAGCGGCGCGACTTTTTGCAAAAACAAGAAGATGATTTGCTGACCGGCCGCAGTAACTTGCAAGCGACGATGGCTAAATTGGATCAAACAGTTGCAGAACGATTTAAAACAACTTTTGATCAAATTGCGGCCAGTTTTGCTAAACTATTCCCAATTGTCTTTGACGGCGGTCATGCTCAATTAAGCTTAACAGCACCTGATCAGCCGTTAACAACGGGGATTGAGGTTAGTGCTCAGCCGCCTGGCAAACGCCTGCAAGAACTAAGCCTTTTGTCTGGCGGAGAGCGGGCTTTGACCGCGATTACGCTCTTATTTGCAATTCTGGAAGTAAAACCTGTGCCGTTTTGCATTCTGGATGAGGTAGAAGCAGCACTTGATGATCCGAATGTTGACCGTTTTGGCAAGTTTTTGCACCGTTATGCCGCTAAAACGCAATTTATCGTGATCACGCACCGGCGCGGAACAATGGTGCAGGCTGATCAGCTGTGCGGCGTAGTGATGCAAGAATCAGGCGTTTCGCAAGTACTATCGGTCTCTTTGCAGCAAATGAAAGACAAGGTGAAGTAAATGGGATTATTTGAAAAAATCAAGCAATCATTATTTAACAATTCAGCTGATGCCGATAAAAATGAACAAAAGCCGGCAGAAACAGAAGCAAGTCCTGATGAAGAAAAAAGTCCTGAGCCGTCTGCTGACAAGCAAGAGGACGATAAAACTGCTGAAACTGCTGCGCCTGCAGTTAAGGAGCAAGAGCCAAAAGCATCGGAAACTGAGGATGATCAGCAAGACCAACTGTATGAACAGGGTCTGGCTAAAACTTCTTCCAGCTTTGGCTCAAAATTGAATGCTTTTTTTGCCAACTTCAGGACAGTTGATGAAGACTTTTTTGACGACCTTGAAGAATTGCTGATTGAATCAGACGTTGGCGTAGAAACCGCTGAAAAGCTAACTGAGCAGTTAAAGCAAGATGCCAAGCTGAATAAGGCCAAAACTAAAGCAGAGCTGCAGGCAACGATTGTGCAAGGCTTGGTGCAAATTTATGCTGCTGGCGGGGCTACTGAACGTGAAAAATTGGCCTATGATCCTGACCAGCACCCGAATGTCTATTTGTTCGTTGGCGTGAACGGTTCAGGCAAAACCACCACGATTGGCAAGCTGGCTACTCGTTTTAAGAAAGCTGGCAAAAAAGTTATGCTGGCTGCGGCCGATACGTTCCGAGCCGGCGCTGTCGAACAATTGCAGAGCTGGGGCGAACAAGCCGGTGTGCCAGTAGTTACCGGCCCAGATCAAGCAGATCCCGCTGCTGTTGTTTATGATGCTTGTGAGCAGGCGAAAGCCGGCGGCTATGACTATTTGCTGGTTGATACGGCCGGACGGTTGCAAAACAAAGTCAATTTGATGAATGAATTAGCCAAAATTCAGCGGACAATTAAAAAACTGCTGCCAGATCAGCCAGCAGAAACTTTGCTGGTTTTAGACGGATCAACTGGGCAAAACGCTTTGCTGCAAGCTAAAGATTTTGACAAGACCACGAAATTGACTGGTTTGGTGCTGACTAAACTGGATGGGTCTTCTAAAGGCGGCGTGGTCCTAGCTATTCGCAGCGAAATGAAACTGCCCGTTAAATTAGTCGGTTTGGGCGAACATGCTGACCAGCTGGCCGATTTTGATGCCAAAGCCTATGCGGTAGGGCTTTTCCACGATCTTGTTTAGCGGTAGACTAAAAGCAGATTAAGCAAAGGAGAAATATGATGAAAAAAGCTAGTGCATGTACAACCATTTTAGTTGGCAAAAAAGCCAGCATCGATGGCACAACCATGATTGCGCGCAATGACGATACTTTTGACCCAATCACCCTGCAAAAATTTATTATCGAGCCAGCTGCTCATGGCGAAAAAGGTCGCCACATCAAGTCCTGGCTGAATAAGTTTGAAATGGACCTGCCTGAAGATGCCCAGGCTGTTTCGGCTGTGCCAAATGTTGATTACAAGCATCGCGGCTATTACGATGAAAGCGGGATTAACCAAAAGAACGTAGCCATGTCTTGTACCGAATCAACTTATGGCAATGAGCGGACTTTGGCCTTTGATCCCCTAGTTAAGGACGGGTTAGACGAAGACTGCATGCAGACCGTGGTCTTGCCATATATTGATTCTGCTCGGGCTGGGGTCAAGCTATTAGGCAGCTTGATTGCTAAATATGGCTCGCCAGCTGGCAATGGCGTTTTGTTTGGCGATAAAGACGAAATTTGGTATATGGAAATTGTTACTGGTCACCACTGGGTTGCCCAACGAATCCCAGATGATTGCTATGCGGCTACTGGCAACCGGGTTGCGATCGAACAAGTAGATTTCAATGATCCGGATAACTTTATGTGGAGCGAAGGCATTCGTGAATTTGTTGATGAACACCATTTGAACGTTGATAAAGAAGGCTGGAACTTCCGCCACATTTTCGGTACTTATACTGAAAAAGACCGTCACTACAATACTAGTCGACAATGGTACATTCAAAAATTGTTCAACCCAGAAATCGAGCAAGATCCGCAAGACGGAGACATTCCATTTATCCGCAAAGCCGCTAAGAAGATTACCCGCGAAGACATCCAAACCGCTTTAGGCTCACACTACCAAGACACTCCATACGACCCATTTGGCAAGGGCACTGATGAAGAAAAGCATTGCTATCGTCCAATTGGCTTGAACCGGACACAAAATGCCCATATTTTGCAAATTCTTTCAGATGTACCAGCTGATCGGGCAGCAATTATGTGGATTTGTATTGGCGGACCAACCTTCACCCCATTCGTGCCATTCTTTGCTAACATGTCAGATACTGATCCTTCTTACAATAATACTAAGATGGATTACAACTTTAGCGATGCTTGGTGGTACTACAAGTCATTAGCTGCTTTGGTAGAAAGTCATTATCCGCAATTTGTGCAATTGGATGAAGACTATCTGACTGAACTGAACCGCTATTACCGCGGCCGCGTGGAAGAAATCATTGCTGGTGCCAAAGGCAAGAGCGGAGCAGCTTTAACTGACTACTTGACTAAGGCTAACCAAGCGACTGTTGCCCATACTAAGACTGATTCTGAGAAGCTGTGGGGACAAATGTTTACTGAAGCTATCAAACTGTCGAAGTTAACTTTCAACATGGACAAAAACCTGTAAAATTGTTTAAATAATGAATAATTAAAGCACTAGCTGTCAGCGCGGCTAATGAAGTTAACCCCCAAAGTTGGACCAAACAGGTTCAAGTTTGGAGGTTTTTGTTTTGTCTAAATTTTCTTATGAGCAGAAATTAGCTGCTGTTAGGCTATATCTTGCTGGCCAAAGTTCTGGTTC
>JALCDX010000008.1 GCA_022641965.1 Lactobacillus sp.
ATTTGATGAAACGTGAGAAGCTCAATCGTTTAAAGATTAAATCCCTAGAAGAAATGAAACAGATTCTAACTGACTACGTTTACTGGTTCAACAACATTAGATGCTCCAACAAACTAAAATACACGAACCCTGTAAAGTACAGAGATCGTGTATTAGCTAATATTTAAGAATTTACAAAATGTCTAACTTTTGTATGGCACTTCAAACTAGAATATAGTTTCTTTTCATAGAAATCCTCTTTTGCAATAGTTAGCTACTAAGAATAGCTAACTATTTATTTTGCCTTTTTTCAATTGTTATTTTTACTGATTGCTGACCAAGCAGATTATTAGGAACTATTGTGTTGGTAAGTTAAAATAAAAGCATAAGAAACCAGAAAGGCGGCTTTATTATGGCACATATCAAATTTACGCAGGCAGCTTTAGCAGAACTTAAAAAGCGTGGTCTATTATCTCATCCTTTGTTATTGATTGCTGATGATGGCGGCGGCAAATATTCACTGGCTGGTGGCTCATGCAGCATTGGGGCAAGTTTTTCAATAATCAAATTAAGCAAACTGGACCCAGATTATCCAGAGGTTTTAGAAAATGAAGCCGGGGTAGAACTATATACCTCAAAGTATGATCTGACTTTGTTAGAAGACAATCTAGTCATGGATTACGTTAATGGCGGCTTATTGCTGAAAAATGACAGTGGCTTGCTCGACGGAGCTATGAGAATTGGCGATGGCGATCGGCTGCTGGCAGCTAATCACGCTGTACAACAAACTGGTGTTAAGAATTGCTAGGATAAACTAAAATCAAGCAGTCCTGTTTTAGTTAAAACAGGGCTGTTTTTGCGTATATAAATTTGGAGGTATAATTTGCCATTAACAATCGATACTATCCGTATTTCAGATATGCTAAAATGTGATTATAACTTTTAAAAACAACAGAACTAGGGAAATATTTGAAGGCAAATTCGTTAAGAAATTACCTGAGTCAATAGCCTCACGAGCAAATATTAAGTTAATAATGATGGATAATGCTGCTGATTTAAATGATTTGCGGCTGCCACCCAGTAATCATTTAGAAAAATTGCAGGGAGACAGACGCGGGCAATACAGTATAGCGATCAATTCACAGTGGAGAATATGTTTTTATTATTATCAAGGCAATTTCTACCAAGTTGAAATTGTCGATTATCACTAAGGAGAGAAATGATGACTAAGTTAATTCCTACTCCGTCAATGAGAGATTTTCTCGAAAAGGAATTTATGAAGCCACTTAATATTTCGAGTTACAAATTGGCTAAGGATATCAAAGTTCCTTATTCCCGCATTCATGATATTTTAGCAGGGAAGAGAAAAGTAACAGCAGATACTTCAATGAGGCTTGGTAAATATTTTGGCGTTTCGCCTAAATTTTTTCTCAACTTGCAAATGGATATTGATTTAAGAAATGCCAAACGGAAAAATTCTGCGGTTCTAGCTCAAATCACGGCCTTGCCAAGTACCCAGTTAAAAGAAATAAAATAAAAAGCGCCGTGCTGGTATAATGTTATTATAAATAGTATAATAGTTATGTATTAAGAAAGACTTAGACTATCTTAATATCTACGCATCTGCTATTTTATTTTTTAGGAGGGACTTTTGTCATGAAGAAATTAGCTGGAACTGAATTAACTGCTGCACAACAAGAATTCTTTAAGACCCACTTGGCTTACTTAGCAACCGTTGATGCTAACGGCAATCCGCAAGTTGGGCCAAAGCAATCAATGAAAGTTTTGGACGCAAGCCACCTGCAATATCTGGAAAAAACTAAAGCGCATGCTTATGAAAATTTGAAAGCTGGATCAAAGGCTGCCGTTGTCGTAGCTGACAAGCCAGACCATACTAATGTTCGTGTTATCGGTACTGCTGAAATCCATGAAAATGACGCCTATGCTCAAAAGGTAAATGGCAGTGATGATGCTGGTAACCCATATGTTGTCGTTATTTCGATTGAAGAAATTGACGAATAGTTTTTATCTCAATAAATATTTAGAAATCTCAAAAGCTGCTAGGTTTTTGAGATTTTTAAGTGTCATTTCGGATAGTTAGGGAAAATTCAATTTAGCAATAATTATCTAGTAGATTTAAGTGCATTTTATTGTTAAACTGTATATAGAAAGGGGAGCTCCTTTCTACAGAAGCTCCCTTGCAGCCCGCTTAAAGAGCGGTGGCTAAAATTACTGGTTGACGAAACGCCTACTCAATAACTTGACCAAAAGTTACGATTGAGCGGCGTTTTTTATTTGGTGTGCTGATCGATGTACGTCAGCAGTTCCAAAAGAAAACTTCCTGCTAAGAATAGCAGTTTTAGAATGTCGACGAACGACACTTGGCCGTTTTCCTTTCATTAGTTTGGTACATAGGACTTCACCTCCAAAAGTCAAACCAGCCACCGCTCAGTAAACTTGCTGCAGACTTAATTATATCTGACTGTACAATAGTTTGAAATAAACACACTAATTATATATTTGCACATATTTTTGCTTTTGTTTTAATTCTGCTGAAAGAGTGTAATCACCAAGCAAAAACAGGATGGGCTTGATCTACCAATCCGCGCTGAACTTGGCAATGGAAAATCGTTTGCAATTTATCTGCTAATTCATTGGCGGCCTGCTCGACTTTGTCCTGATTAACATCGCTAAAGCCGTCAATTGGGAAAAAGACTGTTTTAGTCTCCGGCGTAATCATCCCAAACTTGCTCTGCCGCCAGGTCCACCGGCGCGTGCGTACTTGGTGGCCAACCGCGTAAACAACTTCATTTTCATCAGGGGCTTCAACCTTGTCGCTGCCTAATGCTTCGAAGCTGTCGCCAGCTTCAGCCAGCCGCATTTCAATATTGTCCGTCGCTCCGTCCAAAGTATGCGTCCCCATTGGCAAGGCGTACTTCAAAGAGATAGCATTGTTTAAGTCTACTAAGGGATTAATATGGGGCAGACTTTTACCTTTAGACAGCCGCTTAAACATCGCTTCCACTGAACAAGGGTAGCGGTTAGGATTAATGCCCAATTTTCGGAAAGCTTCCCGGTAAGGCACAATAAGCGGATCTTGTTTAACCTGCACATCTTTAAACTGCCGCTGAGCGTTGGCAATTGCCTGGTCCAGCAGCGTTTCGATTTCCGGGTATGCTTGACTATTGTCAACCTGCTGGGCAATAACTACGCCAACACACATGGTTGGCAGCTGGGCAAAAATTTCTGGTTTAACTTCAAATTGCATAAGATATTCCTCCTAAAGGAAAAAGCTGAAACAGACGCCATGTCTATTCCAGCTTTTATTGTTTGCTCGCCGAGTACTGAGCAATATTTTTAATTTATTTATCATAAAAATAGCAGACATCTTCACTTTTGGCAAGCAGTGTGAACGATTATTTTGCTATTTTATTAGTTCAACTTTGGACTTGTTGTGCAGCCAAAAGACCAAAATGAAAGCTAAAGCATTTAAGACGCAAATTGCCGCAAACGACCAGTGATAGCCCTGACTGCTAGCTGCTAGACTAGTCATCCCGGCAGCTGAGCCAGCCTTTTGACCCAAGGCCTGCATTGTCGCCGCCATGGCATTGGCAAAAGCATCAGCGATTTGGTTCATATTGACAATTAAAGTGCTGCCAAAAACAACGTATTTAGTCGGCAGCGCATTAAGGGCGTAAACAGTTAACGGTGCATAAGCCAGGTTCAACCCGCCGCAGCGCAAAGCATACAGCAAGGTAACCGCAGCCGGAGCAGTTTTAGCCGAATAAAGGATCATGGGCAGGGTGCCCAGCAGACCGATCCCCATCCCAATGACCGCAATTTTTTTGATGCCGACCTCATCATACAAACGCCCAGCAATGGGTGAAACAATGCCCATTACAACGGCGCTCGGAATCAGCATTAAACCAGACACCGTAGGAGTGACTTTAAGAATATTTTGATTAAACAGCGGCAGCATTAATTCAGTCGCCATTAAAGACGAGGTATTCAGCAAAGCCAAAAGCGCTCCCAGTCTAAATGATGGCGCTTGATAAACCCGCATTTCCAAGAGCGGCTTTTTTAGTTTGAACTGGCGACGCACAAAATAAGCCACAATGATCAGGCCAATGGCTTGCATTAAAACCAGCTGCCAAGTCAGCTGACCAGTTTGTCCCAGCAATCCTAAACTGTAAAGCAGCAAGCCCAGTCCGCCAGTGGCCGTAAATATGGATAGCCAATCCAGCTGGTCAGTTTTAGCCTGGACGACATTTTTAACTGCAAATTGCGTCGCGATAATAATTAACAAGCTGATTGGTATCAAAATAATAAAGAGCATGCGCCAGGAATAGTGATCTACTATTAAGCCAGAAACGGTCGGACCGATGGCAGGGCCAATATTGATAATGATGCCTGATAAGCCCATGACAGTCCCGCGTTTATTAGCCGGATAAATCAGGGATAAAACGCTCGGGATCAGCGGCATATTGACGCCAACTGCGATGCCTTCAATCAAGCGCCCAATCAGCAAAATGGGGAAATTCGGCGCACAAGCGGCAATCACGCTGCCCAGCAAGAAAATCGACATCGTAGAGGTAAACAGCCGCTTGAGCTTAAATGAATTCAGCAAATAAGCAGCCAGCGGCATGGTCATGCCCGCAATCAGCATATAGCCCGTACTCAGCCACTGCACTGTCATTTCTGACACGCCAACTTCGCGCATAATCGTTGGCAGGCCATTATTAAGCAGGGTTTCTGAAAATGCCGTGGTAAAGCTGCCGCAAAGCAAAGTTACCACCATCCAGAATTTTTGTCTTTTCGTTAGCTGCATGTTAAACCTCCTGCCTAAAAAAAGCTGGATTAGGATAGACCTGATCCAGCTTTTATGCTCGCTGTTGATGAGCTTTTCAAAACAAATTCTAATAACAAATTAACAATTAACGGCCAGGTTAGCAAGAAAAAATCAAGAATTTTGATTAGAATAATTATGTTGAAAGCTAAATACAAAGGAGCAAACAGATGGGCAAAGATGAACAATTTATGCAGCGGGCCATCGATCTGTCCCGCTTAGCCGTAGAACATGGGAATGAACCATTTGGGGCGGTCTTAGTCAAGGACGGCAAAATTGTCTTTGAAAACGAAAATCAAATTCATACAGCAAGCGACCCAACTTTTCATGCAGAAACTGGCCTCATTCGCCGTTTTTGTCAGGAAACAGGTACTGAAGACTTAAGCAGCTACAGTTTGTATACCAGCTGCGAGCCGTGCATGATGTGTTCAGCAGCGATGGTTTGGGCTAAGCTGGGCAAAATGGTTTATGGTGCTAGCAACATCTACTTAGAAGAAAAGATCCTGCATCAACAGGGCAGCCATACTAGTGAATTAACCTTTCAAGAAATGGGCCGTGGACCCGCAACCAAGGGCGGAATTTTGCGTGACCAAGCCTTTCAAATTTTGCAAAGCTATTTTGGCTAAGTTTTAATCTTGTTTTAATGATATTCTATTATATGATGATTGAGTTTTAAATAAAGGGGTATGTTATGGGAGCTATTTCATTGCAAACGGCAGCGGCGTTAGCCGATCAATTTGCGGCTAAGCCTGAAAATCTGGCCGCTTCTCGGGCAGCTCGCCGCAGCGGCCTGCAGGCAGCGGCTTTTAACGACCACGTAACTGCTAAACTGCAGCCGGTTTTTTCAACTGAATTAAAAATTGGGACTGTAACTAATCAAAAGCATTCTGGCCGCTGCTGGGAATTTTCGAGTTTGAACGTTTTGCGGCACTATTTTGGGCAAAAATACCAGGTCAAGAACTTCGTTTTTTCCCAAGCTTATAACTTTTTCTGGGACAAATTAGAGCGGGCCAACGCTTTTTATGACAAAATGATTGCTTTGGCAAACCAGCCACTTGACGACCGCGAAGTTCGCGCATGGCTAGATTTTGCTGGCGAAGATGGGGGCCTTTGGCCAATGGCAGCTAATTTAATTGCTAAATATGGTTTGCTGCCGGCCTATGCAATGCCAGAGAATTTCAATTCCAACAACACGGCAGCTTTGGCCAGCTATTTAGCTAAAAAGGAGCGCAAAGATGCTTTGACCTTGCGCAAATTGGCTCAAACTGGCCAGGCAGACCAGCTGGCTGCTTTTAAACAGCAATGCTTAAGCGAAATTTATCAAATTGCAGCGATTGCTCTGGGCCAGCCGCCAAAAACGTTTGATTTGGAATATCGCGATGACAAGGGGCAGTATAATTTGGACAAAGGCTTGACTCCGCAAAGATTCTTTAAGAAATACTTTGCTGACTTCAACTTGGATGATTATGTCCTGCTGCTGAACGCGCCAAATTTTGACTATGGCAAACGCTACCACCAGGACTTGTACGATAATATCGTCGGTGGGGCGCCAATTGTTGGCTTAAACCTGCCCATGGAAGAATTAACGCAGGCAGCTTTGGCCCAGCTGAAAGCGGGGCAGGCTGTGCAATTTTCTAACGATGTCATGCAGCAAATGGACCGTCAAACTGGTTTCATGGATCCTGATTTATACGAGCTTGATGCTTTACTGGGCGTTAACAGTCAGATGTCTAAAGCCGACCGCTTAGCAACGCGCGAAGGTTTAGCCACGCACGACATGACTTTAGTCGGCGCCGATGAAGACCAGGGACAAGTCAAACGCTGGAAAGTAGAAAATTCTTGGGGCGAAGAACACGGCCATAAAGGTTTCTTTGTCATGAGCCAGTCTTGGTTTGAACAATATGCTTATACGGTTATCGTTAACAAGAAGTTTTTATCGGCGAAAGCGCAAGCTTTATTAAACGAGCCGCCAGTTGATGTTAAACCTTGGGAAAACGTCGGCATTTCTTGGGCGAAATAGTAAGAAGGCAAAAAATGAAATTTCGTTTGGCTAAAGCAGCAGACTTGCCGCAAATTGTCCATATTTACAATGAAATTATTCCATCCCG
Source organism: Lactobacillus sp. (assembly GCA_022641965.1). GTDB lineage: Bacteria > Bacillota > Bacilli > Lactobacillales > Lactobacillaceae > Lactobacillus. The sequence continues at coordinate 6,934 of JALCDX010000008.1, forward strand.
ACTGGCTACCGCTGACCTTGAACCAGTGAGCGTCGAAAGCCGTAAAGCTTGGCTATATTCGTTTACGCCGTCGCATCCGCTATGGGTCATGCTAGGCGATGATGGTCAAATCATTGGCTGGGTCGGACTTGAACCATTTTATGGTCGGCCAGCTTATGAGCATACAGCAGAAATTTCAATCTACATTGATCAAACTGCCCGTCACCAAGGCCTGGGCAAACAAGCTCTCAGCTTTGTCGAACAGCAACTGCCTGGCTTGGCAATTAGTGCAATTGTGGCTTATATTTTTGGCCATAACCAGCCAAGTTTGGCGCTCTTTAAAGGCTTCGGCTTCCAAGAATGGGGCCGGCTGCCCAAAGTGGCTGAATTAGATGGCATCCAGCGTGATTTAGTTATTTTAGGCAAACGCTACGATTAGGAGAAAATATCAATGACAACAACGATTCAATTAGCGCAAACACGGCCAGCTGCCTTGATTGCCAATTTAACCAAATTTTGGCGAGCATCGGTTGCTGCCACGCATGATTTTTTATCTGCCGCTGAAATTGATCAGATTGAAAAATATGTGCCACAAGCTTTGCAAGCTGTCCAAATTTTGCTGATTGCCCGCAGTGACGGGAAAATCGTCGGTTTCATGGGCATTAACGGGCATTTTCTAGAAATGCTGTTTATTGATCCTAAATTTCGCGGGCAGGGCCTGGGCAAACAATTGCTCCAGCTTGGACAAACAAAATATGGCGTAAATGAGCTCAGCGTGAACGAGCAAAACCCGCAAGCCGTCGGCTTTTACCAGCATATGGGCTTTGAGACTTATAAACGGACTGACCTTGATGAAGAGGGGCAGCCTTATCCGCTTTTATACATGAAAACAGGTGAAGCAAGTGGAAATTAGGCCAGCTAAACTTAGCGACTTACCAGCAATTTGCGCTTTTTATGAGCAAGTCTGCCAGCAGCAAGCTAATGATGAATATGGGGCAGACTGGCACTGGGGAATTTACCCAAGTAAGCAAGGACTACAATCCGCACTGACGGATAATTTTGTCATTATTGGTTTAATCAATGGGCAAATTGTCAGTGCAGCAGTGCTCACGAAAGGCGAAGACCCTGCTTACAGTCACGTTCATTGGCTAACGCATGCAGCAAATTCTGCTGTTACAGTTTTGCATTTGTTTGCAGTTGACAAAGCCAGCCGTGGCCAAGGCGTTTCCAAGCAAATGCTCAGCTGGATGTGCCAATTTGCCAAGCAGCAGGGTTTCACTATCATGCATCTTGACGTGATGAAAGGCAATTTGCCAGCCCAAAAAGCTTATGAGCATTTTGGCTTTAAGTTTGTGGAAGAGGCACTAATCACTTACCAAGATGATGGAGAAACGCCAGCACTGCTTTACGAAAAGATCTTGTAACATCTGAAAACTGATTGTTCGCAATCAGTTTTTTTAATTAAAATAGTGGACAAAAGCCACTAAATATTTTATGATGCTATTAAATAAATAAGAAAGAGGGAAAAAACGATGCTGACCAGGCAAGAAATCAATCTAATTCGCAACTTTAATCGTCAGTACGTCATTCAGCTCGGTGTGTTGAGCCGGCGAACCTATCACACTGATTTAACATGGCCGCAGGCCAGGCTGCTGATTGAAATTGGCTTGCATCATTTGCAAACGCCAATGGAACTTTCCCGTCAGCTCAATTTGGACAAAAGCTATACTAGCCGGCTAATTAATCAGTTAGTCAAGCAGGGAATTTTACGCAAAGAAAAATCGCATCGAGATGGACGATCTGTAGTGGTAACTTTGACCAACGCAGGCGAGGAAGTCTTTCAAACAATTAATCAACGTTCAGATGAGCAAGTTAGAACGCTAATTAAAAACCTCTCGCCAGAAAAACAGGCGGAATTTTTAGCAGCCGTAACAACTATAAAAAAGTTAATTTTTTTAAAGAAGTGAAACAACATGTGGCATTGCAAACGTTTTAACGATTTAACCAATAATGAGCTCTACCAAATTTTATATCTGCGGACGGCAACTTTCGTCGTCGCCCAGCACCGTATTTACCAAGAAGTTGACAACAGCGACCAAGCGGCCTGGCACATTTTTAAGTCTAATGCTGAGGGCAAAATTGTGGCTTATGCCCGGGTATTTTTAATTGACGACGGACGCAATGTCTCTTTTGGCCGTGTCGTTACCAGCCCCGAAGTCCGTGGACAAGGGGTAGGCGGCCAATTGCTGACTAAAATCATGGACACAATTCGGCAGCATTATCCTGACAAAAACATTGTGATCGAATCGCAGGTGCAGGTGCAAGGCTTTTACGAGCGCGTGAATTTCCAACCGGTTGGCCAGCCGTTTATTTACAAAGCAACTCCGCACATTAAGATGACACATGCGCCGTTAAACTAAAAGAGATTCCAGCTGAGGCTGAAATCTCTTTTTGCGTGCGTGCTATTAGTCCTGCTCGATCTTTTTAATGATCTTGGCAGGAACCCCGCCGACAACGACATTATCTGGAATGTCTTTAGTTACGACTGCACCAGCAGCAATCACCACACCGCTGCCGATTGTTACGCCGGGGCAAATCGTAGTGTGACCACCGATCCAGACATCATTGCCAATTTTTACCGGTTTGCCAATGCCAAGCCGCTCGCGGCGTCCTTTAGCAGTCAATGGGTGGTTGACCGTATAAATATCGGTATTCGGCCCAATCCAGACATTATCGCCACTTTCGACCGGAGCAATATCGAGCACAGTCAGGTTGTAATTAGCCAAGAAATTGTCACCGACATGAATGTTTTTGCCATAATCAACATTCAGCCGGCTATGCACTACTAAATTTTTGCCAGCGGAGCCGAAAATCTCCCGAGCTTTGGCGGCTTGCTTTTCTGGCTCATTTTCAGGAATCGCATTGAATTCTTGACACAAGGTGGCTGAATTTAGCTTGCGAGCAGCAACTTCAGGATCGTTGAATTTATACCATTCGCCATCTTCCAGCTTTTGCAATTCGCTTTTTGGCATAGTTGAAGACTCCTTTATGTATTTAGAAACTTTTTTCTTAAGTTGACAAGGTCAGCTTATTACTTAAACTATGGTTTAAGTCAAAAACTATGGTTTAAGTCAAACATAATTTTTAAAAAGTTGCAGGAGATTAAAAATGTCCTATTATTCAATTGGCGAAGTGGCAGACAAAATGCACATGCCCGCCTCAACGATTCGTTACTATGAAAAACAAGGTCTGCTGCCGTTCGTTGATCGCGACGAAAATGGGCGGCGAGCTTTTAAAGACAATGACTTCAATTTTTTAGAAGTCATCAATTGCATGAAAAAAGCGGGTTGAAAATCGCGCAAATCCGGCAGTTTATTGATCTGTGCATGCAGGGCGATATGACCTTGCTAGCCCGCTATCAATTCTTGGATCGTGAAGAAGCGGCTTTGACTAAGCAAATTAATACTTTACAGGCTCAACTTGATTTTCTGCGCTATAAAAAATGGTACTTTAAAACTGCTGTGGAAGCTGGCACTGAAAAAATTCATATGACTCAAGATGGCAAACGCGTGCAGCCGGATATTAAAGAGCAGTATGAAGCTGACCTAGCAAAATGCGTCGACCTGCGTGCTTTGCTCGATCTGCCGGACACTGAGGCAGCAGCCTTTGCAAAGAAGATGACAGCTAATGGCTAATTTTGGCAATTATCATTTAGCCGCAGGTTGGTTTAAAATTGCTGCCGAAGCCGGTCAAATCTGCCTGATCGAAAAAATAGCTCAGCCTTCAGAACAAGCTAAGCCCTCTGCTTTAACCAACCAGGCAGCAGCAGAATTAACCGAATATTTTTCCGGACGGCGGCGGAAATTTGATTTGCCGTTGAAGATGAATGGAACTCCATTTCAAATTGCTGTTTGGCAAGCGGCCCTGCAAGTCCCATATGGGCAAACAGCTAGTTATAAAGACTTAGCCCGTAACATCGGCAAACCTGGCGCTAGCCGTGCAGTTGGACAAGCTTTACATAAAAATCCGCTGCTGATTGTGGTTCCTTGTCACCGCATTATCGGCAGCACTGGCAAATTAACCGGTTATGGCTGCGGATTCGACCTGAAGCAAAAACTGTTACAATTAGAGCAGAAAGATTAAGTTTGAAAATCTTCAGGAGCAGATTATGAAATTTTGGAAAACAGCCGCTTACGGCTTGCTCGGTTCTATTAGTGCTGTAGCCGCTTATTATGCATATTTAAGCAAGCAGTATTACCGCATCCCAGACCATGAACGCTTGCAGATTGGCAATAACCAAGCACAGGAATTAAAAATAGAAACGCCTTATTCCGCCATGACTTACAACGTTGGCTTTGGCGCTTACAATCATGACTTTGACTTTTTCATGGATACTGGCACAATGCTGAACGGCAAAAAAGTGCGTGGCCACCGCGGCACCGCCATTTCCAAGAAAGCAGTCCTAGCTTCAACAAATGGGGTCATTAAAACTTTAAAGAACGAACAGCCTGATTTTGCCTTGCTGCAGGAAATCGACACTGATTCAACCCGTAGCTTCCATGTTAACCAAGTTAAACTGCTGGAAGCAGCTAACCCGCAAACAGGCCACGCTTATGCTAGTGATTTTCATACCGCCTATTTAGCAGTTCCAGTGACTAATCCGCATGGCATTGCTAATTCGGGCTTATTAACCCTCAGCAAATACAAGGTTAACCGGGCTGAACGCCGCCAATATCCAGTTTCTCAAGGACTAATTGAAAAATTTGTTGATCTTGACCGCTGTTTTGAACTCCTGCGTTTGCCAGTAGAAAATGGCAAAGAGCTGATTTTGATCAATAGTCACATGTCCGCTTACGATAAAAATGGCAATAGCCGGGCAAAGCAAATTAAGATGCTGGCCAAATTGCTCAAAGACGAAACTGCGGCTGGCAATTACGTAATTGTCGGCGGGGACTTTAACCAAGCCTTTGGCCACGATATGATCAGCTACTACCAGCACCAAGAACAGATTCCAGCTTGGGTATCAGTCTTAAATGAGCCGGCAGTGTTGCCAAATAATTGCCAAGTTGTCCTGGCCAAAAACCGGCTGCAAGTGCCAACCTGCCGCGGGGCGGAATTACCATATGATCCTGAAGTCAACTACATGACGATTTGCGATGGCTTCATCATTTCAGACAATGTTGAAGCTGAGGCTGAGAATATCGACACTGATTTTGCTTATGCCGACCACAACCCGGTTAAATTAACTTTCAAATTGAAGTAATAAAAAAGCCAGCTGACTAGCTGACTTTTTGCTTGCTTAAAATTTAATGCTGCTTGGGATGCTTCTGTTTATACCAGTAGTACAGGCCAAAGGGCATGATGCTTTCTTCCTTATGTTCTAAGCGCTTGATGTTGGCATGGTGGCGTACAAAGAGCAGGACCATAATGCCAAACATTACCACCGTTAAGATCCAATCATGAAACCAGAAAGACAAGATAAAGATAAGCACCACTGAAATCAGGCTTGATAGACTGACCGTACTGGTAATAAATAAAATCGGGAAGAAAATAACTGCGCACCAGCCAAAGAAAACTGGATTATAGCCAAGCAAAATGCCAGCGCTGGTTGCCACCGCCTTGCCGCCATGAAATTTAAGAAAGATCGAAAAGGTGTGGCCGATAATGGCAGCGATCCCATAAATCAGCACCCAGTAATGAGGCAAGCCCAAATGAAAAATTACCGGCAAAATAGACCCAAGCGTTCCTTTTAAGACGTCAACTATTAACACAAAAATACCCGCCACTGGGCCGCAAGTCCGAAAAGTATTAGTCGCCCCAGTATTGCCTGACCCAATTTTGCGAATATCTTTATGGAAGAAAAATTTACCGACTAAATATCCTGTCGGAAAGCTGCCAATTAAATATGCTAAAATAAGTAACAGCGCTATTTTTAAAGTAAGCACAGCATTCATAATCAATATCCTTTCATTACTCTTATTCTACCAAAAAAGCCATTAGAATGAGGCTAATGTTAAGGGCAGCTAATAATTCATTGGAGGAATTTGTTTGGCTGAGAAAAATAGTTATACTGATTCATCAATTAAAATTTTGCATGGCCTGGAAGCAGTTCGCAAACGGCCAGGGATGTATATCGGCTCAACCGATATTCATGGCTTGAACCAACTGGTTTATGAAATCGTCGACAACTCTGTTGATGAGGCGATGGCCGGCTTTGGCAAGGAAATCAGAATTACCATCCATCCTGACAACAGCGTCACCGTGCAAGACTTCGGCCGCGGAATGCCAACTGGGATGCATCCTTCAGGCAAGCCGACCATTGAGGTTATCCTGACCGTTTTGCATGCTGGCGGCAAATTTACAGAGCAAAATTATAAAACTTCTGGCGGGCTGCACGGCGTTGGCTCATCGGTTGTCAACGCTCTGTCTGAATGGCTAAAAATCCGCGTTGTCCGCGGCGGAGAAGCATTTGAAGAGACTTTTCAGCATGGCGGGCATCCAGTTGGTACCTTGAAAAAGCTGGGGCCAACCAAGGATAAAACTGGGACGACAATTACTTTTAAGCCCGATTCAACCATTTTCACCACGACTAAATTCAATTTTGAAACCATTGAAGAACGGATTCGCGAATCAGCCTTTTTGCTGCCAGGCGTTCGCTTCTTACTGACAGATGAGCGTACCCCGCAGCATCATGATGATTTCAATTATCATGATGGGATCAAGTCCTTTGTGAAGTATCTGAATGAAGGCAAAGAAACCTTGGGGGATGTTTTCTATTTCTCTGGCAAACAAGAAGGGATAGAAATCGAGTTCAGCGGTCAATACAACGATGGCTATTCAGAGAACTTCATTTCTTTCGTTAACGATGTCAGGACAGCTGACGGCGGCAGTCACGAAGTAGGGGCCCGGTCTGGTTTCACTCGTGCTTTTAACGACTATGCTAAAAAGCAGGGTCTGTTGAAAAAGAACGAAAAGACCATTGACGGTTCCGATTACCGGGAGGGCCTAAGCGCCGTTTTATCAGTCAAAATTCCAGAAGAACTCCTTGAATTTGAGGGGCAGACTAAAGGCAAACTAGGTACGCCGCAAGCTCGCTCGGCCGTTGATAGCATTGTTTACGAGCAGCTGTCTTACTACTTAATGGAAAACGGCGAATTTGCTCAAGAACTGGTTAAAAAGGCTCAACGCGCTCGTGATGCTCGGCAAGCGGCTAAAAAAGCCCGTGACGAAAGCCGATCGGGTAAAAAACGACGCAAGAAAGAACTGCTGTCCGGCAAACTTACCCCAGCTCAGTCACGCAACCCGAAGAAAAATGAATTGTTCTTAGTCGAGGGCGACTCAGCCGGTGGCTCCGCCAAGCAAGGTCGCGACCGGCGTTTTCAAGCGATTTTGCCGCTGCGAGGCAAGGTTTTAAACACTCAGAAAGCCAAACTGGCTGATATTTTCAAGAATGAAGAAATCAACACAATGATTCATACCATTGGCGCAGGTGTAGGTACTGAGTTTAATCTGGATGATGCAAATTACGACAAGATCATTATTATGACTGATGCCGATACCGATGGGGCTCATATTCAGGTCCTGCTATTGACTTTCTTCTACCGCTACATGCGGCCAATGATCACGGCTGGCCGAGTTTATATTGCCTTGCCGCCTTTGTACAAACTACAAAAGGGCAGCGGTAAAAAAGCCAAAATTATTTATGCCTGGACCGATGAAGAACTAGACAACGACACCAAAAAGATCGGTAAAGGCTATGCCTTGCAGCGCTTCAAGGGACTGGGCGAAATGAACGCGGACCAGCTGTGGGAAACGACGATGAATCCGGCCACGCGGACATTGATCCGGGTCAAGATTGACGATGCCGCACTAGCTGAACGACGCGTAACTACCTTGATGGGCACGCAAGTGGCAGCCCGGCGCAAATGGCTTGAAGAAAACGTCCAGTTTAAGATGGGCGAAGACGGATCAATTTTAGAAACCAGTCGGAATTAAAGAGGGTATTTAAGTGGCAGAAAGCAAAGAGAGAATTCGTGAACTTCCGCTTGAAGAAGTGATGGGGGAACGGTTTGGCCGCTATTCCAAATATATTATCCAAGAACGGGCCTTGCCAGACATCAATGATGGCTTAAAGCCAGTTCAGCGGCGAATCTTGTACGCCATGTATTTGGACCATAATACTTTTGACAAGCCTTACAAAAAAGCGGCTAAATCTGTCGGCAATGTGATGGGTAACTTCCACCCACATGGCGACAGTTCAATTTATGGCGCGCTGGTCCACATGTCGCAAGACTGGAAAATGCGGGCACAGCTGATCCAAATGCACGGCAACAACGGCTCAATGGATGGCGATAGCCCTGCAGCGATGCGGTATACCGAGGCACGCTTGAGCAAAATTGCCAACGCTATGCTGGCCGATATTGATAAAGCTACCGTTCCGATGGTGCTCAATTTTGATGATACGGAAAATGAGCCAACTGTTTTACCAGCAGGCTTTCCGAACTTGCTCGTCAACGGCGCCACTGGCATTTCCTCTGGCTATGCCACGGAAATTCCGCCACATAATTTAGGTGAAGTGCTCGATGCATCAATTTATCTAGTCAAGCATCCCGCAGCTGATTTAGCAGATTTAATGCAATTCGTCAAAGGGCCTGATTTCCCAACTGGTGGGATTATCATGGGCACGGAAGGCATTCAGCAAGCCTATGAAACTGGCCGCGGTCGTATTCAAGTTCGTGCCAAAACCAGCATTCAAGAAATTCGCGGGCACCGGCAGGCGATCGTGATTACTGAGATTCCTTTTGCCGTTAATAAAGCCTTGCTCGTCAAAAAGATGGACGAAATCCGCTTGAATAAAGAAATTGATGGCATTAGCGAAGTGCGTGACGAAACTGACCGCCATGGCTTAACGATCGTGGTTGAATTGAAGAAAAATGCAGCTGCTAACAGCATTTTGAATTATTTATTCAAGAATACTGATTTGCAAGTTTCCTACAATTTCAACATGGTTGCGATTGACGACATGACGCCGAAACAGGTGGGGCTCAAACATATCCTGACCGCCTTTTTGGCACATAAACGCAGCGTAGTCATCAAGCGCACTCGTTATGATTTGCAGCAAGCCCAAGACCGACTTGAAGTTATTGATGGTTTGATTCATGCAATGAGTATTTTGGACCAAGTAATCAAGACGATCCGGGCTTCTAAAAACAAAGCCGATGCTCAACGCAACTTAACGAAGGAGTTTGACTTTTCCGACCGGCAGGCGGCAGCAATTGTCGCTTTGCGTTTGTACCGATTAACTAATACTGATGTCGTGGCTTTGCAAGAAGAGCACGATGACCTGGAAAAACAAGTCAAGCAATTCCAGCAGATTTTGAACGACAAGCAAACTTTAGATAAACAAATCATTAAAGAATTAAGACAAGTGAAACGCGATTTTGACGATCCACGTCGGACGGAAATCTCGGAAGCCTCGGCTAAGATTAAAATTAACGAAAAATCGCTGATTGCCGATGAAGACGTTCGTGTTTTGGTTAGCCGCAATGGTTATCTGAAACGGTCATCGCTGCGCTCGTACTCGTCAACCTCTGATAGCGACAATGGCTTGCCCGATGGCGATGAAGTTGTCTTTGAAAAAACAGTTTCAACACTGACTAATTTGTATTTGTTTACCGACTACGGCAATTTGATTTACCGGCCTGTCCACGAATTAAGCGACAGCAAGTGGAAAGAAACTGGCCAGCACTTGTCGCAGGAATTGGGACTAGCTAGCGACGAGCATATTATCCGCGTGTTTGAACTGCCAAAACTAAAAGCCGCCGCCAATTTTGTCTTTGCGACTTCCGATGGCTATATCAAGCAAGTCCAGCTAGCTGACTTGCAGCCAACGCGAACCTATAAATCGCGCGCCATCAGTGCCATTAAGCTGAAAACTGATAGTGCTCGTTTGTTAAATGTCTTTATGGTCTCCCCACAAGCTAAACGAGAAGTTTTGCTGTTAACCCAGCATGCCTATGCTTTGCGGTACGATCTAGCAGAAGTGAGCGTATCCGGCAAACAAGCCGTTGGTGTTAAATCAATTAACTTAAAACAAGATGACCAGGTAGCCGGCTTTTACGTACTGAATCCAGAGTATGATCAGCTGCTGACTCTGGGTTTGATCACTCAGCGCGGAGCCTTTAAGCAATTGTCTGTTAGCGACATCAATTTGATCACTCGTGCCAAACGAGGCGTACAAATTATGCGCGAACTAAAAACTAAACCGCATCGGTTGGTTGACAGCGTTTGCTACGGGCAAAATCACGAGTTGATTCTCACTACTGGCAGTCAGCGCCATATTACAATTAAAACTAGCGCCTTCCCAATTGACAGCCGCTATTCCAACGGTTCCTTTGTCATGGATCCAATGACCGAGGGACGGCCAATCCGGCTGACCATGGGCAAGCCGCTGCCTGCTGGCAGGTCAAATATTGATCAGCTCTTTTAGAAAAGGGTTGGCAAGGCTGACGGATTTTAGTAGGCTAGTTAAGGAAGATAAGTAAATAAAAGAGGTTTTAAAATGAAAGAATTAGTTTTTGGACACCGCAGTCCAGATACGGACGCGATTGATACAGCCATCGCTTTTTCATATTTGCAAAATCAACTTGGCTATGACACTGAGGCAGTCGCTTTGGGCGAGCCAAGCGATGAAACTAAATACGCTTTAAACAAGTTCGGCTACAAAGCACCTCGCGTTGTCAAAACTGTGGCTAATGAAGTTAAAGCAGTCATGCTGGTGGACCATAATGAACCACAGCAGAGCGTGGCTGATCGTGATCAGGTAACGGTTACACACGTTGTTGATCACCACCGTATTATGAACTTCAACACGGCTGCGCCATTGTACTACCGGGCTGAACCAGTTGGTTGCACCAGTACTATCGTTTGGGAAATGTTCAACGAAAAAGGCGTTGAAATTCCAAGCAAACTGGCTGGCTTAATGCTGTCAGCAATTATTTCTGACACATTGCTGCTCAAGAGCCCAACTACTACCGATTTAGATAAAAAAGCCGTCAAAGCACTGGCAGACTTAGCCGGCGTTGACTACCAAACTTACGGCTTAGCTATGCTGAAAGCTGGTACTAATATCGCTGACAAAGCTGAAAGCGACTTAATCGACCAAGACGCTAAGAGCTTTGAATTAAATGGCTCCAACATTCGGGTGGCACAGATCAATACGGTCGACTTGCCAGAAGCAATGGAGCGTAAAGACGCTTTCTTAAAGGCCATGCAAGCTGAAGCTGACCAGCAAGGCTATGATGTTTTCTTAGTGCTGCTAACTGATATTTTGAACTCTAATTCAAAGGGCTTGGCAATTGGTAGTGAAGCTGGTAAAGCTGGTCTAGAAGCAGCCTTTAACCAAAAACTGCAAAATGGCGAACTAGATTTACCAGGCGTAGTTTCACGTAAGAAGCAAATTGTCCCACCATTAACATCTGCATTTGAGAAATAAGGGGTAGCTATGAATAATTCCCAACCAGATTTCCCACAATTAAACTTAACAACTGCTGCTGGTCCGCAAGCTTTAGTTAAAACCAACTACGGCGACTTCTTAATTCAATTATTTGAAAAAGAAGCACCAATGATGGTTGAAAACTTTGTCCGTCTGGCTCAAAGTCGCTATTATGACGACACCGTTTTCTATAAGATTGACCCTGATTTTGCTTTGCAAGGCGGCTCAACCAAGCTTGACGGCACTGGTGGCCGCAGCGCTTGGGGACACCCAATCGAAAATGAATTTGCGCCAAACTTGTTCCATTTCCGCGGAGCAGTTTCGATGGTCAGCGAACAGCCACAAACCAACACTAACGCTAGTCAATTTTTCGTTGTTCAAAATAAACACACCCCAGAACAATATCTGAAGCAGCTGGAAGAGGCAGGCTACCCAGAAGATATTATCAACACTTATAAGCAAAATGGGGGACTGCCAATTTTAGACCAACGTTACAGCATTTTTGGACAAGTTGTTCAAGGCCTGGACGTAGTTGATAAAATTGCCGGCGTTAAAATTGATGCTGAGAATCACCCAGTTGAGCCAGTAAAAATTGAAACGGTCGAAATTAACGGTGACCTCTGGAGCATTAAAGTTCCGCGGCAAGATAAAAAAGCAGAAGATTAAAAAATTTAAAACAAAAATGACTAGAAGTTTTGATTACTTCTAGTCATTTTTTTGAACTTTATTATTTATTTAGCAGCGATTTAGCCGTCTTCGTGTCAGTAATTAGCACATTAGGATAGCCAGCAGCCAAAGCAGCTTTAATTGGCAGCAACTTGGCAGGGCCTCCAGCAATTAAAATTGAATATTCTTTTTGCTTCAAATCGTCTAGCAAAACGGCTGCCGTTCGTTTATCCAGCTCTGGATCAGCTAAACTGCCATCAGCTTTAATAAAATGCGCATTAATGTCACCAACGGCGCTAGCTTGCAAAGCTGCAATCTCTTGCTCGTTGAAATAGCCCAAGTTAAACATCATTGCTTGTCTGCGGACAGTTCCAACAGTGTACATTACAATATCAGATTGTTTGCTCAAATCAGCCAGCTGCTTAACAAACCCATCCTGCATAACAGCTTGCAGAGTATCAGCTGATTGAAAGATAACTGGGACCGGCCACAGCTGCGTTTGCAACTGATAAGCTTGGTTGAAAGCCGCAGCAATTTGCCCTGCAAAGTTGGTTTGGTCAGAATTGGAAACGATTCCTTTTAAAGAGACAAATTGCAAAGCTGGCTGATTGGCTGGCTGCAAGTGCTGAGCGACTGCAGTCATCGTTTCGCCCCAACTTAAACCAATCGTTTGGTGGCCATGAATAATTTTTTGCAAATATTCAGCTCCTGCTTGGCCTAAATTCATTAATAATTCTGGCGGAGTTCCAGGTTCGCACAGGATCACTTTTTGCAAATGATACTTGTTAGCCAATTTTTGACTAAGAGCAGCAGCCGTAGCTAGAGGATCGTTGATTTTAATTTCAACAATGCCAGTTTGCAAAGCAGTCTTTAAAGCCTGCGCTATCGTTGGGCGCGACAAATGCATTTGATCAGCAATTTGACTTTGACTGAGGTGTTGGTAGTAATATAGCTGACTGATTGTGACCAGTCTTTGCAGCTTCTCATTATTCATCTAGCTAGCAACTCCTTAATTATTTAGTTATTCTTTATTATAATGCAAATTTAGCAATTGTAAAACATTATTATTTACAATTGATAAATTGCATGTATAATAAAAATTGTCAAAAACAAATAAGTCTTTTGTTAAAGGAGTTAAGCAAACATGACTGAATTCAACAAATACATTGACCATACTTTATTAAGCCCAGATGCAACCGAAGACCAAGTAGATACGGTCATCAAACAAGCTATTGACAATCATTTCCACACGGTCATGATCAATCCATACTGGGTTAAGAAGACTCATCAAGCTTTAGCAGGTACTGATGTTGTTACCGCAACTGTTATTGGTTTTCCTCTGGGAGCAACTACTACCGCTGCTAAACTGTTTGAAGCTAAGCAAGCTATGAAAGACGGCGTTGATGAATTTGATATGGTGATGAATATTGGTGAAATGAAGGCTGGTCATTATGACAAAGTTGAAGCTGATATTAAAGCTTTAGTTGATGCAGGCCATGCAGAAAACAAAGTTGTCAAGGTTATCATTGAAACTTGCTTATTAACTGACGATGAAATCACTAAGGCAAGCAAGATCGTTGCTAAGACTGGTGCTGACTTTGTTAAGACGTCAACTGGCTTTTCAACTGAAGGAGCAACTGTTCATGGTGTTGAATTAATGGCTGCAGCTGTTAAAGGCACCAAGACCAAAGTTAAGGCTTCAGGCGGCATTCACTCAGCTGCTGAAGCTCAAGCCATGATTGATGCCGGTGCTACTCGTTTAGGCGTTAGCCACAGCATGGCTATTATCGGCAAAGCTTAAAAAGAAATCCACTGATTATTTAAAGATCGAATCCTAGTGATTCGATCTTTTTGTTCATCCAACAATTGCTATGCTAACTTATAATTGTTGGCAATTAGCTAGTAAAACGGCCATTAAAACTTGCTGCTTGTTAAGCTGCTAATTTCTTGCTATGATTGAGATAGGTCGTTTGCTAGTATTAAAACAGTAATTTTAATACTAGGTTCATCGAGCACCCTAGCAATTGCAACAAATCCCGTAATATCAATTATTGATGGGATTTGAAGTTTTTATCTATTTGCTTAAAATTAGTCAGTTTTAAAAATTTTTGTCCCATTTTTTTGTACCCAAAATTCTATTTTTTTGGACAAAGATAAACACGAACGATGATGATATAGAAAGCTAACTCAACAATGGAAACGCAAAAATATCTTGATTTAATCGATCATGAACTTACAGGCTTGCCAGATTATGTGCAGCAATATTATTTAGGCACCAATCATTCATTAGCAACTTCTTACCAATATTTAACAGAAATCCGCCGATTTTTGACGTGGCTGCGTGCAAGTGGAATTTCCAATGCTGACACAAATGCTGACGTTTCAACTGAAACGCTTGCCAATTTGCGCCGCAACGACATTATGTTGTACATTGATTACCTTAAGCACGCTAAGAATCAGCAAGGCCATTTAAATTCGCCAACGACCATTAATCGTTCAATCAATTCTTTGCGGTCACTATTCAAATTTCTAACTATTACCGCTGATAACAACCATGGTGAACCATATTTTGACCGCAATGTCATGCTGAAGATTGACTCGCTTAATTCTTCAAAAACGCTGAATTATCGGGCCCACGTGCTAGAATCTCACATGCTGCCAGGTCAAATGAAATATGATTTTTTAGATTTTATTGAAAACACTTACGAGCAAAAATGCCGCAAACAAGCCTTACCAGCTTTTAAAATGAATAAGGAACGCGATCTGGCCATTATTGCGTTAATTTTGGGGACTGGTGTGCGTGTTTCTGAATGCGCTGGAACTAATTTGGAAGATTTGAATTTGAAAAAAGCCACCTTAGACGTTACTCGTAAAGGTGGTCAACGCGACAGCGTCCCGATTTCCTTGTGGACCTTGCCATATGTCAAAAACTATTTGCAGATTCGGGCAAAACGCTACCAGGCAAAGAAAGCCGATCGTGCCCTTTTTCTCACCCGCTGGCACGATCAAACTCGGCGCATCACTTCTCATGCCATTGAAATGCTGGTCAACAAATATTCAAAAGCCTTTGGACATCCATTGACCCCGCACAAGTTGCGGCACACGCTCGCTTCAGAATTATATGGTGTAACCAAAGATCAAGTTCTAGTTGCTCAGCAATTGGGGCAAAAAGGAACTTCTGCAACTGATTTATATACGCACGTTGATCAAAAACAGCAGCGGGCTGCTTTAAATGAAATTCGCCAGCTGGACCAAGCAGAAAGTCAGCAGCACGAAAAAAAGGACTAGCTTTGACTAGCCCTTTTTTATGTCGAAAATGCAGTTCGTTATGCTTCTACCTAGTTAAATCAAACTTATTAAAATCATACATCCAAGCAAAGCCCATTGACTTCTCACCTAAATGCGTTGCTACGCTAGGAGTAAATTCTGTAATTTCAATGTTTTGGTCAGGAAATAGCTGTTTAACATCATGTTTGACTTTCTCTGCTTGTTTTAAGTCATTGGAGTGAATAACCAAAAAGCAAAGTTTATCTTTGTAAGGCAGCTTATTAATCCGCTCTTGGGCTAATTCTTCAACCTTAGCTAGCGCCCGTTTCATTGACCGCACCTTATCAAAAGCGACAATTTTGCCATCTTCAAAGGTTAACAAAGGCTTAATATGCAGCAATGTGCCAATAAAAGCACTGGCATTGCTCAGACGGCCATTCTTTTGCAAATTGTTTAAATCATCAACAATAAACAGTTCATCAATGGTGGAGCGCAGCTTTTCTAGTCGTTCAATAATTTCAGTTGGTGCTAAGCCATTTTCAGCCATCTTCGCAGCGGCAATGGCCAAATTGCCCTGCATTTTAACCGTCATGCCAGAATCAAATGGGTATAAGTTAAATTCTGGATGCTCGCGTTGAACTGAATTAAGTGAGTTAAACCAGCCACTGATGCCGCTAGATAAGGCGATCGCTATAATTGCCTCATATCCATTTTGATGGAGCTTTTGACAAGTAGCTATAACATCGCCTAACCGCGGCTGCGAAGTATGCGGCAATGCACCAGTTTCTCTTTTAATTTCAAAGAATTGTTTGGTGGTGATGTTGACGCCTTCTAAAAAGGATTGGCCAGCGATTTCAATCGGAGTAGAAATTACTTCAACATGATATTTTTCTTGGTCAGCACTTGAAAGACCACAAGTACTATCTGTAATGACAGCTATCTTCAACTTTATACTTCCTCATTAAAATATCTGTTACGAATTATAACATAGAGAAAGTCGATCACCTATTGATTTTACTTCAGATCAGTCTGCAGGCGACCATTTATTTCGACAAGCTGTTCGGTAAAACGATCCTTATCCTGGCTTTGCCAGCCGCCAAAAATCTCCTCTTCTAACTCATTTAATGCAGCTTCCAAGGCCTGAGCTTTTTCTAGGCCCTTCTGATTAAGCTTGATCGTTTTAGCAGAATTGCCAGGAACTTTTGAAACTTCAATCAAGCTGGCAGTTTTAGATTGGCTTAGCTGCCGACTTAGCGTAGACAGAGAAATGTGCAAGCCCGCAGCCAAGTCCCCCATCTTGATAGCCTGGTTATCATTATGCAAAAAGTAATAAACTAGTCTGGTTTGTGAAGAATTTAATTTAAGTTTGTGAAATATATAACTTCTTATCTCACCAGCAATGTTGGCAAAGTCTAAGACCTGCATGAGGCTGGTCTCCTCCCATTTATCGGCTCAAAAGGCCCTTTTTATTTTTCATCCAAAGCGTTGTTCTATGACTTTTATTTTATCCCAATCAGCCGAGTATCTGAAATATTTTAATCTTTTTATAATAAAACTGGCAAGCTTGTGATCAAAGAAATCTAAAAATAAAGTACAGTGCTCGTGATTAGCCAGTAGTCAGCCTTTGCCGTATAATGAAAGGGTATCGTTTTAAGGAGGAGTTTTATGGCTTTTAACGGCTTATTTATTCATAGTTTGCTGGGTGCTATCTCCCCCACCCTGCTCCACGGCAAATTGTCTAAAATTTACCAGCCCTTTGATCATGATTTGATTTTTGTTTTCCGTCAGCAGCGTAAAAATTACAAACTGCTTTTGTCAGCTAATTCTCAAAATCCGCGTTTTTACTTCCAGACAGAAGAAATTCCTAATCCAGAAAAAGCGCCGGCTTTTGTCATGGTCCTGCGCAAATACTTGGCCGGATCGATTTTGCAAAAAATCGAACAGGTTGGGTTAGACCGGATCGTTAATTTTTATTTTTCCAACCGCAATGAACTCGGCGACGAAGTAAATTTGATGTTGTCCTTCGAACTGATGGGACGACACAGCAATGTTTTATTAGTTGATCAAACAACGGGCAAGATCATCGACTTGCTTAAGCGCATAAATCCAGATGAAAATCGAGCTCGGCTGCTTTTACCACATGCCAAGTACGAATTGCCGCCATTAAAACCAGGCCTCAATCCTCTCACAACAACAGCAGACGAATTTAAGCAACTAAGCAGCAGTAATGATCCCACTGATTTAGTTCAGCAGGTCACCGGCCTAGACCGCGATGATCGCGATGAACTGCTGGGCTATTTGACTGATGATTATTCTTTCACGTCCTGGCAAACGTTTTTCAACCAGCTGCAGCATCCTAAAGCCTATGTCCTGCAAAATCAGCGTCACCGCGATCGCATTTTTTTGTACTTGCCTTACCACTTGGATCTGACGCTGATTAGCAAAGCAGATGATCTCAACGTCGCTTTAGAAAATTTTTATCACGATCAGGCTACGCGGGACTGGGTCCGGCAAAAATCTGGCCGTATCAGAACTGTCATTAAGAACGAGCAAAAAAAGCTTCGCAAGAAAATTGCCAAGCTTGAACAGCAGCTTGATGCTGCTCAAAATGCTGATTCGCTCAGAATCAAAGGCGAACTGCTCAATACTTATCTGCGGCAAGTGCCCGCCGGCGCTGCTTCAGTCAAATTGCCAAATTATTATGATAATAATCAGCCGCTAACAATTGAGCTCGACCCATCCCTGCGGCCAGAACGCAATGCGCAAAAATACTTCACTCGCTATCAAAAGCTTCGTGATTCGGTCAAGCACGTTAATGAACAGATCAAATTGGCTCAGGCGGATTTAGCATATTTTGAAACAATTCAAACTGAAATTGACATCGCTGACCCGCAAGATATTGATGCCATCAATGATGAATTGATCAATCAGGGCTACTTGCATGTTCAAAAACAGCAGCATCGGCGTAAGAAGATTACCAGCCGTATCTTGCCGCAGTTTAAGCTGTCTTCTGGCAAAACTGTCTTAGTCGGAAAAAACAATTATGAAAACGACTGGCTAACTTTTAAAAAAGCCAATAAAAACGACTATTGGTTCCACGTCAAAAATATGCCAGGTTCGCATACAATTTTGCAAGACAGCGAACCAACAGAGGCTGACATTCAAGAAGCCGCCGAAATCGCTGCTTATTTTTCAAAAGGCAAGCACTCTAGTCATGTGCCGGTTGATTACATTCAAGTCAAGCGCATCAAAAAGCCGCATGGCAGCAAGCCTGGCTTTGTTACTTATCGCGGCCAGCATTCAATTGAAGCAACCCCAATTGAAAGCGAAGTTCTCGCTAAAAAGATCAATTAAAACAAGCAAAAAGACACTTCGAAATGAAGTGTCTTTTGTGTTTCTTGCTTAAAATTATTTTTTAAATTGGCTGGGTGGTCAGTGACAGCGATTCCAAAACTTCTAGTACAAACTCTGCCGTTTGCAAGCTTGAAAAGACTGGAATGTGCGTACTTAGTGCTTGGTCACGGATCCTAATAGCATCTTGACTGGCAGCATCAGAGAAATCGGTCACGTTGATAACTAGTTTGATTTGGTGACTGAATAATTTGCTAAGGAGGCTATCGCCGCCCTGGTGAATTTTTTTGACAATATCGGTTGTAATACCAGCTTCGGCCAGCATATTAGCTGTCCCTTCGGTGGCAATCAGCTTAAAGCCAAGCCGGTGGAAACGTTTAGCAATTTGCGTAGCTCGCTCCTTGTCCTTGTCCTTGACCGAAATGAAAATCGTACCATAAGTTGGCACATACATGCCACTTGCTTCGTAGCCTTTATACAGCGCCTTGGATAAGGCCGGATCACGCCCAATAACGTTGCCAGCAGTTTTCATTTTCGAATCAAAAGTGTTGTCGCTGTGATAATTAAGCCAGCTAGAAACAGGCATTTTGATATAGATCAGCTTATTAGTCAGTTGCCAAGCTTGCGGTTTTACTAAGGATGGCAGTTTTTGACCCAGTAAAATAGATGTTGCTAAGCCCACCAAATTTTGGTTTAAAACTTTCGACATAAAGGCCAAATTATGACCGGCATATGTTTTGAGCTGCAAGAAATAGAGCTGGCCATCGGCGATCAAAAAGTTCAGATTGATTGGCCCAACTAAGTGCTCGGCTTTAATCAAGCCAGCCGTGGCTGTGCGAATAGCTTGCTCATTAACTTTTTTCAAGTTTTGCGGCGGAAAAACGGCGATTGAATCGCTTGCATGCGAGCCAGATTGTTCCAAGTGCTCAATAATTCCAGGTATGGTGACATGCATTCCGTCTGAAATGGCTGCGACTTCGTATTTCGCTCCAGCAATAAATTTAGAAATCCGAATGGTTTTTAATTCATTTTCTTGAATATATTTGCTTAAAGCCGGCATGTCAAAGACGACCGCTGATTTTTGTTCCTGCTTTTGATGACTAGTCCCGCCAATCAGTACTGGAAAACCTACTTTGACTGCAAAGCTGTAAGCTTTATTTTCATCGCTAGTCCGCAAGGCCGGCGGCATTGAAATTGACAACCGCTCAGTAATAGCATGCCAGTTTGGTTTAGTCAAAGCCGGCTGACCGATAATTTTGAGCCCTGCCCCAACCAGTTGCTTACGCAAAGCATTGACCTTTTTGCCGGAAAATTCCGTCATGACTTCAGTAATTTGCTCGCGCTCAGCAATATCCAAGATGTTTTCTAAAGTGACTGGTTCAAAGTAGACCTTGTTAACCGCATTATAGGCAGCAGAAATTGATTCAGCATTATTGCTGAGCAAAATAGCCGTTCTTCCCTGTGCTCGCAGGGTTTGCGCTGCTTGATAAAGCATGAAGTCGAATTCGCTGGTTTGCGAAACTTGGAAGGGATACAGCCCGACCAATAAAACCTTATTTTGACTAGTTTGCTGGCCGGCTTCATCTTCAACCCCGTAAGCTGAATAAACAGCATTGATTTTGGGCTGCCACATGCCAGCCGCTCCGTTCACTCGCAAATAAACCGGCTCAATCCCCGCTTGTGTGCGGGCCTGTCTGATTTCACGGGCTGATAAAGACGCTAGTTTAGCGATTGCTTTGTCTGAAAAACCTGTCTTTTTAGCAGCTAAAAGCAAGTCACTCGCAGGCACTTGGCTAGTTACGAGTCGATTCATGACGTCAATTGCCTGGTTCAGCAGTCGCAAAAACAATGGTTGAATTTTGGTAGCCGCTTGAATTTTAACCAGACTAATTTTACGCGCCAAGGCCGCTAGTAAAACTATCAGGTGCATTTCGTCAGGATGGCTCAAATCGTGCAAGACTACGTCATCATTTTTGGCAACTTCAGCTTGAAACACACTGGCAGCATTGCTGAAACTCATCGTTGATTCCAAGCCCTTGAAAAATGCTGACGAGAAATCAATTCCCAAGCTGATTGTTTCACCACTAGCTTGCATCCTAGGCCCCAGTTCATAATGATTGAATCCGCTATCAGAAAATGACCAGTAAGGTGTCTTCACAGCAACTGCATCTAGAACTGGTTCTACCGCTGCATTTAAGCCAGACTCTGGGTCGTCAATTTCATTTAAATTGTAGCCTAAAGCCAGCTTAGCCGTTACATAGCCTAAACTGTAAACCCCAGCTCGATAAGCAAGCAATGAACTGCGGGCAATCCGCGGTTTAAAGCCTAAAATTTTCACCGCTAATTGATTAAGATCATGCTTAACTGCAAAGTGCAAACTAAGCGCACCGACCAAATCCAAGTTGGCGGCGACTTTGCCAGCATAAGCGCGCAAACGCTGTACTTCATCATTGTTAAAACCTAGCAGCGGCGAGATCAAGATCGAATCGCCAGAATTAATCGCCACCGGTTCTAAAGACGAAGCCAAGTTGATGAAGCAAACGTTTCCGTTACCATCGCGCACTAAGTCGACGATAACTTCTTCCCAATCGGACAAGTCTTCCGTTATGCGATAATTGTGCAATTTGAAATGTTCACTCGTCCGTTCTTGCTCAAAATATTTTTCTAAGCCGCCTTGATCTTCAAAATGCAAGTGATCATTTTTCACATAACGGTGATATTTAGTCAGGAGGACTGGATATGTCAGCTGCTTTAGTGTTTGGGTCAGTGGCACGTTTTTTTGCAAACGCCAGGATTTGCTGGTAGGCAGTTGATTGTCACGCAAAAATTTTAGCTGCTGACTTTGCTGCTGCAGCAAAAGTGCCTTTTTAGTGACGGTCAGCAGTTCAATCTGCATTTCGTTCAAAATGCCATCTTCCAACAGCTGTCTGGTTAAATTCAGTCCCACTAGGCTGCCGTAAGCAGTGACAATGGCATTTGGCTCTTCAATCCGCAAAATCCGCTTCATAAAAGACAGCGTCAGCGGCTCAAGGTAAATCGTAACGCCAGGCCGTTTATTGGTTGCGATGGTGGCTGGATTAGGATTGACCAGCACGACCTGCACATTGTCTTCAACAAAGGCATCGATAGCCTGCTTGGTCATTAAGTCCAGCTCAGCAACGGCCCCAACAATATTGGGACCAGACCCGATAATTAATACTTTGTTCAAATCAGTTCTTAACGGCATTTTTATTCATCATCTTAAAAAAATCATCAAAAATGACACTCGCTTCAAAAGCACCAGGTGAACCCTCTGGGTTAAAAGCAGTGGCTATAATTTTTTCCTCGTCAAAGCGGTAGCCGGCCAGCAAATCGCTATGCAAATCGTAATATTTTTCAGAAAAATCAAATTCTACCGTTTGCGGAAGCGCCAATTGGGATAGATTCATGGCAGTTTGCCAGATCAGGCCGGTATTTTGTGCAATGACCGGATAATTGCTGCCATTATAGGCAGGCTGTAAATCTGCTAGTTCAAATTTCAAATAGTCGCTCAAGGCAAGAAAGCCCAAACCAATGCCCATAAACGGCAACTTGGTTAAAAAGCGTTTAAAAATTGGCGCTAAATTGCTGCGTACTTCTTGCACGGATCCAGGGCCATTTGAAACGATCAACCCATTTGGCTGCAAATTTGCTATGTCTTCGGCGCTAGCGGTCACCGGCATCACAACGACATTAATTTTGCGCAGAGATAAAGAACGCAGCAGCGAATTTTTCAAGCCTAGATCAATCACAGCGACAGTTTTGCCAACATTTGGCACCGCATAAGCATTGGTCGTTGAGGTCTGGGCAGTTTTGTTTTTAGGCAGAACTAGGGCCTTAATCTGGTCAAAAGCATGCTGGTCGTCGGTATCCATAATCGAGGCTTTAATGACCGGCTCAGCCACCAGTTTTCTGACCAAAGCATGCGTATCAACGCCATAAATACCCGGAATGCCCTTTTCTTGCAAAAAATCATTCAGGTCTTCTGCGGCTGAGCGGCCGGTAGCAGCCACTCCGCCAGCAATAATGCCTTTAATGCGCGGATTAATCGCTTCATAATCAATAGCATTAATACCGCTAGCCCCAATCAAGGGTGTCGAAAACAGCAAAATTTTACCGTCATTAGCAGGGTCTGTTAGAGCCTCTTGATAGCCGTAATTACCGGTAAACAGGGCTAGCTCGCCAGTGGTGATAGTTGAGGCGCCAAAGCCTTCGCCAGCAAAAGAAGTTCCATCTGCTAAAACTAAATAGCGTTTCATTGTTTTGCCTCTTTTCTTAGTCTGGCTAAAGTAGTCTGAAAAATTGCTGGTGGCTCAACTGAGAATTCGCACCATTTGCCCGTACGGGGATGCTTAAAGCCTAACACCCCAGCATGCAGAAATTGCCCATGTCCTGGCAATGTATGCCGAGGTCCATACAAAGGATCGCCAGCAACTGGATGGCCGATATAAGCTAAGTGTACCCGAATTTGGTGAGTGCGACCAGTTTCTAGCTGACAGGCAATCAAACTGTAGCCCCGGAATTGCTCTAGCACCTTAAAGTGAGTCACAGCAGCCTTGCCGCCAGCCACAACTGCCATTTGCTTGCGATCATATGGGTTGCGGCCAATCGGCGCATCAACCGTGCCGGTCTTTTCCGTAAAATTGCCATGCACGATCGCTAGATAAACTCGCTTATTGCTTTTTTCAGCCAGCTGCTTTTCTAACGATGAGCGGGCTGCGGCATTTTTGGCAATCATCAATAAGCCAGAAGTGTCTTTATCAATGCGATGCACAATGCCTGGTCGAAAGCCCTCAGGGCTTTTAGCCAATTCGCGCGTATGAAACAGCAGTGCATTCACTAAAGTATGGTCTGGATGGCCAGCTGATGGATGAACTACCATTCCTTGCGGCTTATTAACCACGATGACGTCTTGGTCTTCATAAACAATCGCTAACGGGATATTTTCTGGCTCAATTGATAACGGCTGCAAAGCCGGCACATGAACTGAAATCTTGGCAAGCTGTTCTAGCTTCAGCGAACTTTTAGCTTTTTGCCCGTCAACTAGAATATCGCCGCTTTTGATTAATTCCTGCACGCGCGTCCGGCTAAGAGACTTTATTTGGCCGGCCACAAACTTATCCAATCGTTCGCCGCTGCCTAAGGCCTGCAATTGATAATCAGTCATGCTTTTCCTTGCCTTCAAAGAAAATCAAATAGATAAAAATCAAAATGATGCCGACGGTAATGGCACTATCTGCAAGATTAAAAATATTAAAATTCATAAAATCGAGCTGAATCATGTCCACAACATAATGATAGTGCAAGCGGTCAATCAAATTGCCGATGATTCCGCCCAAAACCAGGCTGAGGCCGACACTAAATAAGACTGAACGTGGCGATTGTTTGAACAAGTAATAGAGTACGATGGCAATGGCAATCACAGAAATAATGTAGAAAAATACCATCTGGCCGGGAAAGATATTCCAGGCAGCACCATTATTGCGCAAATAAGTCAGCGAAAATAAGCCGGGCACAGCCGGCTTAACTTCTCCTAGCGCCCAATTATTAACGATCAAAGCCTTTAAGCCTTGATCGGCCAGGACAATCAACAAAGAAATAATCAAATAAAGTGCTTGCATTAGAATAAACCAGAAATTTTGCCATTATTATCAACATCGATGTCTAAAGCTGCTGGGTGTTTTGGCAAGCCTGGCATGCTTAAGACATGACCTGTGCGCACAACTACAAAACCTGCCCCATTCTTCAGCTGCAGCGAACGGACATGTAAAACGAAACCTGTTGGGGCACCCAATATTTTTTTATCATCAGTGAAACTAAATTGTGTCTTTGCAATAATAACTGGCAGTTTGTCTTTGCCCAAACGCTGCAAATGAGCCAATTGCTGTTTAGCCAAGTCGCTATATTCAACTTGCCCAGCCCCATAAACGCGCTTAGCAATTTTTTCAATTTTAACATCGACTGGGTCGTCATTTTGGTAAGTCCGTTTAATTTCATTAGCCGGTGCAGCTTGCAGCAAGTGCAAAACTTTTTCTGCTGCTTCATTGCTGGAATCAGTGCCGCGATCGTGATAATTTACGACTGCACACTCAACTCCTTCAGCCTCAATTAGCTGCCGTAAAGTGGCTAGCTCAGCCTGAGTATCAGTAGCAAACTCATTAATCAAAACGATCACCGGCAAGCCGTAAAGCCGCATATTGTTCATATGCCGCTGCAAATTGCTGAAGCCTGCTTTCAGCGAGGCAAGATTTTCTTGTCCCAAATGATCAGTGGACTGCTCTGCTTGGTATTTCAAAGCCCGCACTGTTGCCACAACCACAACAGCATCAGGCTGCTTATCCAAATGCTGCGAGACAAAATCCATAAATTTTTGTCCGCCTAAATCGGCTCCAAAGCCGGCTTCGGTCAGAACGATATCGCTTAAATGCAAAGCTAAATTCGTTGCTAAAATTGAATTTGCTCCGTGCGCAATATTGGCAAACGGCCCGCCGTGAACAAATGCTGGCACATGGTACAAAGTTTGCACCAAATTTGGCTCCAGTGCTTTAGACAGCAAAGCAGCAATCGCACCTTCAAAATGAAGCTGTTTGACATAAACCGGCTCGTCATTAACTGTGTACCCAACTAGCATATTGCCAATCCGACGCTTCAAATCATCAATATCTGCAGCTAAACACAAAATTGCCATCAGCTCATTAGCCACGGTAATAGCAAAATGATCCTCACGCTCAATCCCGTTAAAACGTGAGCCTTGACCGATCGTAATTTTTCTCAGCGTCCGGTCATTGACGTCTAGCCCCCGCTTCAGCAAAATCCGGTTTGGATCTAGTTGCAAGCTGTTGTCTTGATACAAATAATTGTCAACCAAAGCCGCCAGAGTATCAATTGCACTAGTCAAAGCATGCATATCGCCAGTAAAGTGCAAGTTGATGTCTTCCATCGGAATTATTTGAGCTTTGCCGCCGCCAGTAGCACCGCCCTTGAGGCCAAAGACTGGTCCCATTGAGGGTTCACGCAGTGCGATGGCTACTCGCTGGTGCTCTTGTTCTTGCAAAGCATCCCCTAACCCGATTGTAATCGTAGATTTGCCTTCACCAGCTGGGGTTGGACTGATCGAAGTAACCAAAATCAGTTTGCCCAAATGCTGATTAGCTCGAATGCGCTTAATAGCCGGCCAAGTAATCTTGGCTTTATCATGACCATAAACTTCTAAATCAGCTGGTTGCAAATTCAGTTTAGCAGCAATTTTTTCAATTGGTTCGGCCTTAGTTGCTTGTGCAATTTCAATATCAGATTTCATCGGTACGTTCTCCTTTGCGTTTCTTGATCAATAGCAAAGTCAGCTGCTTATAATCAGACAGCTTGACTTGATAAATACGAATAACTGAAAAAGCAACCAGCAACTGGGCGGACTTAATGGCCTGTGCTTGGCGTTCATAAGGCAATCTAATTTTGGTGTGCTCATCCTCCTTGCTGATGTAGCAGGTTAACAAACTATAGAGCAAAATTAAAGCAAACAAAGCCCCAACACCGACTGCTGGCCAAGAAATGTTGCGATTGCTTTCGTAGGCAATAATGAAAGCAATAAACAGCAAATCCAGCAGCCAGCTATTGTAAATTAGACCGGCTTTGCCTAAAAGCAGACAATGTTTCTTCATAGGCGCTCCTTATGATAAGATTTTCATAGATAATTATAGCAGAAATGCCAATCTTTTGATGATTGGCAAATGGGATAGAAAAATGGAGTGAACATCATGAAAATCGGAGTTTTGACAGATAGTTCTGCCTATTTGACCCCAAAAGAGCAAGCTGCTGATAATATCAAAGTCTTGCCAATTCCAATCATTTGGGGCAAAAAGACGTACTATGATTTAGTCGATATTGGCTTTCAAGAATTTTATCAAAAATTGGCTAGCGAACAGGAATTGCCAAATACTTCACAGCCTTCGACTGGCGAAGTAAAGACCGCGATTGATGAATTTGCGGCAGCTGGCTACACTGATGTGTTTATTATCACCCTGTCCAGCGGCATTTCCAGCTTTTACTCAAGTGTAGTGCAGTACGCTAAGCAAGAAGATCGCTTGCGAATCCACCCATTTGATTCAAAAGTCACTTGTGCCGGCCTAGCTTTTCAGGCGCAGCTGGCTGGGCGAATGGCTAAGAATGGCGCTGATGTTGACACTATTCAGGCGGCTTTGGAAGATTTGCGCAGCACTACCAGAGTACGTTTTGAAGTTGACAATTTGCAGCATTTAAAGCGCACTGGTCGCTTATCTAACGCGGCTAGCTTCATCGGCGGCTTACTAAAAATCAAGCCTATTTTGACAATGAACGTGCAAGGCGACGGCAAGATCGTTGCTATTGCCAAAGAACGGCAAGAAAAGCGGGCCTTAAACCACATTATCCGCGATGTGCAAACTGATGTCGCACAAGCAAATTACCCAGTGCAAGGCACGATTTTCCATGCGGATGATGAGGAAAAGGAAAATGCTTGGTGCGC
The DNA here is from genome assembly GCA_022641965.1 of Lactobacillus sp. Taxonomy (GTDB): domain Bacteria; phylum Bacillota; class Bacilli; order Lactobacillales; family Lactobacillaceae; genus Lactobacillus. The sequence continues at coordinate 34,209 of JALCDX010000008.1, forward strand.
AGCTTTTGTTAAGCAAGTCCCAACGATGAGACTGGGTCGCAGCATCATTGGCCCCGTTGTGGGTACTCACGTTGGCCAGCATACCATGGCGATTATTTGGGCTAAAGATTTAGCTGAATATTTTAAATAGATAGCAGCATGCAAAAAGGCGGGGCGTTTGCCCTGCCTTTTTAGTACTCTAAATGCAGATACCAGTGATTTTGAGTAGGATCAGTATGATACAAGCTAAGCAAGTAGTCAGGCTGCATAATTTGTGCCTGTACGAGCCACTTAAAAGCTGGCGTTTGCTGCAACGCAGCCAATTTTTCTGGACTGATTAAATTCCGCCCAGTAAAGTAAGCCCAATGCATCTGCGCCAGCAGTTTAGTCCCTTCCTGCCAGATCTGAGGATCGACCGTTTGCGGATCAATTTTTGCTAAAAATTGTTTTTGATCGCGTTTAAAAAAGATGCTGCGTAAATAAGCAGCAAACTCTTGTTCAGGCGGCGCAAACTGCTGCCGCCGATAGGTTAAGGATGTCGGAGTCAATTGCAACTGACCATAGCCTTGATCGGTCATGCAAAAAGCAGACGTTGCCACTTCAGCCAAAGCATGCTCTTGATCAGGACGCAAGATATTCTGCGCATGAATGTGGCCGGCAAACACAGCCGGCACCTCATATTTTGCTAAAAGCGGTTCAATTTCATCAGCATTGTCCAGCACAAAACCGCGATGAATCAGCTTGTTATGCCAATACAAATCATGGTGCATAAAAACCAAACAGTGCTGACCAGCTGCTTGAGCTAATTCCAGCTGATTCTTCAGCCAGGCCTGTTCGGGCTTGGAAATTTTGCCATTGGTAATTGGGTCGTCGTAATTAAAAAACGGCTGATACAGGCAAGAATCAAGCAAAAGCAGTCGGTAGTCTGTATTCAAATTGACGCTGTAAGCCAACGAACTGTCATCTTGAGCGGCTGCTTGCATATATGAAGCGTATAACAAATTTTTCCAGTCACTGGGACTGATTTCACGTGCAAACTTCATTTCGTTTTGATGAAAGCTGCGCGCCCAACCATCATGAATATCATGGTTGCCTGGCACTACTAGCAGCGGAATGCCCAGCACTTCCAGCGGGGCAAAAATATCAGCCAGCCGTTGGGCGGACTCATACTCACCATTGAATGCTAAATCGCCGGTAATGATAATTGCAGTCGGCCGCTTTTTAATGGCCAAGGCCACTAAGCCTTGCAGCCGCCATTCTTGAAAAGCAAGATCTTTGCCGGCAGTAGTTTGTTCCATTCGGCGAAAAGCCGGACCATAGTCATGCAAATTGCGAGCCAATAAATGCGTATCGCTTAGCAGCCACAGCACCGGGTTGGGACTAGTTGTGATGCTTTTTTCCATGAAAGTTTGCCCAATATTGATAAAAGTCCGTCCGCAGATTGCCATTAAACAATTTGCGCTTTTTGTTTGCTTTAGCACCAAAGAAAGTTTCAAATTTAGGGTCAGCCGTCAAATAATATTGACTGAAAGAAGTCAGCGGCCGCAAAACCTGCCCCATTTGCTGATAAAGATCTTCCGCACTGCGGCGATCTTTTAGCCGTTTGCCATAAGGCGGGTTGGCAATGATGATGCCATTTTCTAAGTCAGTCGCAAAATCCTTGACAGCTACTTGCTTAAAATCAATATCTTGCAGGACGCCGGCGTTATGCGCGTTGAGCTTAGCAATTTCCAAGACCGATTGGTCGATGTCGCTAGCCCAGATCGGTGCATGGTCGGTTTTAACTTGTTCTTTAGCAGCCAGCACAGCATTTTGATGCAGCTGTGGGTCAAACCAGTCAAAGCCGTCATAAGCAAAATCTCGCTGGCAGCCAGGAGCAATGTTTTTGGCAATCAAAGCTGCTTCAATAGCCAGCGTGCCTGAACCAGTCATCGGGTCGATCAACGGGTGTGATCCATCATAAGGAGTCAATTCAAGCAATCCGGCCGCGAAGTTTTCTTTAAGCGGAGCACCGCCGTGTTCCACTCGGTAGCCGCGCTTGAACAGACTTGGGCCAGTCGTATCCAGCGATAAAGTCGCTTGATCTTTATAAATTCTGATTTCTAGCGGATAAGCATGCCCATTTTCTGGCAAAAAACCGCGCCGATGATAAGCTGCTGTCATTTTATCAACAATTGCTTTTTTAACAATCGATTGCACATCCGGTTCAGAGTGGAGCTTAGAGCGTACGCAGCGACCGGCAACTGGGAACTTAGCATCAACTGGCAGCAGCTGGGACCAGTCAAAAGCATAGGTTTGGTCGTAAAGTTCTTCAAAGCTGACGGCTTTAAACTGCTTCAGCAGAATCTTAATACGGTCAGCGCTGCGCAGCCATAAGTTGGTTTTAACAATATCAGCTTGATCACCGGTAAAAAATACACGGCCATTGCTGGTTTTCGTTTGATACCCTAACGCCTGCAGTTCTTTTTTAGTGACGCTTTCAAAACCCGCGCCCATGGTTGCAAATAGTTGATATTTTGCCATTTTATTTCCTTTTCTAACAAAAAAGCCGAGTCCAAAGACTCAGCTGCCCTGCGCGCAAGTTCTGTAAGCCACGTTCTGTTCAAACTGCTCGTGGGTCTGAGCAATTATCAGCAATCATCTATCTTCACCGAAGTGATCTGACCTTTAGTTCATTTCCTCAGGCCAAGACGCCCCTACCAAAGTTTGGGTTGCCCGCTTGCAGGGTTTACCTCGTTCCACCAAAGCGATTTCTCGCCTTGCTTCGTCACTGTGGCACTTTCCAGGATAGTCGCGCATATCCGAAGACTTAGCGCTTTTTCCGCCATCATTGCCAAGCAATGCCTTAGCTTCTTGGGCTAAGTACAAACACTACCAGCATCTCAGCTCGTGCGGGCGTGGACTTTCCTCAGCTGATTCAAACCAGCCGCGATTGCTCAAACTTGCGCACACAAGTAATTATTATAGCAAAAAAGTTCCTAATTAGCAGAAAAGGTTCTATTTTGCCGATTAACTCTCTGTTCTAAGTTGAAAACTTTTCTCTCTAGCGTCGACAGGCGCTGAATAATCGCCATATTAGTAGTTTCAGCATTATTAGGGCTGCCGAATGTGGCCGTTTGCGCAGTGCCTAAGCCAGGACCAGCTGATTGACCAGGATGGTATTCTTTGACGTCATCAGCCGGCTTCTGCTCTTGCTGTTCATACTTTTCCTGCAGAGATTTTTGCAGTTCTTCAATTTGCTCTTGCTGGTTTTCAATAATCGATTCAAACGCCTTATAATCAGAAATAATTTGATCTAGGTAAGAATCAACTTCCTGCTCATCGTATCCTTTCATGCTGCGTTTGAACTGTTTCTTCAGAATTGCATCTGCATTTAGTTTAACTTGATTCATTGCTGCCATAATTTTCTCCTTCGGCTAAATATTTTAGCAAATCGCGGCCGCAGGGCAAGCAAATCGCTAACGCTTTTATTAAAAATTATCGTTTGCCTGTTCAGCCAGCTCCTCAGCTGCTTCTTGCAAATCATAAAAATCCAGCAGTTCTAACTGATAGTCTCCTTTTTCAGCTGCTTGCTGCACCAATTCGTAATCGTATTTGCTTTTACCGGGATGATCAGGATCATAAACCAATAGAGCCCCCTCGGTATGCGCCAGCATAAAATTTTCATAATTGCGCAGCTGGACAGGGCTTTGATAAGGATGATTAGAAGTAGCAGCCGCAAAATCGACCGCTTGCTGCAGCTGCAAAAAATGAGCTTGGTGAGCTTCATTCCAATTTTTAGCGTAATCCGCATACGGCGTCATCATGGCCACATGCACCTGCTGATTGCGCAAGGTCAAAGCCGTTTCTGCCGCCCACTGCTCAACGCCAAGCGCACCGCCAGTAATCACCCAATCTAATTCATCATCGTCAAGCTTAGCTTGTAAGGCGTTTTTTAGCGCGTATTTGATAACCTTGATTTTAGGATCTTTATCGCCAAAAACATTAATTTCATAACTACGGTAACCAGTGACCCAGAGCCGTTTCAACTACCATCGCTCCTACAAATTAAAGTAGATTTTGCTATAATGCTAGCAGGAGTGAGAACTATGGTCAAATACCCGCAAGGCGTGTCGCCATTTGTGAATCAAGCAGATGAAAAAAATTGGTCACAAATGCAGCAGCCTGCTAAACATCGTCACCGGCGCGGAGTTGACTTTTCTGATCGGGGCATGACGCTTGAGCAGCAGCTCAACGAATCAAATAAATATTATCTTGCCAAAGGGCTAGCAGTCGTACACAAAAAGCCGACGCCGGTCCAGATTGTCAAGGTCGATTATCCGAAACGCTCGCGGGCAGTGATTCGCGAAGCCTATTTTCGGCAGGCTTCAACAACTGACTATAACGGCGTCTATCGCGGCTATTATTTGGATTTTGAAGCTAAGGAAACCCGCAACAAAAGCTGTTTTCCGCTGAAAAATTTCCACCCGCACCAGATCAGTCATTTGCAGGCTTGCTTAGAGCAAGATGGTATTTGTTTTACAGTGCTGAAATTCGTTACGCTAGAGCGATATTTTATCGTTCCGGCCAGCATTGTGATTGCAGCTTGGAAGAATCCAGACCATAGTTCGATTAGTTTAGAGGAAATTATTAGCAGCAGCATTGAATTGCAGTGTGGCTATCGACCGCCGCTGCCTTACTTAGATGCTGTGGACCGGTTGATTGAAGGTAGGAAATAAACACATGGCAGAAACCAGAGAAACTGAATCACGTGTGAGCATGAACGAGCATCACAGTCACGGCGGATGGTTTTTAAAATTAATCAAATGGATTTTCTTACTAGCCGTCTTGGCCGTAGTCTCCGGCGTGGGTTTATTCGCTTATTACGCTAAAGACGCACCTAGCATTTCTAAAGATCAGCTGCAAAGCGGTGGTGGATCCAGCCTATATACGACCAATGGCAAATTTTTGCTGTCATTAAGCTCTGAAAAAAGGACTTATGTCTCAAACAGTCAAATTCCGCAGCAGCTCAAAGATGCAGTTATTTCCGTCGAAGACAAGCGTTTTTATCATGAAGGCTTAGGCCTCGACCCGATCCGAATCGTTGGATCAGTCCTTCTTAATGCCCGCAGTCAGAGCGTAGCCGCCGGCGGATCGACGATCACGCAGCAACTAGTCAAGCTATCAGTTTTCTCAACAGCCAACTCGCAAAGAACTTTGCGGCGCAAGGCGCAAGAAGCTTGGCTAGCCATGAAAGTTGAACGTGATTATTCCAAAGACCAGATTTTGGAGTTTTACATCAACAAAGTCTACATGAACTACAACAACTACGGGATGGGTACGGCTGCTAACTATTACTATGGCAAATCGTTGAAAAAGCTGGATTTGGCGCAAACAGCCCTGCTAGCAGGTATGCCAAATGCTCCTGTCAAATACGACCCCTACTTGCATCCTGATCTTACCACCCAGCGACGCAATATCGTTCTCAGGGCCATGTACAAAAACAATAAAATCAGCAAACACCAGTATCAGCAGGCCGTTAAAGAAAGCGTTAAGACGGGGCTAGTTCCGCAGCGCAACAGCAGCGATTCAACTTTGCGCAAGATTGATGACCCTTACATCAAAGAAACAATTACTGAAGTTAAGGAAAAAGGTTTTGACCCTTATCGCGACAACCTAAAAATTACTGTCAATATTGACCAGGATGCTCAAAATAAGCTCTATAACTTGGTTAATGATGGGACGGTGCCTTTCACTAACAATAAGATGCAAGTTGGCGCAACGGTAGTTAATCCTAATAATGGCCACGTAATTGCTATTATCGGCGGACGCAAATTGCCATCAGTGCAGTTAGGACTAGACCGAGCCGTGCAAACAGGCCGCTCAACCGGGTCAAGCATTAAGCCTGTTTTGGACTATGCTCCCGCTATTCAATACCTGCATTGGTCGACTGGCCACATTTTAAACGACTCGCGCTATGTATACCCTGGCACCAATATTCAGCTGTACGATTGGGACAACACTTATATGGGACCAATTACGATGCGCAAGGCCTTAGAGCAGTCAAGGAATGTGCCAGCGGTTAAAACTTTAGCAAAAGTTGGCCTCAGCCGGGCAGCTCTATTTGCTAGAAAAATGGGCGTCAATATCGATTCTGATGCTGGCCTGTCCGTGGCAATTGGCGCTAATGCTTCTTCCCTGCAAATGGCCGGCGCCTTCGGGGCCTTCGCCAACCGCGGCGTTTACCATAAACCGCAATTTGTTTCAAAAATTGAAACTCCTGATGGCTTGGTCCGCAACTACGATAGTACTGGCTCGCGGGTCATGTCATCAGCAACTGCTTATATGATTACGGATATGCTGAAAGGCGTTTTGACTAATGGGTCAGGTACTGCTGCTAAGACCAAATATCACGAAGCTGGCAAAACTGGGACCGTTAAGTATTCCGACGCGGACTTGATCAAATTCCCAAGCTACAGCTCAACGCCAAAAGATTCTTGGTTCGTTGGATATACCAGAAGCTACTCGTTAGGTATTTGGACTGGATACGATAATTTGAAAGATGGCACGATCAGCGGCAGCGGTGAGCAGTCGGCGCAACTGCTGTATAAGCATATGATGACTTACTTGATGAAAGACAAATCCAATCGTGATTGGTCAATGCCAAGTCATGTCGTGAAAAAAGGTTCAGAGCTCTATTACTCAAGTACAGCTCACAGTCATAAAAAGAAAAAAGCTAGTGCTGATTACAGCAGCGACGATGAGGAAACTAACACCAATTCTGATTTTGATGCTGATAGCGACAGCGATAGTCAATCCGGATCAACTAGTCAGTCTGACAATAACAGCAGTCAAAGCGGCAATGATGATAGCAATAGCGATAGTCAAACTACTGACAGCAGCAGTGAAAATAGCACCAACAACAATCAGAGCAACAGTGGTGATAATTCGACTAACACTAGCGGCAATTCCAATAACAATAATAGCCAAACCAACAATAGCAACAGCAGCAACAATTCCACTGGCGGCAGCTTTACCCTGCCATAATGATTCCGCAATTGCATGAAAAAATCCAAGCACGATTTTAAAGTGCTTGGATTTTTTGTTTGTCGAAATATAAATTACTCTAAAAAATCATAGGGATTCTTATCCTTAGCTCTGGCTGGCCAGCGGTAGCGGCCAAAGAAAATCAAGGCGTGGTGAGTATGAATCCATTCATTTTTTGGCAAGATTTGTTCCAGCCGTTTCTCTATTTCAACAGGCGTAGCCTTGGCTGGCACGATTTTAAAAGCTTTAGCAATACGGGCAACATGCGTATCCACTGCGATTGCTGGCACGCCAAATCCTTCTGCCAGGACCACATTAGCAGTTTTAATGCCGACTCCAGGCAGCTGAACCAGCTCAGCCTTGCTTTTAGGAACTTGCCCGTCATATTTTTGCGTCAAAATTTGAGCCATTGCTTTTAAATGCTTAGCCTTAGTGCGATACAGGCCAATGGTTTTAATATCTGCTTCGATTTGACTAATGTCGGCCTGGGCTAAAGTTTGTGCATCGGGAAAATCCGCTGAAAATTTTGGCATAACCCGGTTAACCATTTTATCAGTCGTCTGAGCGCTCATTAGCACCGCACACAATAAATGAAAATGGCTATCCCACTGCAACTCGCCCTTCGCCTCTGGAAACATTTGATCAATGCGGTGCAGTACTTGGTAAGCTTCTTGATCAGATAGAACCATCTTCCTATTGCCTCCCTTGCAAAGGCTGATTGCGCGTCAAATAAGTTTGCACGGCCTGTTCGGTCGACAGGTGCATGCGCTGCCAATTGAGCAGGATGCGGTCAATATACTTGAAGTTGTACGCCTGGGCCAACACAGCTTCTCGCAAGGCTAATTTGACAATTTTGGGGTCATAGTGGTCCACATTCAGCCAGTCAGCAATCTCTTCTCGTTCAATCGGGCTTAGCATGCGGCCAAACTCGATTTCGAACTGTCTAACCAGCTGAGTTAAAGGATCATTATCCAGCACAGATTTTTCGGTCTGCCGCTTCCTTGTTAAAACATGCGTTTGCAAATACTGATCCAATTTTTCATACAGCGGATCCAAACTGTAGCTGTTGCTGATGCGGCCATCGCTGTCCTGCTCTTCAGTCAACACTAGCAGCTGCTTATCGATTAGTCCCTGCAGCAAATTGCTGACCTCGCCAGCATCCAGGTCGGTGTTAGCAGCTATGCGGTTAGAACTTGGGAAAATATCTCCCTTTTGTGCAAAGGCCTCCAGTTGCAAAACTAAAACAAATTCTGTGCTGGTCAAGCCTAAGCGGGCATAATAGGCAAGCAAAGCATTGCTCAGAGTAGTAAAGCCTAAGCGCCGATATTGATTAAAAGCCGTCATTTATCATTCATCTCGATTAAAAAAGTTGAAGCAAATTTGACTTGCTTCAACTTGATTTTATTTTTATGGTTGCATTCGATTGATTAATCTTGGGAATGGAATTGCTTCACGAATGTGATCTAGCTTGCAGATCCACGCAATTGTCCGTTCAAAGCCCATGCCAAAGCCTGAGTGTGGCACGCCGCCGTACTTGCGCAAGTCCAGGTACCATTGGTAGTCTTCCAAGTTCACGCCTGCATCGATAATTTGCTGCTTCAGAACTTCATAGTTGCCTTCACGTTCTGAACCGCCCATAATTTCGCCGTAGCCTTCTGGGGCGAGGACATCAGCACATAAGTATTCCTTAGGATTATCTGGGTTCTTCTTCATGTAGAACGGCTTGATTGAAGTCGGGTAATTAACAATGAAGACTGGACGATCGAATTGGTTGGAAATAACACCTTCATCAGGGGCCCCGAAATCGTCGCCCCACTTAAAGTCGCGGCCAGCATCTTGCAGCATCTTAACTGCATCATCATATGGCAGACGAGTGAAATTGCCTTCAGTTGTTGGACGCAGCTTTTCAGGATCGCGGCCTAAGATCGACAATTCATACTGGTTTTTCTCCAACACTTGCTTAGTCATGTAGGCCAAGTATCTTTCTTGAATGTCTAAGGATTCATCTTGGTGCATCCACGCCATTTCTGGCTCCATCATCCAAAATTCGGTCATATGGCGACGACCTTTAGATTCCTCGGCTCTAAAAGTTGGACCAAAGGTAAAGATCTTGCCGTAGGCCATTGCCCCAGCTTCACCATACAGTTGACCAGATTGCGACAGGTAAGCATCATGTTTGAAATAATCAACGTGGAATAATTGCGTCGTGCCTTCTGGAGCAGAGTGCATGAAAATCGGAGCATCAAATTTAATGAAGCCTTCTTTTTCAAAGAAGTCAACTGTCGCCTTAAACATCGTGTTGCGAATTTGCATAATTGCAAATGGCTTCTTCGACCGCAGCCAAACATGCCGGTTATCCAGCAAAAAGTCAATACCATGCTCTTTATTGCCGATTGGGTAACCATCATTGTTTGAAACAACTTGCAGGTCCGAAATTTGAACTTCGTAGCCAAAATGTGACCGCTTGTCTTCATGAATCGTACCAGTTAAATAAAAGCTGGCTTCTTGACGCAGCTCCTTGGCCGTGTTGAAAACATCTTCCGACACATCGTTTTTGCGGACAACGCCCTGGAAAAAGGCTGTCCCATCACGCAGCTGCAAAAACATGATCTTGCCGCTGGAGCGTTTGTCGGTCAGCCAAACGTGCAGTCTGACTTCTTCGCCAACGTGTTTTGGCGATTCTTTAATACTGATTAATTCCGTCATTTCATTCCACCCTCTAAAAAAATCTATCCCAATTATACAAAAAAGCAGAACTGTCCTCTACTCTCATTCATTACAAATTGTCAATAAATGAAAGCTGCTTGCCTGTTTTAAATGAATACAGCAGATATGAGCAGTCACCATTTTGTTTGCGATAAGCGACTTCCCAGACTGGTTGGCCATGGTACCAGCCCAAATTAATGCTGGTATCATTGTGCTGGCCATGTGCCTTTTTAGCCTTATTCAAGATAAACCGCTGGGACTTGCCTTTGCTGGCTGCATAAAGATAAGCCCGTTTTGAATTTGGCAAGAAAATAAAATAATAGCGGTGACCGCGGCGATCGACCCCGCTGGCAGCGACACTGCGCACGCTTCTGCTTAGATGATAAGAATGATCAATCTTCACAATTGGCGTTTTGCGGCTAATCACGCTTTGCATAGCACGATAGTCGCTGCCTCGTTCTCGTCCGGCAGCTGCCAAAATCAAACTGGCTGCTAAAGCCAAGACCACGATAATCCCTAACAGCCAACTGACAAAGATCATCGTTTGGCGATTTTCATATCTCATGATTTCAAATCCTTACTTAGCATTTTTTCAGCACCCTTTAAGTTTACCTTTTCTGTTTTGACTGGCAAGCTTTCCAGGAAAATCGGTCCATAATTTCGATGCCAAAGCCGCTGATCCAGCAAAACATACACACCGTGATCATGCTCGCCGCGAATCAGCCGGCCGCATCCCTGCCGCAATTTTAATAAAGCCCGCGGCAATAAATCATCCCGGAACTGGTCTTGCCCTTGCAAATTGAGCTTTTTCTGCCTGAGCTTGACTTCCGGCTGCTCGGGCGAGTCAAACGGCAGCTTGGTGGCAATCGCCAAGTCGACTTGGGCATGCTGAAAATCAACGCCTTCCCAAAAAGTATTGGCCCCGAGCAAAATCGACCGTTTGGCAATGGCAAAACGTTTAGCAATACGCTCATTCGAACCTGTAATGCCCTGCGCCAGCACCTCATAGTCCTTAAAATGCTGGTCAGCCGCGATTTTATCATAAACGGTTTGAATCGTTTTTAAGTTGGTAAACAGCACTAGAATATGCTTCGCCGTGAGCGGCAACTGTTTGAGAAATTGCCCGCAAAAATTGTCAAAATCGCTTTGATTAGGATCAAGCGGAATTTTAGCGTCGCTGACTCCTAAAATATGCAAGCGTTTCGTCAAATCAAAGCTGGCCTGTCCTAGATAAGTCGGCGTCTCCGCTGGCAAAGCCAGTTCTTGCTTGGCAAAGCTGAAATCGCCATTATTGGCCAGGGTCGCACTGACAAATAGCCGTTGCTGAAAACGATGGTAAATGCGTTTGATTTCCATGCGCGGATCCAGCATGAGCCAACTAATATTCGTCGACAGCGGATCACCAGCACTGGTAATTTGCAAAATAAAGCCCCGCTTGACCAGTTCTTGCCGGTTGCTGGTTTGATCGGCCAGCACGTAAATCTGTTGCAAATAATAATCAAGCTGGTCCAGCTGCTGAGCCAAGTCTTTGGCTAGCGACTCATCCTCACCCAGCCAATTTTCTTTTTCGCTGTATAAAATATCTAGGCAATCAGTCAGCAGTTGCCGAACAGTGTTGATTTTCTTCTGCAAATTTTTAAACAACCGCCGATAAACAGCGGGCTGATCGAATAAATCGACGCCGTCAAAGCTCAAGACGATTGTGTCATTGGCCAGTTGATTGCGGCTCAAGGCCTGCTGCCGGTGATTGTAAAATTGCTTTTGCAAATTGTTAATACTGCGAATCGCCGCCAAAATTGCTGGCTCTAGCTTTTGCAGCGGCCGGCTTAAACCTAAATCGGCCCCAAAACGGTCATTGACGTTGCTCTCGCCAAAATACAGGGTATTACGCAAATGACTCAGCGACCCCCACAAACTTTCCAAATGCAGCTGGTCGTTGCGAGAACTAGCCACGCTCTCAACAAAACGGTGGGCCTCGTCAACAATCAAAATCGGCTGATAGCCCAAAATGCTGTCTTCATAGTGGTTGGCCAAGTAAGCGTGATTGGTAACCAAAATATCGGCCTGTTCAGCTCGGTAGCGTGCTAAATTCCAAAAATCAACCTCGCTAAAAGCAGTGCCAGTTCTGGCATCGCCGGGATGCTGAATCTGGCTGAACAAAGGTGCCTGGTAATTAGTCAGCTGCAATTCATCCAAATCGCCAGTTTTGGTCTGCGTTAACCAAATGAGAATGCCCATTTGCAAGATCAAAGTCGGCTTGTTGGCATCGGTTGGATAAAGCGAATTGGCAAAACCGTCCAAATCAAGGTAATGGCTGCTGGCTTTTACCAACTGAGCAGACAGATCTAACCCAGTGACCGCCAGCATTTGCGGGATTTCAGCCCGCATCAGCTGTTCTTGCAGCACTTTTGTTGGTGCAGCAATTACTAGTTTGTGCCCACGATACAGTTCATACCCAGCGGCGAACAAATAGGCAAAAGTCTTGCCCGTCCCATTCGGAGCTTCAACCAACAAGTCGTGTTGGTTTTTATCAGTCAAAAAGCCGTGCAAGCGGTTGATTAATTTAACTTGGGCTCGTCGATAACGCACGTGTCCTTTAAACAAAGCCTTTTTCTCCTGGTCATTTTGCGGGAAACGGGCAGATGCTGGCCGGTTTTGACCGATTTGCTGATCTTGCCGGCGTAAGACCAGGTTGCGAATTTGCAAAAAATCTTTGCTGAGCGGGCGTTTTTGCTGACGGGCAACTTGACTGATCTCTTGAAAAATATAGCTTGTATCCCTAATCAGGCCTTTGGATAAAGCCGATAAAGTATTCAGCGTAGCTTGCGGCAGCTGCTCAACTCGGTTGATGATCTGCAAAAGCAGCTCAGCAGTTACTAAGGCATCCGAATCAGCACGGTGCGGGTTCAAGTGCTTAATCTGCAAGCGGGCAGTTAAATCGCGCAGCTTGTAAGAGGGATAAGTTGGAAAGACGACTTGCGCTAATTCAACCGTATCAATTGCGCGGTTAGGCAACGGATCTAAGCCTGCATTGGTTAATTCATAGTTTAAAAATGGCAAGTCAAAGTTGACGTTGTGGGCGACAAAGATTGTCCCTTGCAAAATGCGCCGAATGCGTTTGGCAAAGTAGCGAAAATCACGCTTGCGAGCGACATCTGCATTGCTAATGCCCGTAAGATTTTGCACTGCTTGCGGAATTGAACGATGCGGATTGATCAAAAACGAATAAGTTTTAACAACTTGGCGATGCTTGATAATGGCGCACCCAAATTGAATGATGCGATCATGCTGCAGGCGCTGGGTACCAGTTGTTTCTAGGTCAACGACTGCAAAAACATCATCAGTAAAGGCTGCTTTCATTGGCTCGCCCTCCTTTTCAATCCAATTTTACGCATTTTTGGGCCGCAAGCAAAATCAAATACTGACTAACTACTTTTTTACAGGTAAAACTAGCTAAAGCTTGGGCATAAAGCTTAAGCTGCTGGCGATAACGGCGTTTAATGCGGTCAATTGCTGCTGCTTGCTGGCTGCGATCAACTTGGTCTGTTTTATAATCGAAGAGCAAGATGCCGTCCTGGGTTTCAAAGTAGCCGTCAATTGTTCCGTGCAGCAAAACTTTAGCCTCCGGATCATCGACATCATTGAACAAATTTTGCGCCGGCAGCAGGCCAGAAAAAGCGACTTCCCGGTGCAGCTGGCTTGGATTTTGCCAAAATGGTTGGGCAAATTCGGAATGAACGAACCATTCTAATTCTGCTAGCGGCAGCTCATTTGCCAACTGGCCATTCAGTTTGCCCTCTTTGACTAATTTATCGGCAGTTTCCGCAACTGTTTGCGGGTGAGCCAAATCATAAGGGTAGTATTGCAGCACTAAGTGTGCTCCTGTCCCAATTTGCGCTGCGGTAAATTTGTCCTGATACAAAAAACTAGGCTTAGTTTCGATTGGCTGCAAATAGCGATTAGTCGAACGGTGCAAGTGACTATTTTCTAGTGCTCGCTCGTCCGGATCAAGCTGACGCTTAATGTCTGAAACTGATTGATAAGCGGACTTGATCGTTTCGGCTTGGTATGGATATTTAAAGGCAAATAAACGCTGGACTTGCTGACTTAAATTCGTGCTTGAATTATCAGCAACTGCTGCAAGAGTCTTGGCCTCAGTTTGCTTAGATTGTTTAGACTCAGTTTCTGTTGGCTGCAACTCCCCACTGACTAGCAAAAATGAGCTTTGTTCAGCCGCTAAATCAATTTGCTTAATTTGATGCAGCACTTGCTGGTCCAAATGCAGCTGGCCGCCAAGCAGGTCTAGTGGGCGGTTGGCATTAATCGCTGCTGCTGCCGGGACTTTGCCACTAGCGGTTAAACGCTTGCTTAATGCGGCGCCAGCGGCTTGCCAGTCAGAAATTTGCCCCACCAGAATCAATTTTTGCTCTGCCCGCGTTAAGGCCACATAAGCAATCCGGCTCTCTTCTTCCAGCATGCGCTGCTGCTGACGCAAGGCGGCCGCTGTTTTGACCAGCGTATCAACTTTAAAGTCTGGCTCAGTGATGGTAATGCCCAAATCATGCTGGTCAAAAATATAATCTCGCTGCAGATCTTGCCGCTGAAAGCCATGGGTCAAACCAGTATAAAACACAATTGGAAATTGCAAACCTTTCGCCCCATGAATTGTCAGCAGCTTGACCGCATTATTTGCTTCCTTGCTTAGCAGAGGTTCAGCTAAATCTTTGTCAGCGGCCTGCATGCGGGCGATAAAGCGAATAAATTGATAGATGCCTTTAAAACCAGCACTTTCAAACGAACTGGCTCGCTCATACAAGTTTTCTAAGTTGACCCGGCGCTGCTCACCATTGGGCAAATTGGTCATAATTTCCAGCAAATGAGTTTGACTATATAAGCTCCAGATTAATTCTGAAATGCGGTGCTGTTTGGAAAAGTCGCGCAGGTCTGTCAATTGCTGCAAAAATTGATGACAACGCTTTGCCAAAGCATTATTTGCAAGCGAATAAGCAGCTACGGCGGTATAAAAACTGCTGCGCGGCGACTTGATGCGGATTTTAGCCAAATCACTGGTCGAAAAACTAAAAATTGGCGATCTCAGCACAGCGACAAGCGGGATATCTTGCTCAGGATTATCGATAATTTTTAAGTAATTCAAGACAATCGATAGCTCAAAGGTCTGAAAATAATTTTGAGCATCCGTAATCAGCAGCGGGATGCCAGCCTGAGCAAAAGCTGACATAATCTCCAAATTGTCAGACCGGCTTCGCGTTAAGATGGCAATATCTGAATATTTAACCGGGCGCTGCTGCCCTAACTGATCATCATAAACCTGAAAATTCTCCGCTTGCAGCTGACAAATGCGCTGAATCAGCAGCTGGCTTAGAGGCAGCTGTTTGCTATCCGGCGTTAATAAAAGCTCTGCCGCTTGCGGGGCTTGATCATAATGATGATTGGCTGCTAGCAGCTGGCTGTCAGCTTCATAATCAAGACCGCCAAAAGCAGGTGTCATCAAGCCATTAAAAATCTGGTTGACCACTTTGGTAACTGCTGGACTGGACCGAAAGTTTTCAGCCAGCTGCAAACACTGATCGGCTGAACTGGCTTGATAAGCGCGATATTTTTGTAAAAACAATTCTGGACGCGCCTGACGAAAACCGTAAATTGACTGCTTGACGTCGCCAACAAAGAACAAATGATTCTGGCTGCCGTGCAAGCAATTAATCAATTGATCCTGCAAGCCATTAATGTCTTGGCATTCATCCACCAGAATTTCAGCAAATTTTTCTTGATAAAAGCGGCGGGCCGCTTGGCCTTGCGTAGTTGGCTTTGTCAAAATTTGATAGGCTAGTTGCTCTAAATCACCATAATCCAGCAAAGTTTGCTGGCGTTTCAGCTGGTTGTAGGCAGCGATGAAATCTGTTTCCATCGCCGCCAGTGTTCGCACCAGCGCTTGGCCAGTCTGAAGAGCCGCTGTCTGACCTTGCTCTTTCTGCGCATAGAAGCTAACCAGCAGCTGCAAAACAGCCGGTTTAATTTCCTGTTTGACTGTTTGGCTGCTTTCATAAAATTCAGCGGTCTGCTCATCCCATTTCTTGCTCTTTGCTGTGCGCAGCTCAAAGCGGCAAGTCTGCAGCAAAGCGCGCTGCTCGTCATATGGCTGATCAGAACTGACAGCTTGTTTGAAGGCCGTCCAATTCTGTGCAAAGCCTTGAAAATTTTGCCGCATTTTAGTCAAATCGGGATGAGCAAAAAGCGGATCATTGACGATTTTTGCTAAATTTCCATCAATATTATCAATTTGACGGGACAGCGGCGCTTTAATCAGCTGCTGCCAGAGCTCACTGCTAACCAATGTTTGTCCCTTTAAGTCATAGCTGTCAGCTAACGAATTCAGCCAAGTCTGATAGTCAGCCTTAGCCATGGCTTCAGCATAAAGGTCAAGCAGCAAATCGCTAGCCTGCTGAAAATCACGGTCGCCTGCGAAATTGTTGAATAAGCGTTTAAATTCATCCGGCCGGTTTTGCAGCCACTTTTCCTCCACGGTCTGCAAGGCTCGTTCCTCAAGCAGTGCCTGCTGGGTTTCATCAGTCAGAATGCTAAAGCTAGGGTCTAGCTCAATCACATAGTAAAAGCGCTTGATTAAATCGAGGCAAAAAGCATCAATCGTTGAAATATTGGCGGTATCGACGGCCAGAAGCTGTTCTTGCAGCCAGCGTCGCTGATCAGGCCTCTCAGCTTGTAAAGCCGTCAGCCGCTGCTTGATTCGCAACTTCATTTCAGTTGCAGCCGCCTTGGTAAAAGTAATCACTAACAGATGATCTAGCGGCTGGCCATGCAAGACTTCATAAATTACGCGTTCTACCAGAACCGTGGTTTTGCCTGAGCCGGCCGAAGCCGAAACCAGCAAATTCTTGCCTTGGGTTTTAATGGCGGCCGTTTGTGCTGGGGTAAATTTAGTCATGTTCCGCCTCGTTTTCTAAAGCTGTTTTAATGAGAGCAAATAAATCTGTCTTTGATAAATACGTAATCTCATGGTAGCGGTTGCCATTCAGCATTGGATCAAAGAAGAAAATATCTTTGAAGTTTGAATACTGCAGCTGAGTTTGCTGGCCCCGGCGATATGGATTCAGCTCAATTTGTCCATTTAAAATCTGCTGGCCAGCTTGTTTGAGCAGATATTCATCATAAGCCAAGAGTTGGTCAAATTGCTGCGGGCTAAAAGTAGCAGTGCGCGGCAAGCTTAAACCGCCCTTCTTTTTGATGCTGGTGCCGCCATACAGCTGTGATTTTTGATGATCGCGCAGGCTTTGATCAGCAAGCCGAATCAGGTCAGGATCATTGATCAGCAGCCCTTTATACAACAAGCGCTGCTGGCCATTAGCCAAATCAGGTTTTAGCTGCAAATCAGCTGTAAACAAATTGCGCAGGTTTAAACGCTCAACTTGACCGGTGACAGTTTGATAGAAAGCCCCCAGCAAAGCTAGCGGCTTTTCGCCAGCAAAAAAGTCCTGGTGCTTAGCTAAAACGTCCAAATAAGAAACCATTTGCAAGGCCAAGCCAGAAGCAAACATCCCTAGGTCAAAGCTTTTAGCGGAAGATTTATAATCAATCACTTGTCCAACGACTTCATCTTCTTGTTCAGCTAAATCCACCCGGTCGATTTTCCCGCGCAGGCTGATGCCAATTTGATCGGAAATATCAAAACTCAAGCCAGGCACCGGTTGTCCTAGGCCAAAGCCTAATTCAGAGTAACGGGGCTGCAGCTGGGTATTTTGACTGCGGCTATGCCAAGAAGCAACTAACTTATGAGTTGTCTGGTTCAACAAACTGAACAAATATTGATTCAGCGGCTCTTGCTGAAGCTGCTGGTAGCGCGGCTGCTCCTGCAGCTGAGTGTGCAAGTGGGCAACCAGTTCATGCAAATCCTTAGCCGAGAGCTGCTTCAGCTGCAAATTATGGGCCCGCAAATATTTCACCAAATTGTCCATGGTCTGATGGTAATAATTGCCAGCTTGCACTACGTCTAGAGCGTTTTCCAAGCGAGGCTTGAGGCGCAGACCATAAGTCAAAAAGTATTCAAAAGAGTTCCCATAGTATGTCTCAAGTTGAGAAACTGAAGCTGACAGCTTTTTTCCATAGAGCTGCTGGGCCAAATCAGGGCCTATATTTTCCGGCTGATTGTCAAACTGCGCACTGGTCAAAACCTGCTTGGTTAAGGCAGGTTCATACTCGGCGGCAATCTTCAGCAGCTCAGCTTGCTTTAAATATGCCAAATAGCCCAGGCTGGCTGCTGGATTAGTCACGAAATTCAGAAAATCGCTGCCATCCCGTGCTGGCAAATCATGTTGGGCAAAAACTGGCCCGCTGACTGTCTGCAGACGGTCAAAATAAATTGACGGCTCTAGTCGTTCATTGGCCGCATTTAAGACTGGGTATGACAAATATACCCGCTGACTGGCTAAGGACAGCGCTCGTCCGAATTGATAGTCCTGGTCTAAATTGTTTAGCCGCTGCTGATCTTCCAAATAGCTGCTGTCATTAAAAGCCGCCTGCACGCTTGCAATGTTCTCGCTGGTGATAAAACCAGGCTGATGCTCAATTTTGGGCAGAGCCGTACTAGTGGCACCAATAATAAAGACCTGCCGATAAGCATGCTGCTGGACCATGCCAAATTCTGAGACGTTGACTGCATCCAAAGTCGAAGGAATTTGTGAGAAAGAGGCTTGGCTAAAGCCATTGGTCAGCAGCTCAAAAAACTCATCTTCATCAAATTGGGCCGGCGCTAGCAGCAAATAGTCTTGCAGCAGCGCAATTAGTAAATCCCACACCTGTTCAGGCTCCTGGGCAGCTTGCTGATCGCCGCGATCACTAGCTTCTTTTCGCCACTGGTCTAGTCTGCGGGCAACCCCGCTTTCCACTAAAAATTCAAACAGACTGGTCGCAGCCTGACGAGGATCAGTCTCGGTCTCCAATTTGGCAAGTACCGGCTCAATTTGAGAAGTGATGAATTTGCGCAAGCGCTCTAAGCGAGTCAGGACGGCTTGATTGTGATCAATTGCCAGCAAATTAGCCTGAGCAAAGGGCTCCCAGTTCTGCAACCAGCGCTTATGATTAATGCCGTGAGCCAAGACAAAATTTTCCAGCAGGTCCAAATCAGCCGTAAATTCACGTTCATCGCCGTACCAGCTGGGAATCAGCAAGTTGGTCTTTAAAATTGCCAGCAAGGCAGAAGTCGACCAGTCACCATTCGTTAGCGCCCGCAAATTTTCCAGCAGTACAACCAGCGGATGATATTTCATCTGCCGCTGCAAGTCATCAAAAAAAGGCACCTGATTTTGCCGTAAAATTGGCAGCAAATAGGTCTCATACGCCTGCAAGTCAGGGGCTAAGACCAAAAAATCGCGAAAACGTGCTTGCCCTAAGGCTACCTGCTGGTAAATCGTCCGCGCAACAAAATAAGCTTCAGCATAACGCGAATCGGCTTTCACTAGCTGCACGACATTATCATTGTTCAAATTCTGACTATCAGCTGCCGAATTTTGCCTTGTCCAAAAACGATTTAACAAGGCCTGCTGGTCTGAGCGCGGACTAGCTGGCACAATTTGCTCTTGCCAGCGCAAATGGCGGCTGCGCCAAAAACGCTGCAGACGCTGAATGGTAGTCTGGACAACGTAATCATAGTCGCCGGCTACTGGCTGCTGATTAAGCGCACCCGTCTTGGTTTCAAAATACAATTTGACTTGTGCACCCTTACTAGTCAGCAGCTTGATTGTCATTAGCTCTGGCTGTGAAAAATGCGCAAACCCGCAAAATAAAAAATGCAAGTGGCTAACATCTTTATCTGCTAGCAACTGGTTGAACTGCAGCAAAAAGTCGCTGCTGGTTTGAAACTTGCCAGCCATCTCAGCCTGAACGCCAGCTGATAAAATACCCAAGTCGTGAAATTTGGCCCTGGCTTCTTCAGCTTGTGCCTGCTTGCTTAATTCAGTAAAATCAATTTCAGCGCTGCGGCCTAATTGCACAGCTTGGTACAAATCACCCATCAAACCCGGATTTGGCTGCTGAGTTTGCAGCAGGTGCAGTTGAGATTGCACCTGCGAAAAAACCTTGCGCACTAGCATTTGCCCGCCAGCATCGTCAAGCACAGTCAGCTGCTTGCCAGGTGCATCCCGCAAAAAGAACCAAGCCAGCCGGGAAAATGACAAAATATGCAAATTTTTGACAGCCGGTTCTGCTTGCCCAGTTAAGTCGCCAAGTTTGCGGAGAGCCCGCACTTCTGTGGTAAACTTAATATGATTAGGAACTAACAAAAAAGTTTGCTCCTGGGGATGTTTTAAGTAGGTCGCCACTGCGGCTTCAATGCTTAAACTTTCCAAATCATCGCTTTGGCGACCAGTTATTAATGAAATCATGCTCATGCTCCTTGCTTTTCATTTTAGCATAGGAGCTCTCTTCAACTTATAAGGAAGGATGAATTAAGGTGAAGACTAGTTTTGCTGCTCATGGAAAAGTAATTTTGATTGGCGATCATTCCGTTGTTTATGGCTACGATGCCTTGGCCGTCCCTGCTAAGACTCTGCAAATTGTCACGACGATCGAGCCAATTAAAAAGGACTTTTGGATGGATACGCCGCGTTATCATGGACCGCTGTTTACCGCGCCAGATGAATTTGACGGCATTAAGTACATCGTCCGGGCAATGAAAGCTAAAGCCTACCGCCGGCAGGCCTTAAAAGTTACCTACACTGGCGAAATTCCGATGCAGCGCGGGCTAGGTTCTTCAGCCGCTGTCGCTTTTGGGACAACCCAAGCTTTAAACGAGTACTATCACCTGCATTTATCCCGCGATGATATCATGGCGATTACTAACCATGCTGAAATGATTACGCACGGCAAAGCTTCCGGCCTAGATGCGGCCACTGTTGCTTCCAATTATGCTGTGTCATTTTCAACCAAGACTGGGACTGAAGAACTGACTGGAAAATTAGGCAGCTTTTTAGTTATGCTGGATACGGGTCAAATGGGCAACACCAAGGAAGCTGTCACGCAAGTGCATGAATTATATGCTAAAAACCGGTCTGTTCGACAAGATATGCGGGCTTTAGGCAAACTGGCCCCCGTTTTCAAAAAGGCTTTTCTAGCTCATGATGCAGCGACTTGCGGGGATTGTTTCAACCAGGCCCAAGATATTTTGGCTTCCTTTGGTATCTCCACTGACAAAATTGACAGCTTGTGCGAACTAGCCAACCAGAATGGCGCGTTTGGCGCTAAATTGTCAGGCGGCGGTTTAGGCGGGATTGTGATCGCTTTGGTCCCTGATCCAACCGTCGGCCAGAAAATCATCAACTTGGCAAAGGGACAAATTGCCCATGCTTGGATCGAGGAAATTTAATGTCAGCGACTGCAATAGCACATACTAATATTGCTTTAATAAAATACTGGGGCAAAGCTGATCCTGATTTGCGTTTGCCGCTAATGAACAGCTTGTCGATGACGCTGGACAAATTTTATACGGAAACCACCCTTTCTTGGCAAACGTCCGATCAATTTTTCTTAAATGGGAAACTGCAAGCGGCAGCTGACAGCCAGCGCGTTTTTTCATACCTGCATTTGCTCGAGCGGCGTTTGAATTTGCCGAATCGGCATTACTTAGTCAGATCTGTCAATCATGTGCCGACTAGTGCCGGCCTTGCTTCTTCCAGCTCAGCTTTTGCGGCCCTGGCCGCTGCCTTTGACCAGTTGCAGCAGCTGCATTTGAGCCGGCAAGATTTGTCTCGTTTGGCCCGGCTGGGGTCAGGGTCAGCGACGCGGTCGATTTTCGGCGGTTTTGCTGAATGGCAAGCCGGCGACGATGCAAATTCCTATGCTGTGCCAATTGATGAACGCCCAAAACTGGACCTGCATTTGCTGGTCGTCGAATTAGACCAGCAGCCTAAAAAAATTTCTTCAACAATCGGGATGCAGCGGGCACAAACTTCGCCCTTCTATCAAACTTGGCTTGAGCGCAACCCGGACGAAATAGCTCAAATGAAGCTGGCGATCCAACAAGCTGATTTTGATAAAATTGGCCAATTAGCTGAACTCAATGCTAATGAAATGCACGCTTTAAATCTGACTGCCCAGCCTCCGTTTACTTATTTTGAACCGGCCACAATGCAAATTATTAAGTGGGTTCAGGCCTGGCGGGCAGCTGGCATTCCCTGTTATTACACGATAGATGCGGGCCCTAATGTCAAAATTTTGACAAGTTTAAAAAATTGCAAAGTTCTCAGCAGTCGACTTGCCCAACTCATGCCGAGTGCTAAGATTGTGGTGACAAATTTTGGTCCAGGCGTAAAGAGCTGGTCCAACTCTGACATGGAATAGAGGTTTCATCTTGATTTCTGTTAAAGCACCAGGCAAGTTGTATATTGCCGGAGAATATGCCGTTTTAGAGCAAAATTGCCCTGCTATTTTGGTTGCTTTGAATCGTTATGTGTTCGTCACCATCAAGCAAAGCGAAAATCAGACCGGCAGCATCTACTCAAAGCAGTACTCGCAAGACTCTTTGCATTGGGTCAGACATGGGGATAAAATAATAATTGATAACCGTGATAATCCCTTTGCTTTTATCCTTTCTGCCATCCAATACACCGAAAAGTACGTGCTCGAACGCGGGATTCGTTTAGCGGTCTACGATCTGCATGTCAATTCCAACTTGGATTCGGCTGATGGCAAAAAGTACGGTTTAGGCTCTTCAGCTGCTGTAACGGTCGCCACTGTCAAAGCTATTTTGCAGTTTTATCAATTGCCAGTTACTCGTGACTTGCTTTTTAAAATTGCAGCCATCGCACACTACAGCGTGCAAAAAAATGGCTCAGCTGGTGATGTAGCGTCTAGCGTTTATGGCGGCTGGCTGGCTTACCAAACTTTCGATAAAAAATGGCTCAAGGATGAGCTGCGCAGCAAAACTTTTTTGCAAGTAGTAACTGAAGCTTGGCCGGGGTTAAAGATTCAAAGTCTTGAGCCGCCAAAGGGTTTGCAGCTGCTCATCGGCTGGACGCAGAAGCCGGCTTCGACTTCCCAACTGGTTGACGAATCAAATGCGCAAAAAGCGGTTCTTCAATACAGCTATGCTAAATTTTTGCTAAATTCGCGGCAATGCGTGCTGAGAATAATCGCGGGATTTGCTAAAGGCAACATCCACCTTATTCAGCAGCAAATTCGTGCTAACCGGTTGATTTTGCAAAAATTTGGCCAGCTAAATCATATTGCAGTAGAAATTCCGCGGCTGCATCAGCTGATTAGCATCGCCGAAAAGCACCACGGGGCTGCGAAAACTTCTGGCGCCGGTGGAGGCGACTGCGGCATTGTTATCGGCAGTGCTGATACCGAAGTTGACGCTTTAAAGCAGGAGTGGCTGGCTAATGGCATTTTGCCACTAGATTTCCAGGTCCACCCTGCTGGGCAAACCGTTGTAGTAGAAAGCGAAAAACAAAATGGATGCAGATAAGCAACGAAAAATTGATCAATTACGATTAGCAAGTTCATTTTTTATACCAAACAAGAGCAACGACTTTGACCAGATGCATTTAGTTGCACCTGAATTGCCAGAAACCAGAGTCCAGCCTGAAATTCTCTCAACCGAAATTTTTGGCTACCGAATTGCGGCTCCTTTCTTTATTGAAGCGATGACTGGTGGGTCAGATTTGTCTTTCCAAGTTAATAAGGACCTGTCGCTGGCCGCTTGCAAGACTCATATTCCAATGGCTTTAGGATCAGCTTCCATGCTGGAACATGATGAAAAACAGTTAAAGAGTTTTACGGTTGCGCGGGAATTTGACCCAGATGGGTTAATTTTTGCCAACATTAACCCTGAAACTTCACCTGAGTGGGCGGGCCGCATCGTCGACGAACTTGGCGCAGATGCTTTGCAAATCCACTTAAATGCCCCACAAGAATTGGTTATGCCAGAAGGCATGCGGGACTTCCACTGGATCGACAAGATTGTTGATATCAAGGAGGCTGTTGATGTGCCAGTGGTCGTCAAAGCCGTTGGCTTTGGTTTTGACAAGGATAGCATTCAACTGTTGATGGACAACGGCATTGAATGGGTTGACTTAGGCGGTGCTGGTGGTACCAATTTCGTTCAAATTGAAAATGCCCGTGGCCATGGCGATTACGATTACTTAGGCGACTTGGGCTTATCAACCGTAGTCAGCTTGATGACTGCGCGGCAATTAAATGCTGGCGACCGCAGCCGGAAGATTGGCGTCTTTGCTTCTGGTGGTGTGCGTCAGCCGCTGGACATCATGAAATCGCTGGTTCTAGGAGCTCGCATGGTTGGGATTGCTTCAACCTTCCTGCACACCGTGCAAAAAGGCGGTTCTGAAGCCTTAGTTGAGCAAATCAATGAATGGAAACAACAACTTGGCGGTCTGTTTGCCCTCTTCGGCTACAACAACTTGGTTGAAGTTTCAACGCACGGCCACTTCTACTTTGACTTGCCGCTGCAAGCAAAATTAGAACAAATTTTGAAATACTAATTAAATCGCAAACACAAAAAAGAGGATCTCTGACTGAAGTGCCATACAAAAGTTAGACATTTTGTAAATTCTTAAATATTAGCTAATACACGATCTCTGTATTCTACAGGCTTCGTGTATTTTAGTTTGTTGGAGCATCTAATGTTGTTGAACCAGTAAAC
>JALCDX010000009.1 GCA_022641965.1 Lactobacillus sp.
ACTCAAGGCATAAAAAGCAAAAAGTGTACTAATTCCAATCGTTTGGGAAGGAAAATGCACACTTTCAATCAGCTATAAATACCGTCATACCGGCGTTTATCGGCTATTTTTCTGTACGTTCAAGGACTGTAACGCTCTCGACATGCGGCGTTTGCGGGAACATATCCACTGGATCAATCTGATCAGTTTCGTAACCCAGTTCAGCAAATTCCTGCAAGTCCCGCACCAGCGTTGCCGGATTGCAAGAAACATACACGATTTTAGCAGGATCGGTCGCTACGGCTGCCTTGATGAATTCTGGCGTCAGCCCTTTTCTTGGTGGGTCTACGAAAATTGCATCCGTCTGCAGCCCTTCAGCTGCCCATTGCGGCATGACAACTTCAGCTTTTCCGCAAAGATATTCAGCATTATCAATGCCGTTTAGTTTTGCATTTGCCTGCGCATCCCGCACCGCCGGCTCAACGCTTTCCACACCCAGCACGCACTTGACCCGTTTAGCCACGCTCAATCCGATCGTCCCGATTCCAGAATAAGCGTCAATCACCGTATCAGTCGGCCCAAGTTCAGCCTTGTCAATCGCCAATTGATACAAGCGTGGTGTCTGCAAGGAATTAATCTGGAAAAAGCTTTGCGGAGAAATCTTAAACTTCAGCTCGCCAATTTTGTCCGTAATCTGCTGCTGGCCCCAGAGCACATAATCATGCTTGCCCAAAATCACGTTGGTCTTGTCCGGGTTGTGATTCAGCACCACGCTGACAACTTTTGGCAGTTTGCTGATCCGGTGCACCACTGCTTCTAGCTGCGGGAAATTTTTCTGCCGGCAGACCAAAATCACCATGATCTCACCAGTCGCCTGGCTGCGGCGCACGTCTAAATACCGCACCTGTCCGCGGTTATGCAGCTCATCATATGCCGGCACCTGGTACTGGCGCAGAATATCCCGTACTTTGACTAAAATCTGATCAATTCCCGGCGCGGTCGTCAAAAAATCTTCCATTGGCACCAAATCATGCGAATGCCGTCTGAAAAAGCCAATCTCCAGCTGCCCGCGCACCTGCCGAACTGGCACTTGCGCCTTATTGCGGTAGCGGACTGGTTTAGGGCTCGCCAAAGTTTGACTGACGCTGATCTGCTCTTCTAAATGCGCTTTTTCCAGCAAATTTACGACTTGCTGACGTTTAAATTCTAGCTGCCGATCATAAGTCATATGGGCCAGCGAGGCTAGACCCGTTTGCAGCCACTGCCGCAGCGGTACTTTCACCCGGTCTGGACTTTCCACTAAAATTTTTTCAATTCTGGCGAAGGCGAATTTTTTCTTGACCTTCAACAGCTTTGCTCTGACCGTTTCGCCAGGCAAGGCATTATTTACGAAAATCGTCAGCCCCTGATAATGGCCAACGCCCATCGCTTGGTAGGATAAGTCCGTAATTTTTAATTCAACAATTTGGTTTTTTTGCAGCATTGTTCAATCTCATTTCTTGTATTTGCTAATCTCTATTCTACCTTTTTTCGAACTTTACTAAAATTTTGTTTGACTTAATTTTTTAATCTTGTTATCATAATTGTCAAATTATCGCATTCAAGTAGCGTTTTTGCTCAGCGTTCAGAGAACTGGCGGCCGGTGCAAGCCAGACAGGCAAAAAGCAGCGAAATACTGCGATTCTTAATTTGGCCCACGCAGCGCCGTTATCACCTGCCAGGAGTGCAAGTGCTTACGCTTGCAAGTGGGTGGTACCACGGTTTGTTAATCGTCCCGTTGATTTTTAGAATCAACGGGATTTTTTATTGGGAGGAAAAATCATGCCCGCAAAGAAAAAAGCTCCGGCGAAAGTTTCAGTCGCCGAATCAGTCATTATTTTAATTGTTATGCTGCTCATCCTCGGCTGGTCAGTTATTGCTTGGGGATTAGCACCAGAAGTGCCAGTCTTATTCACCATTGCCATGCTCATTCTGTGGGCAAAATTGCGGCACTGGTCTTGGGATGATATCCAAGGCGGCATCATCGATGGTGTCCACATTGCCATCATTCCAATCTTCATCTTTATTTTAATTGGGGCCCTGATCGCTGTTTGGATTAAGGCCGGCATTATCCCAGCCATCATGGTCCTAGGCTTTCACCTGGTTTCGGGTCAATTCTTCGTCCCGTCAGTCTTCCTGATTTGCTCGATCGTTGGCTTAGCCATTGGATCTGGTTTTACCACGATTTCGACGGTCGGGATTGCGCTTTTCGGCATCGGTGCTTCCATGCACGCTAACCCAGCTTTGGTTGCTGGTGCCATTATCTCTGGCGCTGTGTTCGGCGATAAAATGTCACCGCTGTCAGACTCAACCAACTTGGCTTCTGCCGTAGCTGAAAGCGAACTGTTTGCCCACATTAAGAACATGATGTGGTCCACGACTCCATCCTTCTTGGTTGCATTGATCCTCTTTTGGATTCTCGGCAACTCCGGTACTATTCACACTGAACAAATTCAGCAAACGATCAACATTTTAAGCAAAAACTTCCCAATTTCTTGGTGGGCCGCTCTGCCAATCTTATTGATGTTCATTTGTGCTTGGCGCAAGATTCCAGCCATCCCAACTTTATTTGCCAACATTATTTTGACTTCAATTATGATCTTCATCCAAGATCCATCATTTAAGCCAGCTGCTTTCGTTGATTTAATTACCAATGGCTTTGTTGCTAAAACCTCATCTAAATCAGTTAACGCCCTCTTGTCACGAGGCGGGATTACCAGCATGATGGCCACAGTTGCTTTAATCATTGCAACCTTAGCTTTAGGCGGTCTTTTGATGAAGTTCGGCGTTGTCCAAACAGCCATGAAGCCATTGACCGACCGGCTTCGTCGTCCAGGCAGCTTGATCACAGCCACAATTTTATCAGGGATTGGCGTTAACCTCTTTGTTGGTGAGCAATACTTGTCAGTTATCTTGCCAGGCCGGGCTTTTAAACAAAGCTTTGACAAATTAGGCTTGTCGCCACTAGCTTTATCCAGAGTCCTGGAAGACGGCGGATCAGTTATCAACTACCTGATTCCTTGGGGCGTTGCTGGTTCCTTTGCCGCTTCAACCTTAGGCGTCTCTGTCTTAGCCTTCTTGCCATTTACTTTCTTCAGCCTATTTTCACCAGTCTTCTCAATCTTGTCAGGTTTGACCGGCATTGGCTTGAAGTGGAAAGATGGCCAGCAAAAACAAGCAGCCAAATAACTTTCAACTCCTATCATTTTATGTTAGTTTAGTTAGATAAGATTAGAGAGAAAGAGGCTTTGCAGATGAATAATTATTCTTCCCGTCAGCAAAACAAAGCGCTGGCTGGCTTGAATGGATTTTTGACCAAGATGTATGGGTTCATGACCCTGTCCGTGTTAGTATCAGCTTTAACTGCTTATCTAACCATGACAGTTTTCGCTCAGCAAGTCCTGACTTACTTCATGAACCACCAAGCAATGGTTTGGATCTTGTTGTTTGTTCCGATTGGCTTGTCCATGGGCATTAGCTTTAAAGCGACGCGCAACCCAACCGCCAGCTTCGTAATGCTGATGATCTTGTCGATCATTTATGGTTTGGAATTTGCCTTAATTGCTGGGGTTTACACCCAAACGCAAATCGCGTCCGCCTTTGTTTCTTCAGCTGGGGTCTTCGGAGCCATGGCAGTGTACGGAACTTTCACCAAGCGTGATTTAAACAACGCTGGTTCCTACGCTTCAGCTGCCTTGATCGGCCTGCTGGTTGCGTGGCTGATCAACATGTTCCTGCGCTCTAGCGCGGTCGCCTACGTCTTTTCATTCATTGCCGTCATTATCTTCACAGTACTGACTGCTTGGGATGCGCAAAAGATGAAGAACATTTATCAACAATATGGCAGCGAAGTTTCCACCAACGGCTTAGCCGTCCTTGGAGCCTTGCAACTGTACTTGGACTTCGTCAACTTATTCTTGCAATTCCTGCAAATCTTCGGCATGTCCGACAGCCGTCGTTAATTAAAATTTACTAGCAATCAAAAAGCCTGCTGATTACTCAGCAGGCTTTTTTCTGTCCTAAAATTGTGAATTACAAACCGTCAACTTGCGTGCCTTTAGCTTCAAAAGCAGCAGTCCATTTCTTCAGGTTTGGCGTTAATTTTTCAATCGTTAAAGCAATCCCGTTCATGTTCAAGGAAGTTGCTAAGTTGCCGATGTGCGGGAAGAGTACCTTAATGCCTTGGTCAGCCAAAATCTTGTGCACAGCCCGGTACATAATGTATTGCTCGGCTAATGGTGTTGCGCCTAAGCCGGACAGCATTACGAAGACTTCATCGCCGCTCTTTAAGCCCAAGTCTTCAACCAGCGCGTCGGTCATCCGTTTAGCAATGCCGTCAGCTGTCTGCATCTTGTAGTTGCGAATACCGGACTCGCCGTGGTGGCCAATCCCGAATTCGTACTCGCCATCTGGAATGTGGAAGTTCGGGTGACCAACAGCCGGAATGGTCAATTCGTGCAGGCCAACGCAGACTGACCGCGTATTGTCGCGTGCTTCTGTCGCTGCTTGGCAAACAGCATCAACATCGCCGCCATTAATGGCAACTTGTCCACCAGCAATCCACATCGTAATCAAGCCAGCAATCCCGTGCCGCTTGTCTTTCATATCAGCTGGAGCAGAAGCAATGTCGTCTTTAGAAACAACATACTTAACGTCAATGCCTTCATCTTTAGCCAGCAGCATCCCAGCTTTGGCATTCATCATGTCGCCAGAATAGTTGCCGAACAGGCAAGCTACGCCGTGTCCTTTATCGGCTTTTCTAAAGGCACCTAAGAATGACAGCGGTGTTGGCGAAGCAAAGATTTCACCAACAGCAGCTGCATCCAGCATGTTTGGCCGCAGGTAGCCTAAGAAGGAAGGCTAGTGGCCGCTGCCGCCGCCGGAAACAATGCCAACTTTGTCAGCAATGTCTTTGCGGTAAACAACACGCTTGTTATCATCAGCTTTAGCTAATTTCGGGTGGGTCAATAAATAGCTGTCAACATATTCATCCACCATGTCATTTGGATCATTTAAAAAGCGCTGCATCAGAAATTACCTCCCGCTTATTTATTCAACCGTTTCATTTCTTCAGCCATGGCTTCCAGGAAAATTTCACAGGAAACCGCACCAGCATCAAGCTTGCCGATGGTCTTTTTGCCTTGCCGAATTGACCGGCCAATTTGAGCTTGCAAGTCTTTAGTGTGATTCATGCCTTTTTTGGCAGCTTCAACCATCTTGTCCAAAGCAGTCGGTAAATCATCACCAGCAGCAACGGCAGCGTGCATAGCATCCGCAGCTGGATCCACAGTATCGATCAGGGTCTTGTCGCCTGGGCGAGCATCCGTGACGAA
Source organism: Lactobacillus sp. (assembly GCA_022641965.1). Lineage (GTDB taxonomy): Bacteria > Bacillota > Bacilli > Lactobacillales > Lactobacillaceae > Lactobacillus. The sequence continues at coordinate 5,352 of JALCDX010000009.1, forward strand.
TTCAATGCTTTCTACTGCTTGCTGCATCATATCGTCAACAACCTTCGCATCAATTTCTTCATGGTCTTTTGAACCATTAACCAGCCCGCGGCAAATCATCCCATACAGCGGCCCCATTGACCCGCCAATGTGGTTCATCAAGGCATCTTTGATGTCGTCAAAGCCTTGCGTCATCGTTGTGCTATGATTCTTGTCAATTTCGTCTTTGGCCAGGTGCATCCCTTTGTCCATATTGACGCCGTGGTCACCATCGCCTAATTCATCAAGGTCGCCCAAATAATCGGTTTTAGCCTCAATTTTGGCAATAACATTTAATGGAACACTAATGGCTTCGCTATTTTTAAACATGATGCCATCCTCCTTAAACTGTTCGCTTATTAATCTTCTACCAACAGACGAAGGTTCGCGTTTAAAGCGCTTTCTTCTTCACAACTTTATTATAATAATTTAATGTTAGCTTGTATACAAACTATTTGTAAATTTTCTGTGAAAAAATCTGTCTGCTAATGCCGGAAAATCAAGGCGAAAGCAATATCCATCACCATGCCGCCTAAGGCTGCATAGAAGCAGCGCTTGCCTAAATCTCTGTCATTTTTCCAATAAACAAACAGTAATACGACGCCAACTAGCGGGAGCATAAAGCTGAAAAAGAGCGACATGTTGGTTTTAAATTCACGTTCCTGCTCTTGCTGTTTTTTATCCATTGTCATTCATTATCCTTGTACTCTATCAAAAAAGAGCATTCAGCTAACTGAATGCTCTTTGCTTTTAACCAACATAAAATTCAATCCGCTGCTGCAGGTTTTTAAAAGTCATTGGCAGCTCGCCGCCATTTTCACCATCCAGGTTGACTGGCAAAGCTGGCTCATCAGTCAAGAGCTCTGCCTTCAGCGTTGTGGTTTTAGTGTAGATGATTTCTGGGTCCTTGGTATGCTTGCCGTTTAAGGCTTGCACCATCAAACGGAGCATATCAACGGAATTATCAGTTTTTACCACAATCAATTGAAACAGGCCGTCTGACAACTGCGCATCTGGCATAATCTGCTCAAACCCGCCAATCGAATTGGTCATCCCCAGCAAAAACATCGACACTGGGCCTTCATACACGCCTTTATCATAAGTCAGCCGCATCTGGTGACTGCTGATTTGCGGCAGCATCTCTGCACCTTTAATCAAGTATGCAGTGTAGCCCAGCGCTGACTTAACTTCTGACGGCACGCCATAGGTCAAATCAGCCAGCGACCCGGAAGCAGCAATATTCATAAAGTAAGTGTCTGCTGCTAACCCAATGTCCATCTTGCGCGTTTTGCCTTGCAAAATGACCTTAGCAGCGGCAACTAAATCGTCACGCGGAATTTTGAGGGCGCGGGCAAAGTCGTTGGTCGTACCGCCTGGAATGACGGCCATTTTCGGCCGGCGTTCAGCAGGCGCGATGCCATTAACAACTTTATTCACGGTCCCATCACCGCCGGCTGCCACCACCAAATCAAAGCCTTCAGCGGTGCAGCGAGCTGCTTCATTTTGAGCAGATTTAGGAGCCGGCGTCGTGCGAAAAGCACTGGCTTCATAGCCTGCTTGCTCAAGGATATTCAAAATATCCGCTACTTTTTGCGGCATCTGTTCATGACCTGAAACAGGATTATAAATTAATCTTGCTTTCTTGACCATAATCTTTGCTCCGTTTTAGCGTTTGTTCAATTCCTCATTCAGCAGCTTATTGACGATCTTCGGGTTGGCCTTGCCCCGGGTTTGCTTCATGATTTGACCAACCAAGTAGCCAATTGCCCGGTCTTTACCATTCTTGAAGTCTTCAACTGATTGCGGATTGGCGTCAACGACTTTTGCAACCATTGGCCCTAAGACGCTAACATCAGACAACTGCACCATGCCTTTGTCTTCAACGTATTTCTTCGGATCAGTCCCGTTAGCAATCGTTTCCGCAAAGACTTTCTTGGCAATCTTGGACGAAATCGTGCCATCCTTAATCAGCTTGATCATCGCTGCCAAGTGGGCTGGCGTTAATTTAACATCAGCGAGTTCCATCCGGTGATCATTCAAGTAACCATTAACTTGCGTGTTCATCCAGTTGGCAGCCAAAGTTGGGTCGCCGCCAGCAGCGACTGTTTGATCAAAGAAGTCTGAACTTTCTTTAGTCTGCAGCAAAACATCCGCATCGTATGGCTTCAAGCCATATTGATCGATGTAGCGCTTGCGCCGATCCATTGGAGATTCTGGCAAAGTTTTGGCGATTTCATCGATCCAGTCTTGTTTGATTTTGTACGGCGGAATATCTGGTTCTGGGAAGTAGCGGTAATCTGACGCACCTTCCTTAACACGCTCCAGATAAGTCTTGCCTGTGTTTTCGTCAAAACGGCGAGTTGACATTTGTACGCGGCCGCCTGACAGCAAAACTTGCTGCTGCCGCTTCTCTTCATAAGCCAGTGACAAACGAACGTGTTCAAATGAGTTCAGGTTCTTCATTTCTACCTTGGTGCCCAGCTTCTCTTGCCCAGCTGGCCGGATAGAAATGTTGGTGTCGACACGCATGGAGCCTTCTTCCATCTTAACGTCAGAAGCACCAGTAAACTGAACGATTTTACGCAGCTTTTCCAGGTAGGCATACGCTTCATCTGGATCAGTCATGTCTGGCTCAGACACAACTTCTAGCAGCGGCACGCCCTGCCGGTTTAAGTCAACGTAAGAGAAGCCATTGGTTCCGTGAGTGTTCTTGCCGGCATCTTCTTCAATGTGCATTTCGTGAATGCCGATCCGCTTCTTCTTGCCGTGAACTTCGACTTCAACATAACCATCCCGAGCCAGTGGTTGGAAGAATTGAGTAATCTGGTAAGCCTTGGGGTTGTCCGGGTAAAAGTAGTTTTTCCGGTCAAAATGGGTTTGCGGCAAAATGTGAGCATGGGTGGCCAAAGCGACCATAATGCCTAAACGATAAACATTCTTGTTCACCATTGGCAACACGCCTGGGTAGCCCCAGTCAATCACGTTGGTTGCTGTGTTTGGCTCTGCCCCATAAGTTACTGGTGAAGGAGAAAAGATCTTGCTTTTGGTCTTTAATTCGAAGTGGACTTCCAAGCCAATTGTCGATTTAAAATTCATGCCTTAATCCTCCAATCCAGCAGGTTTTTGCTGATAAAACTTATTGCTGCGTTCAATAAAGTCAGCAGTTTGCAGAACATGGGCTTCGTCAAAACGTTGACCCATAATCTGAAAGCCGACTGGCAAGCCTTCGTCAGACAAACCAGCTGGGATGCTAGCTGCTGGCAACCCGGCCAAGTTGGCCGAAATAGTCAAAATGTCGTTGTTGTACATCTTAACTGGGTCTTGAATTTCTTCACCAATCTTAAAGGCTGGCGTCGTCGTCGTTGGCCCAACAATCACGTCATTGTTTTTAAAGATATTGTCAAAGTCGCGGCAAATCAAAGTTCTAACCCGTGAAGCCTGCATGAAGTAAGCATCGTAGTAGCCGGCAGACAAGGCAAATGACCCTAACATGATCCGGCGCTTAACTTCTTCGCCAAAGCCCTCAGAACGAGATTTCAAGTAAACATCCATCAGATTCTTGGTGTCTTTAGCCCGGAAGCCGTAGCGAATGCCATCGTAGCGTTGCAAGTTGGATGAAGCTTCACTAGAAGCAATCAAGTAGTAAGTTGGCACTACGTATTTAGTATATGGCAACGTCACTTCATTGATAATGGCACCAGCAGCCTTTAAAGCATCAATTTGCTTTTGAACTGCTTGACGAACGTCGGCATCAACAGCGTCGCTCATATATTCTTTTGGCACAGCAACGCGCAGGCCCTTAACATCTTTGCCTAAAGCAGCAGTAAAGTCTGGCACTGGCCGCTCAGACACAGTGGCATCATGATCATCAGGACCAGCAATCACATTTAAGACTTCGGCTGAGTCCCGTACGCGCTTTGACAAAACGCCGATTTGGTCAAGTGAAGAACCAAAAGCAATCAAGCCCCAACGAGAAACGCGGCCATAGGTTGGCTTAATGCCGAAAATACCGTTAAAAGCAGCTGGCTGCCGAATAGAACCACCAGTGTCGGAACCCAAAGCAGCAACAACTTGACCACTAGCAACAGCTGCAGCCGAACCACCGGAAGAGCCGCCTGGCACGTGGTTCAATTCCCATGGGTTGCGAGTCAAGCCAAAGTATGAATGCTCAGTTGATGAACCCATCGCAAATTCGTCCATATTAGTTTTGCCAAAGATGGTTGCTTGCGCTTTGCGTAAACGCTGCACCACCGTAGCATCATAAACAGGCATAAAATTGTCCAAAATATGGCTGGCAGCAGTAGTCCGCAAGCCTTTAGTGACAATATTATCTTTGACAGCGATCGGGATCCCAGCTAGCTTGTTGGCTTTAAAATCCAAATCAGTTTGCGGCTTAGCGTCCTTGTCAACTGTAATCCAAGCATTTAAATTTTTGTGTTCGTCAATTTGATCTAATGAAGCTTGCAGCAGTTCATCTGCCGAAACAGTACCTGCGGCTAACTTTTGATTCAATGAATCGATGTTCTCAGTTAAATAATCCATTAGTCGTTATCATCCTTATCAATAATAACCGGTACTTTAATAAAGCCGTTGCTGCTGTCCGGAACGTTTTGCAGCATTTCGCTGCGGCTTTGCCATTTTTCAGGTTGATCTTCACGAAAGACTGTATCACGATCAACTACTTGCGTAGTTGCTGGCACGCCTTTAGTGTCAACTGCTTGCAGCTGGTTTGCCATATCAATAATTTCGCCCATTTGCTTGGTAAACTTGTCCAATTCTTTGTCATCAAATGATAAACGCGACAAAGTAGCAATGTGAGCAATATCTTCTCTTGTAAGTTTCACTGCTAACCTCCTATTCGCCATTAAATACATGAACGTAGTAATTGTCTGATGGTGAGTTTTTGGCAATTACGGCCTGCACTTCATTGACGGATGAAATTTTAATTTCAATCGCGACGTTGCTTGGCAGGTATTTGCGAGCCGCCGACAGCGCCAGCTTGGTAAAGCTTTGAATTTGCGCATAGCCATAAAATTGTGTAGTCACGGAAATATTTTCTTCAGTCAGCTTGCCATTTTCATAGCGGACATTAGCTGTGACGCCGCTGATATCTGGGAAATAATCCTGGATGGCACTCTTGAAATTGCTGAAGTCAGACTCATCATCACTGTTAATTGCTTTGGCATCATCAACAGTTGGCAAGGTCTGCGTCTTGTAATTAAGTGTTTTCCAATATCTTATTTTACTACTATTAGCACTAGCGATTCCATAGGCAAAATATGTCCCACCGGTTAAGGAATCTTGACCAGTTTTGCTGAACAAACCAATTAAAATTGGAATGCTGCGCAGCTTCTTGCGTTTACGCAAACGTTTGACAACTTTTTCAGCCGCTTCCTTGCCATATTTTTCCTGATCAGCCCGGCTGATTGTTGTATGGTACTGCGGCCCATCGGTTACCTTGTTGTAGTAATCAATGGAATTCATTGCAATGCCCAAGCTCATCCCGCCTAAATGATAATTTCTGCCTGAACCTGTTAAAAAGTCCTGCTCTAAGATCTGTTCAACCCGGATTGGGTTGCGGGCAGTTGCGCTCTTCTTGTGATTATTAATCGGATTCAAACCAGTTTGGTCTTTTTTAGTTGACCGCGCCAGCCAGGACTCAACCGTACTTTCAGACAATTGCTGTCCTTCTTGGAAAACATAAGAATTCGCTGAGAATTGCCGCGTTGACAAGTCGAGCAAGCCTTTTTCCAACGACCGGGTATCAATGTTGTTGTCGTTATTAGTCGCTGAAATGCCGTTGATCGGGCTCACTTGGTACTTGCCATTCTTCAGCAGCACGGTGTAGCCGCCTTTAGTAGTGGTGGTCGTTTGATATTTTTTCGCCTTTTTTTCAGTATTGGTGGCATTATTCGATAAATTGGAATTTTGCAAATTGCCACAACCCGTTGCTCCTAAGGCCAGCCCTAGCACGAGCAGCGCTGATAAAAATCGCTTCATTAATCTTGATCCTTTTTCTCTAATTCCTGCAAAGCTTCTGCTTCCGTCAGCAATTTAACGCCCAAAGCCTGCGCTTTGTCATATTTTGAACCTGGATCGGTGCCATAAATGACATAATCCGTTTTCTTAGAAACAGAGCCCGTTACTTTCGCTCCTAAAGCTTGCAGTTTAGCAGTAAATTCGCTCCGCGTAAAATGCGCTAGCTTGCCAGTCAGCACAACCCGCTTGTCTTTGAACAAATTTGCTGGTGCTGCCGCCGGCGTCTGTCCTAAAAAGCGCATATTCAAGCCAGCCGCTTTTAGCTGCGCAAGCAGCACCTGGGCGCTGTCTTGTTGGAAGTAAGCAGTCAGCGAGTTGGCAATCGTTTCGCCAATGGTAGGAATCGCATCAATCTCTGCCGCACTGGCTGCCTGAATTCGGTCCATGGTCTGAAATTTTTCAGCAATTAAACGAGCAGCTCTAGCGCCAACATGGTCAATCCCTAAGCCAAAGAGCAGCAGTTCAACCGAATTCTGCTTGCTATTTTCAATTGCAGTTAACAAATTGTTGATCGACTTGTCTTGAAAATGCGGCAGCTTTTGCAAATCAGCCGCCGTTAGCTGATACAAATCAGCCACGTCTGTGACCAAATCTTGTTGAATCAGCTGCCGGACGATTTTAGGCCCTAACCCCATGATATTCATAGCCGACCGAGAAGCAAAGTGCGTAATCCGCTCCTCTACCTGGGCCGGACACATTGGATTAAGGCAGCGCAGCGCCACTTCATCAGCTAAGTGAGTAAGCGGTTTACCACAGGATGGGCACTTAGTTGGAATTTGATAGGGCACTGAATCTTGCGGGCGTTTGGACAAAACGACCTGTGAAATTTCAGGAATAATGTCGCCTGCTTTGTGCAGCAAGACGGTATCGCCAATGCGCACGTCTTTTTCCTTTAACAAATCCGGATTATGCAGTACGGCCCGGCTGACGGTTGTTCCCGCCAGCTGAACTGGATCCATGACCGCGGTTGGCGTGACCACGCCGGTGCGGCCAACGGTCCACACGATTTCGTGAACAACTGTGGCCTCTTCTTGTGGGGGAAACTTGTAGGCAATTTCCCAGCGTGGGACCTTGACAGTATTGCCCAGTTCTTGCTGCAAGGCTAAATCGTCAACTTTCAGCACAATGCCATCAATGCCATAAGTCAAACTATTGCGCTTTTGCGTATATTCATCAATATACTGATAAATGTCAGCCATGCTGGCTAGCCGCTGGCCGGTCTGATTGGTATGAAAGCCAAGCTTGGCCATTTCAGCAATTGCCTGGTGCTGGCTGGTAATATTGGCTGGCGGGTTAACCCAAGTATAGATAAATGTGCTTAAATGCCGCTTTTTAGTAATGCTTGGGTCAAGCTGGCGCAAAGAACCAGCAGCGGCATTGCGCGGATTAGCGAAGATGCTTTGCCCAGCCGCATCGCGGGCAGCATTCAATTTGGCAAAGGCGTCTTTGCCCATGTAGCATTCGCCGCGGACCTCACCGGTAAAATTGCCGGCCACGGTTTGCGGAATATCAGCAATGCTGCGGGCATTAGCTGTAACATCTTCGCCGACTTGGCCATTGCCCCGCGTTGATGCCCGCACTAACCGGCCCTCCTCATATTCAAGCGACAAAGACAAGCCATCGATTTTCAATTCAACATTATATGCGACCGGATGGCCAAGTTGTTTTTGCAAACGCTGATCAAAATCTAGCAGCTCTTGCTTTGAAAAAACATCCCCCATTGACAGCATCGGAATCGGATGCTGCACCTTGGCAAACTCATTATTGATTTGTCCGCCAACTCGCTGGGTAATAGAATCCGGCGTAACCAAGGCTGGAAATTCCCGTTCAAGCTGCAGCAGCTCTTGATAAGCACGATCGTAAACTGCGTCCTCAACCAGCGGCTGATCTTGGCTGTAGTAGGCTTGTGCCCACTCATCCAGCTGCTGGCGCAAGCTGGTGACGCGCTTTTGCGCTTCAGCGAGCGTAGTTGTTGGCATATTTGAGCCTCCTTTGAATGAAGTGCTAACTAAATTATACCTTCTTAATTGGAGCAAAGGCAGCTAAAAGACGTTTAACCCCGCGACCAGAAAAAGCAATATCAAGTTCCATATCTTCACCTGTGCCGCTAACTTTAGTAACCACGCCTAAGCCCCAAGCTTTATGTTTGACTTGGTCTCCGACATGCCAGCCTTCTTTTTCTGCTCCAACCGCGCCTTTAGCTTTTTTAGCAGGCGAATACACCGTAGCTCTGGCCCGCTCGTCTGCCCGGGCAAAGGGAGCCACGACCTTTGAACTGGCCGACGAATGCAAGCGATTTTGCAAAACCGGATTGCCTTCCTCTTGCACGTCATCGGGGTTGATTTCGCCTAAAAAGCGCGATGGCTCATTATTTTGTACTCGCCCGTAAAGCAGACGGGAATAAGCATTGGTCAGATACAATTCTTCCTTGGCACGGGTAATGCCAACGTAAACCAGCCGGCGTTCCTCTTCTAGCTGGTCGTCTTCAAGCAGCGCCCGTGACAGCGGGAAGAGTCCTTCTTCCATGCCTACTAAGAAAACTACCGGAAATTCCAAACCTTTAGCAGCATGCAAGGTCATCAAAGTGACCAGGTCATCTTGATCATCAAGGTCATCTTGGTCGGATAAGAGCGAGACTTCCGCTAAGAAATTAGCTAGCGGCGTCCCTTCGTTTTCGTCAGGGTCAAAGCTATCGTCAAACCGCTTGGTGACTGACAAAAATTCATCCAAGTTTTCCAAGCGGGTTTCAGCCTCAATTGTGTGCTCAGCTTTCAAACTGTCCGAATAGCCGAAATCCTGCAAGACTTTTTGCGTAATGGCTGTCACGCTGCCAGTTTGGCTAAAGGCAATGGCATCGCGCAATTGGCTGCCAACTTGCACCATAGACGCTGCAGCTTTGCCACTAACGCCAGAGGCTTTAGCTTGGCCTAAAGCGTCAGCAAAAGAGTAATGATTTTGATTGGCAAAAGCAGTAATTTTGGCAACAGACACCTGGCCGATCCCGCGTTTAGGCACATTAATAATGCGGCCAAGGCTCATGGCATCTTGCGGGTTGGAAATCAGCTTCAAATAAGCCAGGATGTCTTTAATTTCTTTACGATCGTAGAATTTTGACCCGCCAACAATCTTGTAAGGAATATTGGCTTTAACCAATTCTTCTTCGATCCCGCGGGACTGAGCATTAGTCCGGTACAAAACTGCAAAGTCGTGGTAGTGGCGTTTGCCAGCTTGCACTTCTTGATGAATCTTGCTCATGACAAACATTGCTTCGTCATTGTCGCTTTGAGCTTGATAGTGAACCAATTTCTTGCCTTGCCCTTGGTCGGTCCACAGGTTTTTCTTTTGCCGGTTAGAATTATTTTTAATGACCGAATTAGCTGCGTCCAAAATATAGCCAGTTGACCGGTAATTTTGTTCTAATTTGATTAATTTGGCTTGTGGATAGTCGTGTTTGAAATTAATAATATTCTGCATGTTGGCACCGCGCCAGCCATAAATCGACTGGTCCGCATCCCCGACAACGCAGATATTTTGGTACTTATCAGCCAGCAACCGGCACAGCTGGTATTGGGCTTCGTTAGTGTCCTGATACTCATCGGCTGAAATATAGCGAAATTTGTTTTGATAATAGTCTCGTACTTCTTGATCTTGGTGCAGCAGCACTAGTGCTTGCATAATCAGGTCATCAAAATCCATGATCTGATCGCCCTTCAGCCGGCGTTGGTACTCTGCGTAAACCTGAGCGGTAATTTTCTCAAACGGCGCTTTAGCTTGCGCTGCGTAGGCTTTAGGCGTTAACAGATCATTTTTGGCATTTGATATGCTGGCCAAAATAGCCTTCGGATTATAGAGCTTGGGATTGATATTTTGTTCTTTTTGAATGTGCTTAACCAGGGTAAGCTGCTCAGGCGAATCAGCAATTGAAAAGTTTTGATCATAACCGATTCGGTCGCCAAAGCGGCGCAGAATGCGAACGCACAGTGCGTGAAAAGTAGAAACCCAAATGCCAGCACTCGCCGAACCCAGCAGCTGGGCAACCCGCTGCTTCATTTCATTAGCAGCTTTATTGGTAAAAGTAATCGCCAAGATTTGCCAAGTTGGCACCTGCTTTTCTTCAACCAAATATGCGATCCGCCGCGTTAGCACCGATGTTTTGCCGCTGCCTGCCCCTGCTACTACTAACAGTGGCCCTTCTGTCGTCTGCACCGCTGCTTGCTGCTGCGGGTTTAACCCTTTCAAAATTGCTTCCTTGCTCATCAAACCTGGCCCTTTCTTTAAAAAATTCAGCTTTTTTATTATAACAAAAACAAAACCGGGTTGACTGCCGTCAAACCGGTTCTTAGTCATATTTTGTCAAATTAAATTGTTCAACTAGGCTGATCAGCTTGCTCGGGTAATTCGGATCAGTCGCGTAGCCATCTTGACACAAGGCTTTCGCCTGACTGCGCCAATCTTTAGCCTGCAAAACATGCTGGTATTGGTTAGGATTCCAAGTCGTTCCTTGCGCTAGCAGCCGGGCATGCGCCTGAATGGCCGCTTGATAAGAATCATAAATTTGAAACCGGCCAGAAATCGTTTTCCAGTGCCCATTGACATATTCGCTTGTCGTCATCACCTTGCTGGTATTCGGATCAGTCCCTTTGACCCCAAAAAGATTGTTGTACAGCTTAGCTAAGGAACTTTGGCCATAATTACTCTCTAAACAGGCTTGGGCAATCGTTACGCTTGGGTAAAGCCCATACGGTTTATCGGCTTTTTGAGCGAGCGGGGCGACAACTTTAATAAATTTTTCTTTGCTCTGCAAAGCAGCTTGTTTAGCTTCCTGTGCTTCTCGCAGCTGCTCTTGATTCAGTGCTTGCCGGCGGTAATACAAGCCACCTGCCAGCAGGACTAACAAACCAAAAGCAACTATGAAAACCCGCAGCAAGAGCAATTGATTTTGCTTGCGGCGAGGCATTTTATGAACCTACCTTAGCTAGAACGCGCCGCAGCGGCATCACAATTAATGGCGTTAAGACGCCGGTGAAAATCGCTTCCACGATGGCATTGCCGCCTAAGGCAATTAGCAGCATCACAATCAGCGGACTGCCAGCCGGCACATGGCCTAAATAATGAGCAAACCAGCTGGTTTTGCTCATAAACAGCAAACTAGTCAGTAAAATTACGCCCGCACTATTGACCAAAGACGCCGTTAAGCCGGCAGCAACCGGCTGCCACTTTTTATGAGGATTGGCAAAATATCCAGCGAGCCAGCCAGCAGCTAGTCGCGGCAAAATAGCAATCAACGGATTTTGGAAGAGCATTAGACTGACTGGATCAAAAGGCTGGGTATAGGCCACAATCAGACTGAGCACGCCCCAGGTCAAGCCCATTAAAGCGCCCATGCCTGGACCAAATAAACTCGCGCAAACAGCTACAGTCAGCGGAATCGTAGTAACTGACGGCAGGGCCGGAATAATACGCAAGTAGCCAACATTAGGAATAAAAGTCTGCACAATCAGCAAAGCAATAAATATTGCAATGGTTGTCAAACGAAAGGTTTTGTTAGCAGGCATAGCAGCCTCCTTTCAAACAGCTTAAAGCAATGAATAAAAAAAGCCGCTTTGCAGCGACTTATTGAAATGCGGGTGAAAAGACTCGAACTTTCACGATCTAAAAGCGATCACAAGATCCTTAGTCTTGCGCGTCTACCATTCCGCCACACCCGCAGTACCTAATTATCTTAGCAAATCTTGCTTAATTAGGCAACTTTTTCAACAGGGCCAACTGGCCCCGGCAGCGGCCGCAACGGTATCGTCGCAAATTCATTTTTCTGACGCGCGGATAAGTTTGTCCGCATTGTTTGCAAATGTATAAATAGTGGCGCCGTCGCCGCTGGCTTAAACCAATATCCGGCGCATAGCGGCTGCCGCCAACTTGAGTTAGCAGTAGCTGAAAATCGCGATCACAATGCCGGTAGCCGCGACCCAGCAAATGCAAGTGATAATGAACCAACTCGTGCTTGATAATGCCCGGCAGGAATTGCTGCGTTTGCGGTGTCAGAAAATGAGCATTGATTTCGATGCGATGATCGGTCAGAAAGTAGCGCCCGCCAGTCGTTCTCAGCCGATTGTTAATAACTGCCCGGCCTGTAAACGGCCGCTTAAAACTAGTTAAGGAAATCCGTTCAATTAGGGCTTGCAGCTGCGGCTGCGTCATTAATTGTTGGTTTTGAGCCTGCGCTGACATAATTTCACCAGCTCAACTACTACCACCAGCAGGACGCCGCTAGCTAGCACAATCAGCCATTGCAGCAAATTAAGCTCAGTGACGTCAAATAAATTAGTCAAAAATGGCAACTCTACGCTCGCCATAACTAAAGGCGAAATCACGATCGCCACATTAAACCAATGATTCTTAAACCAACCAACTTGCCAGATCGATTCATGCACGCTCTTAGAGTTGAAAGCGTGGAAGAGCTGAATCAAACCTAACGATAAGAAGGCCATTGTTAATGCATCACCGTGCTGCAGCAAGCGGCTAGCATGCGGGCTCGTCGCTAAACCGATCGCGTAAGTCCCCAATACGAGCACGCTTTCCAAAATGCCTTGGTAGATGATGGAACCAGCTACGCCGCCAGAGAAGAAGTTGGATTGACGTCCCCGCGGACGGTGATGCATGATGCTCTTTTGAACTGGCTCAACTCCCAAAGCAATCGCTGGCAGAGTATCCGTTACCAAATTGATCCACAGCAGCTGCACAGGAGCCAAAATATCCCAGCCAAAAATTGTCATAAGAAAGACGGTTAATACTTCCCCAACGTTGCAGCTCATCAAATAAAGTAGGGCCTTTTGAATATTGGCAAAGACTTGCCGGCCTTCACGTACAGCCCGGACAATTGTAGCAAAATTATCGTCGGCCAAGATCATGTCGCTGGCACTCTTAGATACTTCTGTACCGGTGATGCCCATGCCGACCCCAATGTCAGCCTGTTTCAAACTAGGGGCATCATTAACGCCATCGCCGGTCATAGCCACAATTTTACCCTTATCTTGCCAAGCTTTGACAATGCGAACTTTGTGTTCAGGGGAAACTCGGGCATAGACCGAATAGTCGCCAATATGCTTTTCTAAATAGCGGTCAGACAGCTCGTCCAATTCGGCACCGGTAATGACGCTGTCTTCATCACCTTGATCGATGATCCCCAGCCGTTCCGCAATTGCTTGCGCTGTCGTTGGGTGGTCGCCAGTGATCATAATCGTCCGAATGCCGGCTTGCTTAGCTTCCGCAATCGCGGCTTTAGCTTCTGGCCGTTCTGGATCGATCATGCCGACCAGCCCAGCAAAGACCAAGTCTTGCTCAACATTATCCGTCGTCGGATCATCATAAGGCTGGTCGATAATCTTATAGGCCAGGCCCAAAACCCGCAGGGCCTGTTTAGCCATGTCCTGATTAGCCAGCAGAATATCCTGCTTTTGTTCAGTTGACATTGGTTCAACTTTGCCATTGATTGCAACCCTAGTTGCCCGCTTAAGCAGCATGTCTGGCGCACCTTTGACTGCAACAAAATACTGCTTGTTTTTATACATGTTGACCGTGCTCATCAGCTTACGGTCGGAATCAAAAGCAACTTCCTGCAAGCGCTTGTCGCGGCGCAGCAAATCTTGAACTTCAATATTCTGGTCAAAAGCAAATTGAATTAGGGCTGTTTCCGTTGGGTCGCCCAGCAAACTGCCGCCAGCTTGTATTTTGGTATCGTTAGCCAAAATCATAGCCAGCATCGCTGGGTTGTCCTCGTCAAAATCAGCACTCTGATCATACAGCTGACCGTTGTAGAAAACTTTCTCAACCGTCATCTTGTTCTGGGTCAATGTCCCAGTTTTGTCAGAGGCAATAATATCTGTAGCCCCTAGAGTTTCAACAGCTGGCAGCTTGCGGACAATTGCTTTTTGCTTAGCCAGCCGCTGCGTTCCCAAAGCCAAGATGATCGTCACAATTGCCGGCAAGCCTTCTGGAATAGCCGCCACCGCTAATGAAACGGCGGTCAGGAACATATTGAGCAGCAGCTTGTCCATTGGTTGATTTTGCGGGTTGAACCAAACACCAACTGCAAAGACCAGCACACAAACGCCTAAGACCAAGAAAGTCAAAATCTTGCCTAAATGGTTTAAATTGGCTTTCAGCGGGGTCATCGTCTCATCCGTGTTGTTAAGCATTTTGGCAATTTGCCCAACCCGGGTCTGCATCCCTGTCCGGACGACAATACCTTCGCCTCGTCCGTAGGTCACGTTGGTGCCTGAAAAAGCCATATTGATCCGGTCGCCTAGGGCGACTTGGTTCTGCTGCAAGACTTCATTGGTTTTATCAATAGGCAAAGATTCACCGGTTAAAGCGGATTCTTCAATTTTTAAATTGTGAGCCCGAATAAGCCGTAAATCCGCTGGAACGACGTCACCAGCTTCCAGGAGTACGACATCGCCTTTAACAATATCAGGGCTTTCAACCTCAATAATTGCTCCATCGCGGCGGACCCGTGCTTGCGGAGTAGCCATTTCCTGAAGGGAAGCAATTGCTTGTTCCGACCGGGCTTCTTGGAAGAGTCCTAAGGCAGCGTTCAAAATGACAACTACTAAAATAATAGCTGCGTCAGTCCACTCGCCTGCTACAAAGCCAGCTGCTAAGGCGGCGACAATCAGAACGATGATCATTAAGTCCTTGAACTGGTCAAAAAACTTCATGATCCAGCTGCGCTGCTGTTTGGCTTGCAATTCATTAGGTCCGTCAGCTGCCAAGCGTTTGGCCGCTTCTGCTTCAGACAATCCTTGCTTGCTAGTCTGCAACTCTTGCTCTAAGTCGGTAATTGTTTGATTGTAGTATTTTTTATCAGTCAATTGCTGCTCCTGGTATTAGTTGTGCTTGTAGAAATCGTCAAAAACCGTAATCGGCAAATGACGCTTGTGCCGGCTCTTCATCCATAAAGATTCGATGCGTTCAGCGGCTTGCTCGGAGACTTCCTTGCCTTCAAGGTAATCATCAATGTCTTGGTACTTCACGCCCAAGGCTACTTCATCAGGCAGGTCTGGCTTTTCTTCTTCCAAATCAGCCGTAGGTGCCTTCAGATACAGATGCTCTGGACAGCCCAGCTCTTTCAGCATGGCTTTTCCTTGCCGCTTATCCAAACGGAATAGCGGTGTAACATCAGCAGCACCATCCCCAAATTTGGTAAAGAAGCCGCAGAAGTTTTCAGCCGCGTGATCAGTTCCAACCACCGCGCCCTTATTTTGACCGGCAATTGCATATTGCACGACCATGCGCTGACGAGCTTTAATATTGCCTTTGTTAAAATCGCTAATTTTTAGACCAGTTGCCTCAACAGCAGCAACCATGGCATCAACTGGCTGCTTAATGTTAACAATTAAATCTTGATCTGGCTGCTGAAAAGCAACCGCATCTGAAGCATCGCTGGCATCAGCTTGCACGCCATAAGGCAGACGCACGGCGATATATTGATAGCTGTCATCGCCAGTTTCTTGCCGCATTTCTTGCATCGCCATCGCTGTTAATTTACCAGCTAAAGTTGAATCTTGGCCGCCTGAAATGCCTAAGACATAAGTCTTTAAAAATGGATTAGCCTTGAGATAGCCTTTTAAAAAGTCAATTGACCGTCTAATTTCTTGCTTGGGGTCAATTTCTGGCAAAACGTGTTCATAAGCAATAATTTCTTTTTGTAAAGTTCGCATTATAATTCCCTCTCTCTGATCCGAGCGCGAATGCTATGAATCAAATTCAGCTTGTGGTCATACAGCCGCTGCGACATATCGACCGGATATTCTTGCGGATTTAGGCTGCGTTTATACTCATCCCACAAGCCGTCTAAATTTTTAGCCGCTAAGGCTTTAATGTCTTGCACGCTTGGTTCCTGCAAGACTTGTTTACCTTCGACAAAGACATCTTGCAAAAGCGGGCGAGCAGTATAATTGGTCACAACTTTGTTGATGTAAGTATATTGCGGGTGGAACATGTACAAGGCATCAAATTTGCGCGGATCTTCGCCAGCCAGTGAAATCCAATCGCCTTCATTTTTCTTAGCAGAATTGGCAGAAATGCGCCAAACCTGCTTTTTGCCTGGCGTTGAAACCTTAGCCGCATTTGATGAAATTTTCAGCGTATCCTGCATTTGACCATTGCGGTCTGCAATGGAAACCAGTTTGTAAACAGCACCTAAAGCCGGCTGATCAAACGCCGTGATCAATTTAGTTCCTACGCCCCAAGCATCGATTTTGGCATCCTGCATCTTTAAGTTCAGAATGGTTTTTTCATCCAGATCATTGGAAGCAAAAATTTTGACGTCTGGGAAGCCAGCATCATCTAATTGTTTGCGGACTTTTTTAGAAATATAGGCCATGTCGCCAGAATCAATCCGTACGCCAACAAAATTGATCCGGTCGCCCATTTCCCGTGCCACTTTAATGGCATTCGGAACACCGCTGTGCAACGTGTCATAAGTATCGACCAAGAAAACACAGTTGTGGTGAGTTTCTGCATAAGCTTTAAAAGCTTGATATTCGCTGCCAAAAGCTTCAACCAAGGAATGAGCATGCGTGCCAGAAATTGGAATGTTGAACAATTTGCCAGCGCGGACATTGCTCGTGGAATCAAAGCCGCCAATATAAGCAGCGCGGGTGCCCCAAATAGCTGCATCAGCTTCTTGTGCACGCCGCGAACCAAATTCCATTAATGTGCCATGTTTGCCAACAGCCAGCTTGATCCGAGCAGCTTTAGTGGCAACCAAAATTTGAAAATTAATGATATTCAGCAAGGCTGTTTCAACTAATTGGCACTGTGCTAATGGCCCTTCAATTTGGACAACTGGCTCATGAGCAAAAACCAATTCGCCTTCTTGCATGGAGCGGACAGTCAGTTCCAGCTTAAAATGCCGCAAATAGTCGATAAAGTCATCATCATAGCCCTCTTGTGCTTGCAGGTACTGCAAGTCGCTTTCTTTAAAGCGCAAATGATTGAGGTACATAATGAAGTGGCTCAGCCCGGCAAAGAGGGCAAAACCGTTGCCAAATGGCTCTTGTCTGAAAAAGGCTTCAAAAACGGCGTGACGGTCGGCCATGCCCTTTTTGAAGTAAGTGTACATCATGTTAATTTCATACAAATCTGTATGCAGGATTAGGGAATCATCCGGATCCAATTCTGGGTAAAACATGGTTGCTCCTCTCAAAAAAACTCTTCCCTATATTATACTTAAAAACTACTAAAAACAAATATTATACTTAAAAACTACTAAAAACAAAAAAGCACGCTACTTGTTGCAGCATGCCGATTAGCGGAAAATTTTAGCATAAAGGCCGGCCTCGCGCGGCGTTTTAATGCGCACTTTCAAATTTGTGACGAGCTTGCGCTTGAACGGCTTCGCTCCTTCCATCCAAGTGCCAGTAAACACGTGAATTGTCTTTGAAGCGCGAGAAGGATTGCACAAAACCCCATCAGGATAAACATGAATGCCATAAGGCAGCCATTGTTCCTGATTATTAGGCTTAGCCCCATACTTTTCTTTTAAAATGTCAGAGACAGAGACTGTATTAACCCCTGCCATTTGATCCTGACTGTCGAATTCAAAATTACGGTCATCATAATAAGCAACTATGTCTTTAAGCAGCCGGTGGTGCGGTTCAGCTCCAAAGACTGCCGTAAAAGGATTATCCTTATTTTCAAAGCCGACAAAAGCTCGATTATGCAGGAGGGGTTCCAAATCGTCAACAATTAAAACATCGGTATCAACGTAGATACCGCCATATTGTTCAACAACTTTGGCCCGAATATAGTCAGACACGAATGCCCATTTCTTTGCTTGGTAAGCCTGCTCAATATATTTGTTTTGGTGCAGGTCAAAATTGCTCTCGTTCCACTCAATAATTTTCCAACCCGCCAAATGCTTACGCCAAGTCCGCATGCAGCGCTGGATTTGTTTAGACTTTGGGTTGCCGCCAACCCAGACATAATGAATAATTTTTGGGATCATGCTATTTTTCCTTAATCGTAACAAAATCACGGACTGTGAAGAATTCTAAAATTCGGCTTAAAGCTGTGCCTTGACCTGCCGGAACCACGAATCGGCCCGTACCTGCTGCTAATGCCTTCATAATTTGGAAGTAGAATGCTGGCACCTCATTGCTAAGCAGATCACGATTAAACAGTCGAATATCAGCACCATCGTATATTCGCAGATTTGCTGGCAAAGCTATCGAAGCTGTTTTGCCGGGATCATAATTTTTCGCAAAGCCGACAATCGCCGCCACATAAGGATGCTTTAAATCAGGACAACGGCGTTTAGCAACCGCTGGCGTAATTTCAGCCAGCGGGGTGCGGCCATGTTTAACGATAACCGGGCACAAACTGCTTAAGCCAAGCTTGTTCATGCCGCGGTAAAACACTGACTGAGCTGCAAAGGCCGGAATTGCAAGATGCGCGAGCAAATGGTGCAAAAAGCGCAGTTCGCCAGACAGCACATTAACAGCCCCATCAGCGGAATTTAAATAGTTGCCAGCAAAAACTCGATACGATAAACCAGTAAAATTGCCATTGATCATCGCCAAACCAGTATTGCTTTTAATGTCATACCAGGCTGGCACATTGTCAGTTAAATAATTTTGCTTAACTAGACTAGCAAAAACATCCCGGCGCCAATAAGCAAAATCGACATATGGATTGCGACCCAAGCCCAGAGCAGCCTTAGCCAAATTAGCCGTGCTACGGTAATAGCTTTTAGTATGCAAGCGTTTCATAATCGTGCCTTGAGCATTGATTTCTTGCAGGTCGATGAAGACACCATCACAGCGTTCATGCTGCAAAACATAGACAGCCCGCCGAAAAACAAACCGATTGGTCAAAATATCATCAGAGTGCAAAATATAAACAATGTCCCCAGTCAAATATGGCAGCCCATGTTTGATTGCATTCAATTGATCTTGATTATTCTGCCGCAGATAACGAAATTTCGGCTCATTGTTTTGCATAAAGCGCTCAACCACTTCAGCAGTTGCGTCAGTTGAGCCATCATCGACAATTACTACTTCCCAATTTTTATAAGTTTGCTGCAAGACAGATTCCAAGGTTTCAATAATCGTTTTTGCACCATTGTAAGTAGGAATCACAATAGAAATCTTTGGCTCTTGCTCAGTCAATTGGTTGCTGCCAAAAACATGGACTACACAAAGTCCGATGACAAAAACAATTGCGCCATAAAGAGCATTCAAAGCCACTGTCTGCGCAATAGTCAAACTAATGCTTGCAACAATCAGCAAAGCCAACAGACAGCAAACCGTCTGCCAATTTAAATGCACCGGCTCTTGACTCTGCACCCACAGGTAAGCAGCAATTAGCAGGCACGCCACAAAAATTGTTCCTTGCCAAGCCCACTCATACGTTTCCGGGCTTAGAAACACAAAGAGCATTGCGCATAAAGTCAAGCCAATATAAATCAGCAAAACTGGCCAGTGCGCCTGCTTAACATAAAGCAGCAAGCCTTGCACGCAGTAAAAAGCCAGTGCCAGCAGTGAAATAACCAGGACCAGCAAAGAAACGCCGCTAATTTGCATGGTTACTAAAATGCTCAGTGAAATTGCTGCCACGAGAAAATTTTTCGGGTTGAACCGGCGCTGCAGCAGATATAAGCTGATGCCAAAAACCAAGCTGGTTAGGAGCACATACCATTCTTTAGAAAAGGCCGCCCAGCCTAGCCAGGTTAGCAGCCAGCCAGCGCCAACCCCTACCAAAAGACAGGTATTTGTCCGTTCCAAAAACCATTGATCAAAGCTGGCAATCGGGCGACAAGCCAACCAGCAAATTGCAACTAAAGCTAGCAAAACATTGACAAAGTAATTGAACAGCATTTGCCCATTGAAACGGGCTGCAACTGCTGCCACAACTGGCAGCAATCCTAACGTCCAGCTTAGCCAACTACTCTGTTTTTGCATCCTTGCCAACTCCTAGTTCTTGATAGTCGTTAATAATCATTGCCAATTGTCGATCTAATGAAAAGTTCTCAGCTAAGTAAGCTTTTTCTGTTGCGGCCATGCGTTGACGCTCCGCAGGCGACAGCGAAAGCAGCTGCTTTAAAGCCCATTCCAAGCTGCCCAGGTTATTAATCTCTTCGATAAAGCCGTGCTGAGCATCGGGGATCATTTTCTTCATATCGCCGACTTGCGTTGAAACCAGTGGCAGCAGCTGGTTGCTTGCTTCTAATAGCACCAGCGGGAAACTTTCTGATTCGCTCGACAGGGCAAAGCCATCCATTTTGCGATCCAGCTCTTTAATAGCAGCATGCGATAAAAAGCCATGGAAAATAACTTGTTCGCTAATGCCCAAATCCCTAGCCAATGATTGCAATTCTGCTTTTTGACTGCCATCGCCAACCAAATGCAGATGCAGTTCCGGCTGGTTCAAATCTGCTACGGCCCTAATCAGCAAATCGAGTCTTTTGACCGGCTCCATTCTGGCCACATTAAGCAGATTGAAGCCTTGGTGTGCATACTTAGCAGGCACTTCGCTATCAGGACAAAAATCAATGCCATTGTAAATAACCCGCAATTGCTCAGGCGGCAGCCCCACTTGATCAATCAGCTGCTGGCGAAAGCGTTCAGTAATCGCCAGTATCCGGTCAGCATCGCGCAAAGAACGCAGATTTAGCTTGGTAAACATCCGTCCAATCGCCCCGCGGCCGGCAAAATCTTCTAACGGATCGGAGTGCACGGTGATTACCCATGGAACGGATAAGTGCTGATGGATCAAATCTACAAATAAATTGGCTCGCGCCCCATGTGTATGAACCAAGTCGTAGCCGCCCTGGTTGATAAAATGGCGCAGTTTCCTAAGAGCCAATAAATCATAACGGCTTTTAGCGCCTAAAACATGCACTGGCAGCTGATGAGCCTTCGCTGCTTCAGCAACCGGGCCTTCGCTTAGACACAGCAGCTCAAAATCTTGCCCAGCTCGCTGGGCTGCCGTTAGCAAGTTGATAATATGAAATAAACCGCCGCCCTTTTCTTGGCCAGCATTAATGTGAAGTATTTTCATTTTTTGTGCCCGTGCTTTCTGTCATGCCACTTGGTCCGTTCAACTTGCCCGACGAATTTTGGCAAAACCGTCATGCGTTTTAAACGAGTCGGATTTTTTAACAAGCGGTAAAACCACTCTAAATGAGTCCTCTGAAAAGCACGTGGTGCGCGCTTGACCTGCCCAGAGAAGACATCAAAGCTGCCGCCTACGCCCATCATCAGGGCAGGCACTGCTGCTTGGCGCAAGATGGCCAGCAGTTCTTCTTGACGCGGATAGCCAATAGCAGCAAAGACTAAATCAGGCTGCGCTTGGGCAATGCGCTGAGCAACAGTTTCCAAACTATCCGAAAAATAGCCGTCTTCACAGCCCACTAGCTCAATGTGGGGATATTCTCGCTCCACTTTATCCTGCACAGCCGCAATTACTTCTGGCTTGGCACCAATCAGATAAACGCGCAAAGATCGCAATTCTGCCACGTGCATCAGCCAAGCAAACAAGTCATAGCCGGTTACGCGCTCCTTAAGCGGCGTACCTAGTATTTTAGCAGCTTGCACTACGCCGATGCCATCAGCCGTAACAAAATCCGCATCATGGTTGATCAAATTTAAAAATTCTGGGTTTTGCCTGGCAGCCATCACAATTTCTGGATTGGCAGTCACGATTAAAGTCGACAAATGATTATTAAGCCGGTCAATGAATTCATTCTGAAATTCATTGAAGCTTTGATTATCAAAATTGACTCCAAGCACGTTTACTTTTTTCATGGTCTGCTGTGTCCTTTTGTTTAACAATTCATCTTGTCAGTTGTACTACTTCGCAAAGGTAAACTCAAAACGATCGGCAACATAATAGGCACGCGTGTACTCAAATGGCTGACCGTCAGCCAAACTAGTGACTTGCCTGCGGGTAATTAGCGGCTGACCCTTGCGAGTCTGCAAAAAGCGGGCATCTTGTTCAGTTGCTAAACTGGCTCCGATATTTTCAACCACGGAGCCAATCTGATAACCGCCCTTCTTCTCTAGCGTACGATATAAATGTGTAGAAATATCTTTTTTTGAGAAATTTTTAATTAATTTATGAGGAATTGCTACCACTTCGCGGCAAATTGGCACACCATCTGCATAACGAATGCGCCGCATGCGCAGCACTTCTTCTGAACTAGAAATCTGCAATTTCTCTTGTTCAGACAAAAGCGGCAAAGAAATATGATAAGAAATCAATTTGCTGGATGGCACTTGCCCATTGGCCCGCGTAATTTGTCCAAAGCTCATGACTCCGGACATTTTTTCTTGCACTTTTTGGCTAGCTACATAGGTGCCGCTGCCAACCCGGCGCTCTAAAATTCCTTCGCTTTCCAGAATTTTGATCGCCTGTCTGAGCGTCATGCGAGAAACATGAAATTCCTGAGCCATTTGTCGTTCAGCTGGGATTCGTTCCCCGACCTTATATTTTTGCTGCTCGATCGCTCGTTTGATGCGATTGTGAATTTTAATATAAATTGGTTCTTGCACAAAGCTACCTCAAATTATCCATCATCAACACTATCATTATACTCCAAAAGCTAATTGGTCTATAACAATTACTTAGCGGAAAACCAGTGTAAACCCCAAATTTTTATCTCAGCGGTCGAACTATGTTTGATTTCTAAGGCAGGCTCTTGACTGTGCATGATATCAAGTTTGATTTTAGCTTCATCCATGACTGCTGCTATTTGTCCTTGGCCGTTCAGCAGCACATCGCGGCCAGATAATTCTGCTTGATCTGACAAAGCAATAAAGTACTCAAATTCAGGCGTTCCCATCAATTTGCAATGCAGCAGATCAACTTTAGCCTGGTCTTGCACGTCCAAATGCTGGCTGATCTGACAATTAGTCATCGTGACTACTGCTTGGTTGCCAGCGAGCAGGCGCGGCACCTGCGAATTTTGCAGCAAATTATGCGAATTTTGATCCAGCAGCACGCCGCCAGCAAAATCACAATTGACAATATTCAGCCAAGCATCATCTGAACCGCAGAAGCTAGCATCGCTAGTGCCAGTAAATTTACTGTTAAACAGGTTGCCCCAAGCCTTGCCTTGCAGAACTACCGCCTCAACTTCAGAATTATTCAAATCCAGCTCGCAATCAGCTTGCGGATAGGTGGTCAAAACGCCTGCAACTTTGGTATTGGTTAAAATTGCCGTCCCTGAGCCTTGCAGGCCAAGGGCTGCATATTCGTCGTGGCGGTAATCAAGCAGCGAATCATCAATTGTTAGCCGAAAATTTGCTTCTTCAAAAATAGATACTGAACCGCCTAAAACCTTGCAAGAATAAAGCTCAAGCGTGCATTTTCCTTTGGCAGAAATTGCTGCCACATCATCTTTGCCAGCTCGCACGATGACGTTGCGCAAGCTCAGATAGGTATCTGCATCTTCATCAACGTAAAAACTATTATTGGCAGTTTTAGTTGTCACACAGACATTTTCCAAGTTGAAGAAGTTGCAATCTGCTTCCAGTTGAAAATAGCCAAAAATCGTGGTTTCTTCAGGTAAACTGCCAAGCCCTTTAACTGTAATGTTTGCAACGTCTAAGCCATGCGGCAGGTCATAAAAACCCGGTTCAAGCAAGAGAACGTCATCCGCACGCAAGTCTTGCAAAGCTGTTTGCCAAGACATTTCATCAGCACTAGTGCCGACTGTAATAATTCTAGCCACCGTCATTCCTCATTTTTATTATCAAAAAGCTAGTAACAAAAAAACGTCATCAAACGATGACGCTTTTCGGGTTGGGCGTAAAAATAAAAATTTTTACAATTGCGTTAGCTGGATTCGAACCAGCGCATGATGGTACCAAAAACCATTGCCTTACCACTTGGCTATAACGCAATACCAGTCAAACTTTTACTTGTTGTTTGGCATGGTCAGTAAAGTACTGACCTAGTGGAGGGCAGTGGATTCGAACCACCGAACTCAAAGAGAGCGGTTTTACAGACCGCCGCGTTTAGCCACTTCGCTAGCCCTCCATGACAGTACTCAATCATAGTACCTAATTTATCAGCAGAAAGCAAGCATTTTTTGCAGCAAAAAAAGAGCAGCTCTTGCAGCTGCCCCCTAATTCATTCCATGTTAAGCAAATTTTGCCAAATGACTCTTCACATAGTCAGCCGACTGCTCAAGCTGTTTTTGCTCATCAGCTGGCAAATGCAAATTGCCAACTTTTTCCACACCATTCCAGCCGATCACAGCCGGATAGCCTAAATAGGTTCCTAAAGATGGCACATAGACCGAAGCTGGAACATAGGCGTGAGCATTGCTGAAAACCATTTCGACCAAGTTAGCCGCACAAGACGCAATTGCCCAATTGGTGAAGCCTTTGCCTGAAGCAACTTTAAAAGCATTTTTGTTAGGCTGCTGCGATAACTGCTCACGCTCTTCAGCTGAAAGCAAGTCGCTGACTGCTTGACCGCCAGCGGTGATCGTCGACCAAGCTGTAAATTGCGAAGCCCCGTGCTCGCCTAAAACAAAGCCATAAACTGAGCGCGGATTGATTTCAAACCGTTCGCCAATAATGCGCTGCATCCGGGCAGTATCCAGAAAAGTCCCCGTCCCAAAGACGTGTTCTTTTGGCAAGCCAGTAGTTTGCTGCAGGATGGTTGTGACTGCATCACATGGATTGGTAATATTCAACAAAATTCCATGGAAGCCGCTGGCTTTAATCGCTGGTCCAACTTGCTTGGCATTTTTGGTATTAATTGGAAATTCAGCAAACCGGTCACCCGTTTCAACACTAGCTTTAATCGATCCAAAAGCGGTCACGACCAAATCAGCATCTGCTAAATCAGCGTACTCGCCAGCATCAACTTTGACATAGGCCTGGTTGCGGGCAGCGGCATCACGCAGGTCATTAAATTCCGCGTCACGCTTTTTTTCATTTAAATCAATTAGCACCAATTCATCGGCTAAGCCATGCGTAAACAAAGTATAAGCAACAGTGGCACCGACATTTCCCAAGCCAATAATTCCGACTTTTCTCATCTTGTTTCTCCTTTAATTTTGCGCTGCTAAATATTCCTTAATGCGCTGCACGCCCTTTTTGATTTCAGTCAGCGAAGTTGCGTATGAAAAGCGCAGCCAGCCGTGACCAGCTTGGCCAAAGAACGACCCGGCACTAGCAGCAACATGAGCTTTTTCAGCGAGGTCATAAATAAATTATACGTCATCTTGCTGATAGCCTGCAGGGATTTTAGCAAAAATATAGAAAGCCCCGCCAGGCTTCACGCACTTAAAGCCTAGCTCAGTTAAAGCCTGATACAAATAGTCGCGGCGCTGTTTAAATTCAGCCTTCATGGCTAGCGCATCAGCCTGCCCATTAGCAAAAGCTTCAGCGGCTGCATCTTGCATCGGCGTCGGCGCACTGGTCAAAATCAGCTGATTGATTTTAGCCATCTCTTTGGTAATTGCAGCAGGAGCACACATAATTCCAATACGATAGCCGGTCATCGCCCAAGATTTAGAAACACAATTCATGACAATTGTTTGTTCAGGCAAAGCATGGGCAATTGAAGCATGCGGCACATCATAGTTTAATTCGCTGTAAATTTCATGTGAAAGAACAAAAATCGGTTTATCGCGAACAACATCTGCCAAAGCATCAAGCTCAGCCTGCGTGTAAACGACACCAGTTGGATTATTCGGATTATTAAGAACTAGCACCCGCAGCCGCTCACCAGCTTGGTCAATCGCAGCTTGCAGCTGAGCGGGAGTGAGTTTGAAGCCAGATTCACTAGTATCAACCATAATAGAATCGCAGCCAAAAAGTTTAGCATCCGCAAAATACTGCGGAAAAATCGGGGTTGGTGCCAGCAATAAATCCCCTGGATTCATGACTGTCATCAGACAGGCAAAAATAGCCTCAGTCACCCCATTGGTCACTAAAATTTCACTCTTTGGATCATAATGCTGACCATATTGCTCAGCTAAAAATTTGCTAGCTGCTTCACGCAAGGGAGCAATGCCATTAGACAAAGCATAATGAGAATGATTAGCTTTAATTCCCTGAATGGCTGCTTCCTTAATATGATCAGGGGTGTTGAAATCTGGTTCGCCAACCGTAAATTTGACCATGTCTGGGAATTGGCTGGCATAATTAGCAAAAGCTAATATAGCTGACGGCTTCATATCAGTTAGACCGTGCTTTAAGTATTTCGTTAAATCGACCATAACATTGCTCCTTCCTGCATTGCTTAGTGCAGCAAATTAATGCTGTTTGCTCCCATTGTTGGGAAAATGCCGATAGCTTTATCTTGCAAATCTGCTTTGTGCAGTTTTAAAGCCATTAACGGCAGATAATAATTCAAATCATCGATCGCGTGGTCACTGATTTCAGCTGCTCCGACCAAATGATTTTCTTTATCAAACACCAATTTCAGACAGTTGTCTAGATCATTTTGACCGCCCCGCAGGCCATCTTGAAAATTATGGCGTTCGATCTGATAAGCAGTCGAATCTTCAGGAATAATTCCTGCTTGCGCTACCTGCGGAAAAGAAAAGACGCCTGTTGCAACTAGCGGATAAACGATTGGCTGCTGCCAGCCCTGTTCAAGCGAGTTGAACAAATAACGAGCTTCAAACTGTACAACTGGCGTTAGCGCTGGCTGCTTTTTGCTAATGGCATCCCCGATAGCATAAACATCAGCAACACTGGCTTGCAGATGATCATTCACTAATATTCCATGCCGATCAGCCTTAATAGAAGTTCTTTCTATATGTAAACTTTACAAATCAGGCTGCCTGCCGGCACAGTTAATCACATAATCGCTGTCTAAGCTCGTACCGTCTGCAAATTGCAGCTGCAGTCCATCAGTTGTCTGAATTAGACTAGTAGTATTTTTATCAAAAGCGAAGTTAACGCCGCGTTTTTGTAAACTTGCTACTAATTGCTTAACTAATTCTTGATCAAATTTTTTCAATACGCGCTGATTATGCTGAACGATTGTTACTTCAGCTCCTGCCGCATTCAGCAAAGTGGCCAGTTCAATAGCAACATAACCTGCGCCGATAATAGCAATGCGTTTTGGCAGCTTAGGCATAGAAAAAACATCGTTGCTGGTATGACAGAATTTTGCACCCGGGAAGGTTAATGGCCGCTGAGCCTGACCAATGGCAATAATAATTTTTTTACCGTAAAATTCCCGGCCAGCAGCTTGAACAGTGTGATCATCTAAAAATTCAGCCTGTGCATGCATTGTCGTTGCCCGTTCAGCAAATTGCTGCTCCGCCTGAGCTGGCCAATCTTTGAAAAACGACAGTTTGGCCTTGATCAAAGCAGGCCAATCAATGCGGCTGACTGCTTCAATGCCTCGACCGATTAAGCGCTGACCTTGCAGTGCGACTCGAGTTGCTCCTTCTAAAAAGGCTTTAGGCGCGCAGCCATAATTTGGACAAGTACCGCCAAAGCGATCAGCTTCAATAACCAGCAAACTCTTCTCAGGTGCTGACTGCATTTGCTTAACAAACTGTTTAGCAGCTGGACCAGAGCCAATAATAATGTAATCATACGTTTTCATAGCTAATGCCTCTTTCATCTGCATTAATTACATTAATTATCTTTAATTTGATAAGGCAATAGCAAATCAAATGCATAAAAAAGACCAGGAATTACTTCCTGGTCTTTTTTATTTCAAATTGCGTTAGCTGGATTCGAACCAGCGCATGATGGTACCAAAAACCATTGCCTTACCACTTGGCTATAACGCAAGATCCATTTGAGCCGAATTTCTCAACTCAACGAAAATTATTATAGCAAACCATCTTGACAAAAGAAAGGCTTTTTTAAAATGTGAAAAAGTCGAATGAATAGCTATTATACTTGTAATATTATTCGCACAAATCACTTTTATTATAACGCATTTTTTAGCTTGTGAATGTTAAATAAAAAAACGTAAAAAGATTGAAAACTCCCTGATCGCCCATATAGCAATGATTGCGCTTTCATTATTGTCTTATCAAGTGTTTAGCCAATTTGACATTGCTTTTTTAGAGTGGTTTCCTAAACTTGAAAAGTCAAAAAAGGGGACGAAAAGTTATGTCGAATTCGCAAAGTAAAATTGCGGCACCTCAAAATAAAGGACTAGTTAAAAAACTAGGCTTCAAGAGCCGCAATCAATTTACTGGATTTATGAGTGTTGTCCTGACTGGGCAATTAATTTATTCATGTTTTGAAGCCTTAAAAGGCGTGTTCTACAATATGCTGCTGAAAATGCTGCATTTGAACAACGCTCAATTAGGGGGTAATCTTCAGCTTGATCGGAATTGCGATCTTTTTCTCAATTCCAGGTGGCTGGATTAACAACCGGTTTTCAGTCAAATCCATCCTGATCACTTCAATGATGATCCGGATGGTGACCGTTTTTATCATGCTGCTATGCAACCCATCCTACACGGTCATGAAAGTGATCGCTTGCATCTGGGGTGTTGTTGAAGGGATTTTCTGGCCAGCTTGTTTAAACGGAGTCAACCTATTTACCAATAAGGATAACAAAGGTGTGGCCTTCGGCTTGCTGGAATCACTAAGACGGCTACTCGAAATGGTCATGAACCTGATCATTGTTGGGATGATCGCTTTAGTAAGCGGGATTGCTATGTTTAAAGGCTGCTTGATTGTTTACAACTTGCTTTTAATCCCGCTGTCAATCATGATTTACAAATTCGTTCCAACCAACGGGATCGCTGCTGAAGACAAAACTAGTGAGGGATCCAAGAGCAAAGATGCCCTGAAAGGCTTGTGGCATGTCATTAAGATGCCAAAGCTGTGGGTGGCAGCGATTACAGCCTTCACTATTTATTGGTCTTACATTAATGCGGTTTACGCAGTGCCCTATCTGCAAGCGATTTTCCATTTAAAGCAAACTTCGGCTTCGCTTTTTGGCACCATCAGCACGGCCGGGATTGGGATTATCGCCAGCTTTTTATCGGGTATTATTTCTGACAAATTGCTGCATTCAACTGGCAAAATGATTGCCTTTTCACTGAGCTTAGTTTTGATCTCGATGATCGCCGTCATCTTGCTGCCAAAAACAGCTGCCATGCTGTGGCCAAACATTATTCTGCTACTGATTTACTCTTGCGGGATGTTCATGGCAAAGGGTATTTTCATGGTACCAGCCAGTTCAATCAGAATGCCAGAGAAATACCGTGGAGCGGCAATGAGCGTCAGCTACTTTATCGCATATGCGCCGAACCTATTTGCCTATACGATCGATGGTTCAATCATTGATGGTCACAGTGCCACTGCTGCTTACAATTTGATCTTTGTCACTGAAGCGGTGATGGCTTTAATCGGGGTAGTGATGGCCCTGATTTTAGTAGCAATTGAAAAGCACGAAAAGAATACGCCTGCACCAGCCGAAAATTAAGCAAATTTTTTAAATTAACCAGCATAAATTTACCGAATTATAATTATGCTGGTTTTATTTTTGCTCTAATTAGCTGCAAATCGTTCGTAAAATATTATACAATATATTACGAGGCGATTATTATGCTACAAATTCAACCTGTTTCAGAACTGCGGAATTACAACAAGGTGTTAAAACAAGTGAAAAAAGATAGCCCAGTCTTTTTGACAAAAAATGGCTACGGGAAATTTGCCTTGATCGATATTGAACAATACGATGAATTTACAGCTGCACTTGAAATTGTCAATCGGCTGAAAAAGGCTGAAAAAGCCCCACATTATGACTACGACAAAATTAAGGGAAAGTTATTTAGTTAATGTACCAAATACAAGTTTCAGCTGAGTATATAGCCTATCTTGAACATTTGAAAGACTACTTGCTAAATAATTTTGGCAAAGATGTCAAAAATCAGGTAATTAAGGCTGAGCAAGCAAAATTTGAAAATCTTAAGCATTTCCCATATATGGGAAAAGATGCAAACAGTCTTTCAAAATTTTTGCAGGGCTACTGGGTCATCATTGATAAACATGAATACCTTTTTTATCAAGTAGATGAAGATAAGATGATTATTTCAGTTGAGTTGGCCTTCAATGCCAAAGAGGACGTAATTAAAAAATTGCACAAACATTTTAACTAACCAAACAAAAAAAAGCTTTGCCAATGCAAAGCTTTTTTACTTGCTATCAAATTTAGAATTTCCACTTGCCATGCCAGCGGTACAAAATGAGCGGTAATACCGTGACCAGCAAGCACAGACCTAGTCCACACATAAATCCCGCGCAGACGAACTGGCGTGCCTTGTGCTGGAATAAAACTGATAAAGAAAGCTACAATCGTGATCAGCAAGGCAATCACTGCCACCGTCATACTGAAAGTTTTGTTGCGGCTAAAGTAATAGGACCGCTGCCAATCTTCGTGCTTGTGTTTTAAGACCAAGTAAGCCAGCAGCAGCAAAACATAAACCATCAAATACTGTGCCGTCGTAGCCGCAAGCGACACATTAAAGGCAAAGTCGGCATTGGCGCCACTAGTAAAGGTAATTAAGACAGCTGAAGCTGTCACAATCAAGGACTGCAGCACGACTACTCGAATTGGCACATTCCGCTTAGTAGTTTTGACAAAGAAATGCGGCATGTATCCTTCTTTAGCAGCCTCGTACAAGCCTTGGTTAGGCCCCGCTAGCCAGCTGGCTATTTCCCCGGTAATACCGCAGGCTAATAACACTCCGATAATTTTTTCCAGCCAAAAGCCCGGCAAACCAACAGTTGTTAGCAAGTGGCCATAAGTATAAACAAAGCCGGTACTGTTTTGAATTTGGCTCTTTGGAACTGACATACCGACAGCCAAGCTGCCCAACAAGTCAAAGCAGATAGCAGTTAGAGCTAAGGCCCACATAACCTTCGGATATTTGCTCTGATCATCCAAATTTTTAACATGCGGAGCAGAAGCTTCACCGCCGCAAAAGGCCAGCACAAATGGCACAAAGGCGACTAGAGTTTGCTGATTCAGTGAATGCGGAATAATCGTTTGCCAGTTCAAATGAATATATAGTGGATGCCCTTGTGCTAAATAAACGCAGAAGACAAGCACTAACAGAATAACCGGTGTCGCAATTCCTATTGCAAACAGCACTTCAGCAATCCGGCCAACTCTTTTGGCACCTAACAATTGCGCCGCTGTCGCACCCCATAAAATCAGCATCATGAGGCCAAAGCGCACCCGAGGATTGGTGTTGAACCAAGGCGTGCCTAATGCAATCGACAAAGCACCAATAATGACATACATCATCGTATCCATGCCGACAGTAATGTGCAGTCACTGATAAAACATCGCTGTCCAGCCAGTTTTATCGCCTAACGGACCTTTCACCCAAGTGAAAACCCCGCCTTTTTCCCAGCCATCAATTGACGCCATTTCACCAGCAATTTGAGTAATTGGGATGAACCAAATAATGCCCGCCAGCAGCAAGTAAAACAGGCTAGCGGCACCAGTTTTACCAAACGGGGCCAATTCATCGACAGAAATAACCATTGAACTGGTCATGGCAAACAATTTTAAACCAGTCAAACGGTTGTATTTTTGATCTTCTGCCGCAATTTCAGTTTGATCTTTTTCAGCCACAATGAGCCTCCTTCTTTGCACAACTCGATAATTATACAAAAAAATTGGCTCGTACGGCAGATTTTTTTAAGATTTATCGTGGAATTGCACTTGCAATTGATCATCAGGATGAGTCTTATTCCAATCAGCGATCAAGGCCTGCTGCAAATGCTGATTTTCCTGAAAGGTTGTTAGCAGCTGGTCAGTATTTGGCAATACGCCCTTTTTTTGCTTGGCTAATTCAAAAATTTGTTCACTCACCAAGGCTAAGGCATTGGTTTGATTTAAACTCAGCCTGATAATTTGTTTTAACAAATCCCGATCTGTTTTCATCATCTTCAGACCTCCTGTTTTAAAGCATACGCAAAAACGACATTCTGGTAAATATTTGTTTGGCGCTTTCAGAGCGGCTATACTGACAATTGGAAAGAAGGTCTCCTATTATGACGCAAATTGTTAATCCTGAGCAAATCAATACGATTTTTAACCGCCGTTATGCTACCAAAAAATACAATCCAGATAAGCACATCCCCGAGCAAGATTGGCAGGCTATTTTAACAGCTGGGCGTTTATCCCCAAGTTCTAATGGCTATGAGCCTTGGCAATTCTTGCTGGTCAAGAGTCCGCAGATTAAAGCAGACATTCGACCCTTTGCACCTGGAGCAGTTAATTCACTGAATGGTGCCGACAAATTGCTGATTATTTTAGCTCGCAAAGGCTTAACTTACGACTCGGCTTACGCCAAAAGTTGGGTTGAGCAAGTTCAAGGCGTTAAATATGACCAAAATTCGCCGCAATCACAAGGTTTTAAGGCCTTTCAAAGCCAGCTGCTTAAATTATCAACCCCAGAACGCTTATTCAGCTGGACCTGCCGCCAATGCTATATTGCCTTAGCCAACATGCTGACAGCTGCGGCTGCGCTCGATATTGATTCTTGTCCAATCGAAGGCTTCAACTATGAACAAATGAACCAATATCTAGCTGATCATCAACTTATGGATCCGCAGCAATGGGGTGTTGCTGTCATGTGCAGTTTCGGTTACCGCGCACAAACAATCCCACCTAAAAAGCGCTGGCCATTAAATAAGATTTATCATGAAATTTAAAATTATCGGCAGCAAAAAAGACGACTCACCGCGAGTCGCCTTTTTGCTTGTCTAAATTACGTTAGGCACGCCATTCACCATTGTTGCCATAACTGTGCTCACCTAATTCACGAATCAAAACATGAATATGTTCTTTAGGAGCACCTGTATCTTTATGAACAGCCTCAGTTACATCTTTCATCATAGCCGTTAATTGCTCAGGTGTCCGACCTTTGATTAATTCAATATGTACAAATGGCATAATTAATTTACTCCTAACACTATTTCCAGTATGAAAATCCTAACTGACTAACATGAATAAAGTGAGTTGAAATCAAGCTGCTCTGCCGTGAAAAGCTTAGGGCAAAACTCCCACTTTGGTAGTCATCAGCTTCACCGCGGACATTCAACAAATCGCCTGCATGGTAGAACTCATTGAAAGGACCGTTGTCGCTAATTGCTCCGCCAAACAGCATCTGCTTAATATTCCAGTAAATATAGGACTTCAGCATAGTCATTGAAACTGTATCGCCAGCGTAAAAGCCGCCTTCATCTTCAACCGCATTGCCAGTAATGTACAAGCCATTCTTCTGGGCGGCTCTGACAATCCCTGCAATGTAGTGGT
The DNA here is from genome assembly GCA_022641965.1 of Lactobacillus sp. Lineage (GTDB taxonomy): Bacteria > Bacillota > Bacilli > Lactobacillales > Lactobacillaceae > Lactobacillus. The sequence goes on from JALCDX010000009.1 coordinate 38,694, forward strand.
CACTGTCGTTGATGCCCTTATTATTGTTTTGATATTCAGTCGCAATATCGTTAGCCAATTTTTGCGTCCGAGCGTCAACAACAAGTTGACCTGATCCAACTTGCCGGCGCGCTTCATTGATAATGCGACAGGCAAAATTAGAAATTTCTGCGTGCTGAGCAGCCGTTAAATTGGTTGGATTAACCAGCATCTGATCGTCAGCTTTTGATTCAGGATAAAAGACATTGTTGACGATTCCCTTTTTAGAAGCGGCTTTCATGGTTGTAGCTGTCCATGGATTCTTGTAGGCGGCTAACAAATTGGCTCTGGTATAGCCAGCTGGCAAAACCATGTGATTCTGACGGTATTGGCCCGCGTTTTCTGATTTAACAGCCGAGCTAGAAGCTACCCAAACTACATATTTAGCAGGAATCCACTGGCTATCACTGCCAAGGCGGTACATAACTTCGTGATTAATGGTCTTTTTAGCAAAGACATGCCACAGTGAATTTTTCTTAACCACTTGGGACATAAATTGACCTTGCCCATTCAGCAAACGGACACCGCCACGGCCGCTATAGCTAACCCTAATCGTACCGTTTAAGTGCGTTTCTTGCCCGCTGTTTTCGGTCTTGTAACCAGAATCACTAGCTGGCCGGCTGCCTAAATTGGTATAGACAGCGGAGATATATTGTTTTTCATTGCCAATACGGTATAAAGTTTGGCCGTTGACTTGTCGATAGCCAAAAACCTTCCATTTGGAATTACGGCTGACATATTGATTTTGATAATTGCCATTCTGATCAAGCAAGCGTACGCGGCCGCGGCCGTTGTATCGTACGCTTAGTACTGCGCTCATTGGCGTTTCAGCACTTGTGCTTGCTTGAGCAGCTCCGGTTCCAGCCGTCAGGAGCGAACCGGCCACAGCACAAGCAGCTATGAATGTGATCAGTGGTACTTTTTTCTTCGTCATGCGCAAATCCTCCGACAAAGTAAAATTATACTTTTATTATAACTTAATCAGGATTTTCTAGCTAGTTAAAGACGAGCGCAAACGGCGACAAAGATTGGCCTTCGTTCGCTTAATCGTGCGATATGAGCGACCTGTTGCCGCTGCCAAATCAGATAGATTTTCAGGACCAAGCAAATGCCGACGAAGAATTATCAATTCTAGCGCTGACAGCTGCGGTAAGAGTGCTTCAATAGTCAAATAGTCGCTAGACCTTAATTTTGAGGAATCGCAGCTTAAATCCTCCCAAGTTTTATTCCGCCTGCGCAAAAAATCAATGCTGCTCCATTTTACTTTTTGAAAAATCCATCCATTAGTGATTTTGTGATCGTTTGCTAGTATCTTTGCATATTGCATAATGCCTGCTTGGATCAAATCTTCATAATCTGGATCCTGCCGGTTGACTCCTGCTTGCTTGATCGCCCCATAAACTAAGCCCCGATTTTGCCAGGCTGTTTGCCAATTTTTTTCTTCAATGCTCATTGTGAACAAGCTCCTTTAAGTTTGTCACAAACGTTTGTGCATCATCAGTAAAACAAAGATATCTGTGTCTTCGCTAAGCGTGCCAAGACGGCAGACAGAATGAAGCCGGCGTGAAACAAGTTAGTTCAATTTTGAACAAAAAGACAGATGTGTCTAAGCCTGCGCTAGTGTTTATCCAGCCTGAAAAAATTGCAGCAAAAAAGCAGGCAAATGCCTGCTTGCTGTTAATGAAAAAGTCTCGTCCGCATGGCCGCTTGCTGAGCCAAATAATGGGCCTGCGCTGACCAAGGCAGACCATGCTCACGTGAAAAATTGCGACCGTAAATTTCTAAGCTTTTTGCTGCTGTCGTTCTCACAAGTTTGCTAGCAGTATACTGGCTGGCAGCTTCATGCAGTTCGTCAGTTTGAACATAATCATCCCGATAAAGCAGTGAATTGCCAACAACCCGCTTGCCGCTCTCGGTGATAGCCTGCTCAATTAAGGTCCCAGCCAAACAATTATGCGTAATTACTTCACCTAAAGCTTTTGAAAAATGGCGCGGCACCGAGTCAAGCAAAAAAGTATAGCCATTCGGGCAGCGAAATTGGCAGCCATTGCTTAGCAACTGATAGTCCTGCATATAATGCAGTCCCACCCAGTCGGACGGGACAGCTGATCTTTGACCAAAAGCAGACATAAAACATAAATTGCCAAACGACAGAGCATGATTATGGCGATACCCCAGCGCTTGCCGACAGCCAACCTGAAAGTATGAATTAAACACCCGATTTTTCATAAAGTTCATAAATAAGCGGCGAGCTCGGGCTGAGCTCAAAACAATTCCCGCTGTTTGATCGATAATTACGCTATTAATACTGCCATTGAGCGGCCGCTGGCTAAAATCATAAACCAACATTGTTGTTGGTTGAATGCGATAATGCGAATCAATGGTCACAAATTCATGCCAAGCTTGATCTTGATAGCGCTGGCAAATCAGCTTTTTGCTAAAATGCTTGCATTCCTCGGAAGGCGGTAATGCAAAGTTCATGTAGGTCCTCCTTAGCGGAGGAAAAAGAAAAAATTAAACGTGAATAGTTTAACAATATCAAATAGGTGACAGACTGTCAAACTAGTGCGTGCTAAAATAATGCGCAATTAGCAGCAGCAAAATTAAAATTAGCACCCATTTAATAATGGTCATGGTTTTGCCATTCCACCAATGGCTAACCCGATCAATCTTGCGCTGGCTTTCTGCCAGTTGGCTTGCTTGCAGCTGGTTGTCGCGCGGACGATACCAATCAGCCTGATGGTGAACAAATTCCTGCTGAATGATGGTGGAAGCATAATCAGCCCGCTGGCCTTCATAAGTGTTAACAACAAAGACCAGCAGGTCATGATAAGCAGCTAGTGCTTGCCGAGCCTGCTCAGCGGTAATTTCACTGCCAGCATGGGCGGCTTGGTTGCCTAAACGCTTAATATCGTAAAACAAATCCATAATTTTATATGGATAGAAGCCTTGGGCTCGCAAATGGTCCAGCTTTTGACTTAATGACGCTGCTGCAAATCCTTGCCTAAAATAAGTCAGATCAAGATTTTCAACTTGGTATAACAAATTGACAAGACTTTCTTCAGCTTTGCGCAAATTGACAGCTAAATCTGGCCAATCTTGTGCCTGATATAAAGCCATGATTTTTTGCGTGGCCTTTTGCTGGTCGCGCAGAAGCCGGCTATTTTTTAAGAAATCAAAATCATAAGTGGTCATGGACTTAACCTCTTCCCTCATTATTTGCTTGTGCTGGCGCTTGCTTTATTTTATTTGGAATTTTTATTTGAGCAAATTCATTTAAATAGCTATAAATCAACTTGATCTGTCCGCGCTGACACTTGAAAACATAAGTCATGCGCACCACGCGATGCTTTTTCAGCCGCCAGCGCCAAGTCAAGCGTTTGATTTTGCCGGCCCGCGGAGCCAGCTGATTAATCAGTGACTGACCCTTTTTCAGCACTTTTTTCTGTTTACTGGTGAGAACATAATCAGCCCGATCTTTTTTGAGAGCGCGCTGGTGCTGCTCCCAATTTTTTTGCGGCTGAAATGACCAAAGCAGCTGAGAAAAATCATCAGGATCCAGCAAATGTCCACTTGGCGAAAACGCTGCTGCTTTAGCAACTTTTACCCATTTTCCTTGATCATCTTGGTGATACCAATAATGCTGATCGCTGTATTCTGTACTTTTTGCCGCTTCCTTGCCAACCCCATTTTTAGTTGAAAAAACATACGAAAAAGGAGCTTTGCTGGCTTTGATCGTTTGCTGACTCTTTTTTTTGCCTTGTTGGTAAACATAGGTCAGCTGACCTGAAGAGACATTCGCTGGTTTAATCGTAAAAGCAGTTGTCATGACAAACAATAGCGGCAGACTGATTGCAATTAGCCAGCGCTTAGTGATTGTTGATTGCATTATTCAATTTCTTTCTATTGGTCAGGTAAACCAGAATCGCCAAAGGCAAAATAACCAATTCAATTGGGTAGAACCAGGAAATAGGCAAATAAGTATCAACTAGCCCTGACAAAATCGGGCCAAACGCCATCCCAATATCTAATCCTAAATAAAAGGTAGCATTAGCCAGCCCCTGCTCGTCCACTGGTGCCAGCAGTAAAGCCGTCGACTGGTTGACTGAATAAATGACGCCGTAGCCAAAGGCCATGCCAGCAGCCGCCAGCGCCATTTCCCAGTTATTTTGCATGCAGGCATTCATCATAATGTAAAACGCAGTGGTAATTATGCTGAGCCAGAACCACGGGCCAAAGGGAACCGTATCAAAATAGCGCTTCAAAAAGAGCCGGATCAAAAGCAGAACAACTGAATAGATCAAGAAATAAAAGCCAACAGCAATGTGCAAATGACGCTGCTCGGCGTAAGTAACAATATCAGCCTGTGTCGTAAAATATGGCAGAGCAAATAACGTCGTCAAAATTGCAACCGGAATAGCATCACGTTGAATTAATTTAATCCCGCGCTTGCCACGGTTAGGACGATCAATTTGAACCGGCTGGGAATGATTGCCGACAAATTGAATAATAATCACCATCGAAGCAGCAAAACAAGCTGACAGCCAAATAGCATGCCGGTAGCCAATTATGTGATACAAGTTAATGCTGATGGCAGGTGACAGCGCCATTGCTAAGGCATTCATCAAACCGTACAAGCCCATTGCTTCGCCAACATGCGACCGTGGCACTAAGTCGGCAATCCAGGTCGCCATGCAAATCGTGCACAGCACATAGCCAACGCCATTAATCACTCTAAAGAGCAGCAGCCAGCCGCTTGATGGAGTAAAAATATAGCCAACCACCCCAATTACAATCAAGACTCCGCCGATAAAAGACAGGCTATATTTTGAAAAACGGTCTGCCAAGTTGCCTGCCACTGGCCGCAAAAACATCGCCGCAATCGTCATGATCCCGGTAATTAAACCAGCAAAAGCACTTGTTGCACCTAATGATTTAGCGTAGCCATTGATCAGCGGATTCATAAACATGGTTGACGACATGAACAAGAAAGCCGCAATCATGACTAAAATAACATCTTTGCTGTAAATTGATTTTTCTTTCGCCATTTTTTGCACTCCTAAACTGTTATTATACAAAAAATCCACTCCCCAAGAGGAGTGGATTAGAGTACAAATTAAAACTTATTCGCGGTTTAATACCAACCGTGGCTCAACCAGAAGTTCTTAGCGTTTACCCAAGAACCGTAACGTGATTTTACGTAGTTGTCAGCAACTTGTTCTTGGTGGGCTGGTGAGTAGTTGCCACCTAAGTAAGCAGCTGATAATTGGTACTTGCCAATGTATTGGCCGTTGCGGGCATTGTAGTTGCCACCTGATTCGCGGTTTGCAATCCAAGCCTTAGCAGCAGCTTCTGCACCAGAAACGGTTGAAGTTGAGGTTGAAACATAACTAGCAGAAGCAGCCTTAGGAGCATAGCCACTCACAGTGTATTTAGCCATGATCCATTGATTGCCGCCTAAATTGTACCAAGTTTGGCCTTGAGCATCAGTGGCAGTTGCTAAAACTTTCCATGAAGTTCCGTGAGCTAAACGCTTGCCAGTAAAGTGAGGCGTAGTGTAACTGTCCCACACGTTAATGCCGTAACCAGCAACGTAGTTAATGGTTACAACGTTTGTGGTAGCAGCCTGCACTTGCGCCGTTGGTGCTGCTACAGCGTTGACACCTGCTAAACCTGCAAAGGCAAATGAGATGCCAGCTAATGTTTTGATTAAGGTAGATTTGAAAGTATTCAAATGAACTGTCTCCTTCAAAAAAATTCTTGCATCGATTTAAAGTGATGCGTTTGTTTTCTCAATTGACAGTTTCTATACTACCTAGTCAATATTGCAGACTTGTTACAGGCTGACAACCAGAAAGTTAAAAAACAAAACTGCTTTTGTAATTTTTGTAATAAAACAAGCCCTGGTTTCCCGCCAAGGCTTGTTTTCTTTTTTCAGTTTACTTGCGCCAGCCAGTTTCAATATAGTCAAGGAAGTGAGCAAAGGCTAAATCGAGCTGTTTGATAAATTTGGGGCTGGTCAATTCGCCAGTATTCTGGTTGAAATTGCGGTTAGCATAAGAAATCAAGACCTCATTGCCTGGCAAAACGGTAGCCGCTAGATCCGGCGACAGCAAAATTTCTCGCAGATCTTCCTGGGCATTTGACGAGCCCATCATCCCTAATGAGACTCCTAAAATCATCACCGGCTTGCCGGCCATGACGTTAGCACCTGAAAATAAGCCCAGCCATTCCAAAGCGCTTTTTAGAGCAGCTGGAATTGCCCGATCATATTCTGGCGTGCAAATAATCAAACCATCAGCTTGTTTAACTTTTTCTCGCCAGATCTGCACTGCTTCATTGGCTGAATTATCCCTAACATAAGGCGGCAAGTCCTTGACTTCAACCACTTCAATATCAGCTTGCTGCTGGTAGTGTTTAGCTACAAATTTAGCCAGCAAGCGATTATAAGAGAACTTAGCATTCGTTCCCACTACAGCTAATAATTTTCGCATTTGCAGCCCTCCTTACTTCTGAGCTTGCGCCCAAGTTTGAAAACTAGCGAGATAAGCGTCAAGCGCATTGACTGACCCTGGACTCTTCAAATTGCCTTGACTGTCAAAAGCATGATCAGCTTCACCTAAAGCATATTCTGCCCCATTAAAAATCAGGCAATCCAGTCCGTTAGAAGTCAAAATCGTCCGCAAACGATTTTGCGCGCGCACGCCTCCTTGCGGCTGAGTTGAAGCTGAAATAATGCCGACTGGTTTGCCTTGCAAAGCATCGCAATGGTAAGACAGCCATTCCAGCACGCTTTTTAGCGATGATGGAACTGAATTCTGCTCTTCCGGCGTTGAAAAAATCAAAGCATCAGCTGCCTTGATTTGCTTGCTTAATTCTGTCACCGAGGCAGGGAAATCAGCATCCTCGCAAAACATGGGGATGCCCTTCACATCTCTAACTTTGATTTCAACATCTTTCGCAAAATGGCGCTGCATAAAATGCAGCAAAGCCATATTGGAAGAATGCTCAGCATTGCTGCCAGCAATTGCTAAAATCTTCATGCAAACTCCCCTTTCATCTAATTATAAATTGGACCAATCGTGATCAGAGTGCTTAACCTCTTGGTCAATCAACAGCGCATACAAAGCTCCAAACAAATTGGCATAGTTTTTAAAATGAGCAGGCACAATTTCTGGCTTGGTAAATTCGTGCCCTAAGCGTCCGCAAGCCCGTGCCAAGCGATCATAAGCTGCATTAATTTCTTCCAAAACGATTGGCTGAGCACTAATGCCGCCAGCGATTACCACCCGCTGCATATCTAAAACAGCTTGCAAATTGACAATCGTATACGCCACGCGCTCGCAAAAAGCTTGAAACAGCGGCCAAATACGGTCATCGCGAGCATTAATGGCTGCAAAAGCTGCTAAGCCATCATGCACATCAACCGTGCCCAGCACCTGGTTGACTTGCCGAATTAAATTGACTGCTGAGCAGGTTTGTCCAGTAAAAGAGCCCCAATTTTCAGCATGGTGATCATAAGGGATAAAGCTAATCTCGCCAGCTTGAAAATGCGCACCATGCAAAAGATGGTGATTGATCATAATTCCGCCGCCTACTTCTGACCCCAAGGTCATCATGACGCCGGAACTGACATCCTGCAGTTGCCCCAGCCACATTTCAGCTAAAGTAGCTGCTTTAGCATCATTTTCCACGCTAACAGGCACGCCAAAATGATCCCCTAACAGGGATTGCAAATTGGCACCATCTAAAAATGGCAAGGTGCCGCCAAAATGAATAATTTTTTGTTTAATATCTACTTTGCCGGGGCTGCAGACGGCGATGCCGCGAAATTGTCCTTGATAGGCCGAGGCAATATCTGTCAGCTGCCGGGTAAAACTGGCCAAATTGCTTTTAACAGTTGACACGCTGCCTTTTTCCAGCAAATTGCCTGACCGATCTAATAAGCCGTATTTTAAATTGGTACCGCCGATATCAAAGGCTAAGTACTGTTTATTGCTGGTCGTTGTCATTGTCAGGTTCACCAAAACTGATGTCATATTGGTCATCAGGGTGCTGCTGGTTCCAGTCGGTCAGCATTTGCTGCTGAAATTGATTGTTAATTTGGAAGGCTTCCTGAATCTTGTCTAAATCAGGAATTTCCACCTTGGTTTTTTCTGATAGTCGCATTATCTGGTCATTCAATAAAGCAACGACATTCGTCAAAGCTAAATTTGCCGAAATCAAACTATCAATAATTGCCGCATCATCTTTTTTTACAGCCATTTTATTTACCTCAGTTACTAACATTCTATCTATTACAGCTAGATTATAACAAAGTTTTGCAATTAAAAACGCCCGCAAACCACGGACGCATTCACATTTAATTTTATTTCAAAATTCCTCCGTCAATCTAAATAGTTATTGTTTACAACGGAGGACGGATTAGCCATCGTCTTCACGATAGTCAACTGCCACATGGTGGACAGGTTTTAAAAAATTCAACTCATCTCCTCCTTAATCTATTTAACTAGATTAAGTGTACGGGAAGAGTGTTAATAAGACAATTTTTATAAAGCTGTCAAAAATTTTAACAGCAAATAAAGCTTGCTGCAGCAACATTTCCAGCAGCAATAAATATGTTTGCCAAGCTAACTATTGCAAGAAATCCGCCAAACTGTAGAAAGTATTGTCACGAATGCCGGTAGTTGTTTTAGCATGCACCAATGAGCTCAAGACAGATTCTTCGACTGTTTCAACCGTTGCTTGGAAAAGATCGTCTAACAGGGAATCCGGCAAAACTTCAACCTGGTAAGCCGATTGAGCATTATGATCAATACGGTTAGCAGTTGAAAAAGCAACAGCAATATCACCTGAGCCGTCACCGCTGTATGAACCGGTTCTCGCCAGCCCCATTGACGTTCTAGTGCTTAAGCGGCGCAGCTGCCGACTGGATAAAGGTGCATCCGTAGCAATCACCATAACAACTGAGCCCTTATCTTTATCAGGTAAGTAACGGGTATATTTTGGATTATGCTCCTGTTTGGCCCGGTCCAAGACAGCATTTCGCAAAGCTTCGCCAATTAAAAAATCACCAGCGCGCAAGTTGCCAAAAAAGCCAAAGTTGCTGTTAAGCAGACAGCCTAAATGATAAGTCTTACCTGCAATTTCGACAGTTCTGGAGGCGCTGCCGATGCCGCCTTTAAAACCCATGCAAGTCATGCCAGTACCGGCGCCAACACCGCCTTCAGCAAAATTAGGGTCGGCCGTTTGCGCAGCTGCCAAAGCCGACAGCGCATTTGCTTCCGTGACGTGACGGGCACGGATATCATTTAAATCACCATCATTGCATTCCATCACAACTGGGTTAACCGTTCCAGTAGTCAAGCCAATGTCAGGATTGTCTTTCAAGCTATAATCAATCAAAGCATTCAGACAAGTCCCGACTGCAAAAGTATTAGTCATTAGAATTGGCGTTTCTAAGGTGCCTAATTCATCAACTTGCACTAAACCCGCAGTTTTTCCAAAGCCATTGAGCACCTTGTCGCCAGCTAACAGCTTTTGTTTAAACAAATTGCCTGGCGCGGGAATGATGGCTGTCACGCCAGTGTTGTCATCGCCTTGCTGCAAAGTCAGATGACCAACTTTGACGCCAGGCACATCAGTAATTTTGTTCAGCTTGCCCGTCCGGTAGCGCCGCTGCAAGTTAAAATGCCATTTATTTTCTACGCCCATATTAAATCTCCGTCATAAACATTTTTGCCGTTAATAGTTCAGGAACGGTCTTAGCAGTATAGGAAACGATCCGATCAGTTTCACGTTTGGCACCTGGGTAGTAAGAAGCGGCACGTGCCCGGCCAGCACTTGAGAAATTGAATTCGACTTTGTAGCTATCTTGCAAAGCTGGCGCTGGAGCCGGGTTGGCTAGTGCTTTAGCCACGCCAGCTTTGATTTCAGCAGCAACATCAAGCGGGTGCTTGCTCCAAGTAGCACTGCCGCGGCCATGTTTGGTAGCAACGGTTACGATGCCAGGGCTGTCTTGCTCAGCTCGCTTGCACATGCCAGCATCCCCGGATAAGAAAATCGATGGCACGCCATATTGCGCACCGCAAAGCAAATTAAAGCTGAATTCAGATGCCAGTTCGCCATTTAATTTGACCCAAGAATACCAATCATGCTCGGTGGTGTGATCCAGTGGTGTGTCACTAGAGCCAGCTGGTGAGTGGTAACCGATGTGGATGGCCCCGCTGAAAGTTTCGTCAACGCCAGCCATCATTTCTTCTGGGGATGAATCCCAGCCGCGGATCAGCTGCACGCCTTGCGGCAAATCGGCAGGATCAATATTCATCCCATCTTCGTGGGCATCTTTTAAAACGACTTGGTAGCCAGCAGCCTGCGCCGCTTCACAGGCAGCAACTGCTTCACGAGTCATTTCTTTGACGCCAAGAGCATAGCCTTTTTCGCCATAATGGGTTTCGGGCCAGGAAGTGACATCGGCACAGCCCTCCATATCAACATCAATGTAGACTTTTTTCATGAGAAGCCTCCGTTAATTTTCTAATTTTTATTTCATAGTTAAGTTGATTATAGATTATTTTGTTGGGTATGAGTAGTTGCTAACGCATGTTAAAACCACTAAAGAATCAACATTTAACAATCAACATGCACAAGTTCTAATCCTTTTTGAGGTGTAAAAAGTCACCGGATTAAGAGACTTTGTTTGCTATAATTATTTTCGGATGACTATGCCTCCCCTGAAAGGAGGTGAGCATATGAAAAGCCTACTAACTTCGGTTGTAGCACCACTTATCGTGGGTATAGCGTTATCGCTATTTGATCATTGGCCAGATGATCAGCACCACAACCAAAAATAGGTCATCCTCTGGCCCTCAACGCTTGAAAAGTGCATCAAGTGACAAAAAAAAGCATTACCTTCTGTGGATACTAGGTAATGCTTTTTGAGTATATGAATATAGCCATACTAGCTTCGTTGCATGTTTAGTATAACACGATAAAACAGTAAAAGCACTCATTTAAGTATTATTACAACTCAAATATTTGATCAAATATCATTATTAATTCTTGCACACAAAAAGCAGGCCTTATGCCTGCTTTTCAATATTATGCCGATTGGCAGAATCGAACTGCCGACCTTCTCTTTACGAGGGAGACGCTCTACCAACTGAGCTAAATCGGCTCCACGACGTAAAATTATATCAGACCAGCAGCCTGAGCGCAATCATCTTCATTTCATAAAAAATGCTAAAATAAAGCCAAGCTTCTAAACAAGCAAGGAGGAAATTATGCGTATTCTAGTTATTGGCGGAGCCGGCTACATTGGCTCCCACGCTGTTAAAAAATTGCTAGCAGCAGGCAATGAAGTCACTGTGTTGGATGCTCTCTACACTGGCCACCGGCGGGCGGTTGACTCCCGTGCCAAATTCATTCAAGGAAGCATTCTCGATAAATTTTTGCTGACTAACATTATGCAAACTGAAAAAATCGAGGCTGTCATGCACTTTGCGGCTTATTCGCTCGTGCCTGAATCAGTCAAAAAACCGCTGAAGTACTATGACAACAATGTCAGCGGCATGATCAGCCTGCTTCAAGCAATGCATGCAGCCGGCGTGAAATACCTAATCTTCTCATCCAGTGCTGCTACTTATGGCATCCCTGAGAAATTGTCAATTACCGAAGAAACGCCGCTCAAGCCAATCAACCCTTATGGCGAAACTAAAATGATGATGGAGCTGATGATGCACTGGGCCGACCAAGCAGACGGCATCAAATCTATCGCTTTGCGCTACTTCAACGTCGCTGGTGCCAGCCTTGATGCTTCGATCGGCGAAGATCACCATCCTGAAACGCACTTGATTCCTAATATTTTGCAGTCAGCCATCAACAAAACCGGCAAGTTTACCATCTTCGGCAATGACTATAACACCCCTGATGGGACCAATGTCCGCGACTACGTCCATGTCGTCGATTTGGTTGACGCCCACTGGCTGGCTTTGCAGCACTTAGTCAAAACCAATAAATCCGATGTCTTCAATTTAGGCTCTGCTCATGGCTTTTCTAACTTGCAAATCTTGCAAGCAGCTATTAAGGCTACCGGTCAAGACATTCCTTATACCATTGGGCCGCGGCGCGGAGGCGATCCTGACTCATTAGTTGCTGATTCGACCAAAGCTCGGCAAATCCTGGGTTGGCAGCCGCAACATGAACAAATTGAGCAAATTATTGCTTCAGCGTGGAAGTGGCATCAAACCCATCCTGCTGGCTACCAAGACTATTAACATAACTTATACTCAGCATAAAAAACTTTTAAATGCTAACTTCTTGCCCACCGAAAAAAAACATGCTAAATTAATAATCGTCTTAAACAAAGACCCATCATTTACTATCTATAAACCAAAAAAGATCTCCGTTCTGCGGAGATCTTTTTTTGTGCTTTTTTACTAATCAGTTAAACTGAATAGCTTATTTAATACCTTTGCCAACATAACAATCTTCCATTAATTGCTTAATTTGGCTAATAAACGGAGAAACTGGATTGGTTACCGTATTTTGATCACTGTATGCTTGCACAGCTAATTGATCAACATTGTCCTTAAATTCTTGTTCACTAACGCCATTGTCTTTAAAGCTGACTTTGATGTTTAAGTTGTGAGCTAATTCAATGATTCTTTGAATCAAATTATCAACTGATTCGTCTTCAGTCTTGCCGCCCAATCCTAGCATTCTAGCCAATTCAGCATAATCATGCTTAGCACGATATTCAGAATAATGCGGCCACATTGCTAATTTGCGTGGTTTTTGCGCATTAAAGCGAATCACTTGCGGCATCACAATTGCATCGCTTAATCCCGAAGGAATGTTGAATTTTGAGCCAACCGTATGTGCAATTGAGTGCCCGATGCCCAAGAAAGCATTTGAATAAGCCATCCCGGCAATTGTAGCTGCATCGTGCATCTTGTCTCGAGCTTCTAAGTCGCCATTATAAGAAGCTTCTAAGTTCTTGAAAATTCGTTTAGCCGCTTCAACTGACCAGCCACGAGTAAAGTCGGTTGCCATCGTTGAAACGTATGATTCAACCGCGTGACCCAAAGCCTCAAAGCCAGAGCGAGCAATTAACGACTTCGGCAAATCTTCAACAAACTGTGAATCTACAATTGTTACTTCTGGATCCAAAGCATAGTCGCAGATCGTGTGCTTAATGCCGCTATGTTCATCTTTAATAACTGCTACTGGTGAAACTTCTGAACCAGTCCCAGACGTTGTTGGGATGCAGACCAATTGCACTAAATGTTTGCTGGGAAACAAGACCGTCCGTTTCCGAATGTCCAAAAACCGTTGGTATGCATCAGCATATGACATTTCAGGATTCTCATACATCAGCCGCATCAGCTTGGCAGCGTCCATGACTGATCCGCCGCCTAAAGCGATGACTACGTCTGGTTTGAAGATTTGCATCCGGTGAACACCATCATCAACGACGGAAGTAGTCGGACTCTTAGTGACGCCAGCAAAAATTTCATAAGACTTTTGGCCACGGCGTTTACTGATGATATCAGTAATCACATTGGCAAAGCCTTGCTTAGCTACGCCTTCATCAGTCACGATAAAGAAGCGTTCAACATTTGGCATGTGCCGCAAGTAGTTAGCAGCGTTCTTTTCAAAGTAAGACTTAGCTGGCACTTTGATCCACTGCATATTGTCACGCCGCATAGCAACCGTCTTGATGTTCAGCAAGTCGGCTGCAGAGATATTGTGTGAGACTGAATTTTGGCCATATGAACCAGTGCCCAAAGTCAATGATGGGGTCATATTGTTGTACAAATCGCCAATGCCACCGACTGCAGCTGGGGTATTTACCAAAATCCGGCAAGCTGACATAGCTAAAGCAAATTTTTCAATCAGAGCCTGATCATGCGTATGAATGCCAGCCGTGTGGCCACGACCGCCATAGTTCAGCAATTCGGTGCAGATCCTGAAAGCATCATCAGTACTTTTAGCTTTGTACATTGACAAAACTGGTGACAGCTTTTCAGCGGATAATGGATAATCGCGGCCAACACCATCTAATTCTGCAATTAGGACTTTGGTGTCTTTTGGCACGTTCAAACCGCACAGCTTAGCAATTTCGTAGGCTGATTTACCAGCAATTGGTCCGCGGACAGTCCCACGGCGAGGATCAATGAAGCCATCTGAAAATTGTTTGATTTCGTTTGGTTTAACGAAGTAGCAGTTCCAGTTCTTGAATTCTTCTTTAACTTGGTCGTAAATCTCATGATCAACGACAACTGAGTTTTCAGAAGAACAAATCATCCCATTATCAAAGGTCTTGGATAAAACAATGTCGTAAACTGTCTTCTTAATATCAGCAGTCTTTTCAATATAAGATGGACCATTGCCTGGTCCAACGCCAAGAGCTGGTTTGCCAGTTGAATAGGCTGCTTTAACCATGCTCGGGCCACCGGTTGCCAGAACCGTCTGCACATCTGGATGGTTCATCAAATCCGTAGTTGCTTGCAAGCTGGGCTGCGTAATCCATTGAATGCAGTTCTTTGGTGCGCCGGCAGCAATTGCAGCAGCTGAAATAATTTCGGCAGTCTTAACACAGCACTTTTGTGCTTGTGGGTGGAAGCCAAAAATAATTGAGTTTCTGGTCTTCAAGGCAATCATTGATTTAAAGATTACAGTTGAAGTGGGATTAGTCACTGGCGTAACCCCAGCGATGACGCCGATTGGTTCAGCAATCTTAATTAATTGCCGCTCACGGTCACGGTCAATAACGCCAACCGTTTTTTCATCGCGCAAAGTGTTCCAAATATTCTCACTGGCAAACATGTTCTTCGTGGTTTTATCTTCAACGATGCCACGGCCAGTTTCTTCAACGGCCATCTTAGCCAGCTCATATGAATGTTGTTCGCCCGCAATTGCAATTGCCTGACAAATTTTATCTACTTGTGCCTGCGTAAAATCCGACATTTGATCCAAGGCAACATGCGATTTCTTGACTAAATCGTCAATCATCGCAGCAACTTCTTCTTTGCTTTGGCCTGCTTGCGGCTTTGCTTGTGCTTTGGTTTCAGTCATCTTAGCACCCTCCATTGCTTGTGAAAATTCTATCAACTGCTTATATTATAAAACTATTATTGCTGATATAAAAGGAATGCGATCCATATATTATAGGAGAAAAATATCACTAAGTTTTAATCTTTCTTTCTATAAAGGTTATTTATTCTGGCCATAAACAAAAAATATGAAAATTCTGTAAAAAGGCTACTCTGCTATGATTACGCTTACAATGTTGATCTATCAACGTTTGTCAACGCTTTCAGTGCTTGCTATGATTTGAGTATGATTTGAGATCGTAAGTTTAATTACGGTTGCGCGAGCTGCTACAGCAGCATTTGTCCTCAATTTGGACAAATCGCAACAGTTTCTTGAGGAGGATTTTTGTAATGAGTGAAAAACGTATTTTTTCACACCGCGGGATGTCTACTTTGGCTCCTGAAAACACCATTCCTGCATTTGAATTAATGCACAAATACGGTGCTAACTGGTTGGAAACTGACTTGGGTATTACCAAGGATGAAAAGTTGGTTATTATCCACGATGACTACTTAGACCGCACTACCAACGGCCACGGCCGCGTTGTTGACCACACCTTTGACGAAATTCGTTCTTTAGATGCTGGTTCTTGGTTCTCACCTAAGTTCAAAGGCACCCAAGTTCCTACTTTGGACGAATTAATCGCTGTTATGAACAAGTACAAGCTCAACGCCAACTTTGAATTGAAAGCTATCATTGGCGAAGGTGCCAACCACCTGGCTGACTCTGAAATCAAGCAATTCGCTAAGAAATTAGACGAAATTGACCCTGAATGCCAAATCCTGATTTCTTCATTCAACCCAATCATGCTGCTCAAGCTGCGGGCTCTGCGTCCTGACTTGGACTACGCTTGCTTGTTTGAAACTCATACTTTATACGAAGACTGGCCATTAATCTGTGAAGCTTGTGGTGCTAAGACTATTCACCCACAAAGCGAAGGCTTAACCCGTGGCCAAGTTCAAGAATGGAAAGACATGGGCTACAAGGTTAACGTTTGGACCTGCGACACCATCGACCGGGCCAACGAATTATGGAACTGGGGCGTAGATGGCGTCTTCACTGACATCACCCAATCATTCCCAGGTCATCAAAGAGAGGACGGTCCACACTATGGAAAATTCCTCACAACTTGGTTCTAAACCAAAGAAGCACGGCTTTTTAACTAAAGTCGGCTTCCAAAATGGCAAGCAATTCTCAGGTTTCCTGAGTGTCGTTTTTGCAGGTCAGATTATCTACTCAGCCTTTGAAGCTTTCAAAGGTACTTTCTACGACCTGCTGTTAAAAGTTTTACACTTAAACAATGCTCAACTGGGTGTTATCTTCAGTTTGATCGGGATTTCAGTCTTCTTCTACATCCCTGGTGGCTGGATCAACAACCGGTTCTCCGTTCGTTCTATCTTGATCGTTTCAATGCTGATCAGATTCGTCACGGTGTTAGCTATGACCCTGTTTACCCTAAGCTTTGGTGCTTTAAGAGTAATCGCAGTCATTTGGGGCTTGGTTGACGCTGTCTTCTGGCCAGCTGTCTTAAATGGTGTCGACATGCTGTCTGACCCAGGCCACAAAGGCTTGGCCTATGGTATGTTGGAATCCATCCGTCGTGCTCTGGAAATGAGCATGAACTTGATTTTAGTTGGTGTAATGTCCTTAATGGGCGGCATCGCTGTTTTCAAGGGCGGCATGTTTGTTTACAACTTGCTGCTGCTACCACTTTGCTGGTGGGTTTGGAAACGTGTGCCAAACAACGGTATTGCGACTGAAAAGACCAACGAAAGCGGTAAATCTTTAGAAGCCTTAAAAGGTTTGGGAAAAGTTATGACTTACCCAAAGATTTGGCTGGCCGCTTTAGTTGCCTTGACCATTTACTGGTGCTACATCAACTTGATCTACACCGTTCCATACTTGCAAGCTGTCTTCCACGTAAGTCAGAGCGTTGCTTCTATCTTCGGTATTATTAACACCGGTGCGATGGGTGTTCTGTGTGGGGCCGTATCTGGTATCTTGACTGACTACGTCTTCCACTCAACTTCAAGAATGATGTTCTCAGCTCTGTTATTAGCTGCGATCACAATGGCTATTTTGCTGGTTATGCCTAAAGGCATGAACATGCTGTGGCCTACCATCATTTTGCTGCTGGTTTACTCATTCGCTATGTTCTTGGCTAAGGGTATTATCATGGCCCCAATCAGTGAAGCTGACGTTCCAGACAAATACACTGGTTCAGCTATGAGTGTTGGTTCATTTGCTGGTTATGCACCAGTCTTCTGGGCATACGGTTTGAACGGTTCTATCATCGACCACAACAAGCCAGTTACTGCTTACACTCACATCTTCACCATTGGTGTTATCGTTGCCGCTGCTGGTACTGTTTGTGCCTTGATCTTAATGATCGCTAACCGCAAGCAAGACAAGAAGCGTCACGAAGAAGCTATGGCTAAACGTGCAGCTGCTAAGAAAAACGCTGACAAAGCTTAATTGCTAATTTGCTAATGACTAAAAAAGGATTGTTGAGCAATGAAGTGCCTCATAATTGTTAGACATAAATCTAACAGTTATGAGGTATTTTTTATGACTAAATATTCTTCTGAACTAAAAATAGAGATTGTATCGAAGTATTTGAAAAATGAATATTCCCTAGGA
>JALCDX010000010.1 GCA_022641965.1 Lactobacillus sp.
TGTATTTAATGATTTGAGTTCGTAGCTCAAAATTTATTTGCTTGCGAATTGACTTCGCTTTTTTGCTTTGGGTTATTTCTAACCCGCACATTTCTGCTTTGAAGTCTGTTCAGTTTTCAATGTCCTAACTAATCGCCTGAGATTAATGAACTTGTCATCATCTCGCGACGACATTTACATATATTACTCGGATTTGAACTTTTTGCAAGAGCTTTTTTCAAATAATTTAAAAAGCCGGCAAAATTTCCTGGTCACAGACCAAAAGGAACCCTTTTCATGGTAAAGTTAAGCCGCAAGCAAAGAGAGGAATTTTATCACATATGGAAAACTTTGATCTGATTATTGTCGGTGGTGGTCCCATCGGCTTATTCACCGGTTATTTTGCAGGTCTGCACGGTTTAAAAACCATCGTTCTGGAAGCGTTAGCCGATTATGGCGGTCAGCCGCAAATGCTTTATCCAGCTAAAAATATTCAGGACATCCCAGCTTACCGCTCTATTAATGGTACTTCTTTAACAAAGAATTTGCTTAACGCGTTAAAAACAACTGATACTGTTTTACGCAAGAATTATCGCGCAAAAGAATTATCCAAGTTTAAAGATCATTGGCTAATCAATCAAGAACTTGCAGCGAAAAGCATTATCATCGCCACTGGCGAAGGGGCCTTTCGTCCTAAGCAGCTCCCCTTAAAACTAGATCAGGAATCACAGGCTCATGTGCATTATTCACTGCCTGACCCATCCTTGTTTCTTAATAAAGAAGTCGCCGTTTTAGGCGGTGGCGATTCGGCTTTAGACTTCAGCTTAGAACTTGCTAAGCTGGCCCGCGTTGCTTTAATCCACCGCCGCACTGCCTTTCGCGGAATGGAAACGAACGTTCAAAAATTGAAAAAGTTAAAAAACGTTGAAATTTTAACCCCATACCTTCCCCAAGCTTTGTCTTTCCACGATAATAAGTTACGCTTGACTTGCAAACAAGTGGGCAGCAGCAAAGAGTGGCACAAAGATTTTGATGAAATCTTAGTTGCTTATGGTTTTCGGGCCAATAATCGCTTCTTGCGCAAGTGGGATATTCAATTATCCGAAGGACTGGTAGAAGTTGACGCTTCCATGCGGACTAATTTGCCAGGGGTTTATGCAATAGGCGATGCAATTACTTATGACGGCCGAGCTCCTTTGATCGGACTCGGTTTTGGGGAAGGACAAATTGCAGTTATGCAGATTATGCGCCAAATTTTCCCAGAAAAAACACTGACTGTTCACTCAACAGCTTTGCAATGAGGAGGAGTTTAACAGATGGATACTAAAAAGAACTATTACGACTTGGTGGTTAAGCGTTTAGCCGACCGTGGCGTCAAACTAAGCGATATTGAAGAATTGGTTTATTTTTTGCAAAAGGATTATACTCATCCCTTAACTCATGAAAAAATGGAGGATGCAATTAAAAACGTTTTATCTAAACGTGAAGTGCAAAATGCCATCTTAACCGGAATTCAGCTTGATGTTTTAGCTGAGAAAAAACATCTGGATGAACCATTGCAATCCATGATGAGTAAAGATGAATCTTTGTACGGAGTAGACGAAATCCTTACTTTTTCGATTACCAACTTGTACGGCTCAATCAGTTTCACCAACTATGGCTATGTTGACCGCTTAAAACCTGGCATCCTTAAATGGCTTAACGATCCATCAACTGGACACATTAACGTCTTCTTAGACGATTTAGTTGGTGCGGTAGCCGCAGCTGCTGCAGCTCGCTTAGCTCATGACAACCCAGCTTTAGAAAATCATACTAGCAACTAAAAGAAAGGAACTTAGATGGCACTTATCGATTTCATCCTGCATATCGATCACCACCTAATTGCAATTGTTAACCAGTTTGGCAATTGGACATATCTATTACTGTTTTTAATCGTTTTTATTGAAACTGGCCTGGTGGTCTTCCCTTTTCTGCCTGGTGATTCCCTTATTTTTGCTGCAACTGCCATGGCCGCCAATCCAGCTTATCAGCTGCATTTTTGGACCTGTTGGCTTGTTTTTGCGGCAGCAGCAATTTTAGGCGATACAGTTAATTATGAAATCGGCAACTGGTCAAGCCACGCTGGACAAAAACATGCCTGGTTCAACCGTTTGATTGATGAAAAAAAGCAAGTCGCGGCAGAGCGTTTCTTTGAACGGCATGGAGGGAAAACCATCGTCATCGGTCGATTTATTCCGTTTATCCGGACTTTTGTTCCCTTTGTGTCTGGCGCCAGTGAGATGCATTATCGAACTTTTGCTATTTATAACATTATTGGCGGCGTCGCCTGGGTTAGCCTTTTTTCAGTTATCGGCTTTTTCTTCGGAAACATTCCAGTTGTACAGCAGCATTTCTCATTGATCGTAATTGCCATCATTTTAGTTTCAGTCGTTCCAATACTGATCGTGTGGCTTAAGAAAAAAATTACACTTAAAAAGGAGCTCCGTTAGAGCTCCTTTTTATTTTTGCTTTAACAAAAATCTGGCAAAATACAGTTCATAAATAATTGCAAACACTGCAAAGCAGGCGGAGAAAAATCCCTCCGTGAGTACGTTAATGATAGGGTCTGTTTGCGGATTAAACAGCCAATTGCTATTGTGGAAGAAAATATGATGAAAGATAATAAAAAATTCGTCAAAATCAGTCAAAGCAAATGGCAAAATAATAAAGGGCAGCAGCATGAATACTAATGCTGCCGACTTGTCTAAAGTCATAAAATGCCGCTCATGCCGCCAATGAGCATACATCGCCAGAATTACTCCAATTAAGAAAACCAGCACTGCTAGCTGGAAAAGCAGCTTGCACTCATAAAAGTGTTCTGCCGCTGATAAAGAGGTATGAAAGTTAGGCATTTGCAACTGGCGCTGAAATGGCCAAACCAAGTAAATCAGCAGCACGGTATAATTATGCATAATTTTGCCTAAAGACAAGTTAACAATCGCATCTGTTTTCTGCAATTTAATAAAAATTGCCAGCAGCGGCCAGCTGCAAATGATGGCACCTACTACGCCACTGGCGATGGCTAGCAAGAAATTGTAGAGCGCTCTAACAACGACGTTTTTCTTCATAGTTGCCACTCATCCAAACTGTTTACTAAATAGGTTGGCTGTCTTTTGCCAACCAGTTCGCTTGCCTGCGTGACCCCCGTTAATGCCAACAGAGTATCCATCTGGCTGTTAAATCCGGCCTTGATATCAGTATCATAATTGTCGCCAACTAGCAGACAAGTTTCTCGCTGCAGATGATAACGGGCCAGTGCCATATCAATAATAATATTTTCTGGCTTGCCAATATAAATCGGCTGCTGGCCACTGGCAACTGCAATCATCGCACACTGGCTGCCATTGCCAGGATAAAAGCTATGCCCAGCTGGCAAAACCACATCGGCATTGGTGCCAATGAACGTAGCGCCGTTGCGAATGGCATTTGTTGCGACCATGATTTTATGATAGGTGAGGTCGGTATCCATTCCTACAATCACGTAGCGCGGATTTTGATCGTCGATATAAAAATGTGGATCCTGAGCAAATGCCCGAAACAGGCCAGTTTGTCCAATAATGTAAACAGGTATTTTTGCTTTAGTCCCTGTTTCTCGCTTCAGCAAATAAGCAACGCTGGCCAGGCTGGGCGTGTAAACATGAGCAATATCAGTTTCAATCCCATGCCCCGCTAATTTGTTAACAACCATTGACCTAGTACGCGTGGTATTGTTGGTTAAAAACACGTAGTTTAACCCGGCTGCTTGCAATCTTTTGACAAAGCGAACACCTGCAGCGATCGTCTCGCGACCGCGATAAACGGTCCCATCTAAATCAATTAAGAATGCTTGATAGTGCTTCATGCCTTTTTTCTCCCCTGACGATGATTCTTTCCACGCCGCGGCCGCGACTGGTGACGGTTATTAACTGACTGACGGCGATTGGTTTTCTTGGAACGCCGCCGTTTGCCATGTTTGACTTTAGGCCGCTCTGCTGGAGAGAGAGCTTTCAAAACAAAATAGGGGCTGCCAGGATTAACGTATTCAGTCACATAATCAGCCATTGTTTGGGCACGCTGATCCATTCGTGCTCTGCGCTGAGCAGCAAAAAACCCCTTTAAACGCAAATGATCACTGGCCACATCGCCAATCAAGTAATCATATTGATTTAAAAAAGGATCATATTTCTCTCGCAGCAGGTCTAAGTCCAGCGCATCTTTATAATTGATAATAATTTCATACGCACGCCAATTAATCTCTAACTCATCCTCAGCTTGTACAACTTTAGCTAGAGGGTGATAAAGTTTCGGCGTTTGCTGGTCAGCTGTTTGTTTTTTCTTGACTGCTTCTGTCATGCATATCTTCCTTGGATTTAATTGGATACTTCTTAGCCAGATAGTCAGCGACTACTTCCCGCAAAAATTTTGGGAACAAAAATTCATTTTTGCCCATAATCGCTAATGTCGGGAAGAATGGTACTAAAACATGGTGGTCTAAAACTGCAATTTGATAGGTTTTATCGGGATCGATTTTATGACCATTAACAAAAACTTGCTTGGTAGCTGGGTCATACTTTAGACCTCGGTAATAAACATCGCCAAATATATTCCCGCGAAAGCTCATCCCTTGCAAATGAAATTTATGCAAAAAATGCCGGTTTTTTTCAACTTCACGGACCAAGCGCCAAAGGTCGCGTCCTTTGAGAGTTGCTCGGACAACGTGCATCGGATGCGGCAACGCCTTTTGCAAATCTTTTTTGCTAATAATGCCAGCTTTGAAGGGAGTTACAAATAAGCCCGAATTCAGCATCGCTAAATCAGTACCCGCAAATTCTGCCATTGCAGACAGTGACGCTTGCAAAGCAGCAAGCTTATCGCCGGCAAATTTATCGGGCAGGTCGGCAACTTTATGCTGATCCAGCTTCTGCTCGCCGTCTTGCTGATAGTTAGCAATTAATTCTTCATCGCCTTGCTCTTCGGGCAAATCGGCAACTGCAATTGTTTTCGGCTTGACAGCTACCAACTGATGCTGGTCGTCAACAGTTAGCGCTACATCGCCTATATAACGGCCCCACTTGCCAGTTTGCACTAGCCAAGTATGGTTGCGCTGTTCTCCGCCCGGAAGCAGAGTATGACTATGCCCGCCAATAATTAGGTCAATTTGCGGAAATTTTTTGGCTAGGGCTCGATCCTGCAAGTAGCCAATATGCGTTAACAAAAACAATAAATCATATTGACCTTGCAGCTGCTTAAGCAGCTTGGGCAGCATGACTTCTGGCTTAAATACTTGCCAATGATTTGGCCCATACGTCATCGGGTAGGCTGCCGTAAATCCAATCACTGCAATTCTTGTGCCAGTCTTAGTGGTAAAGATCTTAAAAGGCGTTGCCCAGTGAGGAAAAGAGCCATCTTCTTCACGCAAATTAGCTAGCAGGACTGGAAACTCTGCATGGTCAAACAGGTGCTCTAAAGTCGCATGTGGATTAGAAATGCCTTCATTATTGCCAATCGTGACGGCACTGTAATGAAAACGATTCATCAACTCAATATTGAATTGGCCTTCAGTTGCATCGGTGAGCGGATGCGAACGATCCATGAAGTCGCCAGCATCGAAAGTGAAAATTTGATCGGCATGCTGATCAGCTTGGGCTTTGCTTAAATACCGCCCAATTTTGGGAAAACTTTCGAAATGGGAATGCAAATCATTAGTATGCAAAATTCTCAAATGTTCCATGGCGCATCCCCTCCCTAACCAATACGGTTGGCTTTCAAAACGGCATCAAAGGCATCCTTGATCTTACCCTTGGGTTTTTTCCATTCAGTCCACTTAGTTAGATTGGTAAGTGTAGGTAAATCGTAAGTTTCATTGATATATTTTTCATAAGTTTCTAATGCTTTTGTCCGGGCAATATTAAGCTGCAAAATACGGACATCTTTGATATAGCCTCGATCAGCAGCTAGTTCAGCGATTCCATTTTGATCGACATTGGAAATTTCATAATACTTGGAACCGTCATTTCGTTCGACTACTTCAATCAAATCTAAACGAGCGTAATTTTTGCCCATCTTAATCCCTCACAATTGCGTGCATAGCCAAATCAGCGTTTCCATGATATTCTAGTAGCGAATAAAAGAGGAAACGAAATGCATTTTGTCAAAAAAATTTGTTTGTTTCTAACTTGCTGTTTAGTTTATTTGCTAAACAGTGCTTTCTTAGTAGTTGGTCACCGCGGTGATCCCACTAGATTTCCTGAAGAAACAATTCAAAGCGATAATTCTGCTTTTGCTTCAGGAGCAGATTATGTTGAACTCGACGTCCACCTCTCACGCGACAATGTTTTAGTGGTTTCCCACGATCGCGATCTTGAGCGAGTTACTAATTCATCCACAATTGTATCACAAAACGATTTTGCTACTTTGCACCAACTGACGCAAAAAAACGGCGAACATATTCTTAGTTTGGACGAACTATTTGACTACTATCAAAACAAGCCCCAAGCCAAATTCGTAATTGAAACCAAAAAAACTAAACATAACAATCCCAAAAACATGGAAGATTTGCTAGCGGCCTGCATAAAACGCCATAATATGCAAAAGCGGGTCATGATTCACAGCTTTTCTGCTCCTAGCTTAAAGAAAATGAGCGAACTGCTGCCAGAAGTGCCACGAATTTTTATTGTTGGCTCGTTTAAACGGATCAATTTTGAAGTTTTGTCATACGTCAACGCTGTCAACGTTTCATCTGACCTAATTAAAAAAGATCCGCAACTGGTTTCTAATTTGCACAGTTTAGGCAAAAAAGTCTTCGTTTGGGCTGAAATGGATGAATCTCCTAAGCTATGGAACTGGCTCATTAATAACAATGTTGATGGCGTGGTCACCAACTATCCCGCCCTCGGCTACCAATATAAGCTAGCTAAGGAAGGCAGCCATAAGTATGCTGTCAATCAAACTGGCACATATTTGTGCTATTATTCAACACGTTTAGTTGAAAATCCTTATTTGCGAGTGCCAAAGAAATCAGTGATTAAACAAGGCGAACAAGTACAAGTTACTAATGCCGTCAGTGATAGCGGGACTGTTTACTATCAAATTGGTGAAACATCATTTGTCCCTGCTGCTTTCATCAGCCTTAATCTAAAAGCAGAGCAAGTCAGACCTTATTGGGGAACACATCTGACTGTCAAAGGGAGCCGCCCAATTTTTGGACAAAGCCGACCTGAAACTCATTTGAATCATACTCAGCAGCTGCTGCCAGGAAAAAGCTATCGGGTGTTAGGCTTCAATGGTACTGTCAACCACTTGTGGCTATTAACCAGCAAGGGATGGGTTGACGGCAAAGATGTTCTTTTGACCAGGCCTGAAGAATACAGCTCAGTCGCTGCCTGGTATTACCACCAACTACCTGCCAATGAGCGTCAGCTAAACTTGAATTTGCTGACTTACAATCCACTGACGAAATGCATTAACGTCACCTATACTGATCAACTGGCCTTGGCTGCGCAGCTAACTGCTCAGCCTTGAGATTGTAACCAAACTGCCACTTTGCGGTGGCAGTTTTTTGTTATAATGTAGGTTGGCTTTTTGACAATAAATAAGGAAATTTATCGTGAAAAAATTAATCAAGAAATTTAAAAGCTTCCTGACTGCAGGTCCGTCAGTCAGCGAATTGGCTGATGAAGCAGGCAGGCAGCGTCGTTCTTTCTATCTTGGAACGGCTTATTTAACTTTTAGACGAGTAGTAGCTTACATCTTAGTAGCTTTTTTATTCGTGCTCTTTTTAGGATTCGGCTTTGCTGGCGGGTATGCTGTGGGCATTATTCGCAAGGAGCCAATTCCGACAGTCCAAGAATTGCGTCATGAACTGCAAAATAACGATAATTCCAGCACGATCTACTATGCTCATCATGTTCGTTTGGCCAAAGTCAAACCAGAAACAACAATTAAGGTAGCTACTGCTGACGAATTGCCGACCAAGTTCAAGCAGGCCGTCATCGCAACTGAAGATGAGAACTTTTATCAGCATAAAGGTATTTTGCCCAAGTCAATCGTGCGGGCTGTCTTATCAGAAGTTACCGGCGTTGGCGTGCAAACTGGTGGTTCAACTCTAACCCAGCAATTAGTCAAAATGCGTTTTTTGACTAATCAAACCACTTGGCACCGTAAAATCGTCGAGATGTTTTATGCCCGTAAAATTGAGCGCTACTTTTCTAAAGACGAGATCCTTTTGTCCTATCTAAATGCTGCGCCCTACGGCAAAAACAATTCTGGCGAAAATATCACTGGTGCCAAAACAGCTGCTCTGGGGATTTTCGGCAAACCACTTAAAAAGCTAAATTTAGCGCAAATGGCTTTCATTGCAGGTCTGCCGCAAAGCCCATCAACTTACACGCCATACGGCCTGCACGGCAAACTGCGCAAGGACATGTCCTTAGGCATGCAGCGTAAAAATATTGTCCTCTTCCGCATGTATCGGAATGGCTATATTAGCAAGCAAACTTATCAAAAGGCTCTTCATTATAATCTTAAAAAAGACTTTTTAGCCCCTAATCCTAAAAAAGAAAAACGGCAGACCAGCTCCTATATTTACAACTTAGTCACCAACAAGGCTGACGTCATTTTAGCTAAGTACTTGATTAAGCAAGACGGGCGAAAAGTTAAAGATGTCAAAAAAGATGACGAATTATACCAGCAGTATTTAACTAATGCCGATCAGCTAATGCATCAAAAGGGCTATCATGTACAAACAACTTTTGACAAGCAGCTCTATCAAACGATGCAGACCGTGCTTAAGCAAACGACGCTAGGTACAGATCGAACGAGTCGCGACTTTGACACCAGCAAAAACAAAGATGTCACCACAACCGAGCATGTTGAAAACGGCAGTGTCATGATTGACAATCAAACCGGCAAAATTTTAGCCTTTGCCGGCGGGGTTAATTTTAAAGATTCACAAGTCAACCACGCCTTCGACACTTATCGCTCACCTGGTTCGTCCATTAAACCTTACCTGGTTTATGCACCAGCTGTTGAACACGGCATTATCAGCAATCGCACGCAGCTGGCCGACTTCCCGACTCTTTTTGGAAAGTATATTCCTACTGACTATAATCAAACGGTTCAAAATCGTTTCTTGTCAGCTCAAAAAGCCTTATACATGTCCTACAACTTGCCAGCTGTCAACCTATATCAGAAATTGCGGCAAGATGGAATTAACAGTTCCAATTACATGAAAAACTTAGGCTTCCATCTTAAAGCCAGCGAATATAAAAAACTCGGCTTGGCTTTAGGAGGTACTGACTACGGCTTTACAGTTGCTGAAAATGCTTCAGCCTTCTCAACCTTCTACAACGAAGGCCGCCGAGCTGATCCTTACTACATTAGCAAAATCACTGCTCGTTCAGGCAAGGTGATTTATCAGCACCACGTGAAGAGCAAACGGGTCTTTTCAAAAGGAACGGCCTACATTATGCGGCATATGCTTCACCAAGTCGTCAAGCAAGGGACCGGGTCAACGATCAATGGAACCTTGCAAATCAGCCGTAAAAATATTATCGGTAAGACTGGGACCAGTAATGATTATCGCGATATTTGGTTTAACGGTTCAACGCCAGGAGTAACTATTTCTAGCTGGATTGGCTATGACAATTTCTACGGTCATAATTACAATTTGAACGAAAATTCAAGCGATGCTAATTTGAATTTATGGGCCTCGATGGTGAACGAGCTTTATAAAGAAAAACCGAGTGTTTTCAATTTGCATAAGACTTATGCACGACCAAGTTCTGTCAAGTCAGAACAGGTCTTACAAAAGACAGGTACCAACCTGGGTATTGTCGATTACAATGGCGATCAAATTCGTCTGCATGGCAAACAAGTTACCGCTTTGAGCCTCAAGTCTGCACCAGCTGCTACTGCTAAATTCGGAATTGGTGCCCATGAACGCGATTACCGTTTGTTCTATGATCATGAACAAGGCAAGAGCAATGACTACGGCCAACCACTCGTTTATAGCGGTAAAACTATTTCTAAAAAGCGCAACTTGCTCGATTTATTTACACCAGCTAATGGCAGCACTAGTTATGAAGAATATTATGGCCGACGCAATCAGGCTGAAAGCCAGACGAGTTCAACTAGCGAAACTGTTGGCGTCAATGATCAAGCTGCTCAAACGACTGGCAGCAGTGCGGGCGCTGGCGGCAGCAATCCGAATGCTAGCGAAAATTCCGCTAATACTGCTGATGCTACCGGGAGTGCAACCGATACTGGCGCAGCTGCTGGAACAGATACTGGCACTGGGACGACAACTGAGACCGGTGCCGGTCAAGCGACTGGTCAATAATCAAAACATACAAAAACTGCTTGCAGCTAGGCAAGCAGTTTTTTTGTATTAGCGATTTAATGTGGTTTCTTGTTTGACAAAACTAAATGGCAATTTTACCTTCCGGTGAGTCAATTCTTCATCACCCATCAACTTGGTCAGCATCCGCATTGCTACTGCCCCAATATCATAAAGTGGACTGCGAACGCAAGTCAGCTTCGGGCGCACCAGGTCACTGATTTTAGTTGATCCTGCTGCAATGACTTCGAAATCTTCAGGGATTTTTACGCCAGCTGATTTGGCGGCATTAATAATCCCAGCTGCAGCCAAATCTGAAGACACGATAACTCCATCAACATGTTCTTGCTGCAACTGTGCGAAAACTTTTTCTCCTTGATCATAAGTTAAAACGTCTCGATAAATTCGTGGCACGCCCAACTGATGTTCTTTAATAAAGTTTTCGAAAACAGGAATTCGGCGAGCGACATTGATGGTGGCATTGTAGTCACTGATTACAAAAGCTAAGTCGCGCTTGCCGTCTTGATACAGCAACTCAATTGCTTGCTTCATCGCTTTGCGATAGTCGATTGCCACTGATTGCAAATCACCATCAGAATCCAAAGTGCTGGCTAAAACAACCGGTGTGGAAGTTCGATCAAAAACTTCGTGGACGGCAGGACTTAAGCGGTCGGACATGTAAATCATGCCATCAACCTGCTTGTTGAGCAGGCTTTGCACTGTATCTTCTTCCTTCATCAATTCATTAGAGACACTGGATAAAATGATGCTGTAACGATAGATAGTCGCAATATCGTTAATGCCTTGCGCTAGCTCTGCAAAAAACATGTTGGTCATATCAGGAATAATTAAACCAACAGTGGTCGTCCTTTTAGAAGCCAATCCTTGTGCTACGGAATTTGGCTGATAATGCAAGCGCTTGATCACGCTTTGAACGCGATCTCGCGTGCTTTTTCGCACATTGCTATTGCCATTTACCACTCGTGAAACGGTAGCCATCGAAACTTTGGCTTCTCGGGCCACGTCATAGATCGTCACATCTTGTTTATGCATAATGCTTCATTCTCCTGTTATGCCTCTATAGGTCTAGTTCTAAAGGTTAGCATAAGCAGGGCAACCATGCAAACGTTTTCAAAGATCGTAAAATAACTGTGATATTATGCTATACTGTTGACAAATCAAATGAAGGAAGGAATCTATTATGAACATTGATAAGCTGCAGACTTATTTACAAAACAACAACCTAGACGCTGCTTATATCTCTAATCCAATTACTATTGCTTATTTTACAGGCTATGAAATGGATCCCCATGAGCGGATTTTCGCCTTGTTGGCTTTCAAGGACGCTGAACCCTTTATTTTTGCACCAGCCCTGAATGTCGAAGAAGCTAAAGCATCAGCTTGGAGCGGAGACGTTTTTGTCTATTTAGACCATGAAAACCAATGGAAAATCATTGCTGACTTGGCTGCTAAACGGACTAATGCACTCGATAGCTGGGCAATTGAGAAAGAGCATTTATCAGTCAGCCGCCTGCAAGCTCTGCAGACAGCATTGCCAAATGCTAGTTTTGCCCAAGATATCTCGCCGTTTATCGCTCAACTACGGATGATTAAAACACCTGCTGAAATTAAGCATTTACAAGCAGCAGGTGCTGAATGTGATTTTGCCTTTAAAGTAGCATTTGAGACGCTTAAGCAAGGTATCACGGAACGAGCTGTTGCCAGTCAAATCGACTATCAGCTGCAAGTTCAACGCGGTACCATGCAAACGAGTTTTGAAACAATTGTCCAAGCCGGTAAAAACGCAGCCAATCCACACTTG
Organism: Lactobacillus sp.; assembly: GCA_022641965.1. GTDB lineage: Bacteria > Bacillota > Bacilli > Lactobacillales > Lactobacillaceae > Lactobacillus. Next base: position 12,156 of record JALCDX010000010.1, read on the forward strand.
GGCCCAACCATGACTACGATTGAACCGAATGAGTTAGTACTGTTCGACTTAGGTTTTATGAAAGAAGGCTACGCTTCAGATTCTAGCCGCACAGTTGCTTTTGGCGAACCCAGCGCTAAGGAAAAAGAAATTTATGAAGTTAATCGCGAGGCTCAGCAAGCTGCAGTTGAAGCAGCTAAGCCTGGCATGACTGCCAGTGAACTTGATGCTGTCGCTCGTGATATTATTACCAAAGCTGGTTACGGAGAATACTTTATTCACCGCCTAGGCCACGGGATTGGCAAAGTTGTTCACGAAGCACCAGCGATTATGCAAGGAAATGATTTAGTCTTGCAGCCCGGCATGTGCTTCTCAATTGAACCAGGCATCTATATTCCAGGCTTAGCCGGCGTTAGAATTGAGGATTGCGGTGTAGTGACTGACCATGGTTTCGAAGTCTTTACCCACACTAGCAAAGACTTAAAAATTATTCCGGCTCACTAGCTGCTATCAAATTGCAAAACAAAAAACGATCTGATTGTTTCAGATCGTTTTTTACATGCAGTTGACATTAATTAGTCTTCTTGATTTTCCAAATCAGACATGGTGCCTTCGGCATCATCTTTTTCATGGTTAGGCTTGTGATCAGTCTTATCAATCACAATGTCGTCAAAGTCTTTGATTTCTGAATTATCTTCAACTGTCTTAGGGAATGAAGTCAGTTGGTTCTTTAATAATTCTGTGCCATTATCATATTTTTTCTTTAAGTTGGCCAAAGTTTCATTTTTGGCAAGTGTATCTTTTAGCTTTTGACTATTATCATCTGAAGCCAAAATTGAAGTAGCCAGCAAACTTACGCCAGCCCCAAACAAGGTCCCTAAAATAAAGCTTCCAGTTTTTTTCATAATTGCGACTCCTTTGCTTATTCTTTGCCCTTCTTGCGCAAGCGCCGAGAAAAAGCACTCAGCACTAAAGTTGATAGCAAGCCAGTCTTAGGAGTCCAGCTGAATTCGCTAACCCGTTTGACCAATTTGCGTGAAGACTTGTTCAAGTCAGACACGGTTTCGCTTAATTCTACAGCAGTCTCAACCACTGGATCCAATGTTTGGGATTTGTGGTTGACATCAGCTAGCAGATCATTAGTCTTGCTTAAAATATCATTGCTGTTTTTAACAATTTCATTCATGCCAGCAGTCAGGTCGTCTAAAGTTTTATTAGCTTTATCCGTGGTAGCCTGAACAGCTTTTAAGCTCTTGCTCAATCTGATTAAGACAGGAATAGCGAACAGAACCAGCAGCAAAAAAGCTCCAGCTGCGACTAAGCCTGCAATTGCACCATATGAAATAGACATATACTACTACCCTCCATGCTAAAAAGTGTAGCATGAAACGCTGTTCTTCGCAATGAATCTCGGCTTTTGCTATACTAAAACCATGAAAACAATCACTGCTAAAACCATCAATACAAAAATAATTCCCCTGGATTGGAATGAAATCTTGCACAATTTGCTCAGCAACTTGTGGCAACTGCTGATTACCAGTGTGCTTTTTTGGCTGCTTTGGCTGATCGGGAAAAAATTAATTGCCAAATACTTCCTCAATAGCCGCCACACTAAAAAAATGTCGCAGCGTACGCAAACAATTTCACGTTTAGCTAGCAACATCTTTCAGTACACAATCTTGCTATTCTACCTTTATGGCGTCTTATCGATTTTAGGCGTGCCAATCGGCACCCTGCTAGCCAGCGCCGGCATTTTCTCCTTAGCCCTAGGTTTAGGAGCGCAAGGATTTGTCAGTGACATTGTTAACGGCTTTTTCATTCTGAATGAAGACCAATACAATGTTGGCGATCAAGTTCAAATCGGTGATCAACGCGGACAAGTCGTCGAGTTAGGACTGCGAACTACTCGCATTAAAAGCAGCGATGGTTCGATTGCCTTTATTCCTAACCGTCAAATCACGATCGTGAAAAACCTCAGTCGCGGCGGAGCTGGCATCGATATCGATCTGCAGCTGCCCCTGACAGCTGACTTAGACAAAGTTGCAACCCTGATCAAAAAGGTCAACCAAGCATCTCCACTTGCTGCTGCTTTGAAGCGTGAACCGCAGATTTTAGGAGTAGTCAATCAAACTAATACAAGTCTCACTTTCCGAATTCACCTGCAAGCACAAACTGAAAGAGCTATTGCCATTAAAAATTATTATTGGACCCACTATTTGGAGGCTTTAAAATCCGCTGGCATAATTAACTAAACTGCTGCCACCAATCAGGCAAAGCCTGAATCAAAGCCCGCACAGCTTGTCCCCGATGGGACAAGCTGTTTTTCTGCTCAGTTGACATTTCAGCAAAAGTAAGACCAAGCTGCGGCACATAAAATAGCGGATCGTAGCCAAAAGTCTGTGGCCCGCGCGGCGCCGATAATATTTCACCGCATGCTTCACCACTAACAACTAAATCTTGGGCAAAGTGGCCTGGCCAAGACATAACCATGACAGTTTCAAATTTTGCCTGTCGCTGCTGCCCAGTCAGGCCGCTCATCCGCCGCAGCAATTTGCGATTATTGGCAACTGCGTTATGATCGCTAGCATAGCGAGCAGAATGCACGCCGGGCTCACCATTTAGCGCTGGAACCATAAGCCCTGAATCATCCGCAAGAGTTGGCAGCTGGCTAAACTCAGCTAAAGCATGCGCCTTTAAAGCAGCGTTTTCAGCAAATGTTTTGCCTGTCTCTGCTAAAACCGGTGGATTGCTTAAATCGGCATTGGTCAAAATTTTCAGCGGCAACCCAGCTTGCTTAAAGGCTGCTTCAACTTCTTGAGCCTTATTAAGATTCGTAGTAGCAAATAAAAGCTGTTTCATTTAGCTCACGTTTTCTAATCTAAGTGCTGTGCAGTTAAATCAGGTTGATCGAGCCAAGCCCGAGCCATAGTTGAAAACGAAGCGGCTTGACCAGTTGTGAAATATTGGTGTTGTCCGGCTGTTTGCCGCTGCGCCAACAACCCATCTCGCTTCAACACATTGAAAGTATATTGAGCTACTTGGTCGGCTGGGTCAATCAACTGTACTTGGGGTCCTACCGCAGCCTGAATTTCCTTAGCAATAAAAGGATAATGCGTGCAGCCCAAGACCAAAGAATCAAAATCTGCTCCAACAAGTGGCTGCAGGCTTTCTGAAACAATCGCTTGACGTACTGCTGCAGGTTCATTAGCTTCAACTAACGGAGCCAGCTTAGGCGTGGCTTGTTCAACCACCTTGATTTTTTGATTGCGGTAATGTATTTCTTTAGTATAGTCTTGCGATTCAACTGTCGCGGTAGTAGCAATTACGCCAACTTTCAAGTTACGCGTTTTTTTAGCAGCGAGCAGCGCTCCTGATTGAATGACGCCAATAATTTGACGATCAGTTTCTGCTTGCAAGGTCGGCATTGCTTGTGCAGTCATCGTATTGCAAGCGAAGATAACAACTTTAACATTCTGGCTCAACAAAAAATTCAAACCGGTTCTCGCTAAACTGATAATCTCGTCCTGCTGGCGGTCGCCATAAGGCATATGCGCCTGATCACCCCAAAAGATAGTATCTTCGTGCGGCATTTTTGCAATTACTTTTTTGACTACGCTCAGTCCGCCAAGGCCTGAATCCATCAGTCCAATTGGACGATTATCCATATAAAAACGCTCCTCGTTACAAGATTAAGTTTTCACTGTCCTCCATTTTAGGGTAAAATTGTTCAGAAGACAAAGGAATGATAAAAAATGAGTGAATCAACCGAACAAATTTATTTCATTAATCAGCTGTATCATGATTTTATCTTGCCTGATATCCTAGGTGAGGACAGCCCTGATATTCTTTACTGGGCAGGGAAACACGTGGCCCGTAAGTACGAATTAAGCAATTTAGACGACCTAACCCAATTCTTTGACATGGCTGGTTTTGGCCACTTAGAGCAGGTCAAAGAAAGTCGCCGGCAAGTAATCTTCAGATTGAGCGGACAAAATGTGGTAGATCGCTTAGCCAGTCAAAACAATGACTTTGCTTTAGAAAGCGGTATTGTCGCTGAAGCTGTTCAGCTTGACAAAGATCGGGAAGCTGAAGCTGTTTTTACACCAGCTAAGCATCAGCAAGGAGTGCAAATTACCGTTCAATTTGATTGATTTTTCAAAGCATAACAAAAGACTTGACTGTTTAATCAGCCAAGTCTTTTTGATTGCTCTTAATCTTCAGTATATTCATCTAGCAAATCATTTAATCGTTCCTTGGGCGTGTAGCCAGTCAGCCGATCAACAATTTTGCCATCTTTTTTGATAATCAAAGTTGGAATCGCCATGATCCCTAAAACACGTGGCGTTTCCTTGTTTTGATCAACATCCATTTTGAAAAATTCAACATCTTGACGCTCTTCAGCCAATTCATCAATCACTGGGCTTTGAATTCGACAGGGTCCACACCAAGTTGCCCAAAAATCTGTCAGAGTCACGCCTTGTTTAGTTGCTTCGTCAAAGTTTTGATCAGTAATTTCTGTTACCATCTTTGTTCCTCGCTTTCTGCTTTTTATCCTAGCAGACCACTTACTTTTTGCAAGTAATGTGCTTAGCGCAGTTGCACGATAGTCGCACCATTGCCTCCTTGGTTAGCAGGAGCATAATTAAAACTTTTTACATGGCTGCTAGACCGCAAATACTGCCAAACACCCTTGCGGACGGCCCCAGTCCCAATGCCATGAATGATGGTAACTGTATCTAAACCAGCCAGCAATGCAGAATCTAAGTAGCGATCAAGATCGGTAATTGCTTCTTCGTATCGCTCACCGCGCAAATCTAATTCACTCTTAGCACTGGTTCTGGATAAACCACGAGTGGCCGAAACTTCTTTGACCGGCTCAGTTTGCACATTTTGAGTGGTCTTTTCAAGATCGCGGTCATTGACTTTGACCTTTAAAACACCAATTTGCACTTCATATTCGTGAGCTGACAATTTTTCGACAACGTGGCCAGTTTGACCATATGACAAAACTTTAACCAAGTCGCCAACCGCCACTTGATGCCGCTTCTTAGCCCGTTGCAAAACCTTGTTATGAGCCAAATTGTATGTTTCTTCTTGCAAACGATTGAGCTTGCCTTTTGCCTCAATTAATTTGTTTTCCGGTACCTGCCCTTGTTGCTGCTCTAATTCGGCAATTATTTGTTCAGCTTGACGGCGTTTTTTGGCAACTGCTTGATCAGCGCGCTGCTGAGCATAAGCGAGCTGCTTTTGCTCACGCTGCTCCAAAATATCCAGGCCATCGCGCAATTGCTTGACTAGTTTTTGACTGGCAGCCAAATTTTTAGCAAGTTTTTCACGTTTATTAGTGGCCTGGCGGGTTTGCTCATTCAACCGTTCAATCATCCGGTTTAAATCAGAATCATCATCTGACATCAGCGTTTCAGCCTGCTTGACTACCTTGTCCTTCATCCCTAATCGGCGCGCAATGGCAAAAGCGTTGCTTTGCCCTGGTATGCCTAACTGCAGCCGATAAGTTGGAGCCAGCGTGCGGAGATCGAATTCCATGGAAGCATTGCTAGTTCCAGGGCGGTTATAGCCATAAAGTTTTAATTCTGGATAGTGCGTGGTTACCATAATAGCAGGCTTTTGCTCACGCAAATCATCCAAAATAGCGATCGCTAAACGTGCCCCTTCTTCTGGATCGGTACCAGCCCCCAATTCATCGATCAAAACCAAGCTGCGGCTATCAACCTCATCCATAATTTGAATAATGTTATCAATATGCGAAGAAAAAGTACTCAAAGACTGAGCAATCGATTGCTCATCGCCAATATCGGCAAAAATTTGATCAAAAACGCCCACTTGACTGCCCTCAGCCGCCGGGATAAACAACCCAGCTTGAGCCATCAGCTGCAGTAAGCCAACGGTTTTTAAGGTAATTGTCTTACCACCCGTATTGGGCCCAGTGATCAGCACAGTGCTAATCTCTCCGCCCAAACGAATATCATTTGGGACTACCTTGGAAGGATCAATTAAAGGATGACGGGCTTGTCTTAAAATTATTTGATTGTCCGCATTCAGCTTCGGCTGACTGGCTTTCATTTTACGAGCCAATTTGCTTTTAGCGCTAATGAAATCTAAGACAGTCAAAGCACCTTCAATTTGTCGGAGCTCAGTTTGATAGCTGCCAGCCAAATTAGACAAATGCCGCAAAATTCGGATAATTTCTTGTTTTTCTTGCGCCAGCAAATTTTGCTGCCGGTTATTGAGATCAACTACTGCTGCCGGCTCAACATATAAGGTTTGTCCTGAAGCACTTTGATCATGAACCACGCCGCCAAATTTATGCCGAAATTCTTGTTTAACCGGCAAAACGTAACGTTCGTCACGAATGGTCAGCAGGTTTTCTGACAAATACTTGCTGGTTGACCCTTGCAGATAGCGGTTCATCTTGGCCTTAATGTCGGCGGCATTCTTAGTCATGCTATCGCGAATGGTGGCCAATTTGTCTGATGCATGATCCAAAATAGTACCATCAAAGTCCAGCGCATGCTGCAAAGCCCGCAGCAAATCAGCTGGCACGTTCAGCGAAGCCAGCAGGTCGTCAATTGCGCTTAAATCTACTTCATCGATATCTTCAGTAAATGTTTCTACATCTTTAGCTAGCGTTAAAACCAACAGCAGGTTGCCTAATTCTTGCCGATTAAGGGCGGCTTTAACGTGCAAGCGCTCTAAGCTTGTTTTTAAGCTGATAAAATTTGTAATTGGTAGCGCACCCTTAACCCGCAAAATATTGCTCAGAGCCCAAGTCTGGTCCAGCTGATGCTGAACTGTTGCTTGGTCCGGGCTAGGCTGCAAATCTTTGGTCATCTGCTTGGCAGTATCAGTCACAGCACAGTCTGCCAGCTGCTGCAAGATAGCCGGAAATTCCAAAATATTCAAAATTTTTGTTTTCATAATTGCAAAATCATCCTAATGCACAAAAAGCCCGCTCAGGGGCTTTTCTCAAGTGCTAAATATTTGTGACAAATAATTTAATGAAAAATGGGGTGATGCCTGGCGAAAAGCGGAGCAGAGCGTTGGCAGCTATCGAATGGCCAAGTGCGTTCTGCAAGCCAGGAAATGGCAAAGTCGACAGCAAAAACAGCAGCAAATAGCAGCTGATTTGTGTCAAAATCACCGAAATCAAAATGCTGGCCCACTTATCGATCTGCGGTTCGCCGGTGACAAATTGCAAATTGCTAAAACCTGCCATCACAAGATGCCATAACAAAAAGCAAACTACAAAGACCACTGTAAATGCAAAGGCCGCATAAAAGCTCTTGTCCAATTTCAAACCGGCAGTCGAATCAAAGAATGCAAATTTGCTGACACGGCTAGCTGATGGATACGGGATCCACAGCGTAATAGCCCGGCCAATTGGACGATAAACCAGAGTCGCAACTAAAAGCGACAAGACAAAACCTAACGCTGTCAAAGCTTCTAAAGCCAGCCCTCGCCGATAAGCCACATAGCCAAAATAAATAAAAATAATTAAGATTAATAAAGTAACCATTATACCTTCATGACAAAAAAGACTGGAAGACCAGTCTTTTTTTAATTGCCGCTTAGACGGTCATCTGACATGAAGGTGTTTAAAACACCTTCAACCATCTGCCACTCTTCATCGCTTTCAATTTCATGCAAATCTGAACTCGTTACATCCCCAGCTTCATCCGCATCATAACTGAAAGCCTGCACTGCAATGTCTTCCTGATCAGCATCAGCTGCTGGATACAAAAGCACGTAGGACTTGTCAAAAGTATCTGAATGGAAGGTGAAAAGAACCTCATATGGTTCCTCATGACCATTCTCATCAACTAAAGTAATTTGTGCATCGCTATCTTGCGCCATCTTTAATCCTTTCGATGAGCATCTAAATAATTTTGAAGAATTAGTACGGCAGCCATTTGATCAACAACTTGCTTGCGCTGATGACGGTCGTGCATGCCTGCTTCTTCGATCAGCACACGATTGCTTTCAACCGTAGTTAAGCGCTCGTCATTGTAATAAACTGGCAAGCCGAATTTTTGGCTTAGCCTGCGGCCATACTGCTTGGAGCGAGAAACCGATTCGCCGCTATGACCATCCAATTCTTTAGGCAGGCCTAAGACAAATCCTGCTGGTTCGTACTGGCGAACCAGTTTTTTTAACGGCCGCATGCCAAAATTATAACGTTGTTCATCAATCGGAATAGTCGTCACCATTTGCGCCGTAATCCCAAGGGGGTCGCTCACCGCGACCCCCACTGTTTTTGAACCAACGTCTAAACCAAGCAAACGCATTTATTTATCCTTGCCTAAGTAAGACTTGACTAATTCCTCAATAATTTCATCACGCTCATGTTTTAAAATTAAATTTCGAGCGTCGTTATGCCGTGGAATGTAAGCGGGGTCGCCAGACAACAAGTAGCCGACAATTTGGTTGATTGGGTTGTAGCCCTTTTCTTCCAAAGCGTTGTACACATCTTGCAAAGTGTCATAAACATTCTTGCCTTTGTTTTGATTAAAATCAAAATGCATAGTTTTATCCAAAGAACTCATTTTCTGCATGCCCCCTTATCAAACTAATTTTACTTGAAATCAGCCATGAACACAATTAATTTTAACTGCGCGCAACTAAGTCTTTAATTCCTTGCAAAGCTTTGGACAAACCTGCAGGATTCTTGCCACCGGCTTGGGCCATGTTTGGACGGCCACCACCGCCGCCACCAAAGTCACTGGCGACTGCCTTAATCAAGTCACCAGCTTTTAAGCCTTGGGCTAAGGCTGCTTTATCCAAAGCAACAACCATATTGGCTTTGCCATTAATATCCGCAGCCAAGGCTAGAACGTTAGAATGTTCGCCGTTCTTCCAGTTATCAGCCAGTTCACGCAAATCGTTCATGCTTTCAGCTGAAACTTGTTCAGCAATAATTGTCAGTTTGCCAGCTTGCTCGGCCTTGTCAAAAATAGAACCAGCCTTAGCTTTATTAATTTGGGCTTTCAAGCTAGCAACTTCTTTGCGGCTATCATGCAGATCAGCTTCTAATCTATCTAATTTAGTCTTGATTTCTTCAGGCTTAGTGGCTTTAACGTCAGCTTGCAGCTCATCAAGCATTGCTGAGCGGCTAGCCAAGAATTGATAAGCTTTACGGGAAGTAACCGCTTCAATTCGCCGCATGCCAGCTCCAATAGCTGATTCTGACATAATCTTAAAAATGCCAATTTGACTGGTATTGCTGCAGTGCGTACCACCGCAGAATTCAGTTGAAAAGTCACCCATCTGCACGACGCGAACCTTATCGCCATATTTGCTATCGAATAAGGCTAAGGCACCCATTTTCTTCCCAGTTTCTGGGTCGGTGACAGTAGTTTTGACATCAATCGCTTCCCAGATCTTCTGGTTGACTAATTTTTCAACTGTCTTCAATTCGCGTGGCGTCATCGGATCCATCGCAGTGAAGTCGAAGCGCAGATAATCTGGTTCAACCAAACTGCCGGCTTGATGGGTATGATTGCCTAAAACTTGCCGCAAGGCTGAATGCAGCAGGTGAGTAGCCGAGTGTGAGTGGCGCAGGCCTTCTCGGCGATCGCGATCAATTTTAAGAACATAAGTCTCGCCGGTTTGTACTGGCAAAACCAATTCTACAAAGTGCAAGTTTTGATCGTTAGGTGCATGCTGAACATCAACAACTTTGGCTACTAATTCGCCATCTTGGTTGAAAATATCGCCGTGATCGGCCACTTGACCGCCTCGTTCAGCGTAGAATGGTGTTTTGTCAAACACCAAAGTTGCTCGTTCGCCGTCAGCCCGCTTGACTAATTTGTCATCAACCACGATGTCAAGCAGTTTAGCCTGCTTTTCTTCATAGACGCCATATTCAAATTCTGACTTGTCTTTCAAGTTCATTAGGGTCACATCTTGTGAACCCATTGACTGCAGATTGCCGCGAGCTTTGCGGGCACGTTCTTTCTGGGCAGTCATTTCGGCATCAAAGCCTTTTTTATCAACTTGCAGACCAGCATCTTGAGCTGCTTCAAAAGTCAATTCAAATGGGAAACCGTACGTGTCGAATAATTTAAAGGCATCAGCACCAGCAATTGTTTTATCGCTGGCTTGTTTTGCTTTGGCAATCAAATTGTCCAGCAAAGTCAAACCTGAAGCTAAGGTTGCTTGGAAACGCTCTTCTTCGTTTTTAATGACTTTAGCGATGAAATCTTTTTGATCTGTTACTTCTGGGTAGTGAGATTGCATGATTTCACCAACTACTGGCACTAATTTGTATAAGAATGAGCCTTGAATACCCAAGCGCTGCCCATTCAAATCCGCCCGCCGAATCAGCCGGCGCATAACATAGCCGCGTCCAGAGTTGGATGGCAAAGCACCATCAGCAATCGCAAACGATACTGCCCGCACGTGGTCGGCAATAATCTTAAAAGCGGTGGTGTCAGCCTTATTTTCGCCATACTTCTTGCCTGGCGTCATTTTTTCAGTTGCATGAATAATCGGCAAGAACAAGTCGGTTTCAAAGTTGGTTGGGGCATCTTGCAAAATAGACAAAACCCGCTCCAGGCCCATCCCAGTATCAATATTTTTATGCGGCTGATCAACATAGCGACCATCAGCTAAGTGGTTGTATTGTGAAAAGACGATGTTCCAAATTTCCAAGTAGCGAGCATTTTCACCACCAGGATAATTCTCAGGATCATCTTCAGCTACATCGTTGTTTTCTTGACCACGGTCATAGAAGATTTCAGTATCAGGACCACAAGGACCTTCACCAATGTCCCAAAAGTTGTCTTCTAGTTTAACAATATGATCTTCTGGCATGCCTGCATCAATCCAAGTCCGCAAAGAATCAGTATCTTTCGGGTAAATGGTGCAATACAGTTTGCTAGCATCCAAGTCCAGCCAGTCAGGACTGGTCAAAAATTCCCAGGCCCAGTGAATAGCTTCATTTCTGAAGTAATCACCAACTGAGAAGTTGCCCAGCATTTCAAAAAATGTTTGATGCCGTGCGGTCTTGCCGACATTTTCAATATCATTTGTCCGAATCGATTTCTGTGAACTGGTCAACCGGTGGTTTTTAGGCACAACTGAACCATCAAAATATTTCTTCATCGTAGCCACGCCAGAATTGATCCACAACAGCGTTGGGTCATCTTGCGGGATTAAAGAAGCACTTGGCACGATCGTGTGTCCATGCTCCTTAAAGAAGTCTAAAAACAACTGCCGAAATTCAGAACTTGTCAGTTTTTTCATCGTCTGCTCCCAAAATAAAAACACTGCTGCTAAAGCAAGGACGCTACTTGGCGCGGTACCACCTTGTTTGCAACAGTGTTTGTTACCTCTTATTAATTTTCAATTTAACAGCTAAAGGAGCACTGATCACGTCTCTTTAGACCTTCTCACCGTACAGTCTTCTCTGAAAAAGATTGACCTTGGTCAGCATATCTTTAGTAGGTTGTTATCATACTACTTTCCAAGCAGAAATCAAGCTTTTGGCCGGCGACTCTTTGCTTGTTTAACTGCTTGCTTGATTTTGCGCCGATAACCTGGCTTACGCTTGCGCTGCTGCTTTTTAACAAAACCATTTAGCTGGCCGTTATAATGCTCTTTGCGCGGCCGGCGATGGCGGCGTGCTTGGTACGGCTTACGGGCGACTAAAACGCCATTTTTCAAAGTCATCAAGTTGAATTTAACGCCCCGGCGATTTAATTGTTCAATTTGCGGCAATTCTTCTTCAGTCGTCAGGGTAATGGCAGTCCCTGATAAACCATTGCGGCCAGTGCGCCCTATTCGGTGAATCACAAATTCAAGGTCTCGCGGCAATTCATAGTTGATCACTAAGCTGACCCCAGGCAAATCAATTCCGCGTGCGGCCAAATCTGTCGCTACGACGTACTGATACTGGCCCAATTCTACTTGCCGCAAAGTACGCTTGCGTTCGCGCTCATTAATGCCGCCATGGATTTTGGCAACTTTCAAACCACGTTTTTGCAAGTAGTCAGTCAATTCATCAACCGTTTTTTTCGTATTGGCGAAAATCAAAGCCAAATATGGCTGCCCCATTGTTAGCAATTGATAGAGCAAATTCTGGCGGTCTTGCGCGCCGATATCCACTAGGTCATTTTCAATTGTTGGAGCAATAACGGCTGGATTATCAATCACGATAAAACTGGTATCGCGAATATATTTATGCAAAAAGTTGCGCAGCTTGACCGGAATGGTAGCCGAAAAGGCCGCAAAAACACTAGTTTGTGGCAGGCGCTGCTTAATTTGATCAATTGTTGGCAAAAAGCCCAGATCCATGGTCATATCTGCTTCATCAACCACAAAATAGCGAACATGCTCAAAATTCAAGATTTTTTTAGTGGAAAAATCTTCTAATCGACCTGGAGTAGCAATGACTAATTGCGGATTCGTCCGCAGCAGCTTGTGCTCTTGTCGGTCGCGGTCGCTTCCCCCGCTTAATTTTTCAATTTGCAGCTGCAAGCTGCTGGCATCACGCAACTGACGGCTAACTTGGTAAATTTGTTCTACTAATTCTCGGCTAGGAGCAGTAATTACAGCCTGCACGTGATGCAGCCCGCTGTCCAGCTGATTGAAAATCGGAACCAGGTAGGCATGCGTTTTGCCTGAGCCGGTCATCGCTTGAACAACCACTGACTGCTGATCTAGTAGCAGCGGAATTACTTTTTCTTGAACTGGGGTCGGCTGAGAGAAGCCGATTTTTTTGAGGCCAGTCTGCAGTTCTGGTCGCAGCTGATTGCTGGCAAAAATACTAGTTGGCATGATTTTCACTATATTCCTTCGTAGCGGCAACAACTTCCGCAAAAATTTCTTTGATTTCAGTCTGGTCTTTAGCATTAGCGCCCGAAGCTAAGGCATGACCGCCGCCATGATGACGCTGGGCTAATTTATCAATTGCTGGCCCTTTTGAGCGATAGTGTACCCGATAAGTGCCATCGGGCTGCTCAATAAAGATATTCCAGGCAATAATGTCTTTAATGCGTCCAGGAGTAGAAACAGTGACCGATGCTTCCTCAACTGGAACATGCGCCTTGTTTAAAATATCAGTTGTCAGCACAGCATAGGCAGCCCCTGATGGATCCAAATGCAAGAAATTCAAAACCAAGTTTTGCAGCCGGGCTTGGGCAAAAGTAACCTCACTGATATTGCGGGCAATCTTGTTGATATCAATGCCCAAGCTAGCTAAATGTGCTGCCACTTCAAAAGTATGAGCAGTTGTTTCTGAATACATAAAACGGCCAGTATCGCCAACGATGCCTGCATATAAAGGCAGAGCAACCTCTTTGGTAATTGGCAGCTTTTCAGCTTGCAGAAAATCATACACTATTTCTGAAGCTGCTGGTGCTGCTGGATTTACGTATGATAAGTCTGCATACGGGGCAATATCTGGATGATGATCGATTTTTATTAAAATATCGCCCAGGCGATAGCGCTGATCAGAAATTCGCGGCTGATCTGCACAATCTGTCGTAATGACGGCTGCACCTTGATAAGCCGAATCAGGGATTTGATCCATCGTGTTGATCCAATCCAAATCGCCAATATCTTCCCCAACGCAGTAAATCTTCTTGTCTGGAAAAGCCAATTTTAGCGAACGAGCAAAACCGGCCTGCGATCCAATTGCATCTGGATCAGGATGACGGTGACGGTGAAAAATGATCGTTTGATGATCTTTAATTGCTTGAAAAATTGCTTGAAAACTGCTCATATTTTTATCCTCAAAACAAACTTAAATTTTGATTGACGTCTTGTCGCTCAATCAGATTAGCAGCACCCAGACCTAACAAATGCACGCCGCGTTCAATAAAATCCGGCACCTTAGCAATTAAGGCCTGCCCCGTTCGCACTAATTCTTGCTGCGCTTGGGTTGGATGTGCCAATGCCTGGCTGCGCGTCACTGTTTTAAAATCGCGGTCACGAATCTTTAACGTTACCGCCTGTGCACATAAATTCTTGGTCTGCAGCTCTTGACTAATCTGCGCTGAAAAATGCTGCAGCTGTTGATTAACCTGCTCTTTGGTCAGTAGAGGGGGCACAAAAGTCCGTTCGACGCTGATCGATTTGCTTTGCCGCTTAGCCGTGACTGGCTCATTATCAATGCCGCGGGCATGCAGGGCCATAATATAGCCCGCACGGCCAAACTTGTCCATTAGTAGGCGCGGCGCGGCGGCCTGCAAATCGGCACCAGTTTGAATTTGCAATTTAGCTAGCGCCTGTTGGGTAGCCGGACCAATGCCGTGAAATTTGCTAATCGGCAGCTGACTCAGAAATTTTTCAGCCTGCCCTGGCCGAATAATGGTTCTTCCAAATGGCTTAGCATAATCCGAACCCATCTTGGCAAGGAATTTATTATAACTGATTCCAAAGGAGGCGGTCAATTTCAATTGCCGATAGATCGTCTCCTGCAGCCAAATGGCCTGATGAATGACTGACTGCTGGCTTTTACCATGAGTTACATCCAAATAAGCTTCATCCAAAGCCACTGGTTCCATCTGATCCGTTAAAGCATGCATTAGCTCATGCACTTGCCCAGAATAGTAGCGATATTTTTCAAAATGAGGTGATACAAAAAGAAGCTTGTCATGTGGAACAAGCTTCAATGCTTGATTAGCCGGCATAGCACTGTGCACGCCATAGCTGCGAGCAAAGTAGTTGGCCGTAGTCACTACGCCTCGTCCGTGATGCTGGCGAGGATCAGGACTAATAACTAGCGCCAGCTGATGATATTCTGGATGATCGATCATTTCAACAGATGCATAAAAGGCATCCATGTCCAAGTGAATAATCTTTCTGTCTGTCCGCTTAGCCGGCAAGAAAAACGGTGCTGACATCAGCGGTAAATCCAATGGTCACTAGCATCTTCAAAAATCTTGTTAGCGGCAGCTGGTCCCATCTTAAATGGTGCATATTGATCCAAATGGTCGATGCCCTTGTCTTCAGCTAGCCAAGCATCTTCAACGGTATCAATGTATTCCCAGAATTTTTCTAATTCACGCCAATGCGTAAAATTGGTCCGATCTTCAACCAAGACATCGTGCAATAGCCGCTCATAGCCATCAGGAACTTTCCGCAAATCTTCATCAGAAAACTGGTACAGCAGGTTTTCTGAGCGCAGGCCTGGTTCAGTGATTTTTTTGCCATTGATCGTAATATAAAAGCGCATGACTGGGTCAACAATAATCGACAGAGTATTTGATGAAGCCTTGCCGTACAAATTATTCATTGACTGCAACACGATGTCAATCCGCGATTGCTTTTCGCGCAAGCGCTTTCCTGTCCGGAAATAAATTGGGACTTTAGCTAATGGGCCGCCCAAAAATTTGATTTCGCCGGCCACAAAAGTCTCAGTCAACGATTTTTCATCAACATTTGGTTCTTCCAAATAAGCAAAAGTGCTGCTGCTCTTATCATATTGGCCGCGGGCAAAATTGTGCGCCACCATGGCAGAACTTGGGAAAATAACGCTATCCCATAAAGCTTGCTTAGCAGCGTGAACTGCGCCGGAAGTCAAGTCAGCTGGTTCAGGCATGGCGAGCAAAGTAATAATTTGAAAAATGTGATTCTGCACCATGTCACGCAAGGCACCAGCAGTTTCGTAGTAGCCACCGCGCGCTTCAACGCCTAGGCTTTCCGCCAGGGTTACCTGTGCATTTTTAATGTAGCGGTGATTCCAAATATTTTTAATCAGTGGGTTCGACAACCGCATTGGCAAAATATTTTGAACTAATTCCTTGCCTAAGTAGTGATCAATTCGGTAAACGTCTTTTTCAGCAAAGGCTTTGCTAATTTGATTATTCAGCTTCTCAGCAGACTTCAAATCACGCCCAAACGGCTTTTCAATTACTAAACGGTTGAACCCATCCCCAAGCAAGTGCTGCTCGTAAATTTGCTCAGCGATCGTGCCAAAGAAGCGTGGGGCCATAGCTAAGTAAAAAATACGGTTATGCCCAGCAGCATATTTTTGATCCAAGCGGCTAATTGCTTTTTTCAAAATTTGGTAATGCTCGGGGTTGGTGACATCATGATCCTGGTAATAAAAATGCCCGGTAAAAGCTGTTAAATCATGTTCATCTAAATCGGCATCTGGGTTGGCATCGCGAATTGCTTCCACCACCTGTCCGCGCAAGTATTCATCAGTCCACGGACGGCGAGCAGTGCCTAAGACCGCAAAATTGCGAGCCAGCAAGCCTTGCTCATATAAATTAAATAGCGCTGGATAAAGTTTGCGGTGAGCCAAATCGCCAGATCCGCCAAAAATCACCATCACCAGTGGAATGTTTTTTTCAGACATGGATAATGCATTCCTTTCTGCAATCTCTGGGTTAAAAAAGAGGACGTTTTCTGCACGTCCTCTTAATTATTTGTCTTCTTGCTTTTCAGTATCAGCATTTTCAGACTTGGCTTCGTCAGCCTTAGTGTCAGCAGCTTCATCTGCTTTAGGCTTTTCTTCTGCAGGTTTGCTGTCAGAAGCTTCAGGCTTTGCTTCACTAGCCTTTTCAGCTGCTGGTTTAGCCTCTTCTGCAGGCAAAACCTGGCGAATAGCACCACTGGCAAAAGTCAAGTAAATGCCATCAGCGTCAAGCACGATCGTATTGTTCTTGTCGTCAACGCGATCAATTTTGCCATGCAAGCCATCAATCAAGACAACTCGGTCGCCTTTTTTCAAGTTGGCTACCATTTTCTTGTGTTTTTCTTGTTGTTTCTTTTGCGGGCGGCTAATGCCAAAGTATGAGAAAAGAAGCAGCAGGATCAGCATCCCGACGATAAAAATAGTGTTGCCGGCGCCGCCAGCCGTATTGCTTGCTAAAAATAATACGTTCAAATTGTCCACCTCAATCATTAATAATTACCCTAGTATTATACAAAAAAAAGCTGATATAGAGAAGATTATTACTCGCTTTTCGGCTGCGGAATTCCTAATTGCCGATATGTTTTAGCCGTGACCATTCTTCCGCGCGGCGTTCTAATCAAAAAACCATTTTGCAGCAAATATGGTTCATAAACTTCTTGAATAGTTTCCATATCTTCGCCAATATTAGCTGCAATAGTTTTCAAACCAACTGGACCGCCGCCATACAGCTCGATAATCATCTTGAGCAAATGCCGGTCCGTCTGATCTAGGCCAGCATCATCAACCTGCAGCTGCGTTAAGGCTGCTTGGGTGGTGGGCAAAGAAATAGCTTGCTCGCCTTTAACTTCCGCAAAATCGCGTACCCGTTTCAACAGCCGGTTGGCAACCCGTGGCGTCCCCCGTGAACGCCGCGCCAGCTCAGTGGCAGCATCAGGATCGATTTTACTATGGAAAACTTTGCTAGACCGCAAAATAATTTGCCGCAATTCAGCAAAGTCATAGAATTGCAAATGCTCAATAATGCCAAAACGCTCTCGCAGAGGAGCTGACAATTGACCTGCCCTGGTGGTAGCGCCAATTAAAGTAAACGGCGGCAGCGGCACGTGGACTGCGTGAGAAGTTTCACCTTCGCCCACGACAATATCAACATAAAAGTCTTCCATGGCCGAATACAGTACTTCTTCAACTGGTTTGGGCAGACGGTGAATTTCATCAATAAAAAGGACGTCGCCTGGCTTTAGTTCAGTTAGCAGTGCTAATAAATCCCCAGCCTTGGCAATTGCGGGACCCGAAGAGCTTTTTAAATTAACGCCTAGTTCATTCGCAATGACAAACGCCAAGGTCGTTTTGCCTAAGCCTGGCGGGCCGTAAAGCAAAACATGGTCTAAAGCCTCGTCCCTTTTTTTCGCGGCAGCAATATAAACCTTCAGTTCATCTTTAACTTGCGTCTGGCCAATATATTCTGCCAGCATCCTGGGGCGCAAAGTTTGTTCTAATGCTTGTTCAGCTTCATCATTATTCGTTTGATCAACGATACGCTTCTCTGGCATCCCTCGTCACCTCTTTTTACTTTTTCAGCAGCAAAGCCAAGCCTTGTTTAATATAAGCATCTGCGCTCATCGCTGGCAGCTGGCTTAGTTTTGGTTTTAATTTGTCAACTTCTCGTTTGGTATATCCTAAGGCCAGCAAAGCCAGCAGCGCATCTTCTAATGCTGGCGAGCTCTTCGCAGTTTTTTGCGGGGCAAAGTCTTTCAATTTGCCCTTTAAATCAAGCACAATCTGCGATGCTGTTTTCTTGCCAATTCCTGGAAAACGCGTCAGGTATTTAACTTGTCCCTCTTCAATCGCTGCTGCTAAAGAAGCAGTATTTTCTGCCGCCATGATGGCCAACGCTGATTTAGGCCCAATTCCGCTCACGCTCAGCAGTTTTAAAAACAAGCGCTTATCGGCTTGGCTGGCAAAACCGTATAACCGCATGCCAAGATTGTCACTGAAGATTTGTTCCACAAAAACTTTGGCCGCTTGCCCAACCTGATAGTTAAGCGGCCGCGGACTAAACAGTTTATAGCCGATGCCATGGACGTCCAAAACAATATAAGCCGGCTCAACCAGCGTAATTTTACCCTCAAGATATTCAAACATGTTTTATTCCTTTTTAAACATCTGCCCTAGGCGATGCCCCGAAATTCTAACAATGATTGGGTGCCCATCCGCATCATAGTAAGGATCACTAGCCCCTTGCAAGTCCGCAAGCAACTGCTGATAATCAGCTGAATGAAGGTCGGCAGTCCTAGTTTCTTTTGTCCGAGCAGCGCGGCTGGCCAGCATTTTTTTCAAAGTCGTTAAATCACGGCCAGCTGCATGCAAATACAGATCAATAATTTTTTGCAGGCGCTGCTCATCATTGTCATGCAGCCACAAAGGAATGCTTTGCAAAATGAAAGCATTTTGACCGAAATTCTCTAAAAACAGACCGATCTCCTGCAGCGGGTCCAAATTTTGCGCCAGCAATTCCGCATCAGTATTAGACAAGGTAATTGTCCACGGCGTCAGCAAGCCTTGTTGGCTCTTTTGCCCAGGCTGCAGCTGCTGCCATAGACCATCATAAGCCAAACGATGCTGCAAAGCCGTTAAATCAAGCAAATACAGATCATTTTGATTGCTGGCAATCAGATATGAATTAAGTTTGCCTAAATAAGTCAGATCAGGCAGCTTCGAAACAGCAGCTGTTTCGCTGCCAAACGGCGTTAGCTGCTGCTGAGTTAAAACATTTTGCTGCCAACTAGCAGTAGTCAAGTAATGCTGATCAGACCGCGGTTGATTCAGATCAATACTGGCAGGTGATTCAGCAATTGCTGATGGTTGATCAACGCGGTCGTCCAGGCTAACTGGCCGGGCTGCATCAACTAAGTTTTTATTTAAAGCAAAAGCTAATTGATCAGCCTGTTGACTGCTATTATCAGTTGCCAAAAAGTCTGTTTGCGGCCCTTTACGGTCAGCCAGCACTTCAGCTACTGCGTCAGTTAAAAGTTTAGCCAGCTGGTTTTCTTTAGACAAACGTACTTCACGTTTGGTCGGGTGCACGTTAACATCCACCAGCAAAGGGTCAAGTTTAATATTAACGACGGCAATCGGATAGCGCCGAGCGGACAATTCATTGCCAAAACCAGCCAGTAAAGCTTGCGTTAATTGATAATTGTGCACATAACGGCCATTCAGCAGAAAAGTAATATACGACCGACTCGAACGCGTATCTGTTAAATCAGAAATCAGTCCGCTAATTGCAAAATCTGGACTTGTTCCCCGCAGAGGCAACATGCGCTCAGCCAGTTTAACCCCATAAATTTGTGCACAAGTTTGTCGCAAGTTGCCATTGCCGGCTGTTTTAAGCAAGGTGCGCTGGCCATTAGTCAAAATGAAGGCGATCTTAGGATAGCCCAAGGCTAGGCGATTGACCACATCCACGATCTTGACAATCTCAGTTCGCCGCGATTTTAAATACTTGAGCCGGGCCGGGGTATTATAAAACAAATCCGTGACAGTAATTTTTGTACCGACCGGGCTGGCAGCAGGCAAAATCTGGCTATGCTCACCAGCAGTAAATTCAGCACTTACACCAGTTTTTCCGGTGTTGGTGACAATTTTGACATGACTGACCGCTGCAATCGAAGCTAGCGCTTCACCGCGAAAACCTAAGGTCTGAATATGGAACAAGTCGCGTTCAGTCGCGATTTTACTAGTTGCGTGTCTAGTGAACGCCAATTCCAACTGATCAGCTGGAATGCCGATGCCATCATCTTGAACCACAATCTGGCCTAAGCCGCCATCAGTAAATGAAATACGGATTTCAGATGCTCCAGCGTCTAGCGAATTTTCACAAAGTTCTTTAACTACGCTGGCCGGCCGTTCAATAACTTCACCGGCAGCAATTTGGTTGGTTAAATTGGCTGAAAGTTCATGAATTTTTTCCATGCTACTGCTTCTTCAATTCTTCTTGCCAGTCATGCACAATGTCCATTACTTGCAACGGCGTTTTATCCGCTAAATACAAAGATTTCAGTTCGTTAATTACATCAGTTTCAACCGGATCGGCGGCTGACGTTTGTTCAGCTTGAAACAAATCAAGCTGCTTGCTGGCTGGATCCAAGCTGCCAGCGCCTTGAGCTTCCAGACGCCGCAGCATCACAGTTGCTTCGCGCAGGACTTTATGCGGCAAACCCGCCAGTTCTGCCACGTGAATCCCGTAGGACTGATCAGCTGGCCCCGGCATAATTTTGTGCAAGAAGATCAATTTGCCGTTTTCTTCAGTTGCTCCAACATGAATATTGCGCAAATGGGGCAGTTTATGCTCCAAATCGGTTAATTCATGATAGTGGGTAGCAAATAAGGTTTTAGCGCCAACTTCATCGTGCAAGTGCTTCACAATCGCACCAGCTAAGGCCATGCCATCATAAGTTGCTGTCCCGCGGCCGATTTCATCAAAGAGCACTAATGATTTTTTAGTGGCATGCATCAGGGCCTGGTTGGCTTCGCTCATTTCAACCATGAAAGTGCTTTGTCCAGCAATCAGATCATCAGTTGCCCCAATTCTGGTAAAAATCTTATCAAAGATCGGCAGTGTAGCACTTTTAGCTGGTACAAACGAACCAATCTGCGCCATTACTACGATTAAAGCCAATTGCCGCATATAGGTGCTCTTACCCGACATATTCGGGCCGGTAATTAAATAAATGGTCGTTTGCTCATCCATCTGCAGGTCATTAGGCACATAGCTGCCAGCTGGCAGCACTTTCTCAACTACCGCATGCCGACCTTGTTGAATATCAATCTCTTGCTTATCAGTTTGAAAATGCGGCCGACAGTAATTATTTTGTTCAGCTAAACTGGCAAAGCCTAATAAAATATCCAGGCGGGCAATTTGCTTAGCCAGTTTCTGCAGGCCGCTAGTGTATTTTTTAACTTGGTCGCGCAATTTAGCAAACAAGTCGTACTCCAAGTTAGTTGACTTAGCTTCCGCCTCTAAAATTAAAGCCTCATGCTCTTTCAATTCAGGAGTAATATAGCGCTCCGAGTTGGTTAGAGTTTGTTTGCGAGTATAGCGGTCAAGGGGAACTTTGTCTTTATTGCCATTAGAAACTTCAATATAGTAGCCAAAGACCTTGTTAAAGCCGACTTTCAAATTATTAATACCAGTTCGCTGGCGCTCTTCGGCTTGCATTTTCACCAGCCAATCTTGGCCGTTATGCATTGCGTCGCGATAGCGGTCAAGCTGATTGTCCACCCCAGCTCTGATCAAGCCGCCTTCGGTAGTTAAAACTGGCGGATCATCAACTAATGTTTGCTTGATTAACTTGGCCACTCCAGTCAGTGGATCGAGGCTGGCTGCTGTTTGCGCCAAAATCTGATTATTGGCCTTTACCAGCTGCTCTTTAATCTTAGGCACCGCACCCAGCGAATTTGCCAATTGCAGCAGCTGCCGAGCATTGATGCTGCCTAAAGCAATCCGGCCGGTTAGTCGTTCTAGATCGTAGACGCCCTTCAACTGATCGCTAATAGCCTCTCGGGCGAAAAAATTGTCCAGCAGAGCTTGCACAACTGCTTGCCGGCTGATAATTGCCTCTTCTGATAATAATGGGCGCGTAATCCACTGTTTGAGCAAGCGTCCACCCATCGCTGTTTGCGTTTGATCAAGCAGCCAAAACAACGAGCCCATTTTCTTGCCTGTTTTGGCTGATGCTAATAGTTCCAGATTCGTTTGCGAGGTATGCGAGATTTGCAAGAATTCATCAGCTTCATAGGATTGGGCTAGCTGCAGGTGTCCCAGGCTGCGTTTTTGAGTAGTTAATAAATATGCGACTAGCTCTTTCGTAGCCTCCTTTTCAGCTTGATTGGTCAATTTTTGCACAACAAAAGAAACTTCTGCATGCTTTTCCGTCAGCTTGACTGGTTCTGATACAGTAATTCCAGCCTTGTCAAAAAAGTCGGTCTGATCATGCGAAAGCGGCGCATGATAAACTACTTCGCGCGTGCGCAAAGACAAAAGTTCATTTTTAACGCTGTCAAAATTTAATAAATGGGTTGCAAAAACTTCACCCGTTGACAAATCGCTATAAGCTAAGCCAAATTGCCGGCCTGCTTGCACCACGGCAGTTAAATAATTGCTTTCTTTAGCTTGCTGCGGTCCTTCCTCCATCATGGTGCCGGGAGTTACCAGCTGGACAATACCGCGCTTGACCATACCTTTAGCCTTGCGCGGATCTTCCAGCTGTTCACATAGAGCGACTTTGTACCCCTTCTCTACCAAAGTATTGACGTAAGAATTAACCGCCAAATGAGGAACGCCAGCCATTGGAATTGGATTTTTGGTTTTATTAGAGCGATGGGTTAAAGTCAGTTCAAGAATTTGAGCACCCTTAATCGCATCGTCTTCAAAAAGTTCATAAAAATCCCCAACACGATAGAACAAAAATGCATCTGGGTATTGTTCCTTAATTTGATAATATTGTTCCATCATCGGGGTTCGCGCTTGCGCCATCTGGAAATCCTCCTTTTTGCTACCTACTAATTATAGCGAAAAATATGACGGCAACAAAAAACTAGTCCTTTGAAGAGGACTAGTTTAAGACTTTTAATTAAAAGCTGGACTTTACATCAAGCCAGTTCCCATGCCTGCTTGGCCAGCAGCTGGGCCAGCTGGTTTATCATCCTTTGGAATGTCAGCAACAACAGCTTCAGTCGTCAGCAGCAAGGCTGAAATTGAAGCAGCATTTTGCAAAGCTGAACGGGTAACCTTGGTTGGATCAATAATCCCAGCCTTGATCATGTTTTCCCACTTATCAGTAGCTGCGTTGTAGCCAACTTCGTTTTCTTGACCTTCCAGCTTGTTGACAATAACTGAACCGTCTTGGCCAGCATTAGTAGCAATTTGACGGATTGGTGCTTCCAGAGCCTTCAAAACAATGTTGACACCAGTTTGTTCATCGCCATCGGCTTTTACTGCCCGAACATCATCCATGACGTTAACTAAAGCAGTACCGCCACCAGCAACATAACCTTCTTCAACAGCGGCACGAGTAGCGTTCAAGGCGTCTTCTATCCGGTACTTGCGTTCCTTCAATTCAGTTTCAGTGGCAGCACCAACACGAATTACGGCAACGCCACCTGCCAATTTAGCTAAACGTTCTTGCAGCTTCTTCTTGTCGAAGTCTGAGGAGGCATCTTCAATTTGCTTACGGATTTGGTTTTCACGCTCTTCCATAGCGTCCTTAGAACCGGCACCTTCAGTAATCGTGGTGGAATCCTTAGTAACCGTAATCCGGCCTGCAGTACCTAATTGCTCTAACTGAACATCTTTCAGTTCTAAGCCTAAGTCTGAAGTAATGACCGTACCACCAGTTAAAGTAGCAATATCTTGCAATTGAGCCTTGCGACGGTCGCCAAAGCCAGGAGCCTTAACGGCAACAACAGTCAGGGCACCACGAATGTTGTTCAGCAGCAAACTTGGCAATGCATCGCCAGTTACATCGTCAGCAATAATCAATAGTGGACGACCTTGTTGAGCAATGCCTTGCAGAACAGGCATAATGTCTTGAATGTTGGAAATCTTCTTGTCAGTGATCAAGATGTATGGGTTTTCCAGGTCTGCTTCCATCTTGTCATTGTCAGTTACCATGTATTGTGACAAGTAGCCGCGATCGAATTGCATCCCTTCAACTACCTTTAATTCGGTTTCAATACCCTTGGATTCTTCAATAGTAATGACACCGTCATGGCCAACTTTTTCCATGGCGTCAGCAATTAATTGACCAACTTCAGTTGATGAAGATGAAACTGAAGCAACTTGGGCAATTTCGTCTTTAGAAGAAACATCGTGACTAATCTTGTGCAAACCTTTTACAGCTGCAGCAGTAGCTTTTTCAATCCCGCGGCGAATGCCAACAGGGTTAGCACCAGCAGTTACGTTCTTCATGCCTTCACGCACGATAGCTTGCGTCAAAACAGTAGCAGTAGTAGTACCGTCACCAGCGATATCGTTAGTCTTTTGTGCAACTTCAGAAACCAGCTTGGCACCCAAGTTTTCAAAGTGGTTTTCTAATTCAATGTTCTTGGCAATCGTAACACCGTCATTAGTGATGTCAGGAGCGCCGTAAGATTTTTCCAAAACGACATTTCTGCCTTTTGGTCCTAAAGTAGTCTTAACAGTGTCGGCTAGCTTGTCAACGCCCTTTAACAATGAGCGTCTTGCGTCTTCTGAGAATTTAATATCCTTAGCCATAAATTACTCTCCTTATCTGTCTTACTTTTCGATTGCTAAAATGTCTTTTTCATGAAGGACCAGGTATTCTTCACCCTCGTATTTGATGTTGGTGCCAGAATACTTATCGTAAAGAACCGTATCGCCTTTCTTGACTGTCATTGGCAAAACTTTGCCTTCACTGGTTACAGCACCAGAGCCTACGGCAACAACTTCGCCTTCGGTCGGCTTTTGCTTAGCATTAGAAGCAACATAAATGCCACCGATGTTTTCATCTTCATTTTTCTTAACTTTCACGATCACGCGGTCACTAATTGGTTGTAACACGTTTGTCCCTCCTAATTATCGGTTTCAATATTTAGCACTCTTAAATTTCAAGTGCTAACTTACAAATAAAATAGTAACTTGTTTGCTAAAGATAATCAAGTATTTTTTAGCACTTTATATAAAAAGGTGCTAAAAAGCAAAAAAGATGGCTGCTACCAGCCATCTTTTGCACTTAATCATTTAGCAAGTTAATCTTTATCTTTTTTAGAATCCAAGAAATAAGCCAAAGTCTGCAGCTCAGTCGCCAAATCCAAAGTTTGAATCTGAATATCGCTAGGAGCTGACAACCGAATTGGGGTGAAGTTCATGATGCCCTTAACCCCTGCAGCAATCACTTCATCAGCTAGCTTCTGAGCCACTGAAGCTGGAACCGTCAAAATGGCGATCTTAATCTGCTGGTCAGAAATTTGTTTTTCCAATTCTTTGACATCATAAACAGGCACGCCCGCCACAATTTTGCCAGTCATTTCAGGATTAATATCGAACCCAGCGCTAATACGAATATTGGTACTGGATTTAAAGTTGTAATTGAGCAGGGCTTTGCCCAAATTACCAACGCCAACCAGGGCTACGTTGGTTAAACGGTCTTGGTTCAGAATTTTTTTGAAGAAATCTAGCAGGTCATCAACGTCATAGCCATAGCCACGTTTGCCTAATGCACCGAAATAGGAAAAATCGCGCCTAATCGAAGCACTGTCAATCTGAACAGCTTCTGAAAATTCAGTTGAAGAAACCTTCTTTTTGCCAGAGTCGTGCAAGATTGACAAATACCGGTAATATAATGGCAATCTCTTCGCCGTTGCTTTTGGAATATTCACTTGTGATTCCTGCTTTCTCTATCCATATCTCATTATGTGAAGTGAAATTCTTCACTAACATACCCTGATCATAGCGCACTTACCCCGTAAAAATCAACTTTTTTCATGAAACAATCATTTTCACAAAGCCGAAAAATCGCGACCTATGTTAAAATAGCTCAAGGTGAAAAATCATGATTATTGCACAAGGACACGACCTGCAACAAAGCTTTGGAGGTCACATATTATTTGACCATGTCAACTTTTCGATTCAAGACAAAGCCAGGATTGGTCTTGTCGGCCCAAATGGTGCTGGCAAAACAACCCTGTTAAAAATCATGACTGGTCAGCTCGCTCCAACTAAAGGCGAGTTTACTATCAACAATGGCATTCGCTGCGGTTACATTGCCCAGGAAAATGCTCTCAACAATGAGCAGACCATTTTCGATGAAATGCTCGAAGTTTTTGCCGACTTGCGCCGTGATGAGCAAACCATTAATCGTTTGTCTCAACAGATCGCTGATCATCCGCAGGATGAAGCCTTGCTAAAGCAATATGACGACTTGTCATTCCAGTTCGAACAGCATGGCGGCTTTACTTACCAAGCAGAGATCAAAAGCGTTTTAAATGGGTTCAATTTCCCTGAAAGTACTTGGCAGAAAAAAATTGGTACCTTATCAGGCGGAGAAAAGACCCGGCTCAGCTTCGTTAAGCTGCTCTTGCAAAAACCACCACTGCTGCTGCTCGATGAGCCAACCAACTATTTGGATTTGGATACTTTAGATTGGCTCGAAACTTTTTTAAAAAATTATGATGGTGCCATCTTGGCCGTTTCCCACGACCAATATTTTTTAGACCATTTAGCGACTGAAATTTTTGAATTCAGGTTTGGTCAATTAACCACCTTTAAGGGGAACTATTCTTCATATTTGCAGCAGCGGGCCTTGCGCGATCAAACGCAAGAAGCGGCTTTTGAAAAACAGCAGGTTCAAATCAAGCGCGACGAAGAATTCATTCAAAAAAATTTAGTGCGGGCTTCTACGACTAAAAGAGCTCAAAGTCGCCAGAAGCGGCTGGACAAGCTAGAACGGATTCAGCCGCCTAAATCAAAACGCAAAGTTCGAATTAATTTCACAGCCGCTCGGCCATCTGGCAAAGAGGTTTTAATTTTGAAAGATCTGAGCGTTGGCTATGCTGACCGCGCGATGATTAAGCATATTTCTTTGCAAATCAATCAAGGCGACCGAGTCGCAGTAATTGGTCCTAACGGAATCGGCAAATCCACCCTGGTCAAAACCATCATTAAACAGCTGCCTGTCTTAGGTGGAACGATTAAGTACGGTGCAAGCTTAGACATCGGATATTATGATCAGGAACTGCAGGCCCTGGATCCAGGCAAAACTGTCCTGGATACGGTCTGGGACCGCCACCGCATGATGCCTGAAGCTGATGTGCGATCAATTTTAGCCAGTTTCTTGTTTACAGCTAAAGACATTGACAAAACAGTCGGACAATTATCTGGTGGGCAAAAAGCACGGTTAACTTTAACTCTGCTATCCTTGCAGCATGATAATTTGCTCATTATGGACGAGCCAACCAACCACTTAGACATTGAGGCGAAAGAAGTACTCGAGCAAGCTCTGCAAAAATTCAATGGCACCTTGCTGTTCGTTTCCCACGACCGTTACTTCATCAATCAATTGGCTAACAAAATCGTCGTCGTCCGCGATCAAGCTGCCAAGATGTATGAAGGAAACTATTCTTATTATCTTGATGAAAAAGCTAAGCAGGCTGCAGCTGCTCAAACTGACAGTAATGAAGCTGCTCCTGCTGCTGTCAATCAGGGTAAGCTTGATTACCAAAGTCAAAAACAACACGATACTGAAAAACGTCGTTTAACGCGCGCAGTTGAACAAGCTGAAACGGCTATTACCAGGCTTGAAGCTCAACAAACAGACCTGCAAAATCAAATGGCTCAACCTAACGTAGCTAGCGATTTTGCCAAACTGCAGCCGCTGCAAGCTGAACTGCAAGATGTGCAAGAGCAATTGGACCAGCAAAACAAGACTTGGGAACAGGCCATGGAAGCATTGGAAGAGTTTGATTAGTTTTCCAAAAAATGAACATGCAAAAAGAGGTTTATATCAAAAGTGATATAAACCTCTTTTTTATTGCTAATTAGTAAATAATAACCGGTTCACCAGTTTCAACTACATTCCAGACGCTTTTAATCTCACTAGGCTTAATATTAACGCAGCCATGCGAGCCGCCTTTCAAATAAGCTGTTTTTGACCAATCTGTCCGCCAGCTGGCGTCGTGAAAGCCGCAGCCAGACAGAGTAAACGGCATCCAATATTTTACCTCGGAAAAGTAAGAAGATCCGTCATCATTCTGTCCCTTCAGTGTTGACGGGGACTGCTTGTACATGATGTACCAAACTCCCTTAGGAGTAGCATCGCCAGTAGTTGAATCTTGCGTGCCTGTGACTAAGTCAGAAATAGTCAGCACGTTATGACCATTGCGGTAAAACCAGGCTTTTTGCTGGCTGATTGAAACGACGATATAAGTATGGCCTAAACCATGGTTGCTTTTGCCATAGCCATGCGCTGCCGTTGAATAGCCCTGGCCATACAAATATTTGCTGCCATCAAGGCTGGTTTTATTTTCATCAAATGCCTTTTTAAGTACCTTTAAAGTGGCAGATTGCCAGATCCCCCAGCCATAAGACTGATTGGTTACCCGTACTGTTGAGCCTGCCGGAGTGGTGAAGTCGTAGCTTTTTCCTAAGGTGTCATTTTCCTTAGCAATGTCCTTCAGCCGCTTTTCTAAATCATCGGTTTTGAGCAGCTGATAGTGCCCATTCGCATAAGCTACTTCTTTAACTAAACTAGCTGGCAGCTTGTAATCGTGACCGTTTATCTTATAGGTCACAGACCGCTGTTTGAAAGCTAGCAGGCGCTGACGCAATTTATGCAAGTTAGTGGAAGCACACCGATAAGATTGTTTCGAAGGGAAGCTGGTATGCTGCTGGTTAAAGAATTTTTTAGTAGTGGCCGCATCAATCGCTTTCAGGGTTGCCACATGCCGCAATTTAATGCGCCCATTCAGCAGGACAGCTGTATTTTTGCTTTGACGATTAATTTTGTTTTCAGCCTGCTTGACTGTCAAGCCGCCAACTTTAATGCCATAGATACGGACATTTTGATTAAAATGCTGACTTGTGTAGGTCAGAGTTTGGTGAATTTTCCAGCCGCCAATTCCTAAAACAATCAGGATGATAGCGGCGATTACCCAAATTATCGTTCGATGCTGTGATTTCTTGATTTTATCCTTATCCAAACGCGATTCCATAATTAATAATCACCTAATTCAACATGCTTGCTGCATATGGCAATTCCAGAGACGGATTAGCATTTAAGGTCAGATCAGCAAATTGACCAGCTTCAAACAAGTTATACGCTGCTGCCCCAATCATCGCTGCATTATCGCCGCACAGCTTGAGTGGTGGCATGATAACTTTCGGCTGCTGAGCCAGTTTGTTAATCTCTTGGCTTAATCTGGTGCGCAAGCCTAAATTGGCGGCGACTCCACCACCCAGAATAAAAGTTTTTGGTTCATACTGTTTCAAAGCACGCACGGTTTTTTCGGCCAAGACATCAATAACTGCCGCCTGGAAGCTAGCTGCTAGGTCTTTTTTATTTAATTGCTCATGAATTTGATCTGCGTGATGAGCAGTATTAATAAAAGCTGATTTCAAACCGGAAAATGAGAAGTCATAATTATCTTCCTGCAGCATAGCGCGCGGAAAATGAAAAGTATCATGCCCTTCTTGCGCCCAAGCATCAATAGTTTTGCCAGCGGGATAATTAACGCCCAACACCCGGCCAATTTTGTCATAAGCTTCACCAGCCGCATCATCACGAGTGTCGCCAATAATTTCAAAATTAAGCGGATCATGCATTAAAACTAGTTCAGTGTGACCGCCAGAAACTTGCAAAGCCAGGGCCGGATAGGTGATTTCATCAGTCAACTGTGCCGCCATAATATGGCCCATAATATGATCAACGCCAATTAAAGGCAGGCCGGTCGCCATGGAAGCAGCTTTGGCAGCACTGACGCCGATTAGCAAGGCGCCAACTAAGCCTGGTCCATAAGTGACCGCAATTGCATCCAAGTCAGCCCAATTCGTACCAGCTTCAGCTAAAGCCTCTTTAGTAATTTGGGTAATGACTTCAATGTGGTGACGACTAGCCACTTCTGGGACTACGCCGCCGAAGCGCTGGTGGCTTTTAATCTGCGTAGCCACGACGAGGGATTCAATCTCGCGGCCATTTTTCACGACTGCCGTTGAGGTTTCATCACAAGAACTTTCATAAGCTAAAATGCGTACATCTTTTTTCTCAGGCATGCACAAACTTCTTTCCTTAGAGCAATTTCAGGACCATATCGAGTCCATCTACTTTGATATCATCATAATAATTGCGTCTGACATAATTAGGCTGAAAGCCAAATTTACGATATAGCCGTTGGGCAGATTCATTATCTACCCTGACTTCTAAACTGACTCGGCGAATTTGATAATCGCGGGCGCGAGCAATGATCAATTTCAATAAGCAGCTGCCAATCCCTCGCTCTTGCACGGTTGGAATGACAGCTAAATTGGTAATATGGGCCTCTCGGCCTGCAAAATGCGCCCCGATGAACCCAACTAATTGCGTTTGCGACCAGACATTAACGTACAGGCTGTCTTCACGCTTCAATTCACGAACAAAAGCTTGCCGCGACCAAGGACAGTAGCCTTGATAGACCAAACGCTGAGCAAAATACATCTGATCGGCATCTTGTACTTGCGCTTGCTGCAAGCGCAAATGCAGGTCAGCCAGCTGCATAGTTCGAGGTTCAATTGTCAGCTTATCCGGCAAATGCCTAAAAAAGCTGCTAAACTTCTTCAACATAATCGCTATCTTGACCAAATGGTTTGCCAGTCTTGCGGTGCCAGTCCATTTCCGCCTGCGTCCGCCGCAAATAACGTGGCAAGACTTGATCAGGGTCCAAAATCTTAGCTGAACGGGCTAATTGTCCTAAATGGCTGGCATGTACTTGGTTATCTTGGTCTTGAGCAAAAGTCAAACTCAAGTCTGGCAAGGCAGCTTGCAATGCTTCAGAGCGCTCGCTTAAGCCTGATCCTGCTAAAATCACGTTCTTTTTACCTTGCTCTTGAGCAGCTTGCTTAATGGCGGCTAATAATTTATCCAAATGATAATGACCATCAGGCACAACATTAGTTGGCTGCCCATTTTTAAAGATATAAGCTCCAGCAAAGAAATTGTCATTGCGTGCATCCAGGGCAGCAACGACTAATTGATCACTGTGAGCGAAATTGTCAGCCAAAATGGCCAGCGTCGACAAGCCAACCAGCTCTTTATTCAAAATAGAGGCAAACATCTTGACCGTCGTTACCCCAATCCGCAAACCAGTATAAGACCCTGGCCCCAGGGCAACTGCAAAACGGTCGATGTCGGCCAGCTGCCAACCAGCCTG
Organism: Lactobacillus sp.; assembly: GCA_022641965.1. Classification (GTDB taxonomy): domain Bacteria; phylum Bacillota; class Bacilli; order Lactobacillales; family Lactobacillaceae; genus Lactobacillus. Next base: position 43,438 of record JALCDX010000010.1, read on the forward strand.
TTTCAGCAGCTGATTGATTAACGGATCGAGGTGTTCGCTATGATTGCGGCGATCGGTTTCTTCAGCTGCCGCCACCGTCCGCTCATTTTCAGTCAAAGCAACGCTTAAGTTGCTCGTTGCCGTTGATATGCTTAAGATTTTCATGATTTATGAAGCCATCTTTCAATTTTAATTCGTCCAATGGCTGGCAAAACTAACCAGGCTATTAGAATTTGGAACCACGGGACAATCAATTCTTTTAATATACGCTGGGCAAAGGCCGCATTTAAATTCAAGCCGTACATCAAATGCAGCCAATAAGTATTCAGCAGCAAGTTGACTAAGATAGTTACAGTCAGCGTCGCGGCAACAATCCGCCACAGCTGCAGCGGTTTTTTATATAAAAACAAACTATAAAGAAAAACCGTTAGAGCAGCTGAAATGGTAAAGCCCACGAAAAAGCCGCCCATTTGACCAAACAGGGCCGAAGAAAGCAAATCCGAAGCGGCAGCTCCCAAACTACCCCACCAGGGCCCATAAAAATAGGCAAGCAGCATAAAGCCTAAAAAGCCTAGTCCGACTTTAACCGTCGCTGGGCCAAAGCTAAAACGCTGCAGCACGATATTAACTGCAACTAAAATACCTAAAAAAACTAACTGCTGCAATGACAGCGATTGAGTATGCTTAAGAATTGGTTTCTTTATCCACCTTTCTCCAGACAATTTCAGCTAAGGCGCTTTTCTGACCTGCGCTAACTACTTCATGCTGACTAAGCCCATCTTGCAACGTTACTAGTGACTGGACATTCTGTCCATACTGCACTTCCTGATCAAATTGCATCAGCAAACTAACTGGTTCATGCTGATTCAAAAAGTCTCGTCCGAGCGGTTCGGTCACCCAAACGAAGTAGTTGGCATTATCAACGTGATGGTTAGTATCTAAGTCAGCATAACGCACAAGGTACGTGCTTTTTTTATCATATTCCGGCAAGGGACGCAAGCGTTTGATTCTGGTTCCACGCACGCCAGCTGCTTGTTCAAGCGGGGCTAGCAGCTCAGCTGTAGGGGCAACCATCTTGCGCTGCTGCAAGTCAAGGATAACCCATTGACTATGCACTGTAATCAAAGTTTGTCCTGCCTTGTCTTCAACGCCGAAATCACGGTAGCAGAAGAAACGATTGAAGCCCTTAGCTTCCGTAGTTAAAATCACCTGTTCGCCGCCGCGAGGAAGGCGATTGAATGCAAATTGATACTGCGTCACGACCCAGCCAAGGTTTTTGGCCAAAAAATCTTTGGTCCCTAAACCAAGACCGCTAAGCTGCAAATTAGACACGTGCATCATTAGCTTGATTAACGCCGATAATTTCAGCCGACCTTGTTCGTCACAATCCATAAATTGAATTTGGTAATTTAAGCGATATTTCATGCTTGCCCCTCGTGATAACGATCATACAACTGATTTTTCGAAATGCCAGCTTGTTTGGCAACAGCCTTGATGGCATCTTTTTTGCTTTGACCAGCAGCAACCAGCTGATCGATTTGGCTAACCAGATCATCCCAGCTGATTGCTTTTTCCTGCTTGGGTGCTGGCGAAACCAAGACCACGTATTCGCCGCGGGGTTCATTTGTTTGAAAATGCGCTACCATTTCACTCATGCTGCCGCGTAAAAATTCTTCGTGTACCTTAGTCAATTCTCGAGCTAAACAAATTTGCCGATCGGGTGCAAAAGCTTTTGCCATATTGCCAATTGTTTTCCGCAAGCGGTGTGGGGCTTCATAAAAAATAGACGTTCCCTCAAAGCTATTCATCTTTTCAAAAAAAGCAGCTTGTTCACTCGCCTTGCGCGGCAAAAAGCCATAGTAAGTCATCGGCTGCGCGTCAAATCCGGAAGCAATCACCGCAGTCGCAAATGCTGAAGGGCCAGGCAGCGGCACAACCGGAATTTGTGCCTGGATGCAAGCCTGTACCAAAATAAATCCTGGATCTGAAATCACTGGCATACCAGCATCAGAAATTTCAGCAATAACCGCTCCTGCCTGCATCATTTTAACTAATTCAGGGGCTCTAGCTTCGGAATTGTATTTATGGAAAGAAAGCAGCTTGTTGTGCACGCCAATCGCTTTGAGCATGACGCCGCTTGTCCGCGTATCTTCGCAAGCAATATAATCAGCAGCTTGCAATATTTTTTTGGCCCGGATGGTAATATCTTCCAGATTGCCAATAGGCGTCGGCACTAAGTACAATTTGCCGCCGTTTTGGCCAAAACTACTTTGTTTTTGCATGCTTGCCACCTTGCTTGCGATCTTTGGCATTGACAAAATTATCTAAAATATCCAGGCAAAAAATGCAGTCATTGCCTGCCTGCCGATGCGAGCCGTAGTACATATTGCAAATATGATAGCCTGATTTGTAAATCGACCGTAGCGATTCTAAACCAGGCTGGCGCTTTTTGGCATCGGGAACGGTTTGACTCAGTTTATTGATTTTTTCACGCAAAAGCTGATTTTCAACTTTTAATTCCGTGTTCTCTTTTAAAGCATCGAGGATGTCATTCTCCAGTTGTGCAACAGTGTTAGTCATTTTTTCCAAACTGCGATGCAGTTCATCTAATTGTGAGTACGGATCCACTTTGTCTTACCTACCGTTCAAATTTCAACACCAAATAATCCAAACAATTTCTAAAACTAACATTACTATACAACATCTGGTCGACTTGCATGAGCAAACTCAACATTTTGATTCCGCTTGACCGCGTCTGCTCAGTTTGACTAGCCGCTAATGCCGCCTGTTTCAAACGAATGATCACCAATTTTTGATCAGCCGGATTTTTAGCGGCTTGGCTTAATTCATGAGCCGTAATTATTGCTAAATTATCTCGAGCTACAATTTCTTGATAAAAAGTTTGAGCGGTTTTCGTCAGCCAATCAGGATCAGTTAGATTTTCAATATCTTGTTGGCTTAAACCAGCCGCTAGCAAATCTGCAGCTCCTTGATCGGGTAATTTTTCCTGTTCAAAATTTAAAATTTGCGTGCGCGAGCGGACAGTTGGCAAAACTTGATCAGCATTGTTGGCAATCAATATGGTAACCACTGGCGCCACTGGTTCTTCCAGCAAGTTGAGCAAAGCGTTGGCAGCACTCATTGTTAAGCGTTCAGCTTCAGCGATGATAAAAAAGCGCAATTGACTTTCCGTCGGACTTTTAGCAAGTTCTTCTTTCAGTGGCCGAATCTGTTTAATCGATAAGCTTTGACCAATAGGGTGAATTCTAACTACATCAGGAAAATTGCCGGCTAAAATACGTTGACAGTTGCGGCACACGCCATCCGGACGATTCTTTCCCAAGCAGTTGGCTGCACAAGCCAGCCACTGAGCTGTCAATTCTGCCCGTTGTTCGTCTAAGTCAATGAATAAATAAGCATGAACCAGCTGGCCATTCAGCAGAGCCTTCTTTAATTCGGCTGCTTTAGTTTGATCAATTCCAGAAAAATTATCCATGCTAGAACCGTTTAAATTGCTCGACATCCAAGACAAAGACAGTCGCGCCGCCAACCGACACCTTCAGAGGTTGGGTTTGAGCCGAGCTCATGCTGGATCCCAGCTGGCTTTGCACGTATTCTTCGCGCTGATGTGAAGACACCCTAATCGTTCCCAATACTTCTGGCACGTCTTCATCGGCTGTACCAATGATGAAGGTCGTATTGCCAGCCCGCAAAAACCCGCCGGTGGTTGACAATTTCGTAGCTCTAATTCCATTTTTGACAAAGCGCTGACTTAGTTCATCTGCGTCTTTGTTTTGAACAATTGCAATAATTAGTTTCATAAAATCAATCCTTCGCAAATAATTGCGGCAAACGGGTTTGCAAAACTTGCAGACAAGCTTGCACGACTTGAGCCGGCGACTGACTGGCATCAATTTTGACAAAACGCTCAGGTGCTTGTTCAGCTAGGTCTAAATAAGCCTGGTAGACTCGCTGGTGAAAAGCTAATTGTTCTTGTTCCAGCCGGTCTTCCTGTCCAGGCCGTTCATGTTTGATGCGTTTTAAGCCTAAAGCAGGCTCAATGCAAAACAGGATAGTCAAATCAGGCTCGAGTCCTTGCGTAGCAAAGTCATTAATTGCTTTCACAGCTGGCACGCCTAATTCACGGCCGGCACCTTGATAAGCTAAAGAGCTATCGACAAAGCGGTCAGAAAAAACGATTTTGTTAGCCGCTAAAGCTGGCTTCAATATTTCTGTAACATGCTGACTTCGCTGCGCTGCATAAAGCAAAGCTTCAGTCCGGTCGGTCATAGTTTGATTGGCCGGGTCCAAAATCAGCTGACGAATTTTTTCAGCCACTTGCGATCCGCCAGGTTCGCGAGTGACTAACAGTTTCTGTTTAGCCGTCGCTGGCAGCAGTGCCAATAAATTTTGCAGCGCCGTGCTTTTACCAGATCCATCCGGTCCTTCAAATGATACAAAATATCCAGTCATATTTTCAGCTCCTGTCTTAGATTATACCTAAAAAACTGCAAAAAAATACTCGCCAGCACATGGCGAGCAATTGCATTATTCAGTGATAACCCCATCAATATTAGTCGAGCGTGCCTGACGTCTACGGGCTTCATGGTACGCAAAGACATATTTAGCACGCAAGATTTTTTCTTCAATTTCATTATCAGTTGAAAAATCAAAGGTATTCATATCAAGCGCTTGATTGGCGGAGATTTGTGCTTGCAGCTTGGTCACCAAAGTCAACAAGCGTTGATCTTCAGCTTCTTTAATTCGATGACGTCGACTCATAAACTCGTCCTCCCCTGGACAGCGCGCTTTAGCGTAATTGCACTTGCATATTCAATATCAGCACCAACAGCTAAGCCAGAAGCCAGCCGGGAAACTTTAATGCCTGCTGGTTTAATCAGCTTAGCCAAATACATGGCCGTGGCCTCTCCTTCAGGCGTTGAATTTAAGGCGATGATCACTTCTCGAGCCTGATCATTAGTCTGCAAACGCTTAATCAGTGATTTTATGTTCAGTTGACTTGGTCCAATTCCATCCAGAGGAGATAAAACTCCGCTGAGAACGTGATACAAGCCATGATATTCGCCCATTTGCTCAAAGGCCATGACGTCCTTGACCTGCTCGACCACCATAATGGTGCTTTGGTCACGGCTCTGATCGCTGCAAATCGCACAAGGATCGGTTTCAGTAATATTGCCGCAAATTGAGCACGTACGCAAATCGGTTTTCACTTCTTGCAGAGCTGAAGCAAAATCCTGCACGTCTTCGGTCGACATTTTTAAAGTATAAAAAGCTAGCCGAATGGCTGTTTTTTCGCCAATCCCAGGCAGTTTCATGTAATTGTCAATCAACCGACTAATCGGCAATGGATATTCCATTTAATTCAGACCTTGCGTATACTTACCCAAACTGGCCTTCGTAGCTTCATCAATTGCAGCCAGGCCTTTATTAACAGCATCGATCACTAAGTCTTGCAGCATGTCCGGATCATCTGGATCGATGGCTTCTGGCTTAATTTGCAGGCTTTTCAGCTTGCGGTCGCCTGAAAAAACAGCTTTCACCATTTCATCAGCCGCTACGCCTGTGAATTCTTGCTGATTAATATTATTCTGCTCAGCTTCCATTTGCGCTTGCAGTTTCTTAGCTTGTTTCATCATCTGCTGCATGTTCATTCCCATGCCCATGCCGCCAAAATTTGGTCTTCTACTCATGATCTTCATCCTCTTTATTAATTGCTGGTTGATCTTTCACGTGCGCCAGGTCCCCAAACAAAGCTTTAGCTTGACTGACTACCTGTTCAGCAGCTTGTGGATCTGCTTTTTTGGCAGGCTGATCTGCCGCTTTTTCTTTCGCCGCTTGTTTAGCTAGCAGCTCGTCTTTATGGGTTTTCAGAAAACTGGCCCTTGTTGACAGCCAAGCACTATCAGCCACTAAAACAATACCATAATTATGCTTGGTCAGCTTGCCTAATTCTGTTTCGATCCGTCCTAATAAATCGGTATCTTTATTAGCACGCTCAAACCAGAGTTCATATTTGCATTTCAGGACCACCTGCTGGTCGCTAGCTGCAACCGGCTTTAACACATCTGCTAAAGCCCGCTCAGAAACCGCTAAGGTTGAAATCAAATCCGGCCAAACTGCTTCAATGCTGTTTAAATCTTTTCGCGTGGCATTTTCCAGCACATGGTAGACCTGATCTTTATTTTCCAGATGATGATGCAGTTTCTGCGGACTTTTAACCGGTGCTTGGCTCGGTACTGGCATTTGTTTAGCCTGAGCTTCAATTTTTTGATTCAGAGCTTTGATTTTAGCTTGCAGCTTAGCTAGCTGTGAAGCACTAGCTGCATTTGCTGAAGCGGCAGAGGCTGGCTGCTTTTGCTGGCTGCTTTCAACGATAAACACAGTCAGGGGAATCAGCTGCTGATTAGTATAGCGCAAATCATGCAGCCCTTTGTTGGCCAATTCAATTAGCTTAAATAAGACTGATTCAGGCACAGTTCTCGCCTGATCAAGCAAACCGCTGACTAAAAAGTTCTGGCTATGATCAGTTTTGCTTCTTAAAGCCAGCAGCAATTGACTGCTCAGCTCGATTAATTCCGTCAAAATATTGCGGGTAGAAGCACCCTGAGCAAGCAGCTGGTGAGCAGAGGCTAAGGCATCATCAGTTTGTCCTTGCAACAGCTGCAAATATAGTTCTTCAATGGCTTTTTGAGAGGCAAAGCCTGTTACGGTTAAAGCATCTTGATAATTTATTTTGCCAGTATCATATGCCAGCAATTGATCCAAAATGGAGAGTGCATCCCGCATCCCACCGTCAGCGACTTGGGCCACCACTTGCAGGGCTTTCTCATCATATTCGATTTTTTCAGTCTGCAAGATTTTTTCTAACTGAGCTAAAATATCGCTTTGTTTAATGCGGCGGAAACGATAGCGCTGCGTCCGGGAAATAATCGTTGCCGGTACCTTTTGCAACTCCGTGGTCGCCAAAATAAAGACGACGTGCTCCGGTGGTTCTTCTAAAGTTTTCAGCAGGGCATTAAAAGCTCCCATCGACAGCATATGAACTTCGTCAATAATATAAACCTTGTATTTGCCTTGTGTTGGGGCATATTTAACTTGATCACGAATCGTGCGAATTTCATCAACCCCATTATTCGAAGCCGCGTCGATTTCAATAATGTCTTCTAAAGAGCCGCGATTAGCTGCCAAGCAATTGGCACATTTGTTGCAAGGCTCACCAGCTTGCAAGTTCAAGCAGTTTAGCGCTTTAGCAAAAATTTTTGCACAGGATGTTTTGCCCGTCCCACGTGGGCCAGCAAACAAAAAAGCATGCGACACTTGCTGACGGATCAAGGCATTTTTCAGCGTTTCAGTAATTGCATTTTGTCCAACGACATCAGCAAAGGTCTGCGGTCGCCACTTTCGATATAGAGCTTGATAAGCCATGCGGACTCCTCTTTTCCCTTTTTAATATCTTATCTATTGTACAAAAAAAAGAGGCCAAAACCTATTTTTCGGCACAAAAAAAGGCACATGCCTACGCAACCTTAGTGCTGCTGCCTTCCGGCCCTGACACGGTTTGGAAGCAAGGCATTGCCCGTAAATTATTGTAACTTATCTGATCGATTTTGGCTAGGTTTTTGTATTTTCCCAGCTCGTACGGCCTGGAAAAATTTTTTCAGCATGTCCTTGGCCTCTGGCTGATACAAACCGCGAATAACTTGCGGATGATGATTAAATTTCGGTTCAGCCAGCAAATCAACCACGCTGCCGCAAGCTCCGGCTTTGGGATCAAAAGCAGCATAGGCAACGGTGCCCAGTCTAGCGTTAATGCAAGCCCCTGCACACATTGGACAGGGCTCTAAAGTCACAAACAAGGTACAATCTAGCAGCCGCCAAAGTCCTAAATGCTGGCAAGCCTGCCGGATAGCAATCATTTCTGCGTGCTCAGTTGCATCTTGATCTAGCTCGCGCCGGTTGTAGCCACGGCCGATAATTTGACCAGTTTGGTCTACGACTACTGCTCCAATTGGAATTTCGCCTTGATCAGCAGCTAATTGCGCTTGAGCAAAAGCAGCCTGCATCCCAGCTTTTTTGTCTTCTGTCGTTAAAGTCATGCTAAAACCCGGCTTTGCAGCACATAATAACCCTTATCGCGCTTTAAAATTTGGCAGTTGCCGAAAGTTTGAGTTAATAACCGTTTAGCACTGGGCTCGCCCTGCTTTTTTTGAATCACGCAAAGAATTTGGCCATTTGCAACTAAATGATTTTTTGCCTCTGCCAGAATTGCAGACACTACCTCTTTGCCAGCCCGGATGGGCGGATTAGTCAGAATCAGCGCATATGAATCTTCAATTTGTTCATAGATATTGGAAGCAAAAACATTAGCATTTTTAATGCCATTAGCAGTTTGATTGTGCTTAGCCAAAGCAAGCGCCCGCTCATTTATGTCAGTCAGATCTACTTGCCGATCAGGCCAATTTTTAGCCGCAAACAGCCCAATCGGGCCATAGCCGCAACCCAAATCCAAAATCTTGCCAGCAGGCAAGTCAGTCAGTTCTCCCGCCTGTTTAATCAGCACAGCCGAGCCATAGTCAACGCGATGCTTCGAAAAAACGCCAGCATCGGTTGTTAAGTTCAAGCTGCCTCTTGGCCAAGAGAAATTAATCTGCTGGCGATCATGAGCTGCCTCTGGCTGCTGAGCAAAATACATTTGATTAGTCATCATTACTCGCCTTTATGTAAAAAAATAAGCTTCCTGACAAAGCAGAAAGCTTATTTTGAAACGCCCGTAGACTGCAACTATTTCAAAGTTACAGTAGCGCCAACTTCTTCAAGCTTAGACTTGATGTCGTTAGCTTCGTCTTCTGAAGCGTCCTTCTTAACGATTGCAGGTGCACCGTCAACCATCTTCTTGGCATCCAGCAAGCCTTGGCCAGTGATGTCCTTGATAGCCTTGATAACCTTAACCTTTTCTTGACCAGCTTCGGTCAATTCAACATCGTATGAAGACTTAGCAGCAGCGTCGCCACCAGCAGCACCAGCAGCTGCAACAGGAGCAGCAGCTGAAACGCCAAATTCGTCTTCAATTGCTTTTACTAAATCGTTTAATTCAAGGATGGAAGCACCCTTTAAGTCTTCGATAATCTTATCCTTATCTAAAGCCATTATTATAATCCTCCGAAATTAGATAATTTTCGTTTTATTCGTCTGAACCGTCTTTGCTATCAGCAACAGCTTTAACAGCATATGCAAAGTTGCGAACTGGAGCTTGCAAGACAGATACCAACATTGACAGTAAGCCTTCGCGACCAGGGATAGAAGCCAATTCCTTGATTTCTTCCTTGCTGGTTAACTTGCCTTCCAGCATACCGCCCTTGATTTGCAATACTTCGTAGTCGTCTTCGTATTTAGAAACGATCCGGGCTGGTTCAGTAATGTCATCAGCGTCACTGGTGTAAACAACAGCAGTTGGGCCAACAAAAGTATCATCTAAGCCTTCAATGCCAGCCTTTTTAGCGGCACGACGCAGGTAGGTGTTCTTGATGACACGCATCTTAACGTTCTTGTCGCGCAGTTCTTTACGCATGTTGGTAACTTCTTCGACAGTTAAGCCTAAGTAGTTAATTACCAAAATAGCTTGTGCTTGCTTTAATTCTTCAGCAAAAGCATCAACTAATTTTTCCTTTTCTGCAATAGCAGCTTTACTCAATTGTTTCACCTCCACAGACTAAGATTGAAATTCTACAGGTCATTAAAAAACTCCATGCCACAAGACATGAAGCTGAAAGTTCACTCTTATCTTCTGGCCTCGGCGGGAAATTAAGGCTTGCGCCACCCGAGTCTTAGGTAGAATTTACGATAATTATCATAAACTGAATTACCTGCTTTGTCAATATGTTTAGCCACGGTCTTGATTTGTCATGCCTGCTCTCTTCACTTATAATGTTTTTATTAGATTTAAGCACAGCAGCTAAAGAGGAGTTATTATGAAAAATACAAATCGTGACTTGTTCTGGGCCTGTTTGTTTGGGTTTATTTGGCTAGTAGCCATCTTTGCCTTAGGCCGTCACTTATTTTATTACAAATTCTCATGGGAACAAGTTGGGCAAGGCGTCTTGTGGGTCATTTTGATTGGCCTGGTCATGGGCGATTTTATTTACCGCTACGTGAAAGAACGACGGCTGGAAAAGAACAAATCACAAGAAAAATAAGGAAGCTGCCTATTGTGTCATAGCAATAGGCAATTTTTATGCATTTGTATTTATTCAGAGTACTTTTCTGCTAGTATTTTTTTGATTCTAGCTGCCATGCCAGCTATGTCATCATCATCGAATATTGTATAGTCACCATATGTATTCTCCTGATCAGAAGTGTATTTAAATGTTAGTATTGGTATATTCTGTGCTTTAACGCGATTAATGACTTCTTTTTCCTTCGGGCCAAAATTGATATCTAAATAAACATCTGCTTGATTAATCAAATGTTGTACATTCGAACCAATGATATTTGTATAGAGCTTTAAGTTAGGGTATTTAACAAGTTCTGTCAAAATCCAAGCTGCATCAGTATAAGCACCAATATTAAAGCAGACGTCTGGTAGTGCTTTAATTAGAGCTTTTAAATGTCCTATCTCAGCTCTTCGAGTAAAAATAAACACCTGACCTCTAAAATTCTGAGGACCAATTTTCGTACGATCAAAAACAGAATATCGTTGTACAATCGCTGATAACTCCAAATTACGATAAAACCACCATTTTTCTCGTAATCTGCCAGTGGATTGAAAATTAAAAGGTTTATCGTTTGTAAGGTAATGAATTATTTTAGGATATTTAATTGAATTCAATTTGTTAAGCAGTTTAGGATGTTTATTCCAAAAAGCAACTCGGTCAAACCCTATCTGATAATTATATTCGTCAGACAGAGAGCCTATTCTGCCGTTAAAATAATCATTGATTACTGTTTGATCTCCATTAGACAAATTAGGGTTGCGTCCAAGATTTAAAAGCTTATCGCTAATACCTGGTATCTTTTTTAATGCTTGATTATTGATTACCATCACACCATCGTTATAGATATTTTTATAATATGGCTTATCTATATATCCATAATCAGGAACGGCCATAATCAAATTTTTATTAAAGGGAATTTCAAATAGCTTATCAATTGACTTATCAACAATCAAATCACTGTCTAAATATATGACCCGTTCTTCTGGAATAATTTTTGAAATTAAAAAGCGTGCATACGCCATATCATTAATATTTTTATATGAACTATGAACATCTTGTAATAATTCGTGGTCAAATTTAGCATCGACTATTTTCGATCCAATCTGGTTTACGTATTGGTTAATATTAATAAACCACTCTTGCGGGATATCATAGTTAAATAAATAAACCTTAACAAATCGGTTATTATAGAGAATTGATTTAATCGTCGTTTCAGCCTGATTTAAATAAGCATAGTTTGCCGAAAGCGCAAATGAAGTTAACCCCCAAAGTTGGACCAAACAGGTTCAAGTTTGGAGGTTTTTGTTTTGTCTAAATTTTCTTATGAGCAGAAATTAGCTGCTGTTAGGCTATATCTTGCTGGCCAAAGTTCTGGTTC
>JALCDX010000011.1 GCA_022641965.1 Lactobacillus sp.
TCGAACCAGAACTTTGGCCAGCAAGATATAGCCTAACAGCAGCTAATTTCTGCTCATAAGAAAATTTAGACAAAACAAAAACCTCCAAACTTGAACCTGTTTGGTCCAACTTTGGGGGTTAGCTTCACTATCTCTAGTCCAGATAGTGCTTTTTGTGTTCCTTATGACGACATCTTTCAATTACACATTTAGTATAGCACAATGCCACAAAAAAGCATTACCTTTTGTAGAGATCAGGTAATGCTTTCAAGTCGATCAATCCGCTTTATTCTCCGTTCAGCTTATCCTTCAGCCGTTCAAAGAAATTCTTTGCCTGTGGTGGCACTTCGCCGCCGCCAGCTTTGACATAGTCAACCAGTGCATCCCGCTGAGCCTGGTTCAAATGCTTCGGGATGACGACTTTCGCTGTCACTTCCTGGTTTCCGCGGCCTGCTCCATGCAAATTCGGCACGCCTTTGCCCCTCAAGGTAAAGACCGTCTCCGGCTGCGTGCCTGCAGGAATATGCAAGCTTTCATCGCCATCAACCGTTTTAACCTTGATTTCGTCGCCTAACGTTGCCTGAGCGAAGGTAATTGGCACTTCCGTATACAGAGTCGTCCCCCGCCGCTTAAAGACGTCGCTAGGCCGCACTCTGATCTCTAAGTACAAATTGCCGTAAGGGCCGCCGTTTTTCCCAGCGTCGCCTTTGCCTTGCAGCGTCACCTGGGTGCCATTATCGACACCAGCTGGAATCGTTGCATCCAGAGCCACTTTCTTGTTAACCAAGCCCTTGCCTTGACAGGTCTTGCACGGGTGCTGAATAATCTTGCCTGTCCCGTGGCACTTGTCGCAGACAACCTGCTGCTGGAAAATCGTGTATGGGTTGCTGCGGTTGGTTTGCAGCACAACGCCGCTCCCGCCGCATTTGTCGCACACTAATGGATGGGTACCATGTTCAGTCCCCATGCCGTGGCAAGTCTCACAAGTTTCATCGCGGTTGTAAGCCAAATGCAGCTTGCGTCCTTTAACTGCGTCCATAAAGTCAATCGTAATCGTCTGATCCAAATCGGCTCCGCGAGTAGGAGCAGTTGGATCAACGCGGCGCTGGCAAGCGCCACCCCCAAAGAAGTCGTTGAAGATGTCGCCGAAGTCGCCAAAACCGCTGAACCCTTGGCCACCGAAGCCTTGACCGCCAAAACCGGCTTGACCATTAGCCTCAGCTTGCCCGAATTGGTCGTACTGCGCCCGTTTCTGCTGGTCATGCAGGACTTCGTAGGCTTCATTAACCTGCTTGTATTTCTCCTCAGCTCCAGGTTCGTGGTTCAAATCTGGGTGATATTTCTTCGCCAGCCGCCGGTAAGCTTTACTGATCTCGGCGTCGCTAGCGTTGCGATCAACCCCTAAAACTTTGTAGTAATCTTCTTGTGCCATCTGCAAGCTCCTTACACTGAAAAGAAAAGAACCACTAGCTAGCAGTTCTTTTCTTTAAAAATCACTTTATTGTAAACCTTTTACTTGTTCGGGTCTACCTTGTGGAAGTCGCCATTGACTGTGTCGCCGTTGCCGCCATTGCCAGCACCGCCGTTGTCATTGTTTGGCTGACCGCCTTGTGGTCCTTGCGGGCCGGCTTGACCAGCTGCACCTTGTGCGCCGCCGTTTTGTTGGTAAAGCTTAACGGCTAAATCTTGCGCAGCTTTGGACAAAGCGTCTTTCTTGGCCTTCATTTCGTCCAAGTCGTTGTCTTTTTGAGCCTTCTTCAGGTCATCCAAAGCAGCTTGCACTTTCTTGGTGTCGTCGTCTGAAACCTTGCCCTTGGTTTCCTTCAGAGTCTTTTCAGTCGTGAACATCAGCTGATCAACTTCGTTGCGAAGCTTAGCTTCTTCTTCACGCTTCTTGTCTTCGTCAGCGTGTTCTTCGGCATCCTTCTTCATCTTTTCGATTTCTTCATCGGACAAGCCCGAAGAATCCTTGATGGTGATCTTTTGTTCCTTGCCAGTTCCCATGTCCTTGGCAGAAACGTTAACAATCCCGTTCTTGTCAATGTCAAATGTAACTTGAATTTGTGGAACGCCACGTGGTGCAGGTGGAATATCCGTTAATTCAAACCGGCCTAAAGTCTTATCATCGGCTGCCATTGGCCGCTCGCCTTGCAGAACGTGCACGTCAACTGCTGGCTGGTTGTCAGCCGCGGTTGAGAAGATTTGGCTCTTTGAAGTTGGGATCGTCGTGTTGCGGTCGATCAATTTAGTGAAGACACCGCCCATGGTTTCAATCCCAAGTGACAATGGGGTAACATCCAGCAGGACAATATCTTTCACATCGCCGGAAATAACGCCGCCTTGGATAGCGGCACCCATGGCTACGGCTTCATCTGGGTTGATGGAGTGGTCAGGTTCTTTGCCAGACCATTCTTTAACTGCCTTTTGAACAGCTGGGATTCTGGTTGAACCACCATTCAAAATGACTTTGTCGATGTCGCTGACTGACAGGTCAGCGTCTTTCAAAGCGTTATCAAATGGAACCTTGGTCTTTTCAACCAAGTCAGCGGTCAGTTCGTCAAACTTAGCCCGGGTTAAATCAGCTTCCAAGTGCAATGGGCCAGCTTCGCCAGCAGAAATGAATGGTAAAGAAATGTGGGTCGTTGAAACGCCTGACAAGTCCTTCTTAGCTTTTTCAGCCGCGTCCTTTAAACGCTGCATAGCAATCTTGTCTTTAGACAAATCAACGCCATTGTCAGCTTTGAAGTTCTTAACCAGCCAATCCATGATCCGCTTGTCGAAGTCGTCACCGCCCAAGTGAGTGTCGCCGTTAGTTGACAGAACTTGGAAGACGCCATCGCCTAATTGCAAAACGGACACGTCAAAAGTACCACCGCCAAGGTCGTAAACCAAAACTTTTTCATCTTGGTCCTTGTTTAAGCCAAAGGCCAAAGCAGAAGCAGTTGGTTCGTTAATAATCCGCTGCACGTTTAAACCAGCGATCTTGCCGGCATCTTTAGTAGCTTGCCGTTGAGCGTCGTTGAAGTATGCTGGCACAGTAATAACAGCATCAGTTACCTTTTCACCAAGGTAGTCTTCAGAGAACTTCTTGATGTATTGCAAGATGAAGGCAGAAATTTGCTGCGGAGTATAAGTCTTATCGCCGACTTTAACCTTGTAGTCGCTTTCGCCCATGTGCCGCTTGATTGAAGTAATGGTGTTCGGGTTGGTAATTGCTTGCCGCTTGGCAACGGCACCAACTTGCATTTCGCCATCTTTAAAAGCAACAACTGATGGGGTAGTCCGGTCCCCTTCAGGGTTGGTAATAATCTTTGGTTCTTTTCCTTCCAGGACAGCGACGGCTGAGTTAGTCGTCCCTAAGTCAATCCCGATAACTTTGCTCATTGATAAGCTTCCTTTCTACTGTGCCACAACAACCATGGCTGGTCTTAATGTCCGATCTTTATATTGATAGCCTTTTTGCAGAACCTGCACGATCTGGTCTTTTTGGTCATCATTCTCGGCGGCCACTGTCTGGACTGCCTGGTGGAGTGTCGGATCAAATTTTTCGCCATCGGCCTTGATTTCTTTAATGCCGTGCTCCTGCAATGACTTAACTAGCAGGTCCAAGGTCATTTGCACGCCCTTCTTCAGCTGCTTAGAAGCATCGTCATCAGCCTTGACGGCCAATGCCCGCTCCAAGTTGTCAACTGCTGGCAGCACGTCTTTAGCCAAATTTTGCGATTCATACTTGATCAGCTGCGCGCGTTCTTTGTTATAGCGCTTTTGCGCGTTTTGCAGTTCTGCCTGGCTGCGCAAGAACTTGTCTTGCCAATCATCAGCGGCCTTAGTCAGCTCAGCTATTTTAGCTTCGCTGGCTTGGGCAGCCTGCTTGGACTGATCCTGCTTAGCAGCCTTGGCTGGCTGTTCTTTTTTAGCCTTAGCGGCTTCTTCTTTGGTGCCAGCTGGCTTTTTCTCTTGCTTTTTATCTGCTTGCGTCATGCTAGCCTCCTATTGTAATCCGTTATAGTAATCCAGCAGCTTTTGCGCTAGCGCCTGCCGGAAAAATTCCAATAAGCCAATCATCTGCGAATATGGCATATTGGTTGGCCCCAGCAAGGCAATTCGGCCTTGCCCGTGCTCGCCAACGCTGTAGCTGGCCGTCAGCAGGCTGTAATTTTTCAGCAGGTCGTCTTCCATTTCAGTACCCAATCGCACTTGGACTGGGAAACGGTGGCTGACGTCTTGCTGGCCTGGCCAGTCAAACCAATCGCTCCAAACCTGGTCAGAATCAATTAATTGATATAGCGACTTAATATCGCTGACATCAGTTTCAACCGGGTTGTTCAGCAGATTGATCTGTCCATCAACATACATCTGCTCACTTGCTGCGTCTTTAAAGACGTCTTCAACTAAATCCAGCAGCAAGCCAGCGTGACTAGTGTCGCCAAGGTGGTGGCCAATTGCCTGAAACAGCTGCGGGGTAATTTGACTAACTGGCAGCCCGACCACTTGATCATTAATCAAGCGCACGGCCTTTTCAATTTCATCGCCAGACACGCCCAGCGCCAAGCCGTAAACTTGGTTGCGAACGTTGCCATCGCTGGTCACCAGAATCGCCATGACTTGCCAGCTGGAAACCGGCACAATCCGAAAACCAGTGACCTTGACGTCGGCTGTTTCCGGTCCCACCGCAAAAGAGGTGTAATTAGTCAGATCTGACAGAATCTTCGCCGCTTCTTGAATGATCGCATTGACCTGGTGGAAAGGCTGATTCAGCTTGTCACCGATTTGCTGATAAATCTTTTGCGGCAGCTGAATTGGCTCAACCAATTGGTCCAAGTAGTAGCGATAGCCGCGCGCTGAGGGCACCCGCCCGCTAGAAGAGTGGGTCTTTTCGATCAAGCCCTGATCTTCGAGGACTGCCATTTCATTTCTAATCGTGGCGCTCGAAACTTTGATCGGCAATTGCTGCATGACCGTCTTGGAGCCCACTGGCTCATGCGACTGGGTAAAATCTTGAATAATTGTTTTGAGAATTAACTCTTGCCGTTTGGTCAACATGTTATCGCCTCGTAATTAGCACTTGCCGTTCAGCTTTGCTAACACCTAATAGAATACCATATATTGGCACATTTGCAAGCAGAGTGCTAATCCTTTTGCAAAAAAATACTCGCTCAGTCAGCGAGCAAGTATTTAGTGATTTTTCTTGAAAAAACGCTGGGCAGCAACTTGATCTTTGCGCATTTGCGCGGTTAATTCCTGGCCATTGGCAAAGTCTAGCTCCCCGCGCAGGTATTTGTCCCATTCAATGGCAATCGTTTGACCATATGCTTCTTGATCAAAGTCAAACAAATTTGACTCAATATAAATCTTTCTTTTTTCATTGAAAGTGATGTTGTAGCCAACGCTGGTCATGGACTCATAAACCTGCCCTTTGACCGTAGTTTTCGTGGCATAGACCCCAATTTTGGGCAAGACGTTGGGGTAAGTCAGATGCAGGTTCAAGGTTGGAAAACCGAGCTTGTGCCCGAGCCGTTTGCCGTGCACGACTTTGCCAGTTAAAACATATGGTTCGCCGAGCAGTTCGGCTGCTAAACCCATATCGCCATCGGCAATTGCCTGACGGATTTCAGTCGACCCGATTTTTTTGCCTAAAAATTTTTGTTCAGGCACCTCAATCACGCGGAAGCGGCCATGTGCTTGATTGGGCAGCGTTTCCATATTGGCAATATCGCGGCGGCCATAAGTATAATCAAACCCGGCCACGACAATTTTGGCCTGCAGCTTGCAGATCACTTGGTCAACGAACTCTTGCGGCAGCAGCTCTTTAAAGCCGCTGTTCCAATCGGCAAAGAGCAAGTAATCAGCACCGTGGGCAGCCATTTTGCGAATTTTTTGATCGGGACTATCTAAATAGCGAAAATTGCGGTCATGGCGAAAGATCACATTAGGACTTTGCTTAAAAGTCAGCACTACCATCGGCCAGTGATGCTGGTCAGCTTCCAAGCGGGCTTTTTTCAATAAAGCTTGGTGGCCGCGGTGAACGCCGTCAAAGAAGCCCAACGCCAGCACAATTGGACTTGAAAATAATTCTGTCTGTATTGGATAGTCTAAATCGATAACTTGCAAAAAACTTCAATCCTTATTAATTGTTTTGCAAGAACATCAGCTCTGGCCGGTATAAACCAGGCTGGTGGGCCTGCGCGCGATAAATTGCTTTAACTTTTTTATTATACGATAATGCAGCTTCTTTTGCATTAATTGCTAGGTGCAGCCAGCCTCCATTTTGAACCTGCTGCCACTGGTCGGAGCTTAAAGTCAGCTGTGGCAAGTCGCTAAAAAATTCGTCCAGCGGGTGCAAGTATTGACTAGGATCGCCGCTGCCGGCCAGCGTGTCTAAAGCAACTGCTTGCGCAAGCGTAAAACCTGAACTAGCAGTCCGCGTCAGCTGCGTCATCACCGCCGGCAAGCCTAATTTCACGCCGAGGTCATTGACCAGCGAGCGGACATAGGTGCCCTTGCTGCAAGTGATGGCAAAATCGAAATCTTCAGTGCCAGCTGCCGCAGCAAAAACAGGCTGACTAGTTAAATCATAGCTGGTCACGTGCACCTTCCTGGTTGGAATTTCGACTGTTTCGCCAGCTCTAGCATAGTCATAAAGGTGCTTGCCATTGACTTTGACGGCGCTATAAATCGGAGGCTGCTGCGTGATGTCGCCAACAAATGTCTGCATAGCAGCCTGCAGCGTTTGAGCAGAAACTGGTTCAGTCAATTTTTGCTGCTGCCTGATTTTGCCATCCAGATCATAAGAATCCGTCGCCAGTCCTAACCGGCCCCGGCCTCGATAGGCTTTTGGCTTAGTGTGCATGCGCTCAATCAATTTGGTTGCTTGACCAACCGCCACTGGCAAAACGCCATCCACTTCTGGGTCAAGCGTGCCAGCATGACCGACGCGCCGCATATGCAGCAGCTTGCGCAGTTGGTAAACTACATCTCCACTGGTTATTCCTCTAGGCTTATTGATTACAAAAATTCCGTTTAGCATATTTCACCCACAGAAAAAGGTGCCAACCGGCACCTTTTTACTTACTGCTTTTTGGCAGCATCATCTTTTTCAACTTGCGCAATTAGCTGATCGATTTTGGCCCCATATTGAACTGAAGTATCGCGCTTGAAAATCAAGGCCGGTACTTTATAAACCGTGAGCACTTGCCCCAGCAAATGCCGCATCATGCCTTTGGCTTTTTCCAAGCCAGCTTGCACTTCTTGTTCTTGCTTGGCATCTTCGGTCAGCAAACTGTAATAGACAGTCGCATATGACAAGTCATTGGTGCATTCGACTGCTGTAAAAGTGACCTCGCGCAGGCGTGGATCACGAATATTGCGCTGCAAAATCTTGGTCAATTCGCGCAGAATTTCGCCTTCTACGCGCCCAATTCGGTGCTTCATCAGACTGTCCTCCTTTGGCTTAATTAACGGCTACTTCGGCTTAACTTCCACCATTTCGTAAGCTTCTAGTTGGTCGTCAACCTTAATGTCATTGTAGTTTTCAATCATTAAACCACAATCGTAGCCTTGCTTGACTTCCTTGACATCGTCCTTAAACCGCTTCAACGAAGCGACATGGCCATCATACTTCACAATCCCATCGCGAATCACGCGGATTTTGGCATCGCGGGTGACCTTGCCGGAATCAACAAAGGCACCAGCAATCGTCCCCAGCTTAGAAACTTTCCAAGTTTCGCGCACGGTCAGATTGCCCATAACCTTTTCCTCAAAGGTTGGAGCCAGCATCCCTTTCATGGCGGCAGTTACATCGTCGATTACCTTGTAGATAATTGAGTAAACGCGGATATCAACGCTGTCAGCTTCGGCCTGACTTTTAGCAGTATTAGTTGGACGAACATTGAAACCAATGATGAAGGCATTGGAAGCACCAGCTAAGGTAACATCGGATTCATTGATGGCACCAACACCAGCGTGAACGATATTAACCCGCACGCCTTTGACATCAATCTTTTCCAGTGACTGTTGCAAAGCTTCAACTGAACCTTGCACGTCAGCCTTCAAAACGATGTTGACTTCCTTCATGTTCTCACGCTTCATGGTATCAAACAGGTTGTCCAAAGTAACATGCTGTACTTGGTCACGCTGTTTTTCCAAAGCGTTTTGCGCACGCTGCTCACCGACGGCCCGGGCAGTCTTTTCATCTTCAAAGACCACCATCTTGTCAGCTGATTCTGGCACATCATTCAAACCAGTAATTTCAACTGGCATGGATGGCTTAGCTGATTTGACCCGGCGGCCTTTGTCGTTAGTCATGACCCGGACACGGCCGAAAGTATTGCCGACAACGATTGGGTCACCGACATGCAGCGTACCTTGTTGAACCAGCACGTCGGCAACTGGGCCGCGGCCCCGTGACAGACGAGCTTCAACAACGGTCCCGATGGCCTTTTGATCTGGGTCGGCTTTCAGTTCCATCACATCAGCTTGCAGCAAAATCATTTGCAAGAGCTCATCGACATTTTCGCCGGTTTTAGCAGAAATGTTGACAAAGATGGTTTGCCCGCCCCAGTCTTCTGGCACCAGGCCATATTTCATCAGCTGTTCCATTACGTGCTGCGGGTTGGCACCTGGCACATCAATCTTGTTGACCGCTACAATAATTGGCACGTGGGCATTTTTGGCGTGGTCAATTGCTTCAATCGTCTGCGGCATAACACCGTCGTCAGCAGCAACCACCAAAACGACGATATCAGTAATTTCAGCACCGCGAGCCCGCATGTTGGAGAAGGCGGCGTGGCCCGGCGTGTCCAAGAAGGTAATCAGCCGATCGTCCAAACGGACTTGGTAGGCACCAATTTTCTGGGTAATCCCGCCAGCTTCGTGTTCAGACACGCTGGTGTGACGCAGCCGGTCCAGCAAGGTTGTTTTACCATGGTCAACGTGACCCATGATCGTAACAACTGGTGGCCGCTTGACTTGGTGCTTAGATTGCTTAGAAGCAGCTACTTCTTTAGCGTACAAGCTGTCAATATCAGAAATATCTTCGTGGACTTTTTCTTTAGCTTCAATCCCATATTCAGCTGCCAAAATTTCAATCGTATCTTTATCAAGTGATTGGTTCTGGTTAGTCATGACGCCGAGCATGAAGAGCTTCTTCACGATTTCAGCTGGTTCACGGTGGAGCAGCTTGCCTAAATCTTGGGCATTCATGCCTTCTTCGTAAACCAAAGTCTTTGGAAGCGGCTTAGCCTTGCGCTTCGTTGGCTGGACTGGCCGGGCAGCGGCTTCTTGCACGCGGCGGTTGCGGCGCTTCTTCTTGTTTTTACGCAGCTGGCGGTCGCTTTCTCCGCGTCGGCGGCGCTCTTCATACGTCCGCGTTTGTTCTTGCCGGCGGCGACCTAATTCATCTGTGTTCTTGCTCCGGCGTGAGCGTGCTTCTTCTTGCTCAGCATTTTTGGTTTGCAACCGGGCTGGCGATGGCTTCAGAATCTTTGGACCAGTTACCCGCTCAGGTTCGGCTGGTTCAGCCTGTTTTTTGGCTGGCATAACCTTTTTAACTGCTTGCTTGGCAGCCTTTAATGGTTCTTCTTTGACGCGATGCCATTCTGCTCGGGCACGCTTGCTTTGCTCAGCTAGCTTGCCTTGTTCAGCCCGCTGCTTTTCTTTAAATTGCTGCAGCAAATCGCGAGCTGCATGCTTAGCGCTGCCCGCTTGCTGGCGGTTATTTTGCCGGCGCTGTCCGCGGCTACGGTTAGTTTGCTTTGACCGCTGATTTTGTTTAACAGCTGGTTTTCTTAAGGCAGAAACTGAAATTTTGATCTTGCCTTTATTGCCGCTCTTGCTACTTCCAGCTGACTTGTCAGTTTGTTTGTTGTTTTGAGCTGATTGCATGTTTTTCTTTAGTTCAGCTACTTGTGAGTCGAGCAGGGTCGACATATGGCTTTTGACATCAAAGCCCAGTTTCTTGGCCCGATTCAGCAAAATTTTGTTATCAATGTCTAGTTCTTTAGCTAGTTCGTAAATTCGTTTTTTAGCCATCTAATCACGCTCCTTGGTTGATTTTCTTCATTAAAGCTTGAGCAAAGCCGGCATCAGCAATTGCCACTACCTTGCGCTGGCGGCCGATGGCCTGGCTGAGTTCTGCTCCTGTAAAAATCTTAATTAGTGGAACTGAATGTGCTTTAGCTGCTTGCCTTATGTCAGCGGCGGTTTTGCTGCTGAGGTCAGCCGCAATCAGTACTAGCTTGGCCTGCGCCATGCGCGCTAGCACTAAGTCAGTGCCTGAGATGACGCGGCCGGCTCTTTGGGCTAAGCCAAGCAAATTCAGTGCTGCTTGTTTACTTGTCACCAAATAACTCTTTCCGTGCTTTTTGATGGTCGACGTAAGCGTAAAGGTCCTGGTAGAATTCAGGTTTGATTTTAGTCTTTAGGCTGCGTTCTAAAATGCCGCTTTTTTCAGCTGCGGCAATTTTATCAGGCTGCAAGGACACATAAGCCCCGCGGCCAGATTTTTTGCCAGTTGGATCAATCGAAACTTCTTGATCAGGACCAATCACGATGCGCACTAAGTCTTTTTTCGGCTGCATCGTATTCGTCAACAGGTCTTTTCTCATCGGAACTTTTCGTTTGCGCATCGCGGCCACCTACTCTTCGTTATTGTCTGGCTCAGACTCAGTTTCAGCTGAATCTGCATTGTCAGCCTTGTCGCTGTCAGCAGGTTCAGCAGCCTCGCCATTATCTTCGTCAACAAATTCAACTTCTGATTCCGGCCGAATATCAATCTTGTAGCCAGTTAGGCGCGCAGCCAAGCGAACGTTTTGACCCTTTTTGCCAATTGCTAGTGACAACTGGTAATCAGGCACGATGACCAAAGCATCTTTTTGCTGATCTTCGTCTTCGCTGAATTGGACAGCGATCACTTCAGCCGGGTTCAAAGCATTGGCAATGAAATCTGAAGGATCTTCTTCATAGCGGACCACATCAATATTTTCACCGCCCAGCTCGTTCACGATATTTTGCACCCGGGCGCCGCGTGGGCCGACACAAGTGCCAACCGGGTCGATGTCAGGGTTGCTCGACCGGACGGCAATCTTAGTCCGATCGCCGGCTTCGCGTGCAATTGACACGATTTCAACGGTTCCGTTGTAAACTTCTGGAACTTCTTCTTCAAACAGACGCTTGACTAAATCTGGTGCTGTCCGTGAAACCACGATTTGAGCACCTTTAGAATCAGAGCCAACTTTCGTCACCAAGACGCGAATTTGGTCTTGCGGACGATAATGCTCATTTGGCATTTGATCGCCGCGCGGCATAATGGCCTCCACGTTGCCAATTTTGACATAGACAAAGCGGTTGTCGCGCCGTTCAACGATCCCGGTAATCAGCTCATCTTGATATTGCGAATATTCATCAACAATATGATTGCGTTCTGCTTCGCGCAGTCTTTGCATAACCACTTGCTTGGCAGTTTGCGCAGCAATCCGGCCAAAATTCTTCGGCGTCACTTCAAAACGGATTTCATCGCCAACTTCGTAAGCCTTGTTGATTTCCAAAGCATCTTGCAAGGAAACCTCCAGCCGGTCATCATGCACTTCATCGACAACGGTTTTCACCGCGTTGACTTTAAACGTGCCCTTCTGCTCATCAAACTCAACTTCCACGTTTTGGGCTTGGTTGTAGTTCTTCTTGTAAGCAGCGACTAAGGCTGATTTGATTGCATCGATAATGACATCTTTTTTGATGCCTTTTTCCTGCTCAAGCGCAGCTAAGGCACCAATTAATTCTTTGGACATAAGTTTTTGATCATCCTTTCTAAAGCTCGACCGCGAAGCGGATTTGAGCAAGTTTTTTGCGTGGAATGTCGATTTGCCGCTCTTGACTGCCTTGCTTGACCGCTAAAGTCAGCTGGTCGTCGTCATAATCGACCAGGATTCCTTCAAAGGTTTTGCTGCCAGCAATCTTTTGGTACAAGCCAACGTGAATAAAAGCACCCTTGGCCCGCTCCCAATCCTTAGCAGTTTTAATCGGCCGCTCTAAGCCTGGCGATGACATTTCCAGAACGTATGGCTCTGGGAAAGGGTCAGGTTTAATCTCATCGAGCAAGTTGGAAACTGGCTCCGTCAATTCAGAAATTGTTTGCAAGTCAATGCCGCCCGGTTGACGGTCAAGGTACAAACGCAAATAGTTTTGTCCCTGTTCCTTTACGTATTCAGCATCGACCAGCTCGCAGCCATGGGCTGTGATGACTGGCTCCACCGCTTGCGTTACTTTTTCAATAATTTTTGACAATCTAATTCCTCGCAATAAAAAGAGTGAGCACAAGATGCTCACTCGAATTACCTATTCGAACCTCATTAAAATTATAGCATGCTTTTTCAGCAATAGCCAGTTAAAAGAGCGACAGCTGGTTTTGATCTGGCATCCCCGCTAACACACCATTTTCTTCGAAGTAGTCCATGATCGTCTGGGAAACTTTGCCCCGCTTCTGCAGGTCTTCTTTTGACAAAAAGTCTTGCTCAGATCGGGCAGCGACAATCTGCTTGGCAGCATTGTCGCCTAGGCCTGGCACAGCATTAAACGGAGCCAAAATAGTATGCTCATCCAAAATTTTGAAATTCAAGGCTTCAGACTGATTAATATCAACCATCTTGATCTTGATGCCCCGTTCCAAACACTCGTTGGCAATCTCAAGCACTGTCAGCAAGCTTTTATCTTTAGCCGAAGCATCTTGACCTTGATCCTCGATCTTCTTCATTAAGGCTTTAACCGAATTCTTGCCATGGCTCATCGCTACCAAATCAAACAGGTCAGCCCGCACGGAGAAGTAAGCCGTATAGTAAATCACTGGGTAGTAGACTTTAAACCAAGCAATCCTGAGCGCCATCAAAATATAAGCGGTCGCGTGGGCCTTCGGGAACATGTACTTGATCTTCAAGCAAGATGGAATATACCAATCTGGAATTTTGTCGTTCTTGGTCAAAATCGCCATGTTTTCGTCAGAAATACCGCGGCCATGCCGGACAGTTTCCATCGTTTGGAAGGCAACTTCAGGCTTCACGCCCCAGTGAATCAGGTCCATCATGATGTTGTCACGACAACCGATAACTTCTTTCAAGGTGCAAGTTTTTTGATTGATCAAGTCCTCAGCGTTGCCCAACCAGACGTCCGTTCCGTGTGACAAACCAGAAATCTGCAGCAATTCGGCAAACGTGGTCGGTTTGGTTTCTTCCAGCATCCCCCGTACAAACCGGGTTCCAAATTCTGGCACGCCTAAAGTCCCTGTTTGTGAAAAAATCTGCTCTGGCGTCACGCCTAGAATTTTGGTGCTTGAAAATAGGGACATCACCCCTGGATCATCTGGCGGAATCGTCAGCGGATCAACCCCAGACAAATCTTGCAGCATTCTGATCATCGTTGGGTCATCGTGACCCAGAATATCAAACTTTAAGATATTGTCGTGAATGGAGTGGAAGTCGAAGTGGGTCGTCAGCCAAGCCGCATTCAAATCATCAGCTGGATATTGCACCGGTGTAAAGTCGTAAATATCCATATCGTTTGGCACCACGACAATCCCCGCCGGGTGCTGGCCAGTCGTCCGCTTGACTCCGGCAGTTCCGGCAGCCAGCCGGTCCAGCTCGGCTCCTCTGAACTGCAAGTCATGATCTTCTTCGTAATGTTTGACGTAGCCATAAGCAGTTTTGTCGGCCACGGTGGAAATCGTGCCCGCCCGGTAAGACTTGGACGGTCCGAACATAACCCGAATGTAATTGTGGGCAACTGGCTGATAGTCGCCAGAGAAGTTCAGGTCGATATCAGGAACCTTGTCGCCGTGAAAGCCTAGAAAAGTGGCAAACGGAATATCCTGGCCATCTTTAACCAAATCAGCTCCGCACTGCGGACATTTGGCATCAGGCAGGTCAAACCCTGAACCATATTTGCCATCTTCGAAGAATTTAGAATATTTGCATTTTGGACAGCGGTAATGCGGCGGCAGCGGATTGACCTCAGTAATGCCTGACATCGTGGCTACCAAACTGGAACCAACGGAGCCCCGCGATCCAACCAAATAGCCGTCTTTGTTGGATTTGGCTACCAGCCGCTGGGAAATCAAGTAAATGACAGCATAACCATTGGAAATAATGGAATTCAATTCCATATCAATTCGGTCTTTGACTAACTTTGGCAGCGGCTTGCCATAAAGCTCATAAGCTTTATTGTAAGTCAGATCTTTCATTTCCTGGTCAGCATTATCGATATGCGGCGGATACAAGCCAGATTTGATCGGGGCAATGCTCTCAATTTTATCAGCGATTGCATTGGTATTGTCAATCACGATTTTCTTGGCTAAATCTTCACCCAAGAAATTAAAAGCATCCAGCATCTCCTGCGTAGTGTAGAAATGCAGGTCCGGCTGCGGCCGATTGCTGTCAGGGTTGCCTTTCTGCGCAGCCAGCAAAATCACACGGTAGATTTTGTCATGCGGCTCAACATAGTGAGCATCGCCAGTAGCAACCACTGGAATCCCCAGCTCATCCCCTAATTTGCAAATATCCTTAATGATTTCTTCTAATTCGGCCCGACTCTTTAGCAGGTGATTGTCCAGCAGCTGCTGATAATTGGCTGGCGGCTGCACCTCCAAATAATCATAGAATTGCGCCAGTTCTTTAGCAGCTTCATAGCCCGATTCCATCATGGCTGTAAAAACATCACCCTCATGACAGCCGCTGCCATACAGCAAGCCATCATGATATTTTTCAAGCTCTGATTTTGGCGTCCGCGGCACCCGGTAAAAATATTTGGTGCAAGCCAGAGAAATCAATTTGTATAAGTTTTTCAGCCCAGTTTGATTTTTCACC
The DNA here is from genome assembly GCA_022641965.1 of Lactobacillus sp. Lineage (GTDB taxonomy): Bacteria > Bacillota > Bacilli > Lactobacillales > Lactobacillaceae > Lactobacillus. The sequence goes on from JALCDX010000011.1 coordinate 14,826, forward strand.
AGGATGCTCATGTGCGATGGCCGCGTTCGCTTATAAGTTTGACCATAGCTGACATAATCATTTAGCTTGCCTAAGTCGGCCACCTGGAAGCGTTTGTAAAACTCATCCAGCAGCTTGTACATTAGCAAGCCGGTAGCTTCAGCATCTGAATCAGCCCGGTGGTGGTGTTCCAGCACCACGTTGTATTTTTTAGTCAAAGAATCAAGTTTGTGATTAGTCTGTTCAGGGTGCAGCAGACGCGAAACTTCCAAAGTATCAACCACGGGGACTGAAACTAGCGGCAAATGAGCCCGCTTTAAAGCAGCATTGACGAAGCCAATATCAAAGCGCACGTTGTGACCGCACAGCGGCCGGTCGCCGCAGAATTCCTGGAAGCGTTTGATGACATCAGCCTCATCATCAGCTTGTAAAACCAGCTCATCAGTAATTGAAGTTAAGTTGATCGTCGTTGAGCTGAGCGGATGATGGGGATTGATGAATTCGTCAAACCGATCCAGCACTTCCCCATCTTTCATCTTAACCGCGCCGATTTCAATCATCGTGTCATAGACCGAAGACAAGCCTGTTGTTTCGGTATCAAAAATCACAAATTCACGGCCGCGGTAATCCATCGATTGCGGATTTAACACCAGCTTGACGTCATCATTGACCATATTGGCTTCGTCGCCATACAAGATCTTCATTTTTTGGCTAGCACCGCTATGGTAAGCCTCAGGGAAAGATTGGACATCGCCATGATCGGTAATCGCAATGGCATTTTGACCAAACTTTTTAGCAGCTTTAATGAAATCAGTAGCAGTATTGGTTGCATCCAGCTGGCTCATATTGGTGTGCAGGTGCAGCTCAACGCGCTTTTTCTCGCCCTCATACTTTTCTTGCCGGCCGACATGCTTGACGATTTCAAATTGATCGATATTGAAGACTAAGTCATGCTGGTAGCGATCATCCATGACTGACCCCTGCATTTTAGCCCACATGCCAGGCTGGACTTCTTTGAGACTCTCAACTTGTGCCTCGTCGCGGACCCAGCGCTTAAAAGCAATGGAATCAGTATAATCTGTGATTTCGCCAGTGAAAATATAAGCCCCGCTGCGCAGCTGCCGCAGCTCGCAGTTGAAAATATGGCCTTCAATGACGAGGTTGCTGGCCCCGTCAGCTAAATTTTTCATCTGGGTAATTGGAGCATTTTCATCTAGTTTTTTCGGACCATAGTGGCGCTTGCTAGTAGCAGGCGCTTGACGAGGAGCTGGCTCGGGTTCTGGCAGATTTTGGTAGACTTCTTGCATCTGCGCAGCATGAGCTTCCTGCTCTTCTGCCAAGCTTTCCAGTTGCGCATCCCGGTTGGCCTGATCTTGCCGCATAATAAACTTAACGTTAAAAAAGCCGTATTTGCGGTATTCCAAACCAAGAGCCAGCAAAGCCTGGTTAGTCAAAAAATCCTGCTCAACCTGATTTTGTACTGTAATAATCCATTGATCCTGCTGGCAGACTGGCCGTTCATTGATTAAAAACTTTTGCGCCATCGTTGGCAGATCAGCATGATCAATTACATATTGCCAATAATCAGGCAGATATTTGCGGTCCCCATCTTTAGTTTTTACCAGCAAGCTGGCTGTAACCATTGGACTGAAAGCATGTTCAATGCCAGCGGCTAATGCTTGGTAGGTCTTAAACGGGAGCGGCGTGTCAAAAAAGACGTGGATTATCCACTTCCGCTTTTCAGCATAAACATCCACGTCTTCAATCTGACCCGTTTGCAGAACTGGATCATCGGCAAACTGATCAGGCAATTTTATTTGCGTTAATAATTTCTTGAATAAATCTTGCTGTTTAGTCACAAAAATTATCCTAACTCTTTAGCAATCCAGGCGTCCAAATCGTTAAGGGCAACTTCCTGAGCCTTCTCATCGCTTGGGCGCTTAACCTCAACGATGCCATCGCCAACCTTGCGGCCAATCGTAATTCTAATTGGTGCACCCACCAGATCTGCATCGTTAAACTTCACGCCTGGCCGCTCTTTACGGTCATCGTATAAGACATCGTACTTGGCAGACAAGCTGCTTTCAAGTTTTTCGGCCACGGCAGTTTGCTGGTCATCATTCATTTTCATTTGCACTAATTGAATATCAAATGGCGCAATTTCTTTCGGCCAGGCAATACCATGATCAGTCAGGTTTTGTTCAACGATCGCTGACAGCATCCGGGTGACGCCAATCCCGTATGAACCCATGATTACTGGCTGGGCCTTGCCGTTTTGATCCAAGAAATCGGCTCCCATGGTCTTCGTATAATAAGTCCCCAACTTGAAAATGTGGCCAACTTCAATACTGGTGGTAAATTTCAATGGCAAATGATCGACTGGGTCAAGTTCGCCTTCATTAGCCACCCGGATATCTGCAAATTCGTCAACTTTAAAGTCGCGGTCCAAGTTGGCATTCTTGAATTGGTAATCAGTTTCACTAGCCCCAACCACGACATTGTACAAATTCTTAACCGTCTCATCGGCAATAATCCGATCGGCAAAATCAGCCTTAACTGGGCCAACCCCACCCTTAGCAGAGCCAGTCAGCGCTTCGAGGTCGCTAGTTTGAGCTTCATGAATATCGTCAGCATCAATTACGTGGGCAAGTTTGGCTTCGTTAATTTGCTTATCGCCGCGAATCAAGACTAACACTTTTTGTCCATCAGCAATGTACAAGATGCTCTTCACAATTCGCGTAGCTGAGACGTTTAAGAATTTTGCCAATTTTTCGATTGAATCACAATTTGGCGTCGCAACTTTTTCTAGTGGCTGCGGATCTTCTGGTTCCTGCTTAAAGTCATCCAAGCTTTGAGCCATTTCCAAGTTGGCAGCATAGGTACCAGTTTCATTCACAGCAATCGTGTCTTCACCAATTTCAGCCGGCGCTTGGAACTCAGTTGAATCTTTCCCTCCCATCGTACCAGAATCGGCAATAACTGGCCGCACTGTTACGCCGCAGCGCTTAAAGATGTTTTCAAAAGCCTGCTTTTCATCATCAAATTGTTCATCCAGCTGCTGGCGAGTGGCTGCAAAGCTGTAAGCATCTAGCATGATGAATTCTCGGCCCCGCAGCAGGCCAAACCGTGGCCGGTTCTCATCCCGGTATTTGGTTTGAATTTGATACAAGGAAATCGGCATTTGCTTGTATGACTTCAAATTTTTGGCAATCAGTTCAGTAAAGGTTTCTTCATGCGTAGGGCCTAATAAAGATGGCCGGTCGTGGCGGTCATTCAAGCGGAACATTTCAGGACCGTATTTCTTCATCCGTCCTGATTCTTCCCACAAAGAAGCTGGCAGCAAAGCCGGCATTAAACATTCCGGCACATTGATCTTGGCCATTTCTTCTTCCATGATCTTTTCAGCCTTGTTTAAAACCCGGTAAGCTAGCGGCAGGTAAGAATAAACACCAGCTGTAACCTGTCTGATATAGCCCCCGCGCAGCATCAGCTGATGACTTTTAGCCACCGCGTCAGCTGGGGTTTCTTTTAAAGTTGGCATAAAGAATTTGGATTGACGCATTATTTCTCCCCCGAACTATTTTGCATTTGTCTTTATCCAAAAATAAATAATAACCGAAAAAGCTACTTAATAAAATAGCGATAAATATCATTGCCAGTTACTGCGATAATCAGCAGCAGCAAGATTCCAACCCCGATCAGATCGATAATGGCTTCATGTTCTTCTTTAATCGGCTTGCCGCGCACTAATTCAATCAAATTCAGCAGCAGTTTGCCCCCGTCTAAGCCAGGAATAGGAATCAAGTTGACGATGCCCAAGTTGATGGAAATCATTGCTAAAAAGGCCAAAACTGATGCCAGGCCAAGTTTGGAAACTTGAGCAGTTGCTGAGTAAATGCCAACTGGCCCTGACAATTTGTTGAGGCTGAAGCTTCTGAACAGGTCGCCGACGGCACTAAAAATCATGCCGGTAGTTTGCATTGAAGTTTGCCAGCTGCGCTTTAATTTAGCGGCCGCCGAATTATCCGGCTGAGCCAAAATACCTAGTTGGTAAGTGCTATGCCCTTGCACCTTGACTTTTTTCGGCGTCACCGTCAACGTCTTAGTGCGACCTTGTCTAACTACTTTAACTCGCATAGCCTTATGACCATTGGCTGCCACTAAATTGCCAATTTGATCAAAATCGGTGATCTTATGCTGGTTAATTTGCGTAATGCGGTCCTGCTTCACTAAACCAGCTTGAGCAGCTGGCGAGCCTGGACTGACTTTTTGAATAGTCGTTGTACTTGGACCAACAGCCACGAAAGTCCAAATCATAAAGACAACAAAGCCTAACAGAATATTCATCAAAGGGCCAGCGACGTTAGTGGCCAATTTTTGCCAAATGCTGGCCTGAGGAAATTGCCGGTTCCAGGGTGCAATCACCAATTCATTATGGTGTTCATCGATAATCGTGGCATGCGGCGACACTTGGAAAGTTTTAGTGACGCTCTCGTCGCCATTCTCATATCCAGTGATCGTCAAGGCATGCACTAAATCCGCTTTCACAACCTGTACTGGCGTACCAGCAATTGGCAAGTCGGATTCTGAAGCGTCAATTCGTGTCACTAAGCCTGCATCATCGGTTGCCAGCACCATCCGCGTGCCGGGTGCAAGTTCAGCCGCATCATCGGGTCCAGCCAAGCGCACGTACCCGCCTAATGGCAGCCAGCGAATAGTATAAGCCGTTTCATGGCGTCTGGTTTGAAAAAGCTTGGGGCCCATGCCAATCGAAAACTCACGGACTAGAATTCCAGCTTTTTTAGCGACCCAAAAATGGCCAAACTCGTGGACAAACACCAGCAGGCCAAAAATAATAATAAAGATTAAAATTCCGCGCATCTACAGCACTCCTAACAGGGCAACCGTTGGCAGCACAAACAGCATGCTGTCAAAGCGGTCTAAAATGCCGCCGTGACCAGGCAAGATTTTGCCTGAATCTTTGACCCCGTAATAGCGCTTGTAGGCCGATTCCACTAAGTCGCCGATTTGACCAACAATGGACAAGAAGAAAGCAGCGATCACTAGCGGCAAAGTATGCAGCTGAACTAATGGCGCATAGATGGCAGCTAAGATAACTGCACAAATAACCCCAGCAATTGAGCCTTCCCAAGTTTTGTTTGGCGAAATTACTGGCCATAATTTATGCTTGCCAAGTTTGCGGCCAAAGCTGTAAGCGGCAATATCAGTCGTCCAGACCACCACAAAAACGTAGCCTAGCAAGGCCAATCCGTCAGCTGAATTTCTGATGGCAGCCATATAGTGAAAACCTGCACCGATATACAAGGAGGCAACCGTGTAGACGCCAACATCATCAAACGTGACTTTGTTTTTTGATAAAACTGTCCAAACTAGCAGCAACATAATGAAAATAAAGTAAACATTATAACTGCTCATATGCTTAGGCAGCCAAGAAAAGAAGCTGTTAGGGACAGCCAAAGTCATCGTTGCCAGCCAGGCCAGCACAAAATCAACGGAAACTAAGATCCGTTTCTTCATTAAGAAAATTTCGCTAATGCCAACAGTAGCAAAAATTGCGACCGTCCAATCGATCCACAGGCCACCGGCCAGGACAATCGGAATAAATACTATTAAAGCAACTACTGCCGTAATAACTCTTTGTTTCATATATTAAAAAAATCTCTAAATCTTTCCAAAACGTCGATGCCGATTAGCAAAGGCGGTTAAAGCTGTTTGCAAATCGTTTTCATCAAAATCAGGCCAATACCGCTTAGTAAAATAGAATTCACTATAAGCCAGCTGCCACAGTAAAAAGTTGGACAGCCGCTCTTCACCGGAAGTGCGAATCAATAAATCTGGATCGGCCAGCTCACCTAAATCACCAGTCATCAGCTGACGACTGAACATTTCTTCATTAATGTCAGTCGCCTGAATTTTCCCAGCAGCTGCTTGAGCCGCTAACTGCTGACAAGCAGAAATAATTTCCGCGCGGCTGCCGTAGTTAAAAGCAAAATTCAAAACCATGCCTGTATTATTAGCTGTTTCAGCCATTGCTTCCTGCACGGCTCGCTCAGTGGCAACGGGCAGCTTATCAGGATAGCCCATGATTTTTACTTTAACATTGCGTGCTTGCAGCTCCGGCATGTAGTGATTAAAAAAATTCACCGGCAGGCTCATCAAATAGCTGACTTCTTTCTTGGGACGGGCCCAGTTTTCGGTTGAAAAAGCATACAAAGTCAACACTTTAATGCCATGATCATCACAAGCACGGGCAATGCGGCGAATATTTTCCATGCCCTGCTTGTGACCGGCCATCCGCGGCAAATGACGCTGCTTGGCCCACCGGCCATTGCCATCCATAATGATGGCCAAGTGACGAACTTGTCCAGTCTGACTCATTAGCCCTCCGTAATTTCCTTTCGCTTAGCATCTGCTAAATCATCAATCTTGCCTGTTGCTTGATTGGTAACCTTTTGCACTTCGGCTTCCAGGTCGTGTTCTTGATCTTCAGTAATGTCGCCAGCTTTGCCTTGTTTTTTCAGTTTATCCATAGCGTCGCGGCGCACGTTGCGGACGGCAATTTTAGCTTCTTCAGCCAATTTGCCAACTTGTTTGGCAATTTCTTCCCGGCGTTCGCCAGTCAATTGAGGAATAACCAGACGGATAACTTTGCCGTCGTTAGCTGGCGTTAGACCTAAATCAGACGCTAAAATTGCGTGTTCAATGTCGTCCAAGCTGGATTTATCATAAGGCGTCACCATTAATACCCGTGCTTCTGGAATAGTAACACTGGACATTTGCGTCAGCGGTGTAGGAACACCGTAGTAATCTACTTTAACGCTTTCCAGCAAAGAAGCATTGGCAACGCCCGCCCGAATTTGTCCTAAATTTTTTTCAAATGCCTTAATGGACTTGTCCATGTTGGCGCTAGCTGCTTGAATAATTTCGTTTGTCATTATTTGTTACCTCGAATAATCGTACCAATTTTTTCGCCTTCAACAACTTTGCGAATGTTGCCTGGCTTGTTGACATTAAAGACTACCAGTGGAATGTCAGTATCCATGGACAGAGAACTGGCAGTCCGGTCCATTACTTGCAATTTTTTATCAATTAAATCCAATTGGGTCAGTTCATCAAACTTAGTGGCATCAGCGTGCGTCTTCGGGTCAGCTGAGTAAACCCCATCAACGCCATTTTTAGCCATTAAAATGACATCAGCATCGATTTCTGCTGCCCGCAAAGCTGCCGTGGTATCAGTTGAGAAATATGGGTTGCCCGTACCGCCACCAAAAATGACAATTCTGCCTTTTTGCAAATGACGCAGGGCCCGCCGGCGAATGTACGGCTCGGCTATTTGCCGCATTTCAATCGACGTTTGCAGCCGTGTAGGTACGCCAACGTTTTCCAAACCATCTTGCAAAGCCAGGCCGTTCATAATTGTAGCCAGCATGCCCATGTAGTCAGCTTGGGCGCGTTCCATGCCTAAATCAGCGCCAGTCACCCCGCGCCACATGTTGCCGCCGCCGCAAACAATCCCGATTTGAACGCCAAGTTCGTGAACAGACTTGATCTCAGTCGCTAAATGCTTGATAACTACCGGGTTAATGCCAAAACCTTTATCACCAGCTAAAGCTTCCCCTGAAATTTTTAAAATCACACGCTTGTACTTTAATTGACTCATGATGGACCTCCTTTTATGCTCTCATTATTTTAGCATATTGACTCTGTATTTTCTTGCTTAGCTGACAAACAAAAAAGGATGTGCTGGTATTCAGCGCATCCTGATCTGTTAATCTTTTAAGATTAGTTCATTTGTTCAGCAACTTCAGCAGCGAAGTCTTCTTGCCGCTTAGCGATGCCTTCGCCAACTTCGTAACGAACAAAGTTAGTGACAACACCGTTGTTAACTGATTTTGCATATTCAGCAACTGTTTGCTTGTCGTCCTTAACGTATGGTTGGTCAACCAAGCAAATTTCGCTTAAGTACTTGTTGACCCGGCCCTTAACAATCATTGGCACGATCTTAGCAGGCTTGCCTTCTTGTTCAGTTTCTTTAGTGAACACTTCAGTTTGCCGCTTCAGTTCGTCAGCTGGAACAGAATCCTTGTTCAAGTATTCTGGGTTGATTGCAGCTACGTGCATAGCAATGTTCTTAGCTGCTTCTTCGCTGCCGCCTTTCATGGTTACCAAAGCTGCGATGGCACCGCCATTGTGCTTGTAAGCACCAAAGATTTCGTCATCTTTCTTGGAAACCAGTTGGAACCGGCGCAGAGTCAGCTTTTCGCCAATCACAGCCGTCAAGTTGGTAATTGCATCTTGAATGGTGCCATCACCCATTGGAGCAGCTAAAGCAGCCTTCAAGTCAGCTGGCTTGTTCTTCAACAATGAAGCAGTAATGTAATTAACCAGCTTCTTGAACTTGTCGTTTGATGACACAAAGTCAGTTTCGGAGTTAACTTCTACCAAAACAGCATCGTTGCCATCGATTGCGTATTCTGCTAAGCCTTCAGCAGCGATACGGGCGCTCTTCTTAGCAGCCTTAGCAGAGCCGTTTTCACGTAAAATATCGATTGCTTTTTCGATGTCGCCGTCAGCTTTAACCAAAGCTTTCTTGCAGTCCATCATCCCAGCACCGGTACGGTCACGTAATTCCTTAACAAGTTTTGCAGTAATCTTAGCCATTTGTGTCCTCCTAATTGACCCGGCTAGCAGTGATTAGTCTTCTTGGTCGTCGTCAGCGTCAGCAACGACTTCTTCCATAGACTTGTCGCCATCTTCGCTGGCTTGGTCAGCCATTTCCTTTTCAACGTCTTGTTCATCGTCTTGGCCTTGCTTGCCTTCGATGATAGCGTCAGCCATTGCACCAGAAATCAAGCGGATAGCCCGAATAGCGTCATCGTTTGAAGGAATGATTACGTCGATTGGGGTTGGGTCAGTGTTGGTGTCAACCATGGCAACAACCGGAATGCCCAAGATGTTTGCTTCGTGAACAGCAATCTTTTCCTTCTTAGGGTCAACTACGAACAGAACGTCTGGGATTCTTGGCATATCTTCGATACCGCCTAAGAATCTTTGCAGCTTGTCCATTTCCTTAGTTAAAACAGCAACTTCCTTCTTTGGCAATAAGTCGAAAGTACCGTCTTTTTGTTCAGCTTTTAATTGCTTTAAGCGCTTAACCCGGCTTTGGATGGTAGTCCAGTTAGTCAAGGTACCGCCTAACCACCGTTCGTTAACGTAGTATTGGCCGGCACGGGTAGCTTCTTCAGCAATTGATTCTTGTGCTTGCTTCTTAGTACCAACAAACAGGAAAACGCCATTATCTTTGGCAACAGCCTTGACGTAGTTGTAAGCGTCATCCAGCATCTTGATGGTCTTTTGCAGGTCGATGATGTAAATGCCATTTCTTTGGGTAAAGATGTATGGCTTCATCCGTGGGTCCCATCTTCTAGTTTGGTGACCGAAGTGGACACCTGCTTCAAGCAATTGTTTCATTGTAACAACAGACATAAAAATCCTCCTCTGGTTATTCCTCTCAGCTGCTCATTTCAAAGCTTGACCGCTTAGCGGCACCAGGGCTTGATCGCAGCTGATGTGATTTGCATGCATAAAAATGCACCTATTCATTGTATAAAGAAATTGCCAAGAGTGCAAGTCTTACCAAATTACCTCATGCCCGCGCAAAAATTTTTCTTTCCAAGCCCGCTCATGGTGTTTGAACCAATACTCGCGCTTCAAAGCTTGCCGCTTTGACGGAAAACGCTCATGATAAAGCAATTTGACTGGCCGACGTGTTTGCGTGTACTTAGCACCCTTGCCTGCATTATGCGCATCCACGCGAGCAGGCACATCATCGGTAAAGCCGCCATAGAAACTGCCGTCGCTGCAAAGCAAAACGTAAAAATAATAATATTTAGCTGGTTTGGCCTGTTCATGAATAATTTTCTCAATTGCTGGCGTGAAGGAACAATCAGCTTCGTGAACAACGATGCCATCTTTTAAAACCAGGCCAGTAGCCGCCACATGCTTTTTAGCAACAACAACCACTAAGTTGCTATCATCGCCGCGGTGAGACAAATAAGGCTGAATGACTTTCACGCTTAAGTCGTGCTGACTGCAAGCAGCAATAATTTCTCCCAACCGTTCTGGCCGGTGCACCATCACCATTCTTCCCTTCATCTTGAGCAGACCCGAAGAGATAGCGATAATCTGGTCCAAATTAATCAGCAATTCATGGCGGGCAATCGCTTTTTTGCGGTCTGGATTTAGCTTGTGACCAGCTGGCACCTTGAAATATGGCGGATTGACCATCACCAAATCATAGCTGTCTTTTTTCAGCAGATGCCAGGCATCTTTGACATCCCCTAAATGCACGTCGACGCGGTTTTCAAAATGATTAAGCACCACTGACCGCTCGGCCTGAGAGGCAACTTCCGGTTGAACTTCTACAGCATCAAAATGGGCTAAGCTTTGATAGGCCAAATACAAACTGGCCGCCCCATTGCCGGCACACAAATCAGCGACTAAAGAGCGCGGTTTTAAAAATTGCTTAGCCTGTGCAGCCAAGAGCAGCGTATCTAAGGAAAAAGCAAATTCATCTGCCGCTTGGATAATTTGCAAATCATCACTGTACATATAATCAATGCGCTCGCCTGCTTTGAGCTGGGCCATGCAATCACCTCAAATTTATTCTTAAATTTTTTTAGCATTCTATTTTAGCGTTCTATGATAACATATCATAATGTTGGAGGTTTAATATGTTTTATCGCGTGATTCGTCCGATTGCTCGTTTCATCGTTTGGGTGCTCAATGGTCACTTGAATGTACACCACAAAGAACGCTTGCCCGAAGGCAATTATATTTTGGTTGCCCCGCACCGCACTTGGTGGGAACCGATTATGTTCGCCCTGGCGGCTAGCCCGATGGAATTCATGTTCATGGCTAAAATCGAACTGTTTAAAAATCCTATTTTACGATTTATTTTGAACCATGCGCATGCTTTCCCAGTCGATCGTCAGCACCCTGGCCCATCCGTGCTAAAAATTCCAGTCAAAGGATTGCGGGCAGGGGAACTGTCTTTGATTGTCTTTCCGTCTGGCACGCGCCACTCTGCCGAATTGAAAAGCGGCGCTTTAGTTATTGCCAAAATGTCCCGCAAACCGATGGTGCCGGTTGTTTATCAAGGACCGCTTACTTTCAAAGACCTGCTAAAGCGTCAACCAATGGAAATTTGCTTCGGCGATCCCATCAAGCTCGACCCTAAGACCAAAATCAACCATGAAACGACCACCGTTCTGTATCACGAACTAGAACAAGCGTGGGACCAGCTGGATGAGGAGCAGAATCCTGCGTTTAAATACGTACCGCATTAAGGAGGAAAAGCATGCTTGAAAAGACTTTTTACAACAACATGTTGAAACACTCGTTCAATATTCCCGTTAAAGTCACTTTCTGGGATGGGAAGAGCAAGTTATACGGAGAAGGCGAACCGCAAGTTGCCGTAGTTTTCAATAAAAAAATTCCGCTGCGCGACATTAGCAATAATGCTTCCTTGGCCTTTGGGGAAGCATATATGCGCGGCGACCTGGAAATCCATGGCAGCATCCAAAAATTGATTAAAGCCGCCTATGATTCAGCTGACTCTTTTATGAAAAGCAGCAAGTTTCGCCGGTTGATGCCGCATCAAAAACACACCGAAGCCCAAAGCACAGCCGATGTGCAAAGTCACTATGATATCGGCAATGATTTTTACCGTTTATGGCTTGACCCAAGCATGACTTATTCCTGCGCCTACTTCACTCCAGAGAACAAGAATAATGATTTGGAAGCTGCCCAATTAGCTAAAGTGCACCACATTTTGCGCAAGCTCAACCCGCAACCAGGAAAAACGCTGCTGGATATTGGCTGCGGCTGGGGCACTTTGATGCTGACGGCTGCTAAAGAATACAATTTGCGCGTGACCGGCATCACCTTAAGCGAAGAGCAGTACAAACTGGTTCAGCAAAAAATCGAAAAACTTGGTTTGCAAAACCAAGCCGAAGTTCTGCTGGAAGATTATCGCGAACTTGGCGACCGGAAGTTTGACTACATCACGTCAGTAGGCATGTTCGAACACGTTGGCAAAGAGAATCTGGGTCAATATTTCCAAGACGTAGCTAAATACATGAAACCAGACGCGGTTGCCTTGATTCACGGCATCACCCGGCAGCAAGGCGGCGCTACCAATGCTTGGCTGAATAAATACATCTTCCCAGGCGGCTATGTGCCAGGTTTGGCCGAAATTGTTGGTGAAATTGAAAATGCCAACTTGCAAATTACGGACCTAGAAATGCTGCGACGGCACTACCAACGCACCCTGGAAATTTGGGATCAAAACTTTAATGCTCACCGGCAAGAAATCGCTAAGATGTTTGATGAGGAATTTGTCCGCATGTGGGATTTGTACCTCAACGCCTGTGCGGCTTCATTTGAGTCAGGCAATATTGACGTGGTGCAGTACCTCTTGACTAATGGTCCATCCGGCCAAAGCCTGCCAATGACGCGGGGTTACATGCTCAACGAAAAATAAATTATTTTTGACAAGTAAAAAGAGATGTTCAAGTCAAGAAGAACATCTCTTTTTTAGTGCGCTTATTCAGTATGAACTTGCAAGTTGTACAAGCTGTAGTAGTAGCCCCTTTGTGCTAAAAGCTCTTCGTGGGTACCATGCTCCACAATGCGGCCTTTATCCAGGACAATGATTTGGTCAGCATCGGCAATCGTTGACAAACGGTGAGCGATTGCTAAAGTAGTCCGCCCTTGCCGCAAGCGCTTAAGCCCAGCTTGAATCAATTCTTCAGTCTCAGTATCAACATTAGCCGTTGCTTCGTCTAAAACTAAAATCTTCGGATTGGTAACTAAAGTACGAGCAAACGAAATCAGCTGCCGTTGGCCTTGACTGAGTTCACTGCCGCCTTCTAGCACTTTAGCATGGTATTTGCCCGGCTGTTTTTGAATAAATTCATCAGCCCGGACGGCCTTGGCCGCTGCTTCAATTTGCTGGTCGCTGATCTTTTGGTTATACAAGCGAATGTTCGAGGCAATATCGCCAGTAAACATAAATGGGTCTTGCAAAACCAGCCCCAGTTTAGCCCGCAGCTCAGCTGGCGCATACGACTTCAAATCATGCCCGTCAATCAAAATTTGACCTTGATAGTATTCGTAAAAACGCAGCATGACATTGATAATCGTGCTTTTGCCAGAACCAGTGTGACCAACAATTCCTAAAGTCTGTCCAGGTTCAACCGTAAAAGACAAATCGTGCAGAATCTCATGCTTGCCATCATAAGAAAAGCTGACATGTTTTAACTCGATTTTGCCTTCTTTGATTGTCAAGCCGGATTGCGGATGCTGAGCAGGTTCAAATTCTTTAGTATCCAACACTTGAAAAATCCGCTTGCCAGCCACGATCCCGTCTTGAAACAGGGTCATTTGATCCATCATCGTTGAAAATGGATTAAAAAATTGATTCAAATACTGCGAAAAAGCATACAGGACACCGGCCGGCACGAAAGTTTGGTGGAGAGGAAAGCCAAAGTAAAGCAGGACCACTGTCAGTGCAGCTGAATACAGCAGCGAAGTTAATGGCGACAGCAGCAAAGAGTTGATGTGAATCATGGCCATCCGCGTTTGCATCAGCCCGCCATTTTCTTGCTCAAATTTTTCCTGCATCCGATCTTCTTGCTTGAATTCCTGAATCAGCCCCATCCCTTCAATATTTTCATTCAAAGAAGTGTTGATTCGGCTTAATCGTTCCCGCATTTTGCGATACAAGCGCGAGCTAAAATGCGTATAAACAGCAATCACCAGCATGATAATTGGCACGAAGATCAGCATCAGCCAAGCGGCGGTGACATTCGTAGTGAACATGGCAATAAAAGCTGTCACCAGTGAAAAGACCGCCATAATGACGCTGGCTAACACCGTCAAAAAATTGCTTAAAGTCATCGTATCGTTAGTTACCCGCGAGACAATCGCACCAGCTGGGGTTTGATCGAAGAACCGCATTCCTAATTTATGCAGATGACGGAACATGACTTTCCGGATGCTTTCCAGCGTCTTTTCTGACCCATAAGCAAAATAAAATTCATAGGTGAATTGCAATGCAGCCTTCAGCAAAACGCCTAAACCGTAAAGAAACCCGGCCCACAAAATAATTTGCGTAGTCGCGCTTTTTGTAACTAAGTAGTGGTCAATAAAATATTGCAGGCCGTGCGGCAGCAGCATATTGATACCACTGACGAAAAAAGCACCAATCGTTGCTATCAGCATTTCCCAGCGGAAAGGCTTCACGAATTTAAACAAACGTTTGAGAATTTGCCATTGTTCTGACAGAGGAATTGGTTTTGACCAGACTGATTTGGTATTTTTTTCTTGCTCCATACTATTCCTCCTGTCTAGTAAATTCTTGGGCAGCCCACATCTGGGCATACCAGCCGCCCTGTTGAAGCAAAGCTTCATGGTTGCCGCGCTCAATAATCCGACCATCTTCTAAGACTAAAATCAAATCAGCGTCTCTGACTGAAGTCAGCCGGTGGGCAGCAATGATCGTGGTTTTATCAGCACGCTCTTTACGCAGCGATTTCAAAATCGCAGTTTCCGTTTTCGCGTCAACTGCCGACAAAGCATCATCCAAAATCAAAATCTGACTATGTTTTAGCAAGGCCCGCGCGATTGACAAACGCTGCTTCTGACCGCCAGACAATTCGACCCCGTTTTGGCCAACCAAAGTATTGTAAGTATTCGGCAGCTGGGTAATATCTTGGTGCAGCGCACTCTTGCGGGCAACGGCTTCAACATCATTCAGCTGGGCCTGATGCTCGCCAAAGGCGATATTATTGCGAATCGTGGTCGAAAACAGGAAATTTTGCTGGGGCACATAGGCAATTTGACTCAGCAGCGTGCCTAATGGGATCTTCTGCAAATCATAGCCGTTTAAAGTGATTTTGCCATCGTACTTGGCATATTCCCGCAGCAGCAGCTGAATAATCGCTGTCTTGCCTGATCCTACCTTGCCAACCAAGCCCAAAGTCTGGCCAGCCTTCAGTTCAAAATTGACATCCTGCAGCACTGGAATTTGCGGCTCATCTGGGTAAGCAAAATAATTAATCTGGTAGACCAGACTGCCGTGCAAGTCGCTGGCCTTAATGAACTGATCAGCATTTTTATCAGTAACCAGTGGTTTTTCCTGCAAAATTTTTTCTACCCGGTCATAGGAAGCTGATCCACGCTCAACGATGTTGAACAGGTAGCCGATAGCGAACATTGGCCAAACCATGTTGGAAATATAGGCAACAAAGGAAACTAACTGACCAATGCTCAGCTGACCGCTGCTGACTAGCAGACCGCCATAAATAATCGTAATTACATAAGTCAGGCCAATAATCAGCGAACCTAAAGGATCAAACAAAGAATCCCAAATGAAAACCTTGCGGTTGATTTTAATCGTTTTATCGACCAAATTGTCAAAGGCTGCGGTATCTTCTTGGCCTTGGCCAAAGGTCTTTAAAACTTTCATCCCACTGACCGTTTCCTGAGTTTTATTATTCAGTTCTGAAAACGCAGCCTGCGACTTGTCGAACTCGCTGTATAATCTGGTTCCCAAACGCCAAGCACCTAACGCTAAAAAAGGCAGCGGCAGCATTGCGACGACAGTCAGACGCAAATCGGCAAAAGCGATCATGGCTGCCAAGGTGGACAAACCCATAATCAAAGAGTCAACTAGCGTCAGCACCCCATCGCCAGCAACCATTTCGATAGCGTTGACATCGTTAGTAGCATGTGCCATTAAGTCACCAGTGCGGTGACGCTGGAAAAAGGTCCGGTCCATTGCCAAAAAATGAGCAAACAGACGGCTGCGAATCTCCCGTTCGAGCACTGCTGCCCCGCCCCAAATCTGCTTGCGCCAAACATAGCGCAGACCAAATAAAGCCAAGGCGGCCGCAATCACTGCCAGCACTAATCCACCGTACTGAGCCCAAGAAATTTTGCCAGCATCCAACCGGTCAGCCATCAAGCCCAAAATCCGCGGCGGCACCAAATTGGCCACTGAGGTTAAAGCTAAGAACAAAATGCCGATCGTATAGCGCTTTTTCTCCTGTTTAAAAAACCAGCCAAGTTTTTTAAAAACTCCCATTCATTAATCACCTGCTTTTTATGTAAAAAAAAGAGGGCCATTTCGACCTCCGTCTGCAATGCTTTAAGCAAGCCTTACATCTTAGTTTGTTGGTGACGCATCATGTTCATCACCTGGTTGACCTTTCTGGCTGATGGGGTTTGACCCATTTGCGACATAATGGTCCGGATCATCTCTTCATTGAACGGAGGGTTGTCTCTGAAGTATCTTTTCATGTAAGCGCGGGCACCATAAAAGCCGCCAACCAAGCCTAAAATCAAGGCAACAATAATCAAAGTAATAGCTAATCCTAAATTCATTCTCACAGTCTCCCCTTGCTTGTCTAATCTTTGCGCAGGCCTTTGCGCCGCTGGGCGCGTTTGG
Organism: Lactobacillus sp.; assembly: GCA_022641965.1. Classification (GTDB taxonomy): domain Bacteria; phylum Bacillota; class Bacilli; order Lactobacillales; family Lactobacillaceae; genus Lactobacillus. The sequence continues at coordinate 31,339 of JALCDX010000011.1, forward strand.
CTTTTTCGGACGTTACTTCGCGTCCATTTTTGTCAACAATGACTAAATTTTCTACTTCTTGTCTAAAGCCAGCCCGGAAGTTGGCAATGAACTTTTTGTGCAGCCGCTTGCGTTCAGCCTGTTCAGCTTCAGTCAGCGGTCTTTGTTCTTTCAGGTGGTAGAGTTCATTGATTCGGGCGATGACTCGTTTTTCTTCTTCTTTGTCCAAGTCAGACACCTCGCTAGTAAGATAGTTTACCCTAAAACGCGCTGACGTCAAAGCAAAAAAGGACTAGAACATTTGTTTGGAGCCACATTTTTTGCTAAAATTAAAGCAAATAGACGGAGATTAAGTTATGACTAAATCAAAACAATTAGAAATTTTGCAATTTATCTATGATACTGCTGCTGGCCGCGGCTTTCCGCCAACCGTGCGAGAAATCTGCAATGCCGTCAACTTATCCTCAACTTCAACTGTCCACGGCCATTTGACCCGGCTTGAGCGCAAAGGCTATTTGCTCAAAGACCCAAGCAAGCCCCGCGCAATTGAAGTCACGCGGGAAGGCATGGAAGCACTCGGCATCAAATCCAAAGAAATTCCAGTTGTCGGCGTTGTTACTGCTGGACAGCCAATTTTGGCAGTCGAAGATATTGATGACTACTTCCCGCTCCCGCCTGATTTGCAAAATGAGGCTGGCAATTTGTTCATGCTAAGGGTTCACGGGGAATCAATGATCAACGCTGGCATACTGAACGGCGATAAAGTAATTGTCAGAAAGCAAGGTTCAGCTAATAATGGCGAAATAGTCGTTGCCATGACCGATGACAATGAAGCAACCGTCAAGCGTTTTTACAAGGAAAATGGCCATTTCCGCCTGCAGCCTGAAAATGACACGATGGATCCAATTATTTTGCCGAATGTACATATTTTAGGCAAAGTTATTGGCTTGTACCGCAATGAAATTGATTAAAATTTTACACAAATAAACGGAGCTGCTTGCGAGCAGGTCCGTTTTTATTTTTGCCTTGGTTTTCACCAGCGGTTAAAAACCGCTAATAAGTGGTGCTACTGGCTAACGAATTTGCTAGAATTAGATTAAAGATTTATTAAGAAAGGATCTTCAAAATGAGTGCATTAACTATCCAAGATTTGCAAATCGATCATAAGAGCGTTCCCCTCAAGCATCCCTTTGTCACGGCCTTACACCGGGTCGATCGCATCGAAGCAGTCAGGGTGAAAATTATTTTGTCGAATGGCATTGTCGGCGTCGGTACGGGTACGCCCAACGAAAAAGTGACTGGCGACAATTTGACCGCAGCCAGCGCAGTAGTTGAGCAAGGCATTCAGCCGGTATTAATTGGGGCTGATTTTAACCAGTGGCATCAGCTGCTGGCAACTCTTCATGCCAGCATTATGAACAATACCCCAGCCAAAGCTGCTATTGAACTGGCGCTTTATGACGCTCGCCGGCAGCTGTTTCACTGCTCGCTGCCTGAGCTGCTGGGCGGCAAAAATGGTAGTGTGACTACTGACTATACAATTAGCATTGGCCAGCAAGAGCAAATGGTCGCTGAAGCTAAAGACTTAGTTAAGCGCGGTTTTACTTCCTTAAAGGTAAAATTAGGCAAAGCTGCTATCGAAGAAAATATTGCAGTCATTGAAGCGATTGCGCAAGCAACAGGTCCTGACATTCACTTGCGTTTAGACATGAATCAAGCTTGGACAACGCGTACCACCATGCAGGCAGCCCAAGCCTGGCAAGCAGCAGGCGTCAAGATCGATTTTATTGAACAGCCGCTGCCAGCTGATGATTTAGCCGGGATGGCTTATCTGACTGCTCACTGTCCGTACCCAATTATGGCTGACGAAAGCGTTCACTCTTATTTGGATGCTCAAAAAGTCATTAGCATGCAGGCAGCCGACTATATCAATATCAAGCTGATGAAAACTGGCGGGCTCAGCGAAGCTCAAAAAATCAATGATTTAGCTGCTAGTCGCGGCATTCATACCATGCTCGGCTGCATGATTGAGCCGATTGAATCAATTGCTGCTGCTTGCAGTTTCGTCTTGGCTAATCCCAATGTTAAGTTTGCTGATTTGGATTCCATTTTTATGGCTGAATTGGACCCAGATTTAGCTAAGTTCGCTAAGTGTCAAGGCAATCAAATTCAGTTGATTGATCATGACTAAGTTAGCTCACGACATTCAAACAGTTGCAGCTAGTCTGCCTGGCAAAACAGCCATCATTGTTAAAAACCAAGCTGGGCAGACAATTTTTGCAACTGACAATTGTCAAGAATTGTTCAAGTCAGCCAGTTTAATCAAATTAGGGATTGCCGCTTACTGGAGTAAGCAGGCTGTCAATTTAAAGCAGACAATTGAACTTAATGAGACTGACTTAGTGCCAGGCGGGGTCCTGTATCATCTAAACAAACGGTGCTGGAGCTTGCATGATTTGCTAGATTTAATGCTTTCTGTTTCAGACAATACCGCCGCGAATGTGCTGCTGAAACTGGCAGGCTTTGACAAAATACAAGCTTGGCTGAGCAATACTTACCCGCAAGTCCATTTAGGCCGATTTTTAATGGAGCAGGCAGCTGATGAAAATTTGATTTCAGCCAAGACTGCCTTAATTTTGCTTGAAGAGCTGCTAAATGATCAAACCGCATTTGGCAAGGCTTGTCAGACAGCTATGTTTAACCAAACCACCCGTTCAAAATTAATTGGAGCGCTTCCTGAAGATCACTCTTTTAACAAAACTGGCGAATTGGCGGATACTGAACATGATGTCGCACGCATTTGCCGAAATGACGGTTTTTATGACTGCTGCTGTTTGAGCCATTTTGACAATTGGGAAGACCGTTGGTCGATTATCCGCGGAATGAACCAAATCGGCGCTCTGCTTTTCCAAGCGTTAGCTTAAATTTTGACAAAATAAAACCAGTTGGAAACAGATCCAACTGGTTTTTGCTTGTTTTAGCAGTGTTTATGTTCTTGTTCTTCCAAGTAGCGATTAGCCTTAGTTAGAATATCACGCAAACCTTGATAAGACAGGGTGTCTAGACCTTCTTTAAAATCAACCCATTTGGCTGGCTGAATTTCTGCTAGCTGCCGGCGAACTTGATCCGCTTTTTCAGCTTGCGCCAGGAAAAAAGTGACTGTTTTGCGCGTTTTAAACTCAGTATTGTAAGTTAATTCGTGCAGAAAATCACAGTTAAATTTAGGACGCAGGGCGGTTTCTTCGTGTACTTCCCGCTCTCAACCCTGCACTGGATGATCGCTGACCAGACCGGCACCATCGTGGTCGAATCCATGAAAGACGGCCTCCACGTTTACGACAACCCAGTCGGCGTCATGACCAACAACCCGCCATTCCCAATCATGAAGTTCGCCTTGAACGACTACTTCGCCCTTTCGGCCCACCACAAGGAGCACACTTTTGGTCCAGGCGTAGAACTCGCCGAATATTCCCGCGGTATGGGCGGGCTCTGGTTGCCAGGCGACTTGTCCAGCAAGTCGCGCTTTGTCCGCTGCGTCTTTACCAAGCTCAACAGCATTGGCGAAACGGACGAAGTCAGCTCCGTCAACCAATTTTTGAAGATCCTCTACTCCGTTGAACAGGTCAAGGGCCTGTGCGAAGTGACCCCAGGTAAGTACGAATACACCATCTATTCTTCTTGCATGAACCAAGAAAAAGGGATCTACTACTACACCACCTATGAAAATTCCGACATCCACGCCATCGACATGCACAAGACGGACCTGGACAACGCGGAACTGTCTGTTTACCCGCTGCAAAGACAGCTGGAAATCCACTTGGACAATTAATCTACATACGAAAAATGCTCGGCCAAAGCCGAGCATTTTTTATTTGTCTTCATGCTTTAAAGCTGGGAAGACCACGGTAAAGGTTGAGCCCTTGCCCAGTTCACTTTCAAGGCGGATCGTCCCATGGCACTGCTGTACTGCGTGCTTGACGATGGACAGACCAAGTCCCGTCCCGCCAGTCTTGCGGCTGTGGGACTTGTCGACCCGGTAGAACCGTTCAAAGATGCGGTTTTGCACTTCAAGCGGAATCCCGATCCCCGTGTCAGAAACCCGCAAAATAGCTTGCCCCCGCACTTCCTTGACCGCAATCTTGACCTGGCCGCCAGGATTGTTGTAGCGAATGGCGTTGTCGATCAGGTTGTAGGCAATTTCATAAACCAAGCGGAAGTTGGCCTTGATTTCTGTATCGGCCAAAGCCGCCTTCAGCTCAATCTCGTGCTTGTCAGCTGACGCCTGCAAGGCTTCGATCGCCTCGGTCACCGGACTCTTCAGGTTCATCCGGACCTCTTCAAATTCCGGATTTTCGTCCAGGTGAGACAGCCGGATAATGTCATCGATCAAGGTCAAGAGCTGAGCTGAAGATTCATGGATCTTCCGGTAAAAGGCTGGCCGATCGTCTTCCTTGACCAGGTTGTTTTCCAAAAGCTCCGCTGACCCCATGATGGACTGCAGCGGTGTCTTCAATTCATGGGACACATTGGCCGTGAATTCGCGCCTGACCTGCTCTTCATGGTATTCTTCTGTGACGTCAACGACCAAGATCGAAGTCCCTTTTAAGACCTTCCGTGAAAAAATCGGACTGGCACTAATTTGAATGTTGCGCCCTTCTCTTTCCACGATCCCTTCGGTGTGGACGGTCCGCTTGTCTTGATCGATGATCTTTTTAACATCATCTGGCAAAACTTCAGAAGACTTTGATCCTAAGAGCGATACTACCGCCGGATTGGACAAGAGGACCTGGTCGTTCAGGTCGATCAAGATCAGGCCTTCTTGCATGGCATCGATGACGGTCTTGAACTCCTTCTCCCGGTGGTGGAGCTGCTCCATTTGGTCAGCAATCTGCTTGTTTTGACTGTCAAGCCGGGTTAACAGCGGCTTGATTTCTTCATAGCTCTTGCTTTCAAGCGGCTGGTCCAGGTCTAACTGGTTCAGCGGCTTGACGATGGACTGCGAGATCATCTTAGCTACGAACCAAGAAGCAATCACGGCGATCAGCAAGATGATCAGCATCGGCCTCAGCAATTGCAAGATGGTCATCCAGATCGAATTCCGCGTAACCGCCACCCGGATAACGCCGCCGTCTTTCAGCTTTTTGGCATAGTACATCGTAACCGTCGACAGGGTCGTGCTGTAGCGCTCGCTTTGCCCTTCGCCTTTTTTCATGGCTTCAGCAACTTCTTTGCGCTTAGCGTGGTTGCCCATCTTGGCTGGGTTTTCCTCATTGTCGTAGAGTACCTTGCCTTTAGCATTGATCCAGGTAATCCGGTAATTTTCTCCTTTTAGCTGGGTTAAGTACTTCCGTCCCCCATTGTTGACCCCGCTGGCTGCCAAATCGGCCTGCGAAGCCAAGGCGTTGACCTCATTGTGATCATAGTCGATGCCTAAAAAAAGCGCACTCAAAACCACCGAGCAGACCAGCATGACTGCCGTTGATAAAAAGACTGCCCGAAATATTTTTTTAAACATTAATTCCCTTCATGGTAGCGATAACCGACCCCGCGCACCGTTTCGATATGGCTACCAGCCTCACCCAATTTTTGTCTCAAGGTTCTTACGTGAACGTCCACCGTGCGCGTTTCACCGTAAAAGCCCGTTTCCCAAATTTGATCCATAATTTCTTCTCGGGAAAAAACGGTCCCTGGATGGGTGATCAAGAGCTTCAAGAGGCCGTACTCTTTCAAGGTCAGCTCGATTTCCTGACCATCGACATAAACCTCATGCCGCTTGAGCAGGATCTTGATCCCGTCTTTCTCGATCTTGTCTTCTTTCTTGTGGTTGGTCCGGCGCAGGACCGCCTTGACCCGGGAGACCATTTCCATCATGCCAAAAGGCTTGGTCAAGTAATCGTCAGCCCCAGAATCCAGGTTCTTCACCTTGTCATATTCGGCTGTCTTAGCACTAGCGATGATCACCGGCAATTCTTCAGTTGACGAGTTGCCACGTAGCTTTTTCAAAATATCGCTCCCATCTTCATCTGGCAGCATCAGGTCCAAGATGACCAGATCTGGATGCTTTTCCGCCAGGGCCTTGAAAAAAGTCGTCCCGTCTTCAAAGCCGCGCACCTTAAAGTTCATCGACTCCAGCGTATACATTTCGATTTCGCAAATGCTTCCGTCGTCTTCCACACACCATATTTCAGTCATAAAAAAATTCTCCCTAATCTATCTGCAAATAGCTACTCTAATTATAGCTTAGAAACATTTGCTATGCAGATAGATCAGGAAGAATATTAATTTAGCAAACTTTCCAAGACTTATCTTCCGGCCTTGCCAGTTGCCACAAACTTGGTCCACTTAGCAACGTTGACCGCGTGGTCACCGATCTTTTCCAAGTACTTGGCAACCATCATCAGGTTGATCAGGTATTCTGGATTGCCATCCTTGCTGAAGTTGTTGATCAGGATTTCTCGGGCATGGTCAAAGTCATCGTCGACAATGTCGTCGCGGTCGATAACCGCTTGCGCCAGTTCCAGATTCTTGGTGGACAAGGCGGTTACGGCATCATCAACCATGCTGGTTGAGGTTTGCACCATGGACTTAAGGTTCAGCTGGTCATTGGCGATGGACAGGTGTTCATTTAACACGAGTTCTGCAATATCAGCAGAGATTTCCCCAATTCTTTCCAGGTCGTAAACGGCCTTCAAAGAAGAACTGATCACCCGCAAGTCAGTCGCAACTGGCTGCTGCTCCATCAACAGGCGCAAGCAGCTGTCTTCAATTTCCCGTTCGCTCTTGTGGATGCGGCGGTGCAAGTTGACTGAGTCTTCAGCTTCATGGTAGTCGCCCGTAAACAAGGTGTTGGTTGCTTCCAAAATGGCTTCCTTGCACAGCTTGCCGATGTCTTCCATGGACTTTTGCAAGTTGTCCAATTCTTCATCAAATCTTGATCTAGTCATTGTTCCTGCCTTTCTTACTCTATCCAATTATTACTGGTCTTTAACCGAAACGACCAGTAATGTATCTTTCAGTTCTTTCATCCTTAGGCATGGAGAAGAGTTGGTCAGTTTCACCGAATTCTACCAGGTCACCCAGCAAGAAGAAGCCAGTCTTGTCAGAAATTCTCACGGCTTGTTGCATGTTGTGGGTAACGATAACGATGGTGTAGTCCTTCTTCAGTTGCAGAGCCAATTCTTCAATCTTTGAAGTTGAAATTGGGTCAAGGGCACTGGTTGGTTCGTCCATCAGCAAGACTTCTGGCTTAACAGCCAAGGCACGAGCGATGCAAAGACGTTGTTGCTGACCACCAGACAGACCCAAAGCAGACTTGTTCAAACGGTCCTTCAAGTCATCCCAGATAGCAGCTTGCTTTAATGAGGTTTCAACGATTTCGTCAAGTTCTTGCTTGTCGGTTACGCCGTGGATCTTGGGACCGTAAGCAACGTTGTCGTAAACGCTCATTGGGAATGGATTTGGTCTTTGGAAGACCATGCCGACTCTCTGTCTCAAAACAGTGACGTCAAGGTCATTTCCATAAATGTCGGTACCATCTAACTTAACTGAACCGTCAATCCGGCAGCCTTCAACCAGGTCGTTCATCCGGTTCAAGCAGCGAAGCAAAGTAGACTTACCACAACCAGATGGCCCGATGAAAGCCGTGATTTCATTCTTTGGAATGTGCATGTTAATGTCATGCAAGGCGTGGAAATCACTGTAGTAAAGGTTCAAGTTTTCGATAGTAATTTTGTCTTCCATTATTAATTTCCTCCGTTATTGCGCTTACGCATCTTGTCTGAAATGCGGCGGGTAACTAAAGTAAAGAGCAGCGCGAGTACAACTAAAACAGCTGAAGTAAAGTTGGCAATTTGGGTTGCCTTAGGGTTCAAAGCCCCTTCAGTTCTCATGACCCAGATGTGCAGTGAAAGAGTTTCACCACTTCTGAATGGGTTCAAAGGTGAAGTAGGTGAAGTAATCTTCCAGAAGTTGTGCCAGTTGATGTAAGTGGATTGACCAGACGTGTACAGCAAAGCGGCGGCTTCACCAAACCCACGCCCAGCGGCCATGATAACCCCAGTCAAGATTTGCGGCATAGCAGCTGAAATCAAGACTTTTCTAATGGTTTCTGACTTGGTTGCACCTAAACCTAGAGAACCTTCCTTGTATTCAATTGGCAAGGCACGAATTGCGTTGTTGGTTTCAGTAGTGATCAAAGGAATTGACAAAATTGAGATCGTCAAGGCCCCGGCCACGATGTTCCAGCTCATTCCCGTCCACATGATGAAGGCCAGGTAGCCGAACAAACCGATTACGATGGATGGCAGAGAAGAAAGTGATTCGATACTTACTTCCAGCATGGTCAAGAACTTGCCTTCCTTGGCGTATTCAGCCAGGTAAACCCCAGCCCCGATCCCGATTGGCACGGAAACTAAGAGCGAAAGGAAAACTAAGTAAAGAGTGTTAAAGAATTGGTTGAAGATCCCGTTGCCGGCAGCCACTAAGAAGTCTGGGCTAAAGCCCTTCAAGCCATCAAAGATAATGGTAAATGTCAAATATAGCAAGAATGCTAGCATCAGCCAGCCGATGGCGTAAAAGACGCCGGTCATAAACCGATCTTTTTTCTTAGCACGGTTCATTATTTATCCTTCTTTCCGTTAGCCAGTTTGTGAATGAGCACAATCAAGACAATTGAGATGATGAACAAGAGCAGCGCCATGGTCCACAGAGCCAGGTTGTATTCCCCGCCTTGGGCAGTGTTACCCATGTCGGCTGCGATGGCACTCGTCAAGTTGCTGGTTGGTGACAAAAGGTTTGCCGCAAATGAGCGAGTCTTACCGATAACCATGGCTACGGCTAAGGCTTCACCGATCGCTCTGGCCAAGCCCAGGATCACCCCGGTCAAGATGCCGCCTGAAGCTGCTGGCAAAACAACTTTGCCGATTACTTGCCAGCGGGTTGCGCCTAAACCGTAAGCACCTTCACGGTAGCTCATTGGCACTGACTTAATGGCGTCAGCGGAAACCGTGGTGATGGTTGGGAAGATCATGATGGCCAAAACAATGGATGCGGCCAAAACTGAGTACCCACCCATGGCTGGATGGAAAATATTTTTAATCAATGGAACCAGCTTGGTCATCCCAAACCAACCATAAACAACGGATGGAATTGAAACGTAGATTTCCGTAGCTGGACGGAAGTACTTTTCACCGATCTTTGGTGAGATTTCCGTCATGTAAACTGCTGAGCCGATAGCAAATGGCAAGCAGATAACCAGGGCCAGCAAACAGGTTTCAAGAGAACCTACGATGTAAACTGCTGCACCGACTTTCCCGCCAAACAGGCCGGTCTTGTCAAGCGGTGCCCAGTCGCTGGTAAACAGGAATTCCCAGATGCTGTGGTGAGCCTTGATAAAGGTTTGACTACCTTGGTAGAGCAGGAATGCCCCCATCAAGAGCGTCAAAGCAACAATCAAGAGCCCACAAGCAATGTATACTGCCCGCCAGCGCTTATCGCTAGCGATGGCTTTTTGAACTACCTTGTCCATGAAAAATTACTCTCCTTTTACTTGTGTTCTTTCTTAGCCTTGTCTGAAAGCTTAGAAGCAACACCGTAGCCCATGCCTTCAACCTTTGATTCGTATTCTTTACTCAACATCTTCTTTAAAAAGGCCTTAACAGCAGCTTTCTTTGGTTGACCCTTGGTGTACATGTGCTCGTAGTTCCAAACCTTGTATGAGCCGTTGTAAACGTTGGCCAGAGTTGGCTTAACGCCGTTGATGGCAACTGCAGTTACGTCTGGGTTACCAGTCAAGTATGATAAGGCAACGTAGCCGACAGCCCCTTCAACGCTTTGAATCATTTGGATCAAAGTACCGGAGTCGTCAGTTTCCAGTGATTGGTTTGAACGACTGGCAGTCTTGTTTAAAGCATATTGTTCAAAAGTTGCCCGGGTACCTGAAGAAGCAGGACGTGAGATCAAAACAATCTTGCAGTCATTGCCGCCAACTTGCTTCCAGTTGGTAACCTTGCCAGTGTAAACATCGATCAATTGCTGGGTGGTTAAGCTCTTAACCCCTGCTTCCTTGTTGACGATTGGGGCAATCGCGGTGATGGCCACTTGGTGGTCAACCAGCTTTGATGCGGACTTCTTGTCTAATTTTTCTTCTGCGAACAAGTCAGAGTCACCGATGTCGATGGTTCCATCTGAGACTTGTTGTAAACCTTGGCCTGACCCACCACCGTTGGTGTTGATCACGCTGTCTGGATTTTCATCCATGAATGATTTAGCTGCGCTTTGGACTAGCGGCAACAGGGCTGAAGACCCCGCAGCGTTAACAGTCCCAGAGACACCCTTGGTGTCTGCCTTTGAACTGCCAACAACGCAGCCGACGACTATAGCCAGTAGAGCAAGTGCGATAACCACTACTCTAGTTTTCTTGCCTGACATAATTATCCTCCTTGAATTTTTACTAAGTAAATAGTAATTAATGGAGGTTAAATACATTCAGGGGGAAATGTTAAATCAAAGTAAAATACTTAACTTTGTTTAAATTCTGGCCAGATTTTGGAAAAATCTTTACCATTTTCCGAAAATCGGTTAATATTCTAACGTTATTTTTCTTAGTTTACATTAGCTTAACAAAGCAAAAAATGTACCGCTTTCACCCTTGCTAGTTCTATTTAACATCGGCTTAACAATCTTGGAACCTGATGCTTTTGTTAATTTTTTGTGAGATATCACCTGTGTGATGCATTATGTAACCGATTAAATCTATTCAAGGCTATAAATAGTGACATAGTTATGACATTTGCTTAAGCAGACAAAAAGCCAGTTGAAGTTACCCCCTAAAGTTGGACCAAACAGGTTCAAGTTTGGAGGTTTTTGTTTTGTCTAAATTTTCTTATGAGCAGAAATTAGCTGCTGTTAGGCTATATCTTGCTGGCCAAAGTTCTGGTTCGATTATTAAAGAGTTTCAAATTGCAGAGTATGCAGAACTTCTTTTTTGGGTCAAGCAATATCAAAGGCATGGGCCAGCAAGCCTTAGACCAAGCAAGACCAAATCACAATATAGTAGCGAGTTTAAATTAAATGCTTTAGACTGGAAAAAACGATATCACGAAACTTTTGAAGCAACGGCTTTGACGTTCCAGTAGTTCTTGTTCTTGACCATGGTCCAGGACAAGTTGGAGCCCGTCCAGCCCTTTTGCAGGAATGGCCCGTTATAAACGGTCGTTTTTGATGACGCACCGTACTTTGAGCCATACTTTTCAACTGCGGTCTGGTTTTCTGGGAAAAAGACTGGGAAGGCCATCAAAAGCTTGAAGTATGGAATCTTATGTTCCAGACTAACCCTGCAGCTTGTATTTGCCAGCGGCTTTCACGCCCAGCGTATCGGCCTTCTTTTTACCAGCAACGATCTGGTCGGCATTTTTAATCCCAGAGAAAATGTAGCTGTATTGGCTAGCTGTCTTGGGGTTCACCGTCCGCTTCCAGGAATAGACAAAGTCCTTGGCAGTTACGGTTTCGCCATTAGACCATTTAGTCCCCCTTCTTAAGGTCAAAAGTCCAGGTCAGACCGTCTTTGCTGACAGTCATCTTCTTGACCAGTCCCTTAACCGGCTTGCTGTCTTTGCCCAGCTGGTAGAGCCCTTCAGTCGTATTTTCAATCTGCTGGAAGGACGTGGTGTCGGTGGCTTTGGATGGGTCCATGGTGATGATTTCCGCACTGGTCATCCAGTTTAAATTCTGCTTGACAGATGCTCCTTGGCTCTTGCCGCAGGCCGCCAGCATGCTCCCGCACATAAAAATAACAGCACCAGTCATTAAAGTCTTACCCTTGTTCATCTTAATACCTCATTAGCTAACACGCATAACAAAAAATCTTCAGTTAACGATGCCGCCGATAAACCGGGTGTACTTAATACTGTGCTGTTAAATTATCTTTGATTAACTTTGTCTAAAGGACAGTTAAAGCATGACGCGGTTTGCTCTTGCAGCGACACCGCTAAGACTGATTGTATTAACAGTCAGATTAATCATGCTTTTTGCCTCCTTTGCTAAAAATAATTGTTTTTATACACATTTCTTGCGTTTCTTATGCATTATATAATAACACTGATTATTGTCTTTGCAAGAGGGAGTGGCAGTTTTTTGACAATTAGGGTTGATTCACTTAGAAATTGCACAAAAACTTACTCAAGCAAATGAAAATGCCTCCCAAAATTTACTCAACTATTGCAATTATTGAAAAACTCGCTCAAAAACTTACTCAAGTAAGCCATCCCCCGGCCCAAAATTTACTCAACTACCAGGAAAAATTGGACAGTTGAGTAGACTGTTGTGCAGACAAATTGTTACTTGAGTAAATCTGTGTGCAAGCTTTTGGCTAGTTGAGCAAAGTATTGAGAAGTATATTTTTTACTTGAGTAAATTTTTGTGAGCTCATTTCCCTAGTTGAGTCAACTTTTGAGCATCAATATTTCTACTTGAGTAAATTTTGTGGCTGTATAATTTTTCTTACTGATAGACGACCAGAAATGGTAGACTGTCAGTAAGATTTTTTGTTTTTAGACTAGAAAAAAAGAAGCCCACTGGCTTCTCTCTAAACAAAAAATCTTCTTCCACAATTCATTTAAGTATTAGAAAGCAAGTTACCAATGGACCTCTCTAACAATTCTATAAAAGATTTGTACGATATTAAAGACCCAAACCTTGAATTTATTGATTTAGACAATCATGATCCCAAGTTTCCTAATGGATAAGTGTGGACAGCCAAGCTAGAATACAGCTACTGTCACGACTGCGAGTCAGACGATATCGTATATAACGGTTATAAGGTCGTTGATGTGCCCTATATTACCGCAAACGCAAGCCATTCTATAATCTTTAGAATCAAGAAGCGCGGCTTTTACTGCCGTAATTGCCAACGCTATTAACAGCCAAAGACAGAACTCCTCGACGAGTACTGCCATATTTCTAATGCGGTTAAACTTAAAATCTTAGATGGTTTAACAGAAGACCGCTCCATGACTAGTATTGCCAGGGAAAATGGTGTTTCTGTAAATACTGTCCAACGCGTTCTGGACAAGTGCAGCAGTAACTTTCACTCCACTTCCGATCCCTTGCCTGAGCACCTAGCTTTTGATGAATTCAAAGGCGTTGGCACGAGACTCCATTTCATCTGTCTTGATTGTGATAAACACACGGTTGTCACTATTCTCCCTAATCGCTATAAGCGCTCCATTATCCGGTATTTTGAGAAGTACTCAGCTCAAGATCGGGAGCGGGTTAAGACTGTATCGATGGACTTAAACTGTTATTATGGCGTACTAGCTCGGAGACTGTTCCCAAATGCGGAAATCATCATCGGCCGTTTCCACCTTGTACAGATGGTTACTAGGTCGTTTAACAGCTACAGAGTCTTAGTTATGAAACAAGCAGACAAGAACCGTATGGATCCCGAAAAAAGCTTAAAACACAGAATTTACAAGGGATACTGGAAGCTGTTTTTGAAGAAATACACTGAATTAAAGGGGCAGAAACAATTTTATGACTGGCTATTAAAGTGCTCATATACACCTGCTCAAATCGTTGATAAAGGACTTGAATACGACGATGTTTTACGCTCCTCATATGACTTCATGCAAGACTTTATGATAGCCCTGCAGGATAGAAATAGCACCAAGATAGCTGAGCTACTAGACAGCGATATTAACCAATACTGCGACCAATTAAAGACAACGATTAGGACCTTCAGAAAGAACCGGAGGGCTGTTATTAATGCGGCCAAATTCAGCTACTCTAATGGTTGCCTAGAAGGCTTTAACCGCAAAATCAAACAGATCCAGCGGACTGCCTTTGTATACAGAAATTTGACAACTATGCTCAAGCGTATTCGCCTTGAACAAAAGAATGTCCCAATTCAAAAAGCACCAAGCAAACGGATTTGCTTGATGCTTCAAAAATTAGACTTGACACCTTATCAGTAAGATTTGACAAAGAGCCGTAATTGTGACGCTGAAGTATGCAATGTACCAGTCAAGTTTGTCGTCGTTCCTGCTAAATCAGAAAAGCAAACTTTTCACTCTTACGTTACAGGATTAGATATTCCTCTACCAGAAAATGCATTACGCTATCAAATGGCACCCTTTGTTGACTATAAAATTCATGGTCAATTTGGCGAGTGCGGAATTAACAGCGAAAATGTTGCTATGAGCTCAACGGAAAGTCTTTACGGTAATCCTCAAGTTTTAGGATTAGATCCATTAGTAAAGAACGGAATTGGTGAAGATGCTTTATTAAGCATTGTTCTGCCCTTAATCCACTCTGCTCGAGATGGTGTTCAATATCTAGGCAAATTAATTGAAAAAATATGGTTCTCACGAAGGTAACGGTATCGCCTTTAGCGATAAGAATGAAGTTTGGTATATGGAAATTCCAACTGGTCATTATTGGGTTGCTGAAAAACTTGATGATGACAAAGCTGCTGTAATTGCTAACCAAGTTTCTCTTCAAGATATCGACTTTGACGATAGTAGTCGCTTTATGTGGGCACCAGGAATCAGAGAATTTGTAGAAGATAATCACTTTCCAAATGAATTTAACTTTCGTCATATCTTTGGTACTTCTAACGCACGGGACCGTTGCTACAACACCCCACGTGTTTGGTTTGGTCAACGTTACTTAGGTCATATTGCTTTCTCACCTACCAGAAATAACTTAGACTTTAGTTTTAAACCAGACCGCAAGTTAAAGCGTGAAGATGTTGGCTATGTTCTTAGTTCCCACTATAACGAGACTATCTACGATCCATTAGCTGATGATACACCCAAAGATGACAGAACTAAATTCCGTCCAATTTCGATGGCAAGATGTGCAGAATCGCATATTCTTGAAATTAGAAATAAAGTTCCAGCAGGAATCGCTGGAATTGCCTGGTTCAATTTTGCCCCAACTGCTTTTAATCCATATGTTCCATTTTATGCTAATGCAAACGGTACTGCTCCTGAATATGAGAACACTACCGACGCATATAATTCTGATCAAGCTTATTGGCTATCAAGAACAGTTGCAGCCTTAATTCAACCAAGCTACAATGAAATGAAATCTCTATTAAGTGGTTTAGACGGTTTCTTGCCTACTGCTGATCAGCTTACAAATCATTTGGTTCATCAAACTGATATTGAAGCTGAAAAGTTAAGTGGTCAAAAGTTAACTCAATATTTAACTAAAGCTAATAGCGCAAATGCAGAAAAGGTTCTTGCCCTTACTCATAATGCTGTTGGCAACTTAGTAAAGCATGAATTAACCCTATCTCGTTTAAGCTTTTCAATCAATACTGACCGACTGCAAAATTAATTTTTTCAAAAGCTAGGTGAAAATCACCTGGCTTTTTCTTTAACAAATATTATTTTAGGAGATGAGAATAATGATGGATGATGCGAAGGATAAAGAAAAGAAATCTGTTAAGCAGATTTATATTTCTATCCTTGCATTAACATTAATGAACGTCTCAATTATCGCGGGGATCGGTAATGACGTTCAGCAAGCCTTTTATGGCTTGTCTGCTGTTACTTATTTTGCTATTGGTGCAATTTGTTTCTTTATTCCTACAGCTCTAGTAGCTGCTGAGCTTGCATCAGGTTGGAGCAATCGTGGTGGTATCTTTCGATGGGTCGGCGAAGGCCTTGGTAAAGGTTGGGCACTAACTTGTTTATTAATTCTTTGGGTCAAAACAATGATTAACTTTGGCATGGGAATGCCAAGTTACGCCGCAACGATTATGTTTTATACTCCAATGTACGATAAAGCCGTTCAATTTGCACAGCATCCACAGCATGAAGTTTTAATCATGACTGGTTTTATTATTTTATATTGGGTGTTAACTTTTATTGCCACTAAAGGTGTTAAAGCCTTTAGTAACGTGGCTAAATATGGTGTTTTAATAGGGACTTTTATTCCTTTAGCTTTAATGATTATTTTAACAATTGTATGGTTATGCCAAGGCCACACTCCTGCTATTCCAATGACTCCAAAAGGACTAATTCCTAAGTGGAACAGAATGAGTACCTTACTGCCGGCGTCTTCTTCTCATATACCGGTATTGACACTAACGCTGCCCACATCAAGCAATTAAAACATCCAGAAAAAGATTTTACTAAGGCTACCTTTATCACAATTATCTTAGTTTTCCTAATCTTCGTAATTGGGACAGTTATTATTGCGATGATTGTGCCTGAAAAACAATTGAACGTCATCTATTCTTTAAACACTGTCTTTAGAGAATTAGGTGCCACTATTGGAATGCCGTGGTTATACATGGTTCTTGTTTGGGCTGGGCTATGTAACGTTTTAGCCAGTGTCATCACTAATATGGCCGGACCTTCATTCATGCTCGGACAAGCTGGAGGTAGCGGATTTTTACCAAAATGGTTCCAAGAAAAGAATAAGCATAAAATGCCTGCTCACTTGATGTATACCCAGATTGCAGGAATGACCATTATTGCCTACTTAGTAAAATTACTTCCAAATGTTGAAGGATTCGTTATTCTTTTGACTCCCATGATCATGAGCTTTATTTTATAGCAAGCAGCCAAGAATTGTAAATATTATTTTGACCATAAATTACTAGTAATTAGCTAACTCTGTTTAAATCATCATGAGTTCCTAAAGCCACCAACAGTAATTCCAGTCGGTGATGATTAAAGTGATAAAACAAAAGCCAATCTCATCTTAAATGCTCGTTTAAAAGATGGAGTAACTATTATTTCCATGTATCCATATCCTTAAATAGATCAGCTACTGAATCATATTTTCCTGCCCTTTCTCCAAGAAAAAAATCGCCCTCTTAATAGAGGACGATTCTTAAGTAGCGACGTCTGATTACCGACGTGCTTCAGCAATTCTAGCTGCCTTACCGTGACGGTTACGCAGGTAGTACAGTTTAGCACGGCGTACGCGACCATGACGGACAACTTCCAGCTTAGCAACACGTGGGTCGTTAACTGGCCAAGTACGTTCAACACCGATGCCTGAAGACATCTTGCGAACAGTGTAGGTTGCGCTGATGCCAGCACCCTTCTTGCGGATGACTACGCCTTCGAAGACCTGGATACGTTCATGGTTACCTTCGACAACGCGAACGTGCACACGAACAGTGTCGCCAGGACGAAATTCTGGCATGTCGCTGCGTAATTGTTCTTTAGTAATAGCTTGAATTAATGGATCCATAAGTTTTCTCCTTTTCCGGCATTCATCAACAGAATTAAGCTTGCCAGCGGAATGCCCCTAATCATGGCTATTTGCCACCCAGTTAGTTTAGCAAAAACATTGTAGCAAGTCAATTGAAAATAATAGCATAATGCCGTCTATCACGGCTCATATAACACCGTAGCGCTACTTTACTGCTCTGAATCTGCCAACTCCTGCTGGATGTCATTCAGCATGATCTTTTCTTCCTTAGACAAGTTGCGTGCTTTCAGCAAATCCGGCCGATGCAGCCAAGTTGCTTTTAAGGCCTGATAATGACGCCATTCAGCAATCTTTTGGTGGTTGCCGCTCAGCAGAACTTCAGGAACCTTCTGGCCTTCAAAATCTGCTGGGCGAGTGTATTGCGGGTACTCCAGCAAACCATGCGAAAAGGACTCTTCAACGGGTGAAGCACTATTGCCCAGAATGCCAGGTACCAGCCGCATCGTGGCATCAATCATGCTCATTGTTGGCAATTCGCCACCTGTTAGCACGTAGTCGCCGATCGAAACCGTTTCATCCGCCAAATCATAGACGCGCTGATCGAAGCCTTCATAATGGCCGCAGATAAAAGTCAAATCCTGCCCAGCTTCTGCCCAGCGCTGTGCCATTTGCTCATCAAAGCGCTGGCCTTGCGGAGCCGTGATAATCACTTTCCCCGGATTAGCCAGTGATTCCAAAGCGAGCTTAATTGGCTTGATTTGCAGCACCATGCCAGCGCCGCCGCCATAGGGCGTGTCATCAACGTGATGGTGAACGTCATGCGTAAAATCGCGGAAATTGACCAAATTAAGCTCCCACTTGCCATCTTCTAATCCGCGTCCTAGCATCGAAACTTTTAACGGCGAAAACATATCAGGAAACAAGGTTAAAACATTGATTTTCATCGTCAATCTAGTCCCTCCATGACTTTGATCAGAACGCGCTTTTGGTCAGGATCAACTTTTTTAACACAGGCTGGAATATAAGGCAGCCAAAAGGCAGCCCCATTTGGTTTGGTGATCTGCCAAATATCATTGGCTCCTGGAGCTTCAATATCAGTAACTTTGCCGATTAATTTCCCTGTCTCAGCATCATATGCTTGGCAGCCAATAATTTGGTGATAATAGTAGCTGCCAGTCGGCAGCGCCTGCTGATCGCTAGCCGCCACCATCAGCATTTGTCCTTGCAGCTTTTTAGCCTGGTCTAAGTCTGCTATCTCTGCAAACTTAACTAGCCAAAACTGCTTAAACGGACGGCCAGCAGTCACAGTCAACTCCTGCTCTGGCTCAGCCTGCAAGCGCAGATGCTGTCCAGCTTGAAAACGCTGGTCTGGAAAATCCGTAATAACTTTAACTTTAACTTCGCCATTAATTCCGTGAGTGTTGATAATTTGACCCACTTCGTAAAGATCCATTTTGGCTCCTTAATAAAAAAATCCTGGGTTTTGTCCCAGGATTCAGCTTGCTTACTTGCTGTACTTTTCGTCGTGCAGCTTCTTCATTAAGCCAGCGCCGGATAATAATGAACGAACAGTTTCTGAAGGTTGAGCACCCTTCTTCAGCCAGTCGTAAATCTTGTCTTCGTCCAGCTTCAATTCCTTTGGCTTAGTGGTTGGGTTGTAGTAGCCAACTTGTTCAATAAAGCGGCCGTCACGTGGCATCCGTGAATCTGCTACAACGATCCGGTAAAATGGATTCTTCTTTGCACCCATCCGGCGCATTCTAATCTTAACTGACATGTAAATATCCTCCTTGAAATAACGATTATTAATATAATCCAAGGAAAAGCAGCTGTCAAGTGTTTTTACTTAACAGTTAAGAATGAAATCTTTTGACGTGCTTCAGACGCTTGCGCTTATTCTTTTTAAACCGCTTGCTCATCCGCCGAGCAGCTGCTCTGCCCATCGGCGAATCCATCCCTGGCAGACCAGTCAGGCCCTTCATATTGCCTTTGGCCATTTTTTGCATCAAATCGCGGGCTTGTTTGAATTGTTTGATCATGCGATTGACCTGAGCAATTGGCAGTCCTGCTCCATAGGCAATCCGGCTGCGGCGTGATGGCTTCAGCAAGTCGGGATTTTCCCGCTCTTCAGGAGTCATGGAGTAAACAATCGCCTTCGTATGCGCAATTTGTTTATCAGACAGCTGGACGTTTTGCAGCTGCGGATTGTTGGCCATCCCTGGCACCATCTTCAGCAACTGGTCCAGCGGCCCCATCTTTTGCACTTGGTCCAGCTGGTCGATGAAGTCGTTGAAATCAAAGGTGTTCTCTCGCATTTTTTCAGCAACTTTAGCTGCTTCTTGCTCGTCATAGTCTTGCTGAGCTTTTTCAATCAAAGTCAGCATATCGCCCATGCCTAAGATCCTTGAAGCCATGCGGTCTGGGTGGAATGCTGCCAAATCAGTTAGCTTTTCACCTTGACCGGTAAACAGAATTGGCTTGCCCGTCACAGCACGAATTGATAAAGCTGCACCGCCGCGAGTGTCGCCGTCCAGCTTGGTCAAAATGACGCCGGTAATATCCAGCTGTTTGTCAAAGCCTTCAGCAACGGTCGTTGCTGCTTGCCCAGTCATTGCGTCGACAACCAAGACAATATTGTCTGGATGAACCGCTGCCTTGATATTAGCTAGTTCTTGCATCAGATGCTCATCAATTTCCAGCCGCCCGGCCGTATCGATAATGACATAGTCGTTTTTATCAGCTTCAGCTTGCTTCAAGCCATCTTGCACGATTTTAACGACGTCTTGCCCTGCTTCAGTAAAAACAGGCACGGATAATTCTTGCCCAATCTGTTGCAACTGATCAATCGCAGCTGGCCGATAAACGTCACCTGCAATCAGCAGAGGCCGTGCTTGCTCAGTCTGCTGCAAATTATAGGCTAATTTGCCGGCCGTGGTAGTTTTACCTGTCCCTTGCAGACCAACCATCATAATAATCGTCGGGATGTGCGCCGCCTTGTTTAAGGCAACTGTGTCGGATCCCATCATTTTGGTCAGTTCATCATTGACAATTTTGACGACCTGTTGGCCAGGGTTTAACGAGCCTTGAACCTCTTGCCCCAAGGCCTTTTTCTTGATGGTTTTAATAAAATCTTTGACAACCTTAAAATTGACGTCTGCTTCTAGCAAAGCCAAGCGAATTTCTCGACTTGCCTGGTCAATATCGGCTTCAGAAACCCGGCCCTTGCCAGTTAGATTCTTTAACGCTTTTTGAATGCGTTCGCTTAAGTTTTCAAATGCCATAACATGCCGCTCTCTCTTGTTTAAAATTACATTTTTTAGTATAGCAAATTAAGACTTAGATTGCTTTAACCATATGAGCATAAGTCCTATCGCCAATTGTCATCTTACCAGTCGCATGAAAGCCTAAATGCTCATAAAGTCTAGCAGCCCGCGGATTGTCTAGATCCACATTGAGGCTGATTTTCTTAAACCCGCGCTGGCGGCCCAATTCATCAGCAAATGGAGCAGCTTGGTTCCAATTCCTTGCCCCCAAGCAGCAGGGTCAACTGCCAAAGCATCGATATACCACTCATGCGGCAGCGCTTCTTTGTCAGCAAAAACAATTGTATCCAGCGGCAGGCCAACTTTTGGAAAGGCTTGTTTCAGCGAAGAATCAATTACGTCTTGGGCATCATAGCCGTATAACACAATTACGCGGCCGCCCATCGCTATTGACGTCAACCCAGCAGCGGCGCCTGCTATAACGATAGCGATCAGAATAAAAGCCCAGCCGCAGCAAATCATAAAATTGATCAGCCGGCAAAGCCTTTACTGTGTCCAAATCCATTTCGTCAAAAATCTGCTCTAATAGTGGGAAAATCCAGGGGAAATCTCTTCTTTCGGCAGGTCTAATCATTAAATATCCTTTCTTAAATTAATTCAGCTGCTGTTCAATCTTTTCGATTTTAGCTGCTGCAGTTTGCAAGTCGCCGGATTTAACGAGTTGTTCAAGCTGCTGCAGATTAGCCAGCAGCTGATCGTTTTTCACTTTCAGCCCCAGCAAACGCTCATCTTTTTCGAGCGACCGGCTTGATCTCTTTAAATTATCGTAGACGGCTGCGCGCGAAACGCCATGATTTTCAGCAATTTCGCTCAAAGACAGGTCATCATAATAGTATTCTTCAAAATAAGCTTGCTGGCCAGCAGTTAGCAGTGGCCCATAAAAGGCGAATAAATCGCCAAGTCGTTCATTTTTGCTTAACTCATCCATTCGCATCACCTGCTTTTATTATAAAAAAAGCATTATGAAGTTAACCCCCAAAGTTGGACATTAATTTAAAGATATTTCTCTAAGGCAAGCTGCCAATATTCCATTGGTGTCTTGCCTTTTAATGTATGACGAATTCTTTCAAAATTATAATAGCTAATATA
>JALCDX010000012.1 GCA_022641965.1 Lactobacillus sp.
AAGCAGGCAGTTTAAGCAATTTTTCATAAAAATGATTGATCGTCGTTTCTTGGTGCTGCCGGTATTGATCATGGCTCACTAGCTCGACTGGTTTAATTTTAGGATCATAAATTGGATTGTTGTGCCGACCGCCGTAAGTAAAGGCACGAGCAATCCCAATCGCCCCTAAAGCTTCTAACCGATCAGCATCCTGCACGTACTGACCAGTTAGCGGCAATTGATAATGGTGCTCAATGTTTTGTGAGAATGAAAGGTGCTGAATGGAAAACAATATGTCTTGAGTTTCCAAGCTGGTAAAGCCAACTTGTGGCAGCAGGGCCTTGATTTGCGCGAGCACTTGATCAGGATCAGGGCAGATTTTTTCATCAATCGTGTCGTGCAAATAGCCGCCTGCGCGGATGATGTCGCAAACCCGGCTGTCAGCGTGCGCAGCTGGATTGTCAGACAGGTAGAGCTTAACTCCTAATTTAGCCACGCGCTGGCCGTGATAAAAATCGTGCCCGGTCGTTTCGTTCTTCAGCTGGGCTTGTACAAAGTCAATGATTGCTTGCAAATTCATCCTGATATCTCCTTTGTTAAACATTTTACTAACAATTTTAAGCTGATCATGCGCAAAGAAAAACCCCGAAATTCGGTTGAATTTCGGGGTTAGAAGCAAATTATTTTTGCCGCGCTTGCATTATTTCTTTAAGCTGCTTTGGATCAATTTCCTGACCATAATCTGCAATCAATCTTTCCAAGATTTGTTCATCAGAAATGCCGAAAGCACGATAACCAGCAATATTCTTGCGAATGCTGGCTAGTGTTGCTTTACGTTCACCCGTTCTAATGCCTTCGTTTATACCTTCTGCTCGTCCATACTGCTCACGCTCTAGCATTCTTGTTTCGTAGTTCATGATCTGTGCCCTCCGCTTCGGATCTTGATTGATTGTTGCAATCTTGTTTTGTGCATAATCAAACGGCCTGCTGCCAGTAATCTGCTCGCCGTTTATCAGCTTAGCCAAGTTTTGCAAATTCTGGCTCTGCCCTGTGCGCTTGCCTTTGCCATTAATGATAATGAACTGGGCGCCGGTTGGCAAAACATAAGCTCGGTCTTGGTCTTCATAAGCATGAAAAGAATAGCGCAGCCGACCTCGTTTAGGATAATCAAAGTTGCACAGAAAAATTACGTAAGCTTCTTTTAAATCATTATAAGTTTCACCTTTGCGCAAAGTATCATGTGCATCCATAGCAGACAAGTAATAGCGCATGCGCTTGCCCAGGTTGTGTTCAGCGGCATTTTGCATTTCGATATTATAGACCCGATCAGCCTGATCAGTCACTAGCACATCTAAGCGCACGTCTTTTGACTCATGATCCTGGTGCTGTAGGCCTGCTTGCAAGCGCAAATCTTGGATTTCCTTAATTTTGAGCTCAGGCAGGATCGTCTGCAAGATGAATTTGCAAAAATCTTTATCCTCCATCACCCAGCCAAACACTTTATCTTCAGTGAAGCCATAGAACTGGCCATCATCGTGCGTTGTTTTCATCGCGCACCTCATTTCATTAAAGTAGAGATTCTTTCACCCCTCTAACTTTATATACGCAAAAAGCCTCGAAATCCCGCGTGAGAATTTCGAAGCTTTGCTTTTTATACGACTAATTAGTGACGCTTGCGCCGACGATCAGCGCCAAGACCCAGCATTCCTAAGCCTGCTATAAGCAAACCTAATGGTGCAAAAGCTAACTGTTTTTCTACATGATCAGCTGAAGTTTGTGTTGCTACTGTATTAGACCTCTTGCTTACCTTTACAATGACCGCAGTTGGACGATCTTGAGTTGCTTGCGCATGCCAGCCATAAGCAAGCTCATAGCCGGCCGGCAAGTGGCTCTTGGCGAAGCTCAAGACTTGCTCTGCACTAGCGCCGTGCTTTGGCCAGTAAGCAGTAGCATTAGTTACTACCTGCTGATCAGCATTCATGAAGTAGACAACCGTGCCCAATTGCTCACGAGGAGAAGTGGCAGCTGTTTCATTGTTCCAATCTTCGACCGGCAACATCAGGGTGACAAAGGCAGAGCGGCCATTGATTTGAATTGGCTTAGCTGTAAAGTTGATTGGCAGTACCCAGCCCTTTGGCAGGAATTTCTTAATCAAGGCACCAACTTGTGCGACAGTCTGCTCTTTTTACCAAAGATCAGCTTCGGCAAGCGAGCAATTACATTGCCAGTCCCATCAACGAAGATCAGGTCTTCAACGATGTCGTTTTCACCAGGCTTGTCTGGGTTGGTTGGAATGTCTGGGGTATCTGGAACAACTGGATTTTGGCGCTTATGCTGGAGCCGAATGACGATCGGCTGGTTAGTAGCCTTAAAGGTGTAAGAAGTTGGCAGCGTCTGACCATCGGCAAGTTCATAGCCTTCAGGGACACTAATGCTGAGGTCAATTGTTTGGTCAGTTTTACCACTGATTGTAACATCAGAACCAACTTGCCGGTCATTATCATCAGTATCTACAAACCGGTAAACATTGGTTTGATTATTTGGCACCATGACCACGTAGACTGGTCCCAAGAGACGTGTACCATCAGCTAAAGTAAAACCGTTACCATAAGAGGTACCTTCATCATATTTAACAATCGTTGAGCTATCAGAATCAAAATTTGCACCACTAGCACTGTAGCCACTATTCTTGAAACCATTGTTGTTTCCGAACTGCTCAATAATAGTTTGAGCATCGCTACCTGTATAGAGCTTATAACCTGCCCACTGGCTTGTATCCGCATAGCCATAAATATCGCTATAGCCAGGCTCATATACCATCACTTGAGGAGAATGAATGTCACTAGTGCTGTTATTGTAGCCAGCCAGTTGTAGGGGTGAAAGAGTTTTGATTCGTTGACCGTCTGTGCCAATAGCTACCACGCTGGGGTTTTCCAGATACTTTAAAGTGAAACCAATGGTATCTGGCATTGCTTCAACCGTATCATAATCCGTATTCCTCATACTAAGTTGGAAACCAAGGTAAGGGATTGAGCCAATCGCGGATTATCAAAGACCAAAGAATAAGACGAACCAGAATCACTCCTGGTAATTAAATAATAATGGCTGAGCTGCTCATCAGAAATATCAGGGCCAATCAGCCAGCCATTGTATGCATTTGAGTAACTGGGATTATTTTGCTTATCCGTTGGGAAAAGGTACATAGTAGTACCTTGCAGAAAATCCTTCCCATTGGAAGCATCATTATCCCCGTGGTCATTAGCCAACTGATTATCTAAGCTGGTAAATTCCCATAGTCCCTGGGTTACTAAATTGCCACTAGCGTCTTTAACATCCCCGGTATAGGTATAGGTAAATTTGAGGGAGTCGTTGTTAGTTCCCAGCCGGCCATCATCCTCTACTCCAGTCGGCAGGCCGTTTTCATCGTAATTAACCTTGACCTTTTCATAATTAAAGGTGAAATCGAGCGATTTTGTTTCACCAGCGTGGTCGATAGTGTGATCAGTTCTAACTACTGGAATGTAGATTTTCTGGTCTTGAGAATTGGTGAGAGTATAAGTCGTCGGCGCGGTAAATCCATCCCACTAGATTGTAGCTGGACGGGATATTAAGGGTCAGATCTACCCTCTGGTCAACCTTACCTGTAATAGTACCAGTTCCAACCTCTTTGCTGCCCTCTCGGTAAATAATAGTAGCCGAAGCATCTTCCTTCTTGTCGTCATTAAGTTTGCTGTCAGATAACTTTTTCGCAGCTGATCTGTTGGAGGCCGCTGGAGTTGCACTAAGTCGTTTAGTCGTTGATGCTTTTTGACTACTGTCACTAGCAGAAGAAGCTTGGCTATCAGAGGATTTATCCCTTGCAGCGGGAGCTGCTTCCTTAGAAGTACTCCCCCTTGACGCTTCTAATTTGCCATTATTGGATGCATTACTATCAGCTACCGGCTTAGATGCTTCTGATACGTACTTACCAGATGAAGTTGCAGTTTCACTGGTGGCAGGTTTTGAAACTTCCTCGTTACTGTCAGCAGTCTGTTGCACCTCAGTATTATTAGCATCACTATTGTCTGTTCCCGCGTGAACAGTTCGTCCATTGTTAATCGTTAAAAACAAAGTCGACAGCAAAACTTAACAAACACCCACAGTAAATTTTCTGATGCTGAATCGTTGCTTACTATCAAATCCCTTGTTATTAAAAGCCATCATCCAACTCTCCTTTAGGCTGCAATTATTTATATCAATTTGTTATTATAATTCTACCACGCGACTATATTCTACACCATTTTAGTCAACATTTTACCTATTACGCCAACTTTTAGAAAAGACACCAAGTCTTGCAACCAGGTGTCTATTTTTGTTATCAAATTTTTACAAATCTTCTTAATGCTTGAAATATATTCCATCAGGGGCCTCCCAACAAAATCATTTGTCGGCTGCTGATTGTCTTAGTGGCAAAGACTCTCCAATTTGAACGCGTGTTGATGTATTTACCAGTCAGGTTGCCGTTGCTATCAAGCAACGCAGCCTTCCAAGCAATTTTGCCATGAACTATTGGCACGTGCGCTACGCCAGCTACTGGCTTTTCAACTGATTTTACAAAAAAATCAGCTACAACCCTTTGATTCTCCGAACCTGTTTATAAACGAAGCCCTATAATTCCCTCGTACTATCAAAATTCTACGGTTAGTATCCTTATTAAGCCATTTCCCAGATTTGAACTGGGGACCTCCTCCTTACCACGGCGGTGCTCTACCTCCTGAGCTAAAATGGCAACATGCAGCAATCAGCTGCAACTATAAACCACAAAATTATAGCTTATTTACGCACACAAAAAAAGCAGCCCGATCGGACTGTCTTTTAAAATGCTTATTTAATGTGAACCAAAGTGTACTTGCGCTTGCCTTTGCGGATGATCACAAATTTGCCATCAAAAGCTGCACTTGGATCAACTTCAAAGTCCAGTGATTGCTCACGGTCGCCATTGACGTAGATCGCGCCATTTTGAATGTCTTCGCGTGCTTGCCGCTTGGAGCTTTCGATCTTGGTATTAACCAGGAAATCGACCAAGTTTTGCTTTTCACTGCCAACTTCAGCACTTGGAGCCGACTTCAAGCCTTGCTCGATTTGCTCGACTGACAAATCCTTAACATTGCCAGAGAACAATGCTTCCGTGATCATTTTAGCTTCTGCTAAGCCTGCTTCGCCGTGAACGAATTTAGTAACTTCTTCAGCCAGCTTCTTCTGTGCTGCCCGCTTCCACGGTTCCTTCTTGGTTTGTTCAGCTAAAGCATCGATCTCTTCATGGCTTAAGAACGTGAAGTACTTCAAGTATTTCACAACGTCGCGGTCATCTTGGTTAATCCAGAATTGGTAGAATTCGTACGGGCTGGTCTTCTTTGGATCAAGCCAAACTGCGCCGCCAGCAGTCTTGCCGAATTTGGTCCCATCAGCCTTAAGCAGCAGCGGAATCGTCAAACCAAAGACTGGCCGGTCAGCACCTTCCAGCTTGTGGATCATGTCAATCCCGTCGGTAATGTTGCCCCACTGGTCAGCGCCACCAATTTGCAGCTGCACGCCGTGGTCTCGGTTCAGCATGTAGAAATCGATTGACTGCAAAATTTGGTATGAAAATTCAGTAAATGAAATTCCGTTTTCCAGCCGGCTAGCTACGACTTCCTTATTTAACATGTTGTTAACTTGGAACAATTTGCCGTAGTCGCGCAAGAAGTCCAGCAAGCCTAATTTGCCCAGCCAGTCAGCGTTGTTGACGATTTCAAAGTTTTCAGTCCCAAACAGCTTCTTCATTTGCGCAGTCAACGCTTCTTCGTTGTGGTGCACTTGCTCTTTTGACTGCAAAACCCGTTCGCTCTTCCGGCCTGATGGGTCGCCGATTGCACCGGTACCGCCGCCAATCACAATCACCGGGTGGTAGCCGGCCAGCTGGAACCGTTTCAAAATCATAAACGGAATCAAGTGGCCAATGTGCAAAGAGTCGCCAGTTGGGTCAACGCCGCAGTACAGGGCCAAATCGTTGTGGGTTTGCAGGTATTTATGCAGACCCTCTTCATCAGTTTGCTGATTAATGGCCCCGCGCCATTCCAAATCTTCCAAAATATCGAATTTAGCCATGATAGCCTCCATCAAATAAAAAACGCCCCTAGCAACTTAATGCTAGGGACGACTAATCATCTATTTATAGCCGTGGTACCACCCACGTTCGCGCACACAGCGCCTCTTTTAGCTGCTACGGGGAGCCGCCCCATCAGTATTTCGCAACGACAGCCTGCCTAGCTTGCACAAACCGCTAGTTCTCTGAACGCTGAACTGCCGCGCTACTTATTATAGGTATCTTACTAAGCTGACTGCAGTTAGTCAAGACTTACATTGCATGCTTATTAACCCACGGAATCAGCGATAATACATACGCTGCCCCCCCCAAGGAAATTAAGAAAATAAGCATTGAAAACAGTGGCACGAACCACAACGGGTTATGAGCAATAATTCTAATATGCAATTGATAAATAAACAAATACAGAATTAGCACATGTACCAAATATGTTCCAAAAATCAAATTGGCCGTTTTGGCCAGCCAGCGCGGACTGGGCCAACTGCCCCAATGTTGTTTAGCAAAAACAAAAATTGCTGCAGCTACTGCCAGCACATTCCAACTTAAATTGTCATAAAAAACGCCAATCGGTTTGCCAAATAATTTGGCCAGCCAGCCGGACATGCCAATCGTATAAAGCAAGCCTAACAGGCCTAACAAATAAACAGCTTTTCTTTGTTTATTTGAGAAGTCGTGCTGGCTAAGCCAATAGCCGCCTAAATAAACTAGTGAAAAACCTGTAAAGAATTGACACCAGCTAGCATGGTACAAAGTTTTTAAAGCATGGTACATTCGTAAGCCGCTTAAACCCATTAGCGGCCGTATAGCCTTTAACAAAGTTAGTAAACTTGGCAGCAAACAGCCAAATAGCAGCATCAAAGCCAGAGTATACCGCAGCAACTTTGGCCGGGCAGTTATCAACCGATAGATTGGCACTGCTAGATACAAACAAACCATCGCTAAGACAAACCACATATGATATGAACCTAATAGCAGCTTTTCAATAATATAAGACAGCTGCACAGGCCGATTGTTAGTTAATAAATCATAAATGGTGTAAACAATAGACCATACCAAATAAGCCCACAGCAATCGAGCAATATTTTTCTTGAATAAATGCTGGGTTGTAACTTGACGGTTGGGATTCAAAAACAAAGTTCCAGAGATCATCATGAAAATCGGTACGCCAAAACGAGCAATTGCATCCCAAAAATTGCAAGCTTGCCAACCAAACGTCTGTGGTTTTAGCAGGTACCAAGGCGTGCTGCCTGCCACGTGAATAACTATAATCCAATACATGGCAGCTACCCGTAAAACATCTCAATATCCCAGCCGTTTATGCTCTTGCATCTTTTAACAACCTCAGTCTTTTTCCAAATAATAAAGCGAAAATAGCTGCTAGCCAGCCTGCTAAAACAATTATGATGCATGGACTAAACCAGGCTGGTGCATTAAATGCCAACACTGCCCGATTTAAACCCTTCTTTGACCTGACAGTTGGTACGCCAATTGCATCTTTGCTTAGCAGTTTATCTTGTGTCTGTAAGCGTGACTCTTGGTACATGACAATCGGCAGCTTGGCTTTAGCACTGCGGAGATGATTGACCCAGGTAATTTCTAACTGACCATTTGCTAAAACTCGATGATCAAAAATCTGCTTGCGATTGATAATTTCTTTTTGATATAGGACTTCAGCATGCTCATTGCTCATCAATTTATATTGAGGCAAATAATCCGGAGATGCCACAGTCCTACAATATTTAAAAAGCAAGCTTAGATCGCGTGAATAAGCAGAGTGATTAATGTCTTTCATGATCCGTGCACTATAAGAATAGTAATTATTCAAATTTGTACCTTTAATGATGCCGCCTAAGCACGTTAATCCCAACAAACTGATTGCAATTGGCTTAATCACCGACTGTTTGTCAGCAGCATTATCGATCAAGTGACTAATTGTTAAACCCAAACTTAAAATCAGCAACGGATCAGAAGCGATCATTAACCGCTTAGGATTTTGAAAGGCTGTCTGCAGTACTGGCAGTTTCGTTTGAATAAAGCCCCATGGCATCAAACTAGAACTCATTAGCAACATTGCAAGCCCAACACCAAAAATCCAATTATTGGCTTTATCTTCTTGCAGATGCAACAGGAGATACAAACCGTTGAGCAGAGTCAAAACAAGCAAAGTTTCCGTAGTGAAAACACTTATTTCATGCGGCAGATCAGTTAGCCGCAAACTTGAAAAAGCCAAATTCATGGCATCAGGGGTAAAAATTTTTTCAGACGTAAAGAAATGCAGCAAAACCAGCCAGACATTCATAGTTAAGATCAGGGCTAGTGCAATTGCTCCCCCAAAATTAAGCCAAACTTGCTTACGATTATCCGCTTTTAACAACCCCACAATAAAGAATGGTAGTAACGCGGTTGCAAAAATAAAACAACTCAGCAAGTGGACTTGTCCGACTACTGCCATTGTCACTCCCAGCTGCAACCAGCTAATAGGGCGTTGATGATCCGTCAGCATGCGCCATGCACACATCATTACAAAGGGGGCTAGCATTGCGCTCACTGCCCGAAAGTTGCTAACGCTTTGCCATAAAGTCAAGTTGCTGACGCCTAAGTAAGTTAATGAAGCTAGCAAACTGATTCCCTGCTTTTTGGTCGCCCGCAAGCATAGAGCATACATGCCGCTGGTTCCTATAAAGGCCAACAAAAAGGCAGAAATCAGTTTGAATCTAAACCAGCTGTGCACGATTAGCAATAACAGGCCCATCCCATAAGCAAATAGTGGCCCATACATAGCATTAATTATCCGGCCAGATTGATCGAAACCATAATTAGTTTGAAAATAACTAAAATTCCAATGCCTAATCTGCATAGCTGCATCATAAAAGCGGCTGTAGTGAAAATAGGTATCGCCGACGATGGGCGTAACTCGCAGATTTGCTTGCAGATTCAGCAAAAGCAGGCCAACTGCAGCAATTATCGCCTACGGCCATAATTTAATTCCATATTCTTTTATACGTTCATTCATTCTTAATATTTTTCCCATTCCTGGCCAAATCGATATTAATGATAAAGCTTCTGCAGCTTTTGACTGTAGCCTTTGCCGGCAGTCATATCATATTGAACTAGCAAATAATCATGCAAAAGCTGCTGCTGTTTTTTCGATAATGAGGAAACAGCTACTTGCTTGCCTGCCTGATCGACCAATTCCAAGCCGCTCTTGCCACTGTAATTAATCGTAATTGCGGGCAATTCTTGCTGAACTTTAGTTAATAAAGCCTGATATGGCGTAACCTTAGCATTCGCTTGCTGCAAAGCTAAAGCGATAAAGTCACTAGTATTAACGATCTTGTCACGTTTTAATTGCTTAACCGCTCCATGCTGACGTGCGTAGCGATTAGCATAGATAAAGTAGTTGGTTTCATGAAATTGCAACGGGTAATGACTAGCATCTTCGACACTGATCATTGAGGGATAGTGATCGCCATAAAAGACAAAAATGATCGGTTTTTGCACAGCATCAATTTGCTTGATAAACCGTTTGACAGCCTTGTCTGTATATTGAATGCCTTTGCAGTAGTCAATAAAGCTATCATAGTAGCTCTTTTGCTGCAAATAACGGCTGCTGGCTTCCCCTTTGAATTCATTATGCCTGTACCAACCGTTGTACGGCATATGATTTTGAATCGAAATGAGATTAATAAATTGTCCGCCGGGTCTGTTCTTAATTTGCCGCAGGCCGTTATCATAGCAGGTGTAGTCTGATAAATACGGGTTACGATCGATTTTGCGCTGATCGTAAATCTTGTATTTCGAGCCTAAATAAGCATATTTTTTAAAGCCAAACCGATGATAGTTAGAAATACGTGAATAATAAGTTCCTTCATAGGGGTGGATTGCACTGGCATAAGCAAAATTCATGCCCATTGTTGGATAAGTGCGGTAGCGACTAGTAATTTGCGTATATGGCATAATACCAGGCTGCAAAGCGCCCATGCTAAAGCCAGTCAGCGATTCCCATTCCATATTGGCCGTTCCGCCGCCATAACCAGCAGACAGCATCTTCCCAGCGGTCGTTTTCCTGCTCAGGCTGCGAATAAAAGGCATTGGATCACTTGCATCAGCTTTAAATTTGACTGTTGGAAAGGACTTTGGATCGACAAAACTTTCGCTTAGATTAAAAACAAAAGTTTGCTTAGCTTGATTGTTTGAGCGATGCCGATTAATTTGCCGCGCAACAGTTTGATATTTGCGGCTCAGTTGAGCTATTTTTTTCTCGCTATAGCCACTTGGCTGAGTCATAATCGGCACTTTGATATTGTCTAAAAAAGCCAAAATTGGACCATGCGCTTGCGTAAGCACCTTTTGATTCATGAAATAAGGCTGATTATTGAAGCCTCTGCTTAAATAATAAATGGGGCTGCCTTTTTGATTAGACTGCAGTGGCATGAGCAGCAGCAAAACACCAATTACAGCACTAATAATCCGTCCTTTTAATTTATACCAATAGACTGGGTGCTTTATTTCTAGCCAAATCAGCAAGACAAACAGCATAATCACAGCAGCGGCTATGACAAGCAGCAATTTATTGTCAACAAACGATAGCAGCGATCGCCAGTTGACTAACTCCTTTAGTTCAGTTG
The DNA here is from genome assembly GCA_022641965.1 of Lactobacillus sp. Classification (GTDB taxonomy): domain Bacteria; phylum Bacillota; class Bacilli; order Lactobacillales; family Lactobacillaceae; genus Lactobacillus. The sequence continues at coordinate 10,732 of JALCDX010000012.1, forward strand.
GATAAATCGGCTCACTGCGCAGGTTCATTTTGATTTTATCTGCGATGCTAAATCCTAACCCCAAAACAGTTACCAGCCACATGGCTGTCCAGTAGCGGCTAGTAATAAAATAAAACACTGCAAAGATAGCCCATAAAAACAGAGTTGTCACAATTGGTACGAAGAATTTGTTGGCCAAAAGGTACACAAAGACATTAGTCGAAGAAATAATTGTATTTTGGATCATCAATTTGTCAGACACAATGACAAATGATAGGCAGCTTAGGGCCCAGAAGTATAGGCTGGTCAATAAACCAATACGATGCTTTTGGCACCCATGCAGCAACCTGTTCCAGCCAGAATCAATCACAGTCAATAAATCATGCCGATCGACAAATTCAAATAGCCGGCTTAATTTATGACTACGTCGCAGACAATAATCAATAATTACCGAAAGCAACATGGCAGCAATTGTCAATGCTAGCCATAAAAGCAATAATTGCTTTTTACTCAGAGCTTGACCCAAACTGACCCCTGCTAAGCGATGCATCAAAGGCCAAGTTATTGGAGCATCAGTTATAGCAACGGCCGGGGTCAGCAAGATAGCATTTGAAGCCGTCAATTTAGTTAGCCACGGTTTAAGCAGCATGCTCAAACCAGTTGCTACACCTAACAGCAAGGGAGAAGTCACATTAATCAGACAAAAGACGTTCCAACGATAATTAGCTGTGCTTTTTAAGATTGTTGAAGTCGTTTGTACTGAAGGCACTTTGGCTAAAATTCCCGTGCCTACTAAGGCCAGCAACAAAGAAACAATAAAAATCGCTGCTCCCTGAAGTTAACCCCCAAAGTTGGACATTAATTTAAAGATATTTCTCTAAGGCAAGCTGCCAATATTCCATTGGTGTCTTGCCTTTTAATGTATGACGAATTCTTTCAAAATTATAATAGCTAATA
>JALCDX010000013.1 GCA_022641965.1 Lactobacillus sp.
ATTGACTTTGAGTACCTAACCGGTACATGGTTTCACCATTGATGGTCTTCTTTGCGAATACCTTCCATGCTGAACCCTTCTTTACGTATTGGTTTTGGTACTTGCCTTCTGCGTTCAACAGGTTAACGCCACCGCGACCCTTGTAGGTTACAGTTGCGATACCTGAAGCCTTTTCTTCTGATGAAGTTGATGGCTTGTTGTTTGATGGCTTGTTTGCTTTCCATGAGCCATCTAAGTATTGGGTTTGAATCCAAACATTGTCGCCGTAGCCGTCTACACGAGTGTATGAAACTCCATTGATAGTTTTGGTATCATTAATGTAAACAGTAATATTTGAATCAGCGGCTACGTGTTGACCAATGTATGATGGCTCACTACCGTATAAGTGGTACAAGTTTACACCATAGCCAGAAACGTAATTAACCTTAACGTTTGACTTCGCATTCTTGTCGCCAGAACGAACTGCTACAGAGTAAGTCAGCTGAGTAGTCTTGCCATCTGAGTTAGTAACATTCAACGTTACATTGTACAAGCCAGGAACATTAACGTTAACATTGTTGTTAGTAACTTGTTGAGAACTCAAAGGCATAGTAGTGTTGTTGTTATATGATTGAGTAGAAGCGAAGTTGTCATAAGCTTTCCAGTTAGTATCGCCTTGGGTTACTTCAACAACAGGCATCTTGTTAAAAGAATGGCTACCTTCTTGAATTGGGGTAGGTTTTGAATCCTTGCCGTTTTCGTAATACCAGATTACAGGATAAGCAGTTTGCGCATTATCACCTGGGAAGTATACACGAGCTCTCGAAGTTTTGCCATTCTTTGGATTAGTGGCTGTTACAGTGTAGTAGAAGCCTTTTGCAGGAAGAGTGAAGTTCCCGTCTGTATCAATTGATACACCTGCAGCAGCTAATTCTCTAGTTACATCTTCACTTGTAACAGTAACTGCTTTTGGGGCAGTATCTGTGCTAGAAGTATAAGTCTTCCAACCTAATCCATTAATATAGCTAGCCATATCATCGGCTTCGGTGATGTTAGAACTACCTTTGTATTCTGCACCAACTTGGTTATCATTGTTTACCACTTGCCAGGTCAAGAATATTATCACATTTCACCAAAGTACCGCGTTGTCTTTAAGTCAGAAGCAGATGCCAAAGCACATGGCTATCACTTATCTAGAAGATAAAAATTAGCAAATTTAAAAATCATCCTCACTTGGGGATGATTTTTTGTTACAAAAACTAACAAAATGCCAATTCTGTGCGAAGACAGGTGTACACTGAAGCTATAATGATGGATTAAGTTTGAGGAGCTTATATGTTTTTAAAACACCTTGGCAAGTTGATTTGTGCGAGTGCAGTCTCATTAACTTTGTTTGGCTGCAGCACTCAATCATCGCAGCCGAAACCTGCTAAAACGCATTATGTTGTCAAAAAAGTTGGCAGCAAAGAATTATCGCGTGCTAAAGCTAAGCGCAAAGTCTTAAAGAAAGAAGAGCGCAAACAGCAAGCAGAATACGATAAATTGAAAGATCAATTGGATTCTGCTAAGGAAAAGCAAGCTGAGCAGGAAGAACAGGCCAAAGAGCAAGCTGAGGCACAAGCAAAAGCTGCCGCAAAGCAGCAGGCGGCTCAGCGGCAAGCGGCCAATCGCCAGCAAACAACTCAGACCAATCGCGGCGATATGAATACTGCCCAAACTGGCCGCATTGTGGGCAACAGCCGCTCGCATATCTACCACGTGCCCGGCCAAGCCGGCTACCGCATGAATTCTGCAAATGCAGTCTACTTTAATTCTGAACAAGAAGCACAAGCTGCTGGTTATCGAAAGGCGTTAAGATAATGAAACAACATCGCTTACTTAAATTATTAACGAGCTTAATGCTAGTCTTTGCTTTTGCTGGCGGGACTAACACAATGGTTCAGCCTGCCGCACAAGCAGCTAAAACTACGGTTAAATATGACCGGTCTGCCCAAAAGCATGCCCGCAAAATTGAACATGCTAATGCTAAAACGGAAAAGAAAATCGTCAGTTTAGATAAAAAGATTGCCAAATTACGCCAGCAGCTAAAGAAATATGCTGGCAACCATACCGTTGAATCGGTTAGTGCCGCTAAACTAGCGCAGCTGAATTATGGCGGGCAAGATGTGATTACGGTCAACAACAATGATCCTGCTTTTACCAGCAGCGATTTGAGTACTGCTCGCGGTGCCTGGCAAGCATATGGCAATTTGGATTATCTTAACCGCGTGACGGCTGCTAATGCTTTGCTTAATCAAAGCCAAATGCCGACTGCTAAGCGCGAACCGCTGCATGTTGATCCAACTGGCTGGCATAATAAGCGGATTGCTGGCGGATGGCTATATAACCGCTGCCATTTGATTGGCTACCAATTGACTGGCCAGAATAATAATTGGCAAAATTTGATGACTGGCACACGGCAGCTGAATGATCCAGATATGTTACGGTATGAAAATCAAGTGGCTGATTACTTGAAAGCGTCGCCAGCGCACTATATTCGCTACCGTGTCACTCCAATCTTTCGCGGCAATGAATTGCTAGCCCGCGGAGTGGAAATGGAAGGGCAGTCAACCGACTCCAATACGGTCCACTTCAATGTTTATATTTTTAACGTAGAAAATGGGGTTGTGCTTAATTATGCCGATGGCACTAGCCGAGTAGCGTAAAGCACAAAAATAGCTCGAAGTTTCTTAATAGAAAAAACTTCGAGCTTTTTACTGGTCTTAAAATTCTTGTTTTAATACGAATTAATATTATTTCTTCTCTTGCACGATATAAACCGGGCGCTGTTTGACTTGGGCGTAAATCCGGCCGATGTATTTGCCAACTACGCCTAAACATAATAGTTGAATGCCGCCGAGCAGCAAGATGATGCAGACTAGGGATGCCCAGCCTAAAATGCTAGAAGCAGGGTGGACAATCTTGCGGATAATGACCACAATCAAGACGATCAAAGCCACAACTGAGGAAGTGGTTCCCAGCCAAACAGCCATGTTTAGCGGAGCTTCCGAAAAGTCGGCGATCCCATCCATGGCATATTTGAACAATTTCCAAGTGGTCCAATCAGTTTCGCCGGCGACCCGTTCGACATTGTGATAGTCGAGGTACTTGGTCCGAAAACCGACCCAGGAAAAGATGCCCTTTGAAAAACGGTTATATTCTTTCAAAGACAAAACTGCGTCAATCATTTGCCGCGTCATCATCCGGTAGTCACGCGCACCAGGCACAATTTGCGTGCTAGAAATTTTATTCACAACCTTGTAGAACATGTTGCTCAAAAACGATTTGAATTTGGCTTCGCCAGTCCGGTCAACTCGGCGTGTGCCAATTCAGTCATATTCGCCTGATTCGAGCAGCTGGTACATTTGCGGCAGAAACTCAGGCGGGTTTTGCAAGTTGGCATCCATGACAACAACATAGTCGCCAGTCGCTGCTTGCAAACCAGCGTACAAAGCACTTTCTTTGCCAAAGTTGCGGGAAAAAGAAATGTAGTGAACGTGATCTGGGTCTTGTTCATGCAGCTCGCGCAGTTCGATCAGAGTTTTATCCTGCGAGCCGTCATTGACGAACCAATATTCGGGCTCGAGTCCATCAATGGTGTTCATGACTTTTTCCACGGCTGGGTAAAATAATGGAACTGTTTATTCTTCGTTATAACAAGGAACGATAATTGATAAAGTCTTCATACTGACGCCTCAATTAAGACTATTTTTTTCTAAAGGTAATGATTTTGTTGATGACGAACTGAATCATCGTTGCTACGAAAGTCGAGATCACTTTGACAATGATTTTGTCAAAATGCAGCAGGTTAACGAATATGAACAAGCAAACTGTTGTAAAGATGGTTGTGATCTGTCCGACTAAGTAGTATTCGATAAAGCGGCGCAGTAAGTGGTCATGAACTTTGAAGTTCAAGTAGCTGTTCCAGAAAAAGTTGTTGATTAGGCCGCAGGATTAACTAATGAAATTGGCCAGTTCAACGTTCATTTTAAAATGAACCAGCAAAGTGAAGATGCCAAAGTCGACGATTAAGCCTAGGCCGCCGATCAAGACGTAAACGACTAATTGCCGAAAACTTTCGGATTTAAGCAGAGTTTTGATTTTTGCGTACATATCAAGTTAATTACTATTTTATATTTAAAAATCTATAACTAATTTATTTTAGCTCAGTTAAAAAGCAAAGGAAAATCGCTTTTTAAGGAATCGCAAAAACAAAAAAAATAACTGTTTTTTATTCTGCAACTTTACTTAAAACCGCTGAAATATTACCGTTTTATAACAGAATATATGTTCGGTTGTTGCTGCGAAATTGCCCTGTTACGATATGGTTGTGTGAATTTGAGGAGGAAACATGAATAGAAGATTACTCACTGGCTTTGCTACCGCAGCCCTGTTGTTCTCTGCAGCTGTGCCAGTTACCAACAGTCTTTCATCACTAGCCCCGCATTATGCTGCTACGCATGTGGCAGAGGCGGCTTTGTCAGCTGGTCAGAACTCGTTTCTGCAGTCAGCTGTTCCACAAGCGCAAGCTGCCGCCTATAAGTATGGGGTTTATCCGTCTGTCATGCTGGCACAGGCAATATTGGAATCCGGCTGGGGACAATCGCAGCTGGCGCAAGCTCCCAACTATAACTTGTTTGGCATCAAAGGTTCCTACAATGGCCAGTCAGTCAACATGGGGACCAGTGAGTACGGCAGTAGCGGCTATTACAACACTAATGCCAACTTTAAAAAATATCCTAACTATCAGGCATCTTTTGAAGACAATGGTGCTACGCTGCGGAACAATCCGCAATACTACATCAAGACTTGGCTGGAAAATGCCTCTTCATACCAACAAGCAACAGCGGGCTTAAAATCATATGCTACCGCTCCAAATTATACGTCGCAATTGAATTCGATCATTGCTACTTATAATTTGACTCAATACGATCCGCAGATCAGCTATGTTAACCAAACTGCCACAGCCAAAAAAGCAGCGGCTGTTTATAACTGGCCAACCGATCCTAGTGTTGCTAAGCAAACCGGTACGGTCAAAGCTGGTCAAAAAGTTACTGTCACGGAATACATCACCAATTACAATGGTTCTAAATTTGCTAAAACAAACTTAGGCTGGCTTGATGCTTCAGTTTTAGGCAGTACCAGCAATCCGATTAGCGGCAACACTAATACTGGGAAGTCGACTACTACACCAGTTAAGCCACAATCGCCGTCTTACACTCCAGTCAAGGCTAGTGGTAGTGTGCAGATTAATTATGTGCCAGGCTATAACATTGCTGTTTGGAACCAGCCTGGCGGCCACACTACTGGCGAATTGCTGCGGCATGGCACTACCTGGTCATATTCAGCTTATGCTGTTGTTAATGGTCAAAAGTGGTACAAAGTTGGCAGTAATCAGTGGATTATGGCCAAATATACGGCTGCTCCTGGGACAGTTAAAACTACTGATGACAATACTACCAAGCCGAAGTCGGAAACCAGTTCTAACCAAGTAAAACTGATTAAAGAGCGCAGCGTGGCTTATATCAACTATAAACCGAACTATGGCATCGCCGTCTGGGCGCAGCCTGGCAAGGGAGTTATTAAGGGCAAATATTTGCCGCACGCATCAGCTTGGAAGACTTATGGCTATGCTTATGTGAATGGTCATAAATGGTACAACCTGGGTGGCAATCAATGGATTGATAGTGCTTATGTCAGCTCTACGCCAGTTGCCAAACCTGCTCAGACTAAGAAAAAGTCGCAGTCGTATCAGGTCACTAAGATTAACGGTATTGTCAAGGTTAACTATCTTACCGGGCAAAGTATTGTTGTTTGGAGCCAGCCTGGCGCCAAGCCCACTAAAAAGTATCTGCCAACTGGCAGTTCCTGGAAATTCTTTGGCATGACTTGGTATCAGGGCGAGGCCTGGTATAATCTGGGCGGCAACCAATGGGTACCAGCCAAATATTTGTTAGTCCAGCAATAAAAAAGCAATCAAAGTTAGCAAAATAGGAGAATGAATTTAATGAAGAAACAATTAGCAACTGCAATGGTATGTACAGCTGCCTTAGGCGGCTTGCTTGTTTGGAATAGTCAATCTGCACAGGCTGCTGAAGTTAAGCCAGCATCATCTGCAGTACAAACTCAAACTACGCAAACTGATCAAACCAGTCAAACAGATGCTAATGCACAAACTCAAGCAGTTAATACCAATACTGATGTATCAGCGCAAACAACAAGTGTTGCCAGCACCAATAATACTGCTAGTGCACAAGCTGCTTCTTACAGTGTGAAGCCAGAAGAACAGCATGTACAAGTGCTGGCTCAATCTAATCAAGTCGCTGCTCGTTCCTACGGGGTCGATGTATCCAGCTATCAAGGCACGGACATGTCTAGCTATGCTAGAAATGGGGCTCGTTACGTCATCGTTAAAACTTCAGAAGGCACATCATATCGCAACCCAAAGGCCTCAGCACAAATTGCTTCAGCTAAAGCTAATGATATGATGGTGATGGCTTATCACTTTGCAACTTTTGGCTCTAACGCTTCGACAGCAGTGAGTGAAGCCAACTACGCAGTTTCAGCAGCTAAATCAATGGGCCTACCGAGCGGTTCTTATTTAGCTTGCGACTGGGAAACTGGCGACGGCAACTATGTCAACGGTTCTCGTGATGCTAACACTACTGCAGTGTTAGCCTTCATGCGGCAAGTTAGAAATGCCGGCTACTTGCCATTAATTTATTCTGGTGCCTACTTGCTGCGGAACAATTTAAATACTGCAACGATTAATGCTTCTTTCCCAATTTCACTTTGGGTTGCTTCTTACGCAACTTCTGGTCGGATTGATACGCCGAACTTTGACTACTTCCCATCAATGGATGGTGTTGCAATTTGGCAGTTTACTGACAATTGGGGCGGCTTATATGTTGACGGCAACATTTCTTTAGTTGCTTTAGATTCAGTTGCAAGTACGATTAATCCACATAACCAAACCAGTAATACCTCTAAGCCAACTAATAATGGCGGCAAACGCGTAAATTCAGGCTCACCAATTGCTACTGTTTCATTTACTAGTCCAATTGCTGTCTGGACTGCTCCACAAGGCAAGACGACTGGTAAATACTTAGCCAACGGGTCCAGATGGAAAGTTACTGCTAAGAGCGAAGTTAATGGCAATTGGTGGTACAACTTAGGTGGCAATCAATGGGTTGACGGCCGCTACGTAATGGTAACCGGCTTTAGCAGTATTCCTGAAAATAAGAGTGATGATTCAGGATCAAGCAGTCATAATGGCGATAACTTGACAACTGGTGAAACCAATTATCGGGCGGTTGGTAAAATCAACTATATTCCAGGTTATGGTGTCAACCTCTGGTATGGCTATGGTAATAGTGCTAAATTCTCAGGTCGCCGTTTGCAGCATGGCAGTTCTTGGAAGATTTTCAAGCGGGCAGTGTTAGACAGTGGCAAGATTTGGTACAACTTAGGCGGAAATCAATGGATTGACGGCAACTATGTTGTGATTAGCCAATAATTTTAAGCAAATTAAGTTAAAATAATCAGCGTCTAGCGTGGCGCTGGTTATTTTTTTGGTAAAATGAGCATGATTATGTGAAAGGAGACTCGTTATGCGCTTATCGCTCTTGCTGGTGGTTGTAGCCGCATTGCTAGTGCCAATCGTTATGGCACGCTTTCAAGTGACGCAGGTGCCAACGGCAGTTGCAGAAATCATTGTCGGCATTATTTTGGGCAAAAGCGGCTTTAATATTCTGCATACCACCACTAATATTTCATTTCTGACCAACTTAGGGGTCATGATGCTGCTGTTCTTATCCGGGATGGAAATAGACTTTTCACTGTTTGGCAAACAACATCAGCGCCGGCGCGGGCCGCATGGGCAAGTCAACCCGGTGAAAGTTGCCAGCTTGGCTTTTCTGGGAACGATGCTGATGAGCCTGGTTTTGGCCATGGTAATGAAATTGACCGGCTTGTTTAGTGATTTTGCTTTAGCCTGGATTATTTTCATGACTATCGCTCTAGGCGTGGTAATTGCCACTTTGACTGAAAAAGAGATTTTGGATAAGCCAGTTGGGCAAACGATTCTGCTGACAGCGGTCTTAGGCGAAGTGATTCCGCTGACGTGCCTCACGATTTATTCCGGTCTGCATTCCAGCAATCCCCAGCGGCTGTGGCTGTTAATTTTGTTGTTAGTGGCAGCCGTCATTTTACTGAATCGCTTTCGCCAGCCTTATATCGGGTTTAACAAAATCACCAAATCGACTACGCAGCTGGATGTGCGCTTAGCCTTCTTTTTGCTGTTTGCTTTAGTATCTGTGGCCGAAGAAGTCGGAGCAGAAAACATTTTAGGGGCTTTTTTGGCCGGCATGGTTATGAAACTGCTGGAACCAACAGCTAGCACCCGCGACAAATTAACTTCGATTGGCTATGGCTTTTTTATTCCGATTTTCTTCGTCATGACCGGAGCCAAACTCAACCTGCGGACCTTGTTTGCTAGTCCAAAGTCTTTGATGCTAGTTCCAGTCCTAGTGATTTTCTTCGTGCTAGCTAAATTGCCAGTAATGCTGATCTTCCGTAAATATTTCATTGGCCGCAATGCCTTAGCGGGCGGTTTCCTGACTGTCACGACCATTACCATCGTTTTGCCAGCGGTTCAAGTTGCGCAAAAATTAGGGACTATTGATAGCAATCAAGCAGGGGCTTTCGTCTTGGCAGCAGTCATTGTCTGCATCGTGTCGCCGATTATTTTCAACAGTCAGTTTGTTTTGACTAAAGAAGACCAGCTGAAGCAGAAAGTTGTCCTGTATGGGGCCAATATGCTGACTGTCCCGCTTGCTCAGCAGCTGGTGAAAGATCACTATGAAACTGAAGTCGTTGCTCTGAATAAAGAAGACTATGAAACTTACAATAGCGAGGTTAGCCACATCCGGCTGATTGAAAAACTGACCGCTAACGATCAAGCAGCGTTTGATTGCGATATTTTCGTAGCGGCGACTGACCATGACAAGACGAGCTTTACGGCGGCTGAAATGGCTAAGCAAGCTGGCGTTGAGCGCGTGATTTTGTCTCTGCGTCAGCCAACCAGTCAGCAGCTAAAGGAGATTAAAGAGCTAGGACTGGAACTATACAACAACTTCCCAGTCCGCTCACAAATGATGAAATTCATGATCGAGGCGCCAGATGTAGTCTCCTCATTATTGGACACAAAAAATGGCCTGTACGAAGCACAGGTCAGAAATCCGCATTATTATGGACGGCCGCTCATGGATTGGGAATTCATCGATCACATTACGGTTTCTCGCATTCGCCGCGGCAAGCAGTGGATCACGCCGCACGGGCAAACGATCATCGAAAAAGGCGACCGCTTATTGCTAGCCGGTAAAGCTGAAGAAGCAGCTGATATTCGCGAGCTGCTGCGCCGCGAAGACTAAGCCAGCACGCGGTTGTAATACATTAATTCTGGTGTTGAGCCAGCAAATTCAATTTTAGTTAAACCACAGTTATCCATTTGATGCAGACGAGAGGCATTTCCGCCCGTGAATAAATGGGCGACCAGCATCCGGCTGGTAGCACCGTGGCAAACGACCAAGATTTTTTCTTGGTCGTATTTTTTTAGCAAATCATCTAAAAAACTTGCACACCGTGCTTCTAGATCGGCAAAGCTTTCACCGCCAGTCGCATGCTTAATGTAGTTATCGCGAATGAAGCCCCAAGGGTCAAAGCACTGCGGATATTTTGCTTTCATTTCGGCAACGCTGTGCCCGTCCCAGTTGCCATAGTCCATTTCTTTCAGCCGGCCATCATAGTGAAAGTCATATTGACCCTTCGTAAAGATTTGTGCCGTTTGAACAGCTCGTTTAAGCGGACTGACATACACAGCCGCAAAACCGCGAGCATCAAATTTTTGGGCAGAAGCTTGCGCGACGGCTTGGCCGGTGGCATTTAAGGGGGCGTCAACTTCTGAGCCCTGGATCATGGCTTGCTTGTTTAAATCGGTTTGTCCGTGGCGGACGATAATTAGTTCCATTGTTGCTCCTATTTGGTACTCTTCTTCGGCAGTGGTTTGGCATCATTCAGTTGGATTGGCAGCTGCAGCATGGCTTGACGCGGCACAGCTTGGTAAGTCAAACTCAGCTTGACGGTCAGCTGTTTTTGAACAGTTAGCTGCGTTTTAACAGTGAGGCGTTTGATTTGGCCTGATTTTTTATTGATGGTTTCAAACAGCTGGACCTGGCCGAATTGGGCCTGGTCTAAGACTTGGTTAAAGTACTTTTGCTGGTTTGAAGCAGCCGGATAAGCGGCGATAATTTCTTGGGCCGCGTCTTTAGCTAAAGACTGATTTGCTTTGCTGTCGTATGAGAGACTGGCTAATTTGTCGTCTTGTTTTAATTTGGCTTGTTTGATTTCGGCTTTGGTCAAATTTTTAATTAAATCATTGCTTTGCAAGGCTGCAGTAAAGGTAGCTGGTTCAGCAGCTAAAATCGTGGATGGCTGCGTTTTGTACCAGTCAGTTTGACCGTGCAGGTACAGCTGCTGGCCGCTGAGCCACATTTCCATCAGCTGCTTTTTGCTAGCGGTTTTGTACTGACTAGCTACATGCACAACGGTTGGCTTGCCGCCAAATAAACTGGTTGCTGTCAAAATTTGCGTACCCTGGCTCGAGGTCAATTTGATCGTTTGCCCATTTTGCCCAGCTGGCAAAGTGCTTTTAGCCTTGCTGACAAATTCAGTTTTGACAACTTTTTTAGCTGGCTGCGTTTTCTTGGTTTTACTGCAGCCCGCAAGCATAACCAGCAGCAGGCTAGAAAAAGTCAATGTCAGCGCTAAATGAAGTCCGCGTTTAATTTTCATAAGCTCATGTCCTTTTGCTTGAGATCAATTACGTCTTTATCATATAACAACTTGCAGTTAAAAGCGCTAGTTTCAATAGGAGAAAACGTGTAAAATAGATTTTGGTAACTTTGAATAAAGGAGATTCATCATGTCAAAATTAGTTTTAATTCGTCATGGCCAAAGCGAATGGAACCTGTCCAACCGCTTCACTGGCTGGGTTGATGTTAACCTGTCCGAAAAAGGCGTTGAAGAAGCTAAAAACGCTGGCCGCCTGATCAAGGAACACGGCTTGGAATTCGACCAAGCTTACACTTCAACCTTGACGCGTGCTATCAAGACTTTGCACTACGCTTTGGAAGAAAGTGGCCAATTATGGATTCCAGAAATGAAGACCTGGAGACTGAACGAACGTCACTACGGTGCTTTGCAAGGCTTGAACAAGAAGGACACTGCTGACAAGTACGGTGCTGACCAAGTTCACATTTGGCGTCGTTCATACGATGTATTGCCACCAAAGATCGATCCAGATTCAGAATTCAGTCAAGTACATGACCGTCGCTACGCAGACCTGGATCCAAACATTATTCCATTAGCAGAAAACCTGCACGTTTGCCTGGACCGGGTAATGCCTTTCTGGGAAGACCACATTGCTCCAGACTTGCTGGCTGGCAAGAACGTCATCATTGCTGCTCACGG
>JALCDX010000014.1 GCA_022641965.1 Lactobacillus sp.
GTTTACTGGTTCAACAACATTAGACGCTCCAACAAACTAAAATACACGACCCCTGTAAAGTACAGAGATCGTGTATTAGCTAATATTTAAGAATTTACAAAATGTCTAACTTTTGTATGGCACTTCATTTTAAAGCAAGCTTTTTTTCTGTTTAATCAGTCTTCAACTAGCCTAAGTGAGCTGCGTGACTCTTCCGGTTAGCGCGGATTCGATTTTCTTCCAGCCGATCTTCTTCGTCTGCTTCTGGATCCATTACTTGGGTTTTGTAAGTTAAAGCAGCTGCAGCGAAAGCAGCCAGGGTTACGACTACACCGGTAAATACGCCAGTGCCAAATTTCTTTGCCATGTTTGTGACCTCCTATTGCTTAAATTCTAACAAGAAAGCGCAGGTTTATAAAGGATTGAGCATGCAAAAAGTATTGTGTTTGATTGGGCCGACTGCAATTGGCAAAACGGCTTTAAGCATTAAATTAGCAAAACGTTTTTCCGCTGAAATCATTTCTGGGGATTCTATGCAAGTTTATCAGGAATTGCAAATTGGCACGGCTCGGCCCACTGCGGCGGAAATGCAGGGAATTAAGCACTATTTAGTCGGCAGTCAATCAATTTTTGACAGCTTCGATGTCACGGATTTTGTTAGGCAAGCGCAAGCGGCGATTAATGAAATAACAGATGACCAGCATTTGCCGTTAGTTGTTGGCGGCACAGGCTTCTATTTAAAAGCATTATTATACAACTTGCAATTGGGTGAAAAAGGCCAGGCAGAAAATAGCGTCGAGCTGAAATGGGAAGAGTTGCTGCATGAGCAAGGGCCAACGGCTTTATGGCAAACGCTTGCCCAGCAAGATCCAGCGGCGGCGGCTAAGATTCCCTGGCAAAACAGCCGGCGGGTTTTGCGGGCCTTGACCGTCATTGATCGCACGGGAAAGCCATTTTCACAGCAGCAGACTGCAATTCAGCCGCGCTATGATTTTTTGCTGCTAGGGTTGAATACAGACCGCGCGCAGGTCTATGACCGCATCAATCGCCGCGTTGATGTGATGCTAGAGCAAGGACTGCTTAAAGAAGCAGAATTTGTATATCAAAATCGGGCCCGGATTAAGCAGGCTGGGCAAGCTATCGGCTACAAAGAATTCTTCCCGTATTTTGCTGGTCAGGCGGATTTGCCGACTTGCATTCAGCAGCTCAAGCAAGCCAGCCGCCGTTATGCCAAACGCCAGCTGACTTATTTCCGTCATCAGCTGCCAGTAGTTTGGTTTGATCCTTTTCAAACTGGCTTTGAACAGGCGCTGACGCAAGCGGTTGAAAACTGGCTGTAGACTGATTAGACCAGTTTGACAACTTGCGGCTGGTTTGATATGCTAACTTCGTGATATAGAGCAAGATCAATCTTGTTGATTATAGCCTATACCAATATTAGTTTTTTAGGATTAAGCATTTCTTATAGGTGACACAAATGGTTCAAAAGATTACCAAAGAAGATATTAGACGTGATGTAGAAGATAACGATGTCCGTTTTTTGCGGCTGACTTTTACAGATATTAACGGCACGCTGAAGAGCGTAGAAGTTCCCACTAGTCAACTGGACAATGTGCTGAATAATGAAATTCGTTTTGACGGCTCCAGCATTGATGGCTTTGTCAGAATTGAAGAAAGCGACATGGTGCTTTACCCAGACCTGTCAACTTGGATCATTTTGCCTTGGGGCGATAAAACCGGCGGCAAGATTGGACGGTTGATCTGCTCAGTTCATAAGACCAATGGCGATCCTTTTGAAGGCGACCCACGCAACAACTTGGTTCGCGTTTTAAAAGAAATGAAAGACTTTGGCTTTGATACTTTTGATGTTGGTTTTGAAATGGAATTCCACCTGTTCAAACTGAGCGAAGATGGCAAGTGGACAACTGAAATCCCTGACCAAGCTTCTTACTTTGATTTGAACTCTAACGATGCTGGTGCTGAATGCCGCCGGGATATCGTGGAAACTTTGGAAAAATTAGGCTTTGAGGTTGAGGCAGCTCACCACGAAGTCGGCAACGGCCAACATGAAATCGACTTCCGCTTCGACAATGCCTTGTACACGGCTGACCGGGTTCAAACCTTCAAGATGGTCGCTCGTTCAGTTGCTAAGCGGCATGGCCTGTTTGCCACTTTTATGGCTAAGCCAATTGAAGGCGAAGCTGGCAACGGGATGCATACGAATATGTCCCTGTTCAAGGATGGCAAGAACGTCTTTTATGATGAAAATGGCGAATACAATTTGTCAAAGACCGCTTTATACTTCTTAAACGGAATTTTGAACCATGCCCGGGCAATTACTGCCATCGGCAACCCAACTGTTAACTCATACAAGCGTTTAATTCCTGGCTTCGAAGCACCAGTTTACATTTCTTGGGCGACGAAGAACCGGTCACCATTAGTAAGAATTCCATCCGCTGAAGGCTTAACGACTCGGCTGGAATTGCGGTCAGCTGACCCAATGGCTAACCCATACTTGCTGGTAGCTGCAGTCTTGACGGCAGGTCTGCAAGGCATTAAAGATGCAGAACTGCCAATGAAGCCGGTAACCTCTAACATTTTTGAAATGAGTCAGGCTCAGCGCGACAAGCTCGGCTTGAAGCCATTGCCTTCAACTCTGCACAATGCAATTAAATCCTTTGAAGCTGATAAGCTAATGGGAGCTGCTTTGGGCAATCACTTGACTAAGAGCTTTATTGAATCCAAGGAATTGGAATGGTCACAATACACCCAATCAGTTTCTAACTGGGAACGCAATCGCTACATGGGCTATTAATCGATAAAACCAGTATAATGAAAGTCAGATCAATGATCTGGCTTTTTTGATGGAGTGAGAATTATGAGCGTTTATCAAGTAACAACAAAGATTCAGCAGCCTGAATGGCAAGTTGCGAATTTGGCTAAAGACGGTCAATTTGTTTGCGATACTGAAAAGAGTGCGCCCAGCCCAGTTGATTATTTTGCAGGAGCAGTTAATTCCTGCATTGCGATCTCGGCTCGCATGGTAGCGAAAAGCAAGCAGGTTGAATTGAAAGAATGTCAGCTAGAAACTGAAGCGATGACCAGTAATTTAGGGCATGGCCTGTCGAAAATTACAGGATTAACGATTCATTGGCATTTAAAAACTGATTTAGCAGACGCTGAGCAAGCAAAATTCATCGACCACGTCTTGCATGTCTCGACGGTTTATCAGACGGTCAAAGCGATGCTGCCAATTGAAATTGAACTAGATTAGATGTATACTGACTATGTAAATGCTTTAAGCATGTTTACCACATAGATGCGCATAAATAAGCACTTTGGAGAATTGCTTCTCTGAAGTGCTTATTTTTGTTAAAATAGACAACTGCTGTAGCTAGGCGTCAACTGACGCTATTTTACAGAAGCAAAGGAAGTAGATGCATTCTTCATGGATAGTACGAAAACCACAAAAATAAAAACGGGCAGTTTAGTGCTGATGATTTTTTCAGCCATTTTTGGCTTCAGCAACTCCCTGACTGCTTACTACCAAATGGGCTATGCTAGCATTATTTGGTATGTGATTACTGCCATTGCCTTTTTCTTGCCTTCAGCCTTGATTTTTGCCGAATACGGGGCCGCTTTTAAAGGCGTCAAGGGCGGGATTTTTTCTTGGCTGGAAGCATCAACTAATGAAAAAACCGCTTTCGTTGGGACTTTCATTTGGCTGGCTGCCTGGGTTGTCTGGCTGGTTTCATCAACGCAATTTTTCTTGGTTTCAGTTTCCACCGCTGTCTTTGGCAAAGACACGACGCAAAGCTGGCATTTCTTAGGCTTATCAGCAACGCATTTGTTGGGAGTTTTAGAAGTGGTATTTTTGGTCGTGGTCACTTTCTGTGCCGCCCGCGGTGTTGATAAAATTGCTTTTGTCAGCAACATTGGCGGGATCTTCACTTTAGCAATTGCCGTTGGTTTCACGGTAGTTTCCTTATTCGTTTTCATTATGCAAGGCGGACATTTAGCAGAACCGGTTACTGCTCAAACTTTGACGCAATCGCCAAACCCCGCTTTCCAAACGCCAATTGCAGTCCTATCGTTTATCGTTTATGCTTTGTTTGCCTATGGCGGGTTAGAGACTTCTTCAGGCGTTATTGACTCCGTCGACAAGCCAGAAAAAACTTATCCGCGAGCTTTAATCATGGCGATGATCGTGATGACCGCGTTATACGTTTTCAATATCTTTATGTGCGGCGTAGCGGTCAACTGGAACGCCAAACTTGGTTCTAAAAATGTTAACCTGGCCAATGTCGAGTACGTGCTGATCAACAACTTAGGCATTGTGACCGGCCGCGATTTAGGTCTGTCTCATAGCAGCTGCATCATGCTGGGGACGATTTTTTCACGTTGCGCTGGGATTGCGGATGTCTTAGCCGGCATTTCGGCTGCGTTCTTAATGGTTTACTCACCAGTTAAATCCTTTATCGAAGGCAGCGACGCTTCACTCATGCCAGCTAGCCTGACCAAATTAAACAAGCATGGGATGCCAGAGAGACCCATGTGGGCGCAAGCTATTATCGTCAGCGTTGTCATCCTGTTCATTTCATTTGGCGGCAGCGCAGCGAGCCAATTCTACACAATTTTGATGGACATGATGAATGTTTCTTCGTCCGTGCCATATCTGTTTTTAATTGGGGCCTTCCCATTCTTTAAGATGAAAAAAGATTTAGACCGGCCATTTGTCTTTATTACTGGGCAAAAAAGGTCTGGGCGCTCACCATTGTTGTTTGGCTAGTCACAGCGATTGGTATTGTCTTTACTTGTATCGAGCCGCTGTTTACTGGCGATTACGGTACTGCCTTTTGGACAGCAATCGGGCCAGTTGCTTTTGGCGTGACAGCGCTCATTTATTACAATGTTAAGCACAGGCCGCAAGCTGAATAAATTTTTTGCAAACTAAAAGATCTGCTAACAATTAGCAGATCTTTTTTAATACGCTAATAGCTTATTCTTCTGACCAAGTCAGCCAGGAATTGTTTAAATCAAGCTGGTAAGTTTCTGATTTCAAAGGCCGTTTGGTCATGCCTTGATCAGTTGAGTAGATAACTACTCCTAGCTGCATGCCAGCTGGAACCTCATAGTAAGTTGGCTGCAGGGCAAATTCCAAATCATAGAATTCGCCAGGTTTGATTGCACTTGGCTTTTTCATGTCGGCGTAGTTTTGCACGTTCATATGAGCTTTGGTAATAAGTTTAACCGGAGTTTCCTTGTCCGGCACGAATTCTTGCAAGGCTTGACTGCCGAAGCGGAAGCCGAATTCCTGCAATTGATCACGGAAGAACTTAGGCGTCTTAGTTAAACGATGGCGCCGGCCAAGCTCAACCAGAGCAACGGATACTTGTCCGACAGGGCGGCTGGCCGCTAAACGCAGGTGCACAACCGGGCGGCCAACCAAGTGCTCGGCTTTTGTTAAGACAGGGGTGACAAAACGCAGCTGCTGGCCTAGCCACTCATGCTTGCCAGCTAAGAATTGCTGCTGCCAAGCAGCTTCTGAAAGATGTGCTTGCTTGAAGACTTGGCCGCCTTGATCAGTAAAGCTTGCCAGCGGCTGCTTATGCTCTGGCGTATAGGTTAGCTCGTTGTTCGTGTGGAAATACAACTGGTGATTTTGGCCTAAATCATTGCTCCAGTCGTCTTCTTCATGCCAAGTATCAGGGTGCAGATTGTCTTGAATCAAGACCGTTGACCACTGCTGATAGGCATGATTATCAAGGCCTAAAAGTTCGTGGCAGAACCAAAGATTCATCAAGTCAGTAAAGTCGATTGAAATTAAATTGTTGATATTGTAGTGCGGCCCTTGATGCAGGAACAAATGGTGTTCAATTGGCAGATGCTTAATCTTTTGCCAGAGTTTGTAAACGTTTTTCGGCTTAACGTTCCAGTCATTTAAACCGTGCACTGAAATCCAAGAGCATTTGATGCCATCAGTGTGATGACGATAATTGCGGGCCTCCCAGAAGTCTGAATATTGACCGGTGGCCCGATCTTCTTTAGTCAAAAGCTCGCTTTGCTCAGCTTCATATTTTGGCCTAATTTTAAGAGCGGCTCCGGCATCCCACAAGTTGGACTGACAGGTTTCAGCCAGCTTATCCAGGTCTTCGCCTTGGCAAGCTTCAGGTGCAATGACCAAGCCGTGTTCGCGGTAATAGTCATACCAAGACGAAATCGCTGCTTCAGACACAACGGTTTTTAAGCCCTTGACACCCGTAGTGGCGATGGCGATTTGCAAAGTTCCTAAATATGAACGCCCGGTCATGCCAATTTGGTGGTTGCACCAATCAGCCTTGATTTCTGTTTGGCGGCTGCGGTCAGTATAAGCGATTCGATCGCCGTGCAGCCATTCAATAATCTCTTTGGCAGATTCGGTTTCTTCAGGAGCGCCGGTTACGCGCAAACCATCGCTGCCGCGGGTCCCGATTGCCCCAGCAAAGACACAGGCGAAACCGCGCGCCAGCAGATATTCATTGAGGGCATAGGAAGACTTGTGAACTGCAGTTTCGGTAGCTTGACTGCTAGTTGGCCCAGGCTGGCGAGCTGGCACGGTTGGTTTGGCTTCATACTGCGGATTAGTCCAGACCGTGGCGTCAGTTAAGTTCTCGTCAACGTTATGATTGGTTTTTTCATTAGCAATAATGCCGCCAAAATATGGCGAAGCCGTGTACAGAGCCGGCACTTTCACTTGACCGTTAGATTCAGCTGGCCGAAAGATGCTGACTTGCAGCAGGTCGCTTTGCCCATCTTCATCAGTATCTAGGTCGCTTTCAACATAAACAACTTCCCGGATTACCTTGCTAGTGTCGAAGACAGGCACAGATTTGCCATTGAAAAACATGAATTTTCCTTGGCCCCAAAATTGAGTAAAATAGCCTTTGCCCGCTAAGACATCAATTAGTAGCTGCCCATTTTTGGACCGGGTATTCAGCAAACGGTAAGTCTGACTGATTAAAGCCTGAGCATCAGTGATTGTCTGGTCTGAAAACGGGAGGGCGTTTTGCTTCATTAGCTCCAGCGGGCAGGCAAGTTCGTAGTCATAATGCACATGGTAGCCCAATAGCTGCAGAGCCACGTTGTAGAAGTTTTGAGCTGAGATAACTGTTGGCGCAGTTTTTAAAAAATCTGCCAGGGTTGTTTGCTCATCAACGGCAAATTCTGCCAGTTTAGCCGTTTTTGCCTGCTGCGTTAGTGCTTCCGGCAGCATGGCTTCCACTAAAGCTTGCCAAAGCTGGCTTAAGCTCAATTGCTCATAGTCAGCTGGCAAGAAACGGCAGGCCAACAGTTCACGGACTTGCTGGTCGTAAGGCGTTTTAACAAACGCAAATTGATTGTATTTCATGGTTTAGCTCCTTTTTACAGCTTAATCTTCCTTTAATTTTACCCGGATACTGTATAATTATAAATGTTGAGATTAGAAAAGGAGTAAATTATGGCAGGAGTAACACGTTTTTACGAAACTTTTCAGCCTGAACACTACGATATTTACCTAGATATCAATCGGGCTGCCAAAACAATTGCCGGGACGTCCACGATTAAGGGAACTGCAATGACGAAGCAAGTTTCCGTGCATGAAAAATACATGGAAATCAAAGCTGTTAAAGCTGATGGCAAAGAGGTCAGCTTTAACGTCAATGACGAAGCTGACCAAATTGCCATTGACTTGGGCAAGACTGGCCAAACGACCTTGGAGATTGCCTTTGCAGCCCCATTAACTGATACCATGATGGGCATTTACCCGTCTTACTATCATGTTAACGGCGAGCAAAAAGAAATTATCGGGACGCAGTTTGAAACTACCGCTGCCCGGCAAGCTTTCCCGTGCATCGATGAACCAGAAGCCAAAGCTACGTTTAGCTTGGCGATTAAGTTTGATGAGCAGCCTGGCGAAACGATCTTGGCCAATATGCCAGAAGACCATGTTGAAAATGGCGTGCACTACTTTAAAGAAACAGTGCGCATGTCCAGCTACTTGATCGCCTTTGCTTTTGGCGACTTGCAAAAGAAGCTGACTAAAACCAAGAGCGGGGTCAAAGTTGGCCTCTTTGCTACTAAAGCCCACCAAGCTAAAGAATTGGACTTCGCTTTAGATATTGCCAAGCGGGCAATTGAATTTTATGAAGACTTCTACCAAACCAAATACCCGCTGCCGCACTCATGGCAATTAGCCTTGCCAGACTTTTCGGCTGGCGCGATGGAAAACTGGGGCCTGGTTACTTACCGGGAAGCTTACTTGCTGCTTGACCCTGACCATGCTTCGCTGCGGACTAAACAAATCGTAGCGACGGTCATCACGCATGAATTAGCACACCAATGGTTTGGCGATTTAGTCACAATGAATTGGTGGGACGACTTATGGCTCAACGAAAGTTTTGCCAACATGATGGAGTACCTGTCAGTTGACGCTTTGGAGCCGAACTGGAAGATTTGGCAGCTGTTCCAAACCATGGAAGCTCCGTCAGCTCTGCAGCGTGACGCAACGGATGGGGTGCAATCAGTCCACGTTGAAGTAAATAATCCGGCTGAAATCGACTCCTTGTTCGACAGCGCGATTGTGTATGCTAAGGGTTCACGGTTGTTAGTCATGGTGCGGGCCTTGCTGGGCTATGATGCTTTGCGCAAGGGCTTGAAATACTACTTTGACCAGCACAAGTACCGTAACGCTAAAGGCAATGACCTATGGGATGCGCTGAGCACCGCTACGGATTTGAATATTGGCGAGATTATGCATACTTGGCTGGACCAGCCGGGCTACCCAGTTGTGCATGCTTATGTTGAAAATGGCCACTTGAAACTGACCCAAAAGCAGTTCTTCATTGGCGGCGGCGAAGATAAGAATCGCTTATGGCAAATTCCTCTGCAAGCTAACTTCCAGGCACCAAAGATTATGAAGGAAGCTAGTTTGGATTTAGGTGATTACCAAGCATTGCGTAAGGCAGCTGGTAAGCCGTTACGCCTAAACGTTGGCAATACTTCACACTTTATCATCAAATATGATCAAACTTTGCTGAACGATATTTTGGAACATGCTGATTTAGATGCAATTGGTCAATTGCAATTGCTGCAAGATTTGCGGTTGTTAGCTGATGGCAAGCAAGCTTCTTATGCAGAACTGCTGCCGCTGCTTGAGCATTTTGCAGACAGCAAGTCGAACATCGTTAATAACGCTGTTTACAGCATTGCTAACAAGTTAAAGATGTTTGCTGGTGATGACGACACCGACATTAAGCAGCTGTTTGATAAATTGTCAGCTGGGCAAATCAAGCGCTTGGGCTTTGAACCAAAAGCTGGCGAAGATAACGACGATCAATTGACGCGGCCAATTGTAGCAAATGCCGCTGAATATGCTGGCAGCAGTCAAACTGTCAGCGCGCTGCATGCGTTATACCAGGCTCATGCTGATGATTTAATGGGCTTGTCAGCTGATGTGCGCTACATCGTTTTGCGGAATGAAATGGAGCATTTTGGCAGCAAAGAATTGCTGAATAAATGGCTCAAATTGTATGTTGAAACAGCTGATGCCAACTTGAAAGACGACATTTGCGCTAGTGCAACGGCAGCGGCTGATCCTGACATTCTGCAAGCAATTGTTGATGAGTATGAAAATGCCAAAGTGATTAAGCCGCAGGACTTGCGGGCTTGGTACGCTTATGTTTTGCGCAACAAGCATGGACAAGATCTGGCTTGGAACTGGCTGCAGCATGAATGGGGCTGGCTGGACAAGACCGTTGGCGGCGATATGGAATTTGTCACTTACATCACGGTAACAGCTAATGCCTTCCATACAAGAAAGCGGCTGGAAGAATTTAAAGCCTTCTTTGATCCGAAACTGGACGTGCCTGGTTTAGGACGTGAAATCAAGATGGATGAGAAGACAATTGCAGCTAAGGTGGACTTGGTTGAAACTGAAGGCAAAGAAGTTAGAGCAGCGATTGCTAAGGCTGTTAAGTAAAGCTGACTAGTTGAATAGATTAAGAAACACGACTTCTAGGGATAGAGGCCGTTGAAGTTAACCCCCAAAGTTGGACCAAACAGGTTCAAGTTTGGAGGTTTTTGTTTTGTCTAAATTTTCTTATGAGCAGAAATTAGCTGCTGTTAGGCTATATCTTGCTGGCCAAAGTTCTGGTTCG
>JALCDX010000015.1 GCA_022641965.1 Lactobacillus sp.
TCCTAGGGAATATTCATTTTTCAAATACTTCGATACAATCTCTATTTTTAGTTCAGAAGAATATTTAGTCATAAAAAATACCTCATAACTGTTAGATTTATGTCTAACAATTATGAGGCACTTCATTTAGCTACCGTCCTTTTTGAACGTTTTTATTTAGAACTAGTTTTGCTTTTGCTGGTTGATGGGCTCAGCTTTTGCAATTTTGCTAAATCAACGCTATCAATCTCATCACGCCGATTTTTCAGCTCGCTCGCATCAGTTTGATAATCGCTAGTCGTGCTCCCACCATTTTGAGAGTAAAGCGAAGTAGACTGGCTGCCAGCTTGTTTGCGAATCTTCTCCATTTGCTGGTAATTTGTTTTGTAATCAAATTGAGTTGGCTGATCGGGGATAAAACCTGCTGGCGTGTAGAACCGCAATAAGTTGCGGTTATTAAGCAAATCGGAAAAATGCAGACTGTTTAGTTCAAATTTAATCAATTTCTTTAAGCGTTTCTTTTGACCAGCAGTTAAAGTTTTCCAAGCAATTGGTTGGCCGCTGCTGGCGTCATATAAACTAGGCCGTTTGCTGCGGCTGCCAGTAATGACGTATTTTTGAGTGACGATCGTGCCGTTGCGGAAGACCACCGCCTTGCGGTGAGACGGTGACAGCAAGTCAGTTCCAAAGTTAACATACTGCTGGCTTTTAATGCCCAATAAATGAAGCAGCGTTGGCAAAGCATCAATTTCGCCGCCTACTTCATGATTAATGCCGCCCTTTAAGCCAGACATGTGTATCATGTATGGCACTTTCTGCATTTTAATGCTATCGTAGCTGGTCCAATCATCTGCCGATTTGCCGATAACGGAAGCCAGGGCATCATTGTCTGAGTCGCTTAAACCATAATGATCGCCATAAATGATAATTAGAGAGTTTTTATAAAGACCAGACTTGTGTAAGTAGGTGAAAAATTCTTGAACTGCTTGGTCTAAATAATGGGCCGTTAAAAAATAATTATTAACTGTCTGATCGCTGGTGCTAGTGGTCTTAAAATTTGGGTCCTTATCGTCATCATCCATATCAAAGGGGATGTGATTGGTGACAGTCAGATATTTGACATAGAAAGGCTGCTGCATTTGCTCAAGGTACTTGATGCTTTCCGAGAAGAGCAGCTTGTCTTTCAAGCCATAGCCGATTTTATCGTTTTTTTCGTTTGAAAAATAATTTGCGTCGAAGAAATAATTGTAACCGAAATTTTTATACACTTCGTTGCGATTCCAGAAGGTGCCAGTATTGCCGTGGAAGACTGCTGAAGTATAGCCGCGCTGCCGCAAAATCTGAGGAGCAGCTTGGAAAGTATTTTCAGATCCAAGCGAGGTGAATACAGAGCCATCGGATAAGCCAAAAGTACCGGTTTCCAGCATATTTTCGGCATCACTGGTCCTGCCTAAACCGACCTGGTGATAGAAGTTGTCAAAGGCTAATGTGTGTTTGCTCTTATACAGAGAATTCAAGAAGGGCGTAACTTCTTGACCGTTAATCTTTAAGTTGATTAAGAACTGCTGAAAACTCTCTAAGTGAATCACAATTACGTTTTTGCCGCGAGCTTTTCCAAAATAAGTTGAGCTAGGCTTGGCATAGTTTTGCTGGGTGAAGCTCAAAATTTGATTAAGCTCATCGGCATTGGCATTCTTTTTGACAGAATTGCTGCGGGCGCTTTTGAACATATCGTAAGCAGTAAAAGTGTCCAGCCCTAAATATTTAACAACATACGAGCGGTCAAAAGTGTTCACTAGTAACCGCGGACGTGAGGTCTCAGCCAAAAACATGTTGAGCACCAGCATGAAACAAGCGGCACTGGAAGCAGCAAAGGCACTGCTAATTCCATAAGAACGCTGATCGATTTTAATTTTTCCAAGCAGCAGCAAGGCCACAATAATAATCAAATCGATCCAAATCAAAATATCTTGCGGCTTAAGCAAGGCAACGGTGCTTTTGCCTAAACCTTGGGAGACTTTGCTGGTATTCTGGATAGTTTTAATAGTTAAAAAATCGTTGAACTGCCGGTAATAAACAATATTGGCAAACAGCAAAACTGTGTTGGCCAAATCGAGCACCAGCATTGAAATATAGGAGAGCAGGGGACGGGGTACGTAGAGTCCTAAACTGATAATCGCCGCTGCTAAGCCAAAAGGACTTAGCCAAATAATAAAATGCTGGTAAGGGTCGCTCAGTCCTAAATTGAAATCACAATAAGCAGCAAATAAATCTTTTGCTGCAAAGGTCAGAACTAGGATGGCAAAGAAGCCAAATCTAGTTTGCCAAAAGTTGCTTTTTTTCACGATGATGCTCCTTTGTCTTATTATTTTACTTAGTTTTCCTTGAAACGACAACAGTTAGTCCAAGTGGGTGTAGAATAAGTCCATGATCTTTTTTCAACCTCTATATAATTATTTGCTGAAAAATTATGGCTACCGCATTAATCACTTTGCACTCATCAAATTATCTTTGTTTGGTCTAGACAAAACTTGTCTTTACTTTCTAATTTTTGCTGTTGCCCGGCTAATTTGGCTTTTATTGGCAAAAAAGCGGCAAAGTCCCAAACGTGAAGCTAAATTGTGGCTCTTCGTTTTTTATTTGTTGCTGCTGCTCATGCTGACCGTTTTTCGGGACAGTTATTTCCCTTGGCAGCTGGAATTTCACTGGGGACGTCCCTTTAGTCAAATCAACTTGTACTTTATGCATGAAACCGTGAAATTAATTCACGGAGCCAGTCTGGTCGATTTTTTCTACAACTCTTTTGGCAATGTCGCTTGGTTTTTCCCATTTGGCTGGCTTTTCCCGCAGCTGTTCGTCAAGCGCAAGCCTGGCAGTTTGATTTTACTGTCAGGTCTTGGGCTTTCGATAATTATTGAAAGCCTGCAATTTTTGCTGATGACTGGGGTCAGCGATATTGATGATGTTTTCTTTAATTTTTGTGGCTGCTGCCTGGGCTATTTGCTGTTTTGCTGGCGGACAGGACAACGTACCCACTAGTTTTTGCAGAAGTTTCTTGGTAAGATGAAACTGTTGTGAAAAAGTTAATTTAGGGGCAACATATGACTTTAATTCATTTTAAAACGAATTACTTAAAAAAATTCGTTCATTCACAAGAACTTGAACAAATGCGGGCGCTTACCCAGGCTGCTAATGAAGAATTGCGGCAAGGCACTGGCGCTGGTCATGATTTTCGCGGCTGGCTTGATTTGCCGGTTGATTATGATCAAGCAGAATTCAAACGCATTCAAACCGCGGCTGCCAAGATTCAAGCTGATTCTGACGTTTTGATTTGCATTGGAATCGGTGGCTCTTATTTAGGAGCACAGGCAGCAATTGAGTTCTTGCAGAGCAGTTTTCCCTTACCGTCAAAACTGCCGAAAGTAGTTTTTTGTGGCAACTCATTATCAGGTTCATATTTGCATGATCTCATTGAATGGCTTGGCGAGCGCGATTTCAGTTTAAATGTCATTTCCAAATCAGGAACTACCACTGAAACCTCAATTGCCTTTCGAATTTTGAAACGGCTGCTTGTTAAAAAATATGGCGAACAAGCTGCTGCTAAACGCATTTATGCGACGACTGATCGTGCTAAGGGTGCGTTAAAGACTGAAGCTAAAGCCGCAGGCTATGAGACTTTTGTTATTCCTGATGATTTAGGCGGACGATTTAGCGTGCTTAGCGCGGTAGGCCTTTTACCGATTGCCGTTGCTGGTGGTGATATCAAGGCTTTGATGCATGGAGCAGCTGAAGCTCGCCAGGATTATGCTGAGCTGTCTTTAAGCGATAGTCCGTATGAATATGCTGTGATGCGCAACATTTTGTACCGTAAAGGCTATACGACAGAATTGCTCGATAATTTTGAGCCTAAGCTGCGGATGTTGGGCGAATGGTGGAAACAGCTAATGGGCGAATCTGAAGGCAAGGATGAAAAGGGAATTTTTCCAGCCAGTGCCAATTTAACGACCGATTTGCATTCGCTGGGCCAATATATTCAGCAAGGGCGCCGCAATTTAATGGAAACAATGCTCTGGGTCAAGCAGCCAAGTGAAGATCAATTGATTCCTGAGGATGCAGAGAATCTTGACCAATTGAATTTCTTAGCCGGCAAAACGATGAATTATGTCAACCGACAAGCTTTTCAAGGGGTGGTCTTGGCTCATACTGATGGCGGCGTGCCAGTCATGACGCTGGAATTGCCAGATACCACTGCTAAAACGCTGGGATATTTGATCTATTTCTTTGAACTAGCAGTGGGCATTTCTGGTTATCTCAATGGAATCAATCCATTTAATCAACCAGGAGTTGAAGCATATAAACGCAATATGTTTGGTTTACTGGGCAAACCAGGTTATGAAAACTTGCATGAAGATTTGCAGCGGCGGTTGCAGCATTAAGTAAATAAGCAGGTCAAACTGAATTGACAGAGCTGGAATTTTCCAACTCTGCTTTTTTTAGGAGGAAATTTTATGGAGAAAAAAAACTAACAGTAAGAAAGTGTGGGCTGTTTTTTCAGTTGCCTTGATGTCCTTTACAGGCATTCTGACAGAAACTAGTCTTAACGTCACTTTCCCTACAATGATGAAGCAATTTAATGTCAGCTTAAATACCGTGCAGTGGATCGCTACTGGCTATTTGCTGATGATTGCCATCATTATGCTGGGTTCATCTTATTTGAATCAGCGCTTTACTGCGAAACAACTGTTTGCAGCGGCCAGCATAACTTTCATTGTCGGCAGCCTCGTGGCAGCTTTTGCCCCTAACTTCTGGGTGCTGCTCCTCGGCCGGCTTTTGTCAGCTTTTGGAGCGGGGATAAGCACGCCGCTAATGTTTAATTTGATTGTTGAAGTCATGCCACGGGCCAGATGGGGCTTTTTCATGGGCCTAGCTGGGTTAGTCGTTGCAATGGCCCCGACTTTGGGGCCAGCTTTTGGCGGTGCCGTCAACTATTATCTTAACTGGCTGTGGATTTTCATTTTTGTGATTATTTTTGCAGTGCTCGTGTTTGCTGCAGGAATGTTTGTGCTTGACAAATATCATGAGCAAGTTAAACAAGGATTTGATTGGCTTAGTTTCATTTTATTATCTTCAGCACTAGTACTGACCACCTTAAGTTTGAACCAAGTTGGTCGCGGCTGGCGGCAATGGCAGCTTTGGACGGGCTTAGCAATTGCAGCAATTTTATTTTATTTATTTAAGCAAAGCAGCGATCACAGCTCGAAAAAACTGCTCGATTTGCGTGTTTTCAAGCATCCACTGTTTTTGTTCGGCATCTTACCTTATTTCTTGCTGCAGTTTATCAATATTGGCGTTAGTTTTGTGCTGCCAAATTATGTGCAAATCGTTAACCATAGTTCTTCCTTGATTGGAGGCTTAGTCCTTTTGCCAGGCAGCATTCTTGCTGGTTTGTTAAATCCGCTGTTTGGACGTTTTTATGATCAAGTTGGCGGACGAATTGCTTTAGGCATTGGTGGCACCACTGTTCTGATTGGCTGCAGCTTGTTTATGTGGTTTGGTTTGCATTTAACTGCTTAGCTGATCGTTTGTTTTTACGGAGTCTTGATGTTAGGGCATAGAATGAGTTTTACCAATACATTGACTGAAACCTTGAAATGGCAGCCTAAAGAATTGCAAAGCGATGCGACTGCGATCATGAAAACTGGTCAGCAATTGGCTGGTTCAGTCGGGGAAACGATTCTAGCATCAATCATTGCCAGCAGTCAGTTGCTCCATAATGCTTCCTATAGCTTTTTGACGGCGCAAGGCTCATATTGGGCTTTCATTTTCTGCGTAAGTTTGGCAATTATTATTTTGTTTAGCTATTGGCTATTGTTCATGTCAGAGAAGAAATTACAACATTAAAGTATGAAAAGCCCCAAGCTTCATCGTGAAGCTTGGGGCTTTGCTTTTAAAAATATCAAAGCAGCTGCTTTTTTAAATTGAGCACTTTACTGCTCAAATGTGCCCAATTTGGCGGAAAAATTTCCTCGCTAAGATGGTTTTCAAATGCTTGCAGCAGATACTGCGTGGCTTTGCTGCCATCACCAACTTCTTTAGCCGGTTGGTCAGTTAGCGGGTATTGCTGCAATTTGGCAGGAGCAAAAACTGAAGTTAGGAGCAGCTGCCTGCTGCTGGTAGTAATCACCGCATTTTCTAGCAACTCAGTATCATTAGTGTGCAACATCTCAATTTGGGTATTTTCGAGGGTAAAAGAAATTTGAGATGAATTGGCATTGGTTAATTTTAAGCGTACGATCGGAAGTCCCAGGCCCACTAATAAAGCCGCGACTGTCGGAATAAAAACTGTCAAATTGGCATCGGCGGCGAAATAGGTCTGAATGGAGCTGATATTAAGCTCTTTTTGCTTCAACTTTGCTAGCAAGGGCATGGCGGCGGTTGGCAAATTAGGAAACAGCAGAACATGTTCGTTGCTGGCCAATCGCTGCAGGGCCCTTAAATCAGTCAATGAAATCTGGCCTAATTGATCATAAAGCACGCTTTTATGCTCTAGCAGTGCAGTTTTAACAATTTCTTGCTGGTTGCCAATCGCATCGGCTAAAAAAATAGCATCAATTTGCTGATCATTAAGCAAATCTCTTACCGGCAAAGCTTGCATGACCATTTGTTCTTTGGCAAAGCGAATCGCAGACAAGTAATTTTGATCAGCGACTGCTCCAATATGTCTTTGCAAACGATGCAAATTAAAAGCAATATTAGTAGCTGCTAAATTGCAACCAACTATTCCCCAATTAACTAAATAACTACCCATAGCAATACTCAAACAAGTTAAACTTTCTCAATCAGCTTACCAAAATATAATAGCATTTTAATGCGATTTGAGGCTAACAAATTAACATTTGTTAATAATCACTATTTTCATTTATAAAAGCCTTGATGATTTGTTTGCGGATCGCGATAAAGACCTGGTTATGGCCGCTAGGATTCACGCGATTAGTGAGCAAAATTAGGCCGGTTTTGCGAACTCGATCGCAGATAAATAGGGTGCCAGTAAAGCCAGTGTGGTAAATAATCGGGTAGTGGTATTGTGGATCAAATAATAAGTTCCAGCCCCAAGACCGAGGTTTTACTTGGCGATTGGTCTTTACGTCGAATAAATCTTGTAAGACTGTTTGCTCTACTGGCAGGCGCTGATTCAGTCCCAGGTAAGAGCCCGCAAAAATAAGCAAATCATGCAAGTTTGAGAACAAGCCGGCTGATCCACAATGATTGCCTAATTGCCGGGATTTGGGATCATGCGGCCGCCCTTGCAAAATTTCTCTCCCAACTAAGGCAGTTGGCAGACAAGCTTGTGGATCTGGGAAAAAACCGGTCGCTTGCAGCTGCATTGGCGCAAGTATTCGCTCCTGAATTATGCTTTGGACGGGACGATGAAAAATACGTTCTAGCACTAACCCCAACAAAATAAAATTAGTGTCAGCGTAGCGCATGCGTTGTTCAAATTCATCGGTAACCGGCAAGTGCACTAGGGCCTGCATTAATTCGGGGCCTGTCAATCGGCTGCGGTGAGGGATCCAGCCGCGAATCCCGCTAGTATGGGTTAGCAAATGATAAAGCCGCACACGCCGATCAGCAAATTCTGGCACGAAATCTTGCAGGGGTTCTGAAAAATTCAATTTTCCAGTTTGATAAAGCTGCAAAAAGACATTTAAGGTCCCCAAAACTTTGGTTAGGCTTGCCAAATCATAAACAGCGTTTGGCGAGAGCTGCAGGTTGTTAGGCATAAAACTAGCAGCACCCAAGGTAACTTGGTTGGTCTGTTGACTAGAAATTAAGGCATAATTAATCCCAGCCACAATTTTTTCGTTGACCATATCTTCGATTAGCTGCTGCGTATTAAAAAAATTTCGCATAATTGAACCTCTTGCACTAAGGATACCATGTTTTCAGAAGATTTAAGCGCACAGGTCTTGACAAAAACTTGGCAATTTTTTATATTATTGATTGTTGACTTGCCCGTTGGTCAAATGGTTAAGACGCCACCCTCTCAAGGTGGAGTTACGAGTTCAATTCTCGTACGGGTGATCTGACTGGGATATAGCCAAATTGGTAAGGCACAGGATTCTGGTTCCTGGATGTTTCGGTTCGAGCCCGGATATCCCAATAAGAAATGCCGCTAGATCAAGGATCTAGCGGTTTTATTTTGCAAAGTGTGT